>NZ_PQSQ01000038.1 GCF_002920575.1 Streptomyces sp. Ru73 | reverse complement strand
GGGGAGCGGTCCAGGTGCGGGCCGAGGGCGGCGAGGGTGCGGCCCTTGGCGTCGGCGGTGCCGACCAGGCCCGCCGTACGGGTGGCGGCGAGCCAGGCGGTGGCCAGCCGGACCCAGCGCTCCTCGGGGGGCAGCTGCCGCCAGTCCTCGGCGGCGGGCGTGGGCGCGTACCGCTCGTCGGCCTCGCCGTCCGAGGCGATCAGCCCCGCCGCGTAGGCCAGTTCCAGCCAGAAGGCGGCGGTGTGCACGCCGGTGTCCAGGGCGGTCGCGGTCCGCTTGAGGTCGCGGACGCTGAGGCCGCCGGCGCGCAGTACGGGCGGGCCGCCGAGATCCCACTCCTTGAGCAGCTCCTCGACCGTGGCCAGCGCGGTGAACGCCTGGCCGGCCGCCGTACGGTCCACCATGTCCGGGTCGCGCGCGGTGGCCGGCGCGAGGGCGGGCGGCTGGGGCTCCGGCGCCCGGTGCGCGCGCCCGGCGCGCAGGTGCAGGGCGGCCTCTCGGGGGAGTACGACGTTGCGCGCGCCGACCGGGAGCAGTACGCCGCGGTCCAGCAGCCAGCGCAGGTGGGGTGCGGGCTGTGCGGTCACCGCGCCGTACGGCGGGCCCCAGACGAGCCGGTCCAGGACGGCCAGCGACTCGGCGGGCGCGGCGTCCAGCAGCGCCGCCATGGCGGTGCGGTCCTCGAAGAGCGAGGTCAGCGCGGCGACGGCGGACACCGGGTCGGCGGTGGTGGGCAGCCCGGCGGTGGCCAGGATCTCCTGGAGGCGGCCGGGGGACATGCCGGCGGCGGCCTCGGCGACGGTCGGGCCGAGCCCGGTGGGGGAGGGGTGGGTCGCGGTGGGGGTGAGCAGCTCGCGGGCGGTGCGGACGAGCCGGAGGCGGTCGTCGGGGCCCCAGACCAGTGCCTGGGCGCGGAGGGTGGCCAGCGCCTCGGGGAGCCGGTCGAGGACGGCGTCGCGCAGCCCGGCGTCGGCGTCCGGTGCGTCCTCGTCGCCCGTCATGAGTGCGGCGAGAGTGCCGTACGGGCAGGGGTCGGGGGCGACGGCCAGCGCCTCGGCGGTCTGCAGCGCGAAGGTGTCCAGGCGCTCGACGGCGCGGACCACGGAGGCGCGGGTGCCGGCCCGGGTGGCCAGCTGCGTGAGGTCACCGGGAACGGGGTTCAGCAGGTCGGGGCGCGACCGCAGCAGAGCGGACAGGTCGTCGTCCGGCCGGTTGCGCAACTCCTCGGCCAGCGTGCGGGGGGACGGATGGCTGCCGCTCATTCGCCCCACGTTACCGCCTGGTGGCCGATGATCCGATGGTTGCGCGGCCGCACCCGGTGTCAATGGCCTGTGGAAAAGCGCTTCCCTGCGCCTGTGGAAAAGCGCGGGGGAGGGCGGCCGGAGGGGTACCGTCGGAGCGGCGGGAAACGGTCTGGCGCAGGGGTGTTTCGGTGGGGATCGAGAATGATCAGCTGGTCTTCGACTACCTGAGCAGAGTCGGCGATCTGGCGCAGGGACGGGGGCTGACGGCCCGGCAGCGCATGGAGCTGGTCGCGCGGCTGCGGACACGGATAGACGCCGACCGGGCCGGTGGCGGCGGCGACGTCAAGCGCCTGCTGGCCAGGCTCGGTACGCCGGAGTCGGTGGTGGCTGCCGCGGTCAACGGCGAGGAGCCGGTGCCCGAGGAGCCGGCCGCCGCGCCCGCGGCCGAGCGGCGGCCGGGGCTGCCCTCGCTGCTGAAGCGGCAGCCGAAGCCGGGCGGCGGCGGACCGGTGCCCGCGCCCCGCAGCGGCGCGCGGCCCATGGCCCCCCAGCCGATGGCCCCTCAGCAGGGCGCCCCGCCGCCGCACCTCGCGGGCCTGGACGAGCTCGGCGACCGGGACGCCACGGCCGAGGAGGAGCCGGACTGGTGGCGGGTGGCGGCCGAGCCGTACGGCACCGCCGAGCCGTACGGTCCGGGGGAGACCGTGCCCGGCTTCGTCGGCGGCATCGAGATCGAGGAGATACGGCGACCGCCGGAGACGGACGAGGAGGAGACCGAGGAGGCCGCCGGCACGGAGGCCGCGGACACGGGGCGGCGCGGGCTGCCCGGCGTGCTGAAGAAGGCCTCGGGCAAGGTGCTGCCCTGGCGGCGCGAGGCCCCCGCGGCACCCGCGCCCGCGCCTGCGACCGAGGGGGCGGGCGAGGCGGTGGCGGCGCCGCCGCGGCCGAAGCCCAGCCCGGTGCTGGTGCTGGCGGTGCTGCTGCTCGCCGCGGGCGCCGCGCTCGGCAGCTGGCTCGCCGCCGCGCTCGGCTGGGTCGTCACGTACACCTCGCGCAAGCTCTCCCCGGCCGAGGCGAAGTTCGCGGCCCTGGGCGTCCCCGGCCTGGTGTGCGCCGCGATGCTGGTCTGGCTGTGGGGCCGCTTCGCCGGCAAGTGGGGCGACGCCCTCCCCCAGACCCGCCTCGGCCCCGAACTGACCGCCACCCTCCCCCTCCTCCTCCGCCTGGCAGCCGCCGCCTCAGCGGTGTTCCTCCTGTGGCGGATGCGACGGCGGATGGGGTGACGGATGCGGCGTCGGGTGGGTGACGACGGGTGCCGCCGGATGATCGCGCCACGGCCCCGGGTGACCGTCACGGTCGCGGCGGCTGCCGCGTGCGTCGCGGGCTCGGGTGCTTGTCGGCGCTCACAGCCCGGCTTTCGAGACGCCCTGCACGAGCTGGGACACGATGTCCGCGATTCCCTGCCCGAAGGCTGTCGGAGCGAGGAGGACCCCGAGCACCAGCACGATGGCCACGGTCAGCTTCTCGTCCTTGCGGCTGCGTGCTTCGGTACGGCGACGCAGCCGCAGGACGACGATGACCGTGAGCAATAACGCCACGTCGATGGTCAGCATGTGCCCGGACCTCCCCCTTGGTCCACAGCTGCTCGCACTCGGAGCTCAGTGGACGGCCACTCCCAGCCCCCTTGTCTTTCCCGCACCGGGCAGCGCTGTGTATCGGCCTGCTCGAAATTGGCGGTAAAGCGCTCTCCTGGCCGGATGTGCATCTGAGGGCCCGCATCCGCGCTGTCCTCTTGGGGCGGATGCGTCGCCAGCGGCGCCACTGGTGGCTGGCGGCGGGCCGTGTTGTGGAAGGCTGAGCACGACTCAGGTTTGCGACAGGAGGCGACCGCCGGCATGGCGCTGATCCATCAGACCACCCTCAGGCCGACCAAGCTCGAACTGCTCACCGACTGGCTGCCCACCCGTCCCTGGTACCGGGGCGGTTCGGACGCCCCCGTGCTGGAGAAGTCGGGGGGCTTCCGGCTGGACGATCCGGAGGGCGAGGTCGGTATCGAGTTCATGGTGGCCACCGACACGAGGGGCCCGGAGCGGACGGCCTATCTGGCACCGCTCACCTACCGCGGGGCGCCCTTGGCGGAGGCCGAACGGGCCCTCATAGGCACGACGGAGCACGGAGTG
This sequence comes from Streptomyces sp. Ru73, assembly GCF_002920575.1. GTDB lineage: Bacteria > Actinomycetota > Actinomycetes > Streptomycetales > Streptomycetaceae > Streptomyces. The sequence continues at coordinate 61,818 of NZ_PQSQ01000038.1, read as the reverse complement.
CTGGGCAAGCGCTGGGTGTACGACGGCTGCCACGACCCGGTGCTCGTCATCGAGTTGCTGGCGTTGATCGAGGGCAGGGCACCGGCGATGGCGCAGAGCATCACGGACACCCCCGACCACGAGGTGACCCGCTCCCACACCGGCGCCCCGTTCACCCTGGACGGCTTCACGCCCGAGCCCGCCGACGGCCGGGACGGTACCCGCGTCCCCGTACCCGGCGGGACCCTGCACGTTCACCGCGTCCTCGCCCCCGTCGACGAGCAGCCGCCGGTGCCGCGCCAGGGTGCCCTCGGCCATGTCGCGACCGGCTGGCAGGGACCGGACGGGACGCGCCTGCGGGCCGTCCTGATGACGCTGCTCGACGCCTGATCCGCCCACTGCCTGCTGCCCGCTGCCCGCCACCCGTCGTCCGCTGACCGGCGGGCGGCGGCCGGTTGTGTCAATGGGGCAGCAGGTCACGCCGGTACCAGGTGCCCGGCTCGCCCCCGAGGTCGGCCGGGTCGGCGGGGCCTTCGGGGGCGAAACCGGCTTTGATCAGCACCCGCCGGGACGCGGCGTTCCGGTGTGCCGTGGCCGCCCGCAGGGTGCGCAGCCCGTACCGGGCCGCCGACAGTCGGCACAGCTCCCGCACGGTCGCGGTCGCCACGCCCCGGCCGGTGACGTGCTCCGCGACCCGGTAGCCGAGGATCGCGGTGTGGTCCTCGATGTCGACGAGGTTGAACCTGCCGAGTACCGAGTCGTCCTCGTCGACGAGGACGTGGAAGGCGCAGATGCCGGCCTCCTGCTCGGCCAGCAAGGCGCGGTAGCGGTCGGCGAAGTGGGCGAAGTACTCATCGCCGCGGTCGGTGATCGAGGCGGCGAAGTAGGCGCGGTTCGCCAGCTCGAAGGCCAGGACCGCCGGGGCGTGGCCGGCATGCAGTCGCTTCAGCTCGGGCATTGCCCGACCCTATAGATCGCCGCCTTGCAGGTCACCACCTTTCCGGTCGCCACCTTGCTGATCGCGGCCTTACGGCTCGTCACCTTCCTGGTCGTCAGCTTGGAGAGCGCGGGCATGGCCTGAGCCGGTTGTGGTCGGTGTGCGGTCACTTCGTCAGGTCGCGCTTCAGCTCGGTGAGGATCTTGTCGGCGGCGGTGTAGCCGATGCCCTGGAGCCAGAGCTGGTCGGAGACGCGGAAGGCGTGGCGGGTGCGGACGGCCTTCATGGTCTTCCACAGCGGGCCGCCGGTGACCTGGCTCTCCTTGGACTTCTCGGGGCTGCCGTACGCCGAGTAGAAGACCGCGTCGGCGTCGGCGCGGGTGATCTGTTCCGGGCCGACCTCGGTCATCAGGCCGTCCGGGGCGTTCCGCACCACGTCCGTGGGGGCGGTGCCGATGTCGTCCAGGACGGTGCCGATGTAGCTGCGGCAGCCGTAGACGCGGGTGTCGGCGCCCTCGACGAAGCGGACGACGTTGGTGGTCTTCTTCGCCGCTGCTGCCGGGCCGCCGAGCGCGTCGGTGACCGCCGCCGCGTGCTTCTCGTACGCGGCGGCCGCCTTCCGGCCCTCCGGGATCTTCCCGAGCGCGTCGGCGTGCGTGGCGAAGTTCTGCTTCCACGGGTAACCGGTGGTCTCGGTCATCACCGTCGGGGCGATCTTCTTCAGCTGCGCGTACCGCTGGCCGTCGCGCACCTTGCTGGTGAGGATGAGGTCCGGCTTCAGGGCTGCGACCGCCTCCATGTCGGGTGCGCCGATCGTGCCGACGTCCTTGATGCCGGCGACCTCGTCCTTGGGCAGGTACGCCAGGAAGCCGGAGGCCGCGTCGGCGTGGGTGGCGCCGACCGGACGCACGCCGAGGGTGAGGGCCGAGTCCAGTTCGGCGGTGTCCAGGACGACGACCCGCTTCGGGGCGGCGGGGACCCGTACGTCGCCCATGGCGGTCGGGACGGTGTGCGCGCCGGTGGCCGGCTTCGCCCAGATGGTCTTCGGCTGGGCGGGGCAGCGGGCGGCCTTGAAGGAGCCGCCGGAGCCGTCCTGGTGGCCGCCACCCGAGCTGACACCCGAGCCGCCCCCCGAGCCACCGCCGGAACCGTCTCCGGCACCGGTGGCGCCGACGGCGCCGCACGCGGCCAGGACGACCGTGGCCGCGGCGAGAAAGGCGGCGGCACCGAGGGCGCGGGGAAAGCGGACCATGACCTCGTCCATGACCTTGTCCGTCACCTTGTCCGTGACCTTGTCCGTGACCTTGTCCATGACCTTGTCCATGACCATGAGCAGACCCTTCGGGAGAGGAGCCAGGAGTAGCCGGGAGGAGCCAGGAGGAGCCGGGGAGGGGCCGGGAGGAGTCGGGGGAGGGGACGGTCAGTCGGAGGCCGGGGACGGTCCGCCGTCAGCCGCGGGCTGCCAGGGGCGCCCCGGTACGACCAGCGGCGAGCCGGTCACCGGGTCCGGGACGACGACCGCGTCGAGGCCGAAGACGTCGTGGACCAGGCCGGCCGTGACGGTCCCCGCGGGTGGTCCTTGGGCGACGATCCGGCCGCCCTTCATTGCCACCAGGTGGTCGGCGTAGCGGGCCGCCTGGTTGAGGTCGTGCAGGACGGCGACGACCGTGCGGCCGCGCTCGTGGTTCAGCTGCCGCACCAGGTCCAGCACTTCGACCTGGTGGGCGATGTCGAGGTACGTGGTGGGCTCGTCCAGCAGGAGCAGGTCCGTCTCCTGGGCGAGGGCCATCGCGATCCAGACGCGTTGCCGCTGGCCGCCGGAGAGCTCGTCCACGGGACGGTGGGCCAGCCCGGTGACGTCCGTACGGGCCATCGCCTCGGTGACGGCGCGCTCGTCGGCCGCCGACCACTGCTGCCACCAGCGCTGGTGCGGCTGGCGGCCGCGGGCGACGAGGTCGGCGACGGTGATCGCCTCCGGCGCGACGGGCGTCTGCGGCAGCAGGCCGACGGACTGGGCGATCTTCCTGGTCGGGATGCGGGCCAGGTCCGTACCGTCCAGCAGCACCGCGCCCCGGCGCGGCCGCAGCAGCCGCCCCAGCGCCCGCAGCAGTGTGGACTTGCCGCAGGCGTTCGGCCCGACGATCACCGTGACGGCGCCGTGCGGCACCTCCAGGTCCAGCCCTTCGACGACGGTGCGGTCCTCGTAAGCCAGCGTCAGGCGGCGGGCGGTGAGCCTGGCCGCGGTGCCGTCGAGCCCACGTCCACCTGCCCGTTCGTCTTCGCGCTCGCCCTCACCCGCTCGCTCGCGTTCGTCTTCGTGCTCGCCCTCACCCGCTCGCTCGCGTTCGGGTTCGCGCTCCTGCGCGCGCTCCTGCGCTGGTTCGCGCTCCTGCGCTGGTTCGCGCTCCTGCGCTCGTTCGCGTTCCTGCGCTCCTTCGTGTGCGTGTGCGCCGGTGGTGGTCACGCTCCTCCTTCCGTGGCGCGGCGGCGGATGCCGGGCTTACGTACGGGCAACGGGTCGCCTCCCGCTGCCCGGCGGCCGGTGCCGGCCCCGCGCACGAGCAGGCGGATCAGGTACGGGGCGCCGATGGCGGCGGTGAGGACGCCGACCGGCAGCTCGGTCGGTGCGAACAGGGTGCGGGCCGGCAGGTCGCCGAGGACCACGACGCACGCGCCCAGCAGAGCCGAGCAGAGCAGCGGTATCTGGGCGGTACGGGTCAGCCGGCGGGCGATCTGCGGCGCCAGCAGCGCCACGAAGTCGACCGGGCCCGCCGCGCCCGTGGCCAGCGCGGCAAGCAGCACGCCGAGGGTGGCGAGACCCAGCCGCGTGCGCCCCAGCCGCACGCCGAGCGCGGTCGCGGTGTCGTCGTCCATCGTGACGGTGCGCTGCGCGCGGGCCGCCCACAGCACGAAGGGGAGCAGGACGAGCAGCGCCCAGGCGAGCGGGACGGCCTCGGCCCAGCCCCGGCCGTTGAGCGAGCCGACCATCCAGACCTGGGCCTTCTGCGCCACGAGGTAGTCGCCCTTGGTCAGGAACAGCTGGGTGACCGAGCTGAGGGCGACGGCGCAGCCGATGCCGATGAGGACGAAGCGGGTGGCGTGCAGGCCGCCGCGCCACGCGAAGAGGTACACCAGCGCCGCGGCGAGCAGCCCGCCCGCGACGGAGAGGTACGGCAGTACGGCGTACGAGCCGACGCCGAAGGTCATCGCGCCGACGGTCAGCGCACTCGCGCCCTGGGTGATGCCGATGATGTCGGGGCTGGCGAGCGGGTTGCGCGCGACGGTCTGGATGAGCGCGCCGGCCGTGCCGAAGGCCGCGCCGGCCAGCAGCCCGACGCACATCCGGGGCAGCCGCAGCGTGCCGACCACCAGCTCGTCCGGCGAGGGCCGCCCTCGCACCACGTCGAGGACCGCGCCGGGCGCCACGAAGTGCTCGCCGCAGGAGAGGTACGCGACGCAGGCGGCGGCCAGTAATGCCGAGAGTGCGGCCGTGACCAGCGCCGCCCGGCGGTGGAGGAGGAAGGCCGCCGGCCCGGCACGCAGTACGGCGTACCCGAAGGGACGTACCGCGCCAGGAGCGGCCGGAGCGCCCGACGCGGCCGGAGCGCCCGACGCGGCGGGGACCGGGGCGCGGCTCACACCCCCACTGCGGTTCACGCCCTCACCGCGGCTCGCGCCCCCACCACGGCTCACGCCCCCACCCCCTTCCGGCGGACCAGCACGATCAGGAACGGCACCCCGATCAGCGCGGTCATCACCCCGGCGGGCACCTCCGAGGGCGGGAAGAGGAGCCGGCCGACCGCGTCGGCGACCAGCACCATCACCGGGCCGAGCAGTGCGGCCACCGGCAGTACCCAGCGGTGGCCGCTGCCGATCAGGGCGCGGGCCAGGTGCGGGACGGCGAGGCCGACGAAGGCGAGGGGGCCGGCCGCCGCGACGCCCGCGCCGGTCAGCACGGCGGCGCCCAGCCCTGCCACGATCCGTACGGTGGCGACCTTCTGGCCCAGCCCCCTGGCGGCGTCCTCGCCGAGGGCCAGTGCGTCCAGGCCGCGCGCGACGGCCAGTACGAGCACCGCGCCCGCCAGCAGGAACGGCCAGATGCCGAGGGCCGTCGCGGCGTCCCGGCCGGTCAGCGAGCCGACCTGCCAGAACCGGAACTCGTCCAGCGCGGCCGCACGCGTCGTCAGTACCGCCATGGTCACCGCGACCAGCAGGGCGTTGATCGCGGCGCCGGCCAGCGCGAGCTTGACGGGGGTGGCGCCGCCCCGGCCGCGCGCGGCGACGGCGTACACGAGGACGGCCGCGAGCCCGGCACCGGTGAAGGCGACGCCGACGTAGCCGGAGAGCGTGTGGACGCCCGCGAAGGCGATGGCCAGGACCACGGCGGCCGAGGCGCCCTGGCTGATGCCGAGGACGCCGGGGTCGGCGATCGGATTGCGGGTGAGGCCCTGCATCGCCGTGCCGGCCAGCGCGAGCGCGGCGCCGGCCAGCAGGCCCACGAGGGTGCGCGGCAGCCGCAGGTACAGGACGATGCGGGCGGCCTCGCCGTGGCCGCCGTACAGCAGCGCGTCGATCACCTCGCGGGGCGGCACCGGGCGGCTGCCCACCGCGAGGGAGAGGAGCGCCGCGCACAGCAGGGCGGCCGCCGCCGCGGCGGTCCAGCAGGCGCGACGGCGGGCGAGGGGAGTTCCGGGGCTGCCGGCCAGGGCGACTGACATCGGTTCCGTTCCGCCGGGGGAGGTGGTGGTGTGCCGATGGTGCGGGTGCGCGGTGGGGGGCGCGGTCGCTGCGGAGGATGAAGGTGAGGCTACGCTCAGTTTACGGATCGTGGCCGTGAGGGCCAGAGGCACAATGGGTGTCATGCCCACGCATACCGTGACGGTCGGCTTCGACCTCGACATGACCCTGATCGACTCCCGCCCCGGCATCAAGGACGCCTACGAGGCGCTCTCCGCCGCCACCGGGACGTACATCGACACCGACCTCGTGACGACCCGGCTCGGGCCGCCGCTGGAGCAGGAGATCCGCAACTGGTTCCCCGAGGAGCGGGTCGCCGAGATCGCCGACCGTTACCGCGCGCTCTACCCCGAGCACGCCATCACCGGGACGCTCGCCATGGAGGGCGCCCGTGAGGCCGTCGCCGCCGTGCAGCGCCTGGGCGGGCGGGCCGTCGTCGTCACCGCCAAGTACGAGCCCAACGCCAAGCTGCACCTGAAGCACCTGGAGATCGACGCGGACGCCGTGGTCGGCTCCCTGTGGGCGGAGGGCAAGGCCGAGGCGCTGCGCGAGTACGGCGCGAGCGTCTACGTGGGCGACCACACCGGCGACGTGCGCGGCGCCCGCGCTGCCGGTGCGCTGTCGGTCGCCGTGGCCACCGGGCCCTGCTCCGAGGAGGAGCTGCGGGAGGCCGGCGCGGACGTCGTCCTGCCCGGCCTGGCCGCCTTCCCGGCCTGGCTGGAGGGCTACCTCGCGGACACCTCGCGCGGCTGAGGGCGCGTCCCGCCCGGCCGAGCCGGTGCCTAGCCGGACTGGGCCGACGCCTCGCGGGCCTGGCGGCGCTGGGCCGCGACGGAGCGCAGCACGCCGGCGGCGGCGATCAGGAAGCCCGCTCCCATGAGCATGCAGACCCAGTAGAAGACCGGCGGGAGCGGGTCGGAGCCGAGGAAAAGGGGCGTCATCGTCGCGAGAGTGGCGAAGGCGCCAATAAGGAACACGATCGCGCCGATCCGGACGAGCAGGTCCCCGGCGCGCGGACCTTCGGTGGTCGCCGGAGCCGTGCCCCGGACGGGAGGGTTGTCAGACACACGACCAGGGTAAGTCCCCGCTCGGAAGCGCTGAGGAACCACCCGGCGACGTCTTGTCACCAGGCCCCGGACCATTAGCCTTGGTACCGGCGGGTCCGCGGACCCGCTGCACTGCTATCCAGAGCTGTTGTGTGCGCAGCTACCCCAGATTTCCCGACGAGTACGAGGACGAGGACAGACGTGCCTACCGGCAAGGTCAAGTGGTTCAACAGCGAGAAGGGCTTCGGCTTTCTCTCCCGCGACGACGGCGGTGACGTCTTCGTGCACTCTTCGGTGCTGCCGGCGGGCGTGGACGCACTCAAGCCGGGCCAGCGCGTCGAGTTCGGCGTGGTCGCGGGCCAGCGCGGTGACCAGGCGCTTTCGGTGACCCTCCTCGACCCCGCGCCCTCCGTCGCGGCGGCCCAGCGGCGCAAGCCCGACGAGCTGGCGTCGATCGTGCAGGACCTCACCACGCTCCTGGAAGGCGTCGCGCAGCAGCTGGAGCGCGGGCGCTACCCCGACAAGGCACACGGCGGCAAGATCGCGGGCATGCTGCGCGCGGTCGCGGACCAGCTGGACGTCTGAGCGGCGCGCGCCGGCCGGCCGGAGACACCCCCGCGGGAAGCCCCGCGGGGGTCGGTCGTCATACGAACTTCAGCGCATCCGGGCCGAGCGGCGGTACGAGTCCTTCGGCCGCGGCGCGGGTGAGCAGTCCGCGCACCGCCGCGTAGCCGTCCTCGCCCAGGTCGGCGCTGAACTCGTTCACGTACAGCCCGATGTGCTGGTCGGCGACGGCCGGGTCCATCTCCTGCGCGTGCTCCAGGACCCAAGCGCGCGAGGCCTCCGGGTCCTCCCACGCCATCCGTACCGAGGTGGTGATCGTCCGGGCCAGCTCGCGCAGCGTCTCCTCGCCCAGCGAGCGCTTGGCGATGATCGCGCCGAGCGGGATCGGCAGCCCGGTCGTGGTCTCCCAGTGCTCGCCCATGTCGGCGAGGCAGGTCAGGCCGAAGTTCTGGTACGTGAAGCGGGCCTCGTGGATGACCAGGCCCGCGTCGACGGCGCCGTCCCGCACGGCGGGCATGATCTGGTCGAACGGCATGACCTTGATCTCGCCCACGCCGCCGGGCACCTGGTCCGCGGCCCACAGCCGGAAGAGCAGGTAGGCGGTGGAGCGCTCGCTCGGCACCGCGACCGTGGCGCCCTTGAGGTCGGCGGGCGCCGCCGCGTCCTTGGTCAGCACCAGCGGGCCGCAGCCGCGGCCGAGCGCGCCGCCGCAGGGCAGCAGCGCGTACTCGTCCAGCACCCAGGGCAGTTCGGCGTAGGACACCTTCAGCACGTCCAGCTCACCGCGCTCGGCCATGCCGTTGGTGAGGTCGATGTCCGCGAAGGTGACCTCCGGCGCGGTGGCGCCGGGGACCTTGCCGTGTGCCCACGCGTGGAAGACGAACGTGTCGTTCGGGCAGGGCGAAAACGCGATCTTGAGCGCCTGGCTCATGGCGTGCTCCTTGCGGACAGGGCTCGCGGCAGATCGGCGAAGGCGGCGGTGAGGGCGGCGAGCGCCTCCCCGATCCGCCAGGCGGCGCGGTCGCGCGGGCCGACGGGGTTGGAGATCGTACGGAGTTCCAGCACCGGCACGCCGTGCGCGGCGGCCGCCTCGGCGACGCCGAAGCCCTCCATGGCCTCGGCGAGCGCACGCGGGTGGCGGGCCAGCAGCTCCTTGGCGCGGGCCGTGCTGCCGGTGACGGTGGAGCCGGTGAGGACGGTGCCGGGCAGCGCGCCGGTGGCCGCGGCGACGGCCGCGACCAGCTCTTCGGGCGGGCGGTGCGCGTCCGTGCCGAAGCCGAGCGCGGTGACCGGCAGGAAGCCGTCGGGGGTCTCGGCGCCGAGGTCGGCGGCGGCGATCTCCTCGGCGACGACCAGCGCGCCGACGGGCGCGCCGGGCGCGAAGCCGCCGCCGATGCCGGCCGAGACCACGAGGTCGTAGGCGTGCTCGCCGAGCGCGGCGGCGGTCAGCGCGGTGGCGGTGCCGGCCGCCGCGGCGGCCGGGCCCACGCCGGCGGCGAGGACGTCGAGGGTGTACGGGCCCCCGGGCGCGTCGGACCGCACGGTGCGGTGCAACGCGGAACCGCCCGGTACGGGGATGCGCTCGGGCCGTCCCGCCGTCGCGGCGGTGACCGCGTCGCGTTCGGCGGGGACGGCGGTGACGACCAGGATGTGCATCAGGTGACCGGGCGGTTCAGGAGCGGCGCTCAGGAGTCGGCGCGCTTGAGCTTGATGTTCCAGACGCCGGTGTACTTGCCGCCCTTGGACGTCATGATCGAGATCGTCGCGGAGTCCGACATCTGCTGGCTCTGCTGGTTGTAGAAGACCCGGTCGCCCTCGACGGAGGCGTACGTCTGCTTGCTCAGGCTGGTGACCGGCATGCCGTTGGACATCGCGATCCAGCCCTGCTCGGCCATGTCCGGCTCGACACCGAGGCGCACCTTGTCGCCGGGGTGCACGGTGAGCGTCTGCTCCGGCTCCTTGGTCATGCACTTCTCGAACTTGGCCTGCTCCGCCTTGCCCTTGGCGGTGAGGTCGCCGAGGACCTTGCCGTCCTGGTAGCAGGAGGCTTCGGCCGTGACGGTGTCCTGGCCGGCGGTCACGGTCGCCCGCGGCGTGGGCTGGTCACAGGCGGAGAGGACGAGCAGTCCCAGGGACACGGCGCCCGCGGCGGCGACGGCACGGCGGCCCTTGCCCCGGAGCGAGGAGGAGAACGCGGTCATGCGGGCAGGCTATCTGGCCGCCGGGCCCGGACGACGGCGGGGTACGGTGCGCGCGCTCACGTGGGGCAGCGGATTACGCCACGCGGGGTCGCGCCGCGCCGTGCCGGTGCGCCGCGCTGAGCAGTCCCCGTACGGTCGTGGCGGCCGCGGCGGCCAGTACCGCGGAGGCCACCGCCAGGCCCAGCACGCCGTGCAGCGGCAGCGCGATGCCCAGCGCGCCGCCCACCACCCACGACAGCTGGAGCACCGTCTCGGAGCGGGCGAAGGCGGAGGTGCGGAAGGACTCCGGCACGTCCCGCTGGATCAGCGCGTCCAGCGCCAGCTTCCCCAGCGCCTGGCACAGCCCGGCAGCGGCGGCGGTCGCGGTCACCATCACGCCCGCGAGTACGGCGTAGAGGAGGCAGGCGGCGACCGTGACGCCGAGCGCGAGCGTCAGGACCACCGCGATGATCACCTCGGGGCCGCGTGCCCGCAGCCACGCGCCGACCGCCGTGCCCAGCGCGTTCCCGGCGCCCGCAGCGACCGCCACCAGGCCCAGCGACACCGCGGGGCTCAGCCCGCCCAGCGGCTGCTCGCGCAGCAAAAACGCCAGGAAGAAGGTGAGGAAGCCGGAGAGGGCGCGCAGCGCGGTGTTCGCCCGGAGGCCGCGCAGGACGGACCGGCCGACCGTGCGCAGCCCGGGCCGGGGGCGGCCGGAGCGGCGCCCGGCCGGGACCCGCGCCTCGCCGCGCGCCGAGTCCACCACGTGCGGCAGCGAAAAAGAGAGAAACGTGCCTGCGGTGAAGACGGCGCACGCCCCGTACAGCGGCCACGCCGGGCCCAGCGCATGCAGTCCGGCACCCAGCGGGGCCGCAATGCCGGTGGCCAGCAGCCCCGCGAGGGTGACCCGCGAATTGGCCTTCACCAGGGAGAAGCGGCGCGGCAGCAGTCTGGGCACCACGGCCGAGCGCACCACGCCGTACGCCTTGGACGACACCAGCACGCCGAGCGCCGCCGGGTACAGCTCCAGGCCGCCGGTGGCCACCGCGCGCGACATGGTGAGCGCCAGCACCGCGCGGGCCAGCATCGCCCCGGCCATCGCGGCGCGCCGGCCGTGCGGCACCCGGTCCAGCAGCGGCCCGACGACGGGCGCGAGGAGCGCGAACGGCGCCATGGTCACCGCGAGGTAGAGCGCCACCCGGCCGCGCGCCTGGTCGGTGGGGACGGAGAAGAAGACGGTGGAGGCGAGCGCGACGGTGATCAGCATGTCGCCCGCCGAGTTCACCGCGTGCAGTTCGATCAGCTTGCCGAGGCCCGACTCGCCCGCGCCGTGCGCGTGTGTCGCGCGCCGGACGGCGCGCCCGGTGGCGGCGAAGGGACGGCGCACCGCGGCCGCCGTGACCCGGCCCGCGCGCCCCACGGCCCGGCCCGCCCCACGGGCCGGGCCGCTGCCCTCGGTCGTTGCCCTGGCGGCGGCCACGTCGTCATAGTGCCCGAAACGCCGCCCCAACTCGCCCAGCTGATGCCAGTTTCCGTGAGTTTCCCTCGGTTCCTGCCCGGGCGGGCCAGGGGTGGCGGCGGGGCACGTGGCGGCTGCCGGTGACATTTGCCGCTCCCGCCGGGGGGTCGTACACGATTGAAGGGGTAGCGTGTGTAGCGCGCCACCGGCGGTCGCTCTTGGCCGCGCGCCTTGCCACGATCCCGCAGAATGGTTCGTGAAGGTGCGCTGCTCGTGGAGGGCTGATCGGGCGCGGACGTCGACGCGGTCCTCAGGTCCGCTCCGCCCGCCCCGGCCCGTCGGTCGTCCGGACAGGTTCGGGACGGCTCCGGCCGGCGCGCTCGTGAGACGGCGTGGAAGAGAGAATCGATTCTTGTGAGTGCTGCGATGCGAAGCCGTACGCCCGACCGCCTCTGCGCCGAGGCCGTCGAACTCGCCCGCGCGGCGGCCGAGGAGGCCGCCCTGCCGGGCATGGTCGGTGAGCACGTCGGTGCAGTGGCCGACGGGGACCGCGTCGTCACCCACTTGTTCGAGTGCAAGGAGCCGGGCTACCGGGGCTGGCGCTGGGCCGTCACCGTAGCGCGCGCCTCCCGCGCCAAGGTCGTCACGCTCGACGAGTCCGTGCTGCTGCCCGGCCCCGACGCGCTGCTGGCACCCGAGTGGGTGCCGTGGAGCGAGCGGCTGCGCCCGGGCGACATGGGCCCCGGCGACCTGCTGCCCACGGAGGCCGAGGACCTGCGGCTGGAGCCCGGCTTCCTGGCCGACGAGGAGTTCGGCGACAACGGCGGCGTGGGCGTGTCGCCCGTCGCGCCCGGCTCGCCGGACGCGGAAGCGGCGGGCCCCACGGCCGCCGGCCGCGCCGACGCGGCACGCGCCGCCCGTGCCGCGCAGGGCAACGGCTCCGGGGACGCCGCGCACGCCGCCGAAGCGGCCGAGGCCGCCCGTGGCCCCCTCGCGGAGCTGGCCGAGGCGGAGGACGCCGACGTGGTCGCCGGCACCCCCGCGCACCAGTCCACCGCACCGGCCCGCGGCAGCATCGCCGCGGTCGCCGAGGAGCTGGGCATGGGCCGGGCCCGGGTGCTCTCCCGGTACGGCCTGCACACCGCCGCCGACCGCTGGGAAGAGGCGTACGGCCCCAAGACCCCGATGGCGCAGGCCGCCCCCGCCGCCTGCATGAGCTGCGGCTTCCTCGTACCGCTCGCCGGCTCGCTGCGGCAGGCGTTCGGCGTCTGCGCCAACGAGTTCTCGCCCGCCGACGGCCGGGTCGTGTCGCTGGCGTACGGCTGCGGCGGGCACTCCGAGGCCGCCGTGATGCCGAAGCCGCCGCGCCCGGCACCGCCGGTCATCGACGAGACGGTCGTCGAGCCGCTGCCGCTCCGCCCGGACCGCGACGGCGGCTCCGTCTCGGAGGGCGAGCCGGCCGAGGAGCTCGGCCACAGCTGAGCCGCCCGGCGCGCGGCGTCCGGTGGGGTACGCCGCCCCGCCGCCCCTTCGGCGCCGCAATTCCCGAGCCCGCAGGGGTACCCCGGCCCCCGCGGTCGCATGCCGGGACCGCGTCCCGGGCTGCCCGTTTGCGCCCCGTTGCCGTGGCGTGTCGTACCCCGGCCGTCCCCGGGGCACCCGAGGCGGAAGAATGACACGTGAAGCCGCCGCGGGGCGGGAAGCTGTGTGCGAGGGAGCAGTCGTGAGCCGTAGGGCGACCGTCCAGGATCCCGCCGATGGTGCGGACCCCTTCGGGGCCGCGCGGTTGCGGCGGGGCGTACTGGACGCCTGGGCGGGCTCACCGGCCCGTTTCCGCGAGGACGCCAACGCCGAGGAGGACCTCGCGCTCGGCGGCTACCGCGACCGGCTCGTGGTCGAACTGGCCCAGAACGCCTCGGACGCGGCCGCCCGCGCCGGCGTACCCGGCCGGCTGCTGCTGACCCTGCACCCCGGCGAGGACGGCAGCCACGCGGTCCTGGTCGCCTCCAACACCGGCGCGCCACTGGACGCAGCGGGCGTCGAGTCCCTGTCCACCCTGCGCGCCTCCGCCAAGCGCGACAGCGACGCGGCGGCGGGCGCCGTCGGCCGCTTCGGCGTGGGCTTCGCCGCCGTCCTCGCGGTCACCGACGAACCCGCGGTGGTCGGCCGGACCGGCGGCGTGCGCTGGTCGCTGGCCGAGGCCCGGTCCCTCGCCCTGGAGGTCGCGGCGCACAGCCCCGGCCTGGGCAACGAACTGCGGCGCCGGGACGGCCACGTACCCCTGCTGCGGCTGCCGCTGCCCGCCGAGGGCACGGCCCCCGAGGGATACGACACCTCCGTCGTGCTGCCCCTCCGGGACGGCGCCGCCGAGGATCTGACGGTCCGTCTGCTCGACGCCGTGGACGACGCGCTGCTGCTGACCCTGCCGGGCCTGGCCGAGGTCGTCATCGAGACCCCCGAGGGCGTCCGCGAGCTGCGCCGCCGCGAGGACGGCCCGTACGTCGTCGTCGAGGACAGCGTGCGCGGCACGGCGCGCTGGCGCGTCGCGCACGACGGCGGCCCGCTGGACCCCGCGCTGCTCGCCGACCGCCCCGTCGAGGAACGCCTGCGGCCCGTCTGGTCGGTGACCTGGGCCGTGCCGGTGGACGCCGAGGGCGAACCGGTACGCCCCGCCACCGCACCCGTCGTGCACGCGCCGACCCCCACCGACGAACCCCTCGGACTGCCCGCGCTGCTCATCGCCTCGTTGCCGCTGGAGCCCACCCGCCGGCACGTCGCACCCGGCCCGCTCGCCGACTTCCTCGCCGAACGCGCCGCCGACACCTACGCCACGCTGCTGCGCGACTGGGAGCCGGCCTCCCTCGGCACCGTCGACCTCGTGCCCGGACCGCTGGGCAAGGGCGGCCTGGACGGCGAACTGCGCCGGCTCGTGCTGGAGCGGCTGCCGCGGGTGCCGTTCCTGCCCAGCGCCGCCACCGGCGCCGCCCGGCGCAAGGAGGCCGACCGCGCGCTCGACACCTGGCCCGAGGCCGACGAGCCGGCCGGCACCGAGCCCGAAGGGCCGTACGTGCTGTGCCCCGTCGACGCCGAACTGGTCGAAGGAGCCGGCGCCGAGACCGTCGCCGTACTGGCCGAACTCTTCCCCGGCCTGCTCCCCGCCGGCCTGGAGCGCCGGCCCGAACTGCGCGCGCTGGGCGTGGCCCGGGTACCGCTCGGCGAACTCGTCGACCGGCTGGCCGGCGTGGAGCGCGCGCCCTCCTGGTGGCGGCGGCTGTACGAGTCGCTGGCCGGCACCGACCCGGACCGGCTGAGCGGCCTCCCGGTGCCGCTCGCGGGCGGCCCGGCCGAGGACGGCGGGGGAGCGCGCACGACCATCGGGCCGCGCCAGGTGCTGCTGCCCCTCCGCGACGAGGGACCGGACGCCGCGTCCCGGCACCGCACCCTGGCCCGGCTGGGCCTGAAGGTCGCGCACCCGGACGCGGTGCACCCGCTGCTGGAGAAGCTCGGCGCGGTGCCCGCCACGCCGCGTGCCGTCCTGAAGACCCCTCAGGTGCGCGCCGCTGTCGCGCACTCCCTGGAGGCCGCCGAGGACGAGTACGACGTCTTCGACGAGGACGCCGTGGGCGGGCCCGGCGGCGCGCTCGCCGGCGAGGAACTGGCCGAGGCCGTGCTCGGGCTGGTCCGCGACGCCGCCCTCGCCCCGGGCGACGAGCCGTGGCTGGGCGCGCTGGCCCTGCCCGACGAGGACGGCGAGCCCGCCCCCGCCGGCGAACTGGTCCACCCGGGCAGCGCCTTCGAACGGGTCATCAGAGACGGCGAACTGGCCTGCGTGGACGAGGAGCTGGCGGCCCGCTGGGGCGAGCAGCCGCTGACCGCCGTGGGCGTGCTCGCGGACTTCGCGCTGGTACGCGCCCAGGACGTCGTCCTCGACCCCGACGAGCTGGAGCCCCGCGACGGCGACTTCGCCGAGCCCGACGACGTCGGCCTGCTGGACGCGGTCGACGTCTGGTGCGAGGACGTCCTCGACGGACTCCCCGAGACCCCCGTGCCCCCGGTCGCCACCGAGATCATCGCCGTACGCGACCTGGACCTGGTCGACGACGACGCCTGGCCGCAGGTGCTGGCCATGCTGTCGCAGCCGCCGCTGCGGGACGCGCTGACCGCCCCGGTACGCGTCCTGCTCCCGGACGGCACGACGGAGACCGTGCGCCCGTACACCGCGTGGTGGCTGCGCGACCACCCCGTCCTCGACGGCCGGCGCCCCGCGGGCCTGCGCGCGGCCGGCGGCGACCCGCTGCTGGCGGGCCTGTACGAGGCGGCGGACGCTGGCGGGGTGGACGCACAGGTGCTGCGCGCGCTGGGCGTCCGCACCTCGGTCGGGGCGCTGCTGGACGAGCCGGGCGGCGCGGCCGAGCTGCTCGCGCGGCTGGCCGACGAGGACGCCGAGGTGGCCCCCGCGCAGCTGCACGCCCTGTACGGCGCGCTGGCTGACCTGGACCCCGAGCAGGTCACGCTCCCGGACGAGCTGCGGGCCGTCGTCGGCCGCGAGGTACGGGTCGTGGACGCCGCCGACGCGGTGATCGCGGACGCGCCCGACCTGCTGCCGCTGGCCGGGGACCGGCCGCTGCTGCCGGTCGCGCCGGGGCGCGCCGCCGCACTGGCCGAGCTGCTCCAGGTACGGCGGCTGAGCGAGGAGTGCCCCGCCGAGGTACGCAGCGAGGGCACCGTACGCGAGGTGCCGGACGCGGTACGCGCGCTGCTCGGCTCCGGCACGCCGGAGACGTACGTCGAGCACGACGAACTGCTGGTGGCGGCGGACGGCGGGGAGACCGAGCTGGACTGGCGGCGCGCCGCCGACGGCACGGTGCACGCGGCGACGTTCGAGGGCGTGGCGGCCGGCCTGGCCTGGGCCACGGGGCAGTGGCCGCGCCGCTTCGAGGTGGCGGCGCTGCTGGAGGACCCGACGCGCACGGAGGAACTGGCGCGGGCGCGCTGGTTCGACTGAGCCCGCGGGCCTCGTGGCGCGGAGAGCGTCTGACGTGGGGGGCCGTCAGGGCCCGGCGCGTCCTGGATCAGGCGGGGGTCAGGCGCTGGGTGCGGCCCGGCCCCCGTCGCGCTGGGCCGCCGCGTCCCGCTTGGCTGCCGCGTCCCGCTTGGCCGCCGCGTCGCGCTTGATCGCGGCGTCGCGCCGGCGGACGTACCAGACGCCGAGCAGCCCGAGCCCGCCGCCGGCCAGGCACGTCCAGACCCACCAGGTGGTGCCCCGGTCGTCGAACCAGCCGTAGAAGGGGAGCTGGGCCAGGAAGAGCACGAACCAGATGACGGTGCCGCCGGTGATGGTGGCGACGACGGGCCCTTCCAGCGGTGCGGGGGCCTCGCGCAGTTCGGACTTCTTCCACATACCACTTAGCTTACGGCGACCGGGCGCGCCGCCGGTTACCGGCACTCCCGCCTGCCGTACCCGCCGCCCACAGGGCCGCCGCGCAGGCGGGGCGGGCTGTCGGGCCCTGGGCGGGCGCTGTCGGGCCCTGGGCGGGCGGGCGCTGTCGGACCCTGGGACTACTGTGCTGAGAAGGGGACCTCGCACCCCCCCCATGGGGGAGAAACCGGGGGAAACGGTACGCCAGCGCTGGCCGGCCGGCGGACGACGGTACCCCCGTGCTGCGCCGGCCCGCGGACGACGGTACGCCCGCGCTGTGTCGGCCCGCGGACGACGGTACCCCCGTGCTGCGCCGGCCGGTGGACGACGGTACGCCCGCGCTGTGTCGGCCCGCGGACGACAGGCGCCCGGCAATCACTCCCCTCGGGCCCCGCGCCGCAAGGGTCTACGCGCGGAGATAGCGATCATCGTTTTGTTTATTCATACTGAACCTTTCCGGATCTGACCGGTTTCTGTCGTCTGATAGAACAAACCTGATCCGATCGTTGTGTGGTCCGTAGCTCCGGGCCGCCGCGCCTCCCCAGGCCCGTACCACTGAGGTCACCACCGATGCCCACCCCGGCCACCACCCAGGCCGACGCCGATTCCCCGTCCGGCGCCACGCCCGAGCCCAAGAACGGTCTCGACCGGTTCTTCCAAATCTCCGAACGCCGCTCCACGGTCGCCCGTGAGGTGCGCGGCGGTCTGGCCACCTTCTTCGCGATGGCCTACATCGTGATCCTGAACCCGATCATCCTGGCCGGCGGTCAGGACATGAACGGGCACCACCTGGACAACGCCCAGCTCGTCACCGCCACCGCGCTGATGGCCGGTCTCACCACCGTCCTGATGGGCGTCATCGGCAACGTGCCGATCGCGCTCGCCGCCGGCCTCGGCATCAACGCGCTGGTCTCCCTCCAGCTCGCGCCCAAGATGACCTGGCCGGACGCCATGGGCATGGTCGTCTGGGCCGGCATCGTGCTGATGATCCTGGTCGCCTCCGGTCTGCGGCAGCGCGTCATGGACGCCATCCCCAACGGGCTGCGCCGCGCCATCGCCATCGGCATCGGCCTCTTCATCACCCTG
Organism: Streptomyces sp. Ru73; assembly: GCF_002920575.1. Lineage (GTDB taxonomy): Bacteria > Actinomycetota > Actinomycetes > Streptomycetales > Streptomycetaceae > Streptomyces. Next base: position 44,411 of record NZ_PQSQ01000038.1, on the reverse strand, counting down.
ATCGGCCTGGTCGACTCCGGCTTCGTCAGCCGCAACCCGGACTCCGCCCACACCACCGTCCCGCTGGGCCTGGGCACCGGCGGCCAGCTCCAGGGCTGGCCGGTGCTGGTGTTCGTGCTCGGCCTGGCGCTGATGTTCGTGCTGACCGTACGGAAGACCAAGGGCGCGATCCTCATCGGCATCGTCGCGATGACCATCGTCGCGATCATCATCAACACCATCGCGGGCCTGCCGGACAGCGCGTGGGGCCTGGCCGTGCCCAAGATCCCGCATGCGCTGGTGGGCACCCCGGACTTCGGCCTGGTCGGTCAGATCAGCCTGTTCGGCGGCTTCCAGAAGGTCGGCATCCTCACCGGCTGCCTCTTCGTCTTCACCGTCCTGCTCTCCGGCTTCTTCGACGCGATGGGCACGATCATCGGCGTCGGCGAGGAGTCCGGGCTGGCCGACAAGGACGGCCAGATGCCGCGCATGGGCCGCATCCTGATGCTGGACGGCATTGGCGTCGCGGGCGGAGGGCTCGGTTCCTGCTCGGCCAACACGTGCTTTGTTGAATCGACCGCGGGCGTCGGCGAGGGTGCCCGTACCGGTCTGGCGAACGTCGTCACCGGCGGGCTCTTCCTGCTCACGCTGATCTTCAACCCGCTCGCCACGGTCGTCCCGTCGCAGGCCGCGACCCCCGCCCTGGTCGTCGTCGGCTTCCTGATCATGGCGTCCAACGTCCGCGAGATCGACTGGAGCGACTTCACCGTCGGCATCCCGGCGTTCCTGACGATCGTGTCGATGCCGTTCACCTACAGCATCACCACCGGCATCGGCGTCGGCGTCCTGGCCTTCATCCTGCTGCGCGCCGCGACCGGCCGCTTCAAGGAGGTGCCCTGGCTGCTGGACGTCGTCGGCCTCTGCTTCCTGGTCTACTTCCTGCTCAACCCGATCGAGCAGGCACTCGGCCTGAAGTAGCCGGCCGCCCGCGGCGCGGCTGCCCCGGGCCGTGTCGCGCCCGTACCAGTGACCTCGGTGACGTCATCCGTGTCGGACCAGTGACCTCGGTGACGTCATCCGTGTCGGACCAATGACCTCGGTGACGTCACCCGTGTCGGGCCAGTGACCTCTCCTCCACCGGCTCCTATATCGGCGGAGCGGCGTAGAACCGTTCCGTCTCCTCGACCGACGTCTTGAAGCGTTCGTCGAAGTCCTCGCGCATGAGCGTCCGGATCACATAATCCTGGACGCTCATGCCGCGTTTGGCCGCGTGCTGTCCGATGCGCTCCAGCAGCTCGCCGTCGACCCGCAGGCTGAGCACTCTCGATCCCATGCGGACAACGTTCCCCGTCCGGCCGTCCGGCGCACGTCACTTTCCGCCATCACCTCACTCGTTTGGGTGATGCATCGAGTTCTGCATCCAGCCCTGCACCAGACCTGCATCCAGTCCGGCGTCCCTCGACTTTCTTTAGCGAGAGTAATGAGTTACGCTAACAAACATGCCGGAACTGTCCCTCGGCGACGACGCTGCCGCCGTGAACGCACTGCGGTCGGCCGTCATGCGCCTGTCCCGCCGGATCAAGCACCAGCGGGTCGACGAATCGCTCAGCTCCACCGAGATGTCGGTGCTGGGCACGCTCGCGCGCTGCGGCTCGGCCACCCCCGGTGAGCTGGCCCGCAAGGAGCACGTCCAGCCGCCGTCGATGACCCGCATCGTGGCGATGCTCGAGGCCAAGGGGCTGGTCCGGCTGGAGCCGCACCCCGACGACCGCCGCCAGAAGGTCGTCACGCAGACCGAGCAGGCCGAGGAGATGCTGGAGGAGAGCCGCCGCAAGCGCAACGTCTGGCTGGCGGAGCTGGCCTCCGGCCTGGACGAGGACGAGTGGGCGGCGCTGCGTGCCGCCGCACCCGTCCTGGAGAAGCTCGCGCACCTCTGAGCGCGGCACGCCGGGCCGGGAAGGACGGCGCCGCAGCAGCCGCCCCCGGCCCGCACGACCTGCACGAACCGCGACTGCACAAACTGCACGAGCCGCACCTGCACAACTGCACAAACCGCATCTGCGGGAACCACAACTGCACACACCGCATCTGCGCGAACCGCACCTGGACACACCGCACCTGTACGTACGGCACCTGTACGTACCGCCGACGCACCACCCCACGAGATGTCGCCACCGAGCAGCTGACCACCGACCGCCGAGGAGGCGAACCCACTTGAGTACGGGACCCGGAACAGATTCCGCCCCCGCACCGAACCCCGACAACGACCGCGGGACCGGCGCCGCCCACGCCCCCGCGGAAGCCGCAGCGGCTGCCGTCAAGCCGCGCAAGGGCACCTTCAGCTCGCTGCGCAACCGCAACTACCGGCTCTTCGCGACCGGCCAGGTCGTCTCCAACACCGGCACCTGGATGCAGCGCATCGCCCAGGACTGGCTGGTGCTGAGCCTGACCGGCTCCTCCGCCGCTGTCGGCATCACCACCGCGCTCCAGTTCCTGCCCATGCTGCTCTTCGGGCTGTACGGCGGCGTCATCGCCGACCGGCTGCCCAAGCGCAAGCTGCTGCTGATGACCCAGTCCGCGATGGGCCTCACGGGACTCGCCCTCGCCGTACTGACCCTGACGGGGCAGGTCCAGGTCTGGCACGTCTACCTCGTCGCCTTCGTACTCGGCCTGGTCACCGTCGTCGACAACCCGGCCCGCCAGTCGTTCGTCTCCGAGATGGTCGGCCCCGACGACCTGCGCAACGCCGTCAGCCTGAACTCCGCGAACTTCCAGTCGGCCCGGCTGGTCGGCCCCGCCGTCGCGGGCGTACTGATCACCGCCGTCGGCAGCGGCTGGGCCTTCATGCTCAACGGCCTGTCCTTCATCGCGCCGATCATCGGCCTGCTGATGATGCGCTCCGCCGAGCTGTACCCGGGCAAGGTCGTACCGCGCGGCAAGGGCCAGCTCCGTGAGGGCCTCCGGTACGTGGCGGGCCGCCCCGACCTGATCTGGCCGATCGTGCTGGTCGGCTTCATCGGCACCTTCGGCTTCAACTTCCCGATCTGGCTGACCGCCTTCGTGGACAAGGTCTACCACTCGGGCGCCGGCACGTACGGCCTGCTCAACACCCTGATGGCGGCCGGCTCGCTGGCCGGCGCACTGCTCGCGGCCCGGCGCGTCACCTCCCGCCTGCGCCTCCTGGTGGGCGCCGCGCTCCTCTTCGGCGTCCTGGAGATCACGGCCTCGCTCGCGCCGACCTTCTGGCTGTACGCGGTCCTCCTCGTCCCGATCGGCATGTGCGGCCTGACCATCAACGTCACCGCGAACTCCAGCGTCCAGCTGGCCACGGACCCGGCGATGCGCGGCCGTGTGATGAGCCTGTTCATGATGGTCTTCATGGGCGGTACGCCGCTGGGCGCACCGCTCGTCGGCTGGATCACGGACGAGTTCGGCGCCCGGATCGGCTTCCTCACCGGCGGCGCGGTCTCCGCGCTGGCCGCGGTGGGCGTCGGCCTGGTCCTCGCCCGCATCGGCGGCCTCCGCCTCAAGGTCGACCTCCGCCCCGGCCACCAGCACGTGGCCCTCGTCCCCCGCGAGGGCGCGGCCCACGAACGGGTCGCGGCGGCGGCGTGACGGTCGCCGCCGGCGGGTTGCGTGCGGTGTGAGCGTCGCCGCCGGTGAGCGGTTCGCTGCCTGTGGGTGTGAGCGTCACCGCGCGGGGGCGGGTCGCTGCTGTGGTGTGACGCTCGCCGCCCGTGGCGGGGCGGTGCCAGCGCCTGTGGGTCGCCGTCCGCGGATCCGTCGTGGTTGCTCGCCCAGTTCCCCGCGTCCCTCAAGGGGCGCGGGGAACTGCGTGATCGGCCCCAGTGGCGGTGCACACGCCAGAATGACCGCATGAGACTCTTCGCAGCGGTCCTGCCGCCGCCGGCGGTGATCGACGAACTGGCCGCCGAGACCGCGGCCCTGCGCCGGCTGCCCGGCGCGGAGCGCCTGCGCTGGACCGGGCACGCGGGCTGGCACTTCACGCTCGCCTTCTACGGCGAGGTGGCCGACGACCTGCTGCCCGAGCTGCACACCCGGCTGGCCCGCGCCGCCCACCGGCACGGCCCGTTCCCGCTGCGCGTCAGCGGCGGCGGCCGGTTCGACCACAAGGTGCTGTGGGCGGGCGCCGCGGGCGGCCTGGACCCGATGCGGCACCTGGCCGACTCGGCAGCCGCCGCCGCGCGCCGGGCCGGCGTCGACATGGGCGAGCACCGCCGGTACACGCCCCATCTGACCCTCGCCCGGAGCCGTGGGGGCGAGGCCCGCGTGGACCTCGTCCCCTTCTCGGAAGCGCTCGCGGAGTACGAGAGCGAGGAGTGGTCCGTGACCGAACTGGCCCTGGTCCGCAGCAACCTCCCCGCCTCCGGCGTCCCCGGCGAGCAGCCCCGCTACGAGACGGTGACGTCCTGGCCGCTGGGACACTGAGCGCGCCGGGGCACTGAGCGCACCCGGGTACGGCGGTACTGGCTGCGGGCCCGTCCGGCCGTCCGGTTACGCTCGAAGGGTGGATCCCAAGACCCGTAACCGGATCATGTCCGGTCTGCTCGCCGTGCTGCTGATCGTCGTCGTCGTGGCGGCCGCCCTTCAGTGACGCCCCAGTGCCCCCGCACTGACCGGCGTACTTCCGGAGCCTCCCGGGCGCGCTGACCGCACTTCCGGCGTGCCGACCGCACTCCCGGGATGCTGACCGCACCCTCTGCGTACTGGTCCGACTTCCGGCGCACTGGCGGCACTCCCGGCGTGCTGACCGGATCGTTCCGGCACCGGCCCGGATCGGGCCTGACGTCCCGGCACCGGCCCGGACCAGGATGGGGGCATGAACCGAGCGCTGATCGTGATAGACGTCCAGGAGTCCTTCCGGGCCCGCCCGCTGTGGGAGCAGATCGCCAACCCCAAGATCGCGGAGCCGGTCAACCGGCTGGTCCGCCTCGCCCGCGCCCAAGGCGACATGGTGGTCTGGGTACTGCACTCCGAGCCCGGCAGCGGTGGCGTGTTCGACCCGGCCGAGGGCCACGTCCGCCTGCTGGAGGAGCTGGCACGGCCGGAGCCCGGTGAGCCCGTCCTGTACAAGACCTCCCACAACGCCTTCACCACCACCAACCTGCAGCAGCTGCTGACCGAGGCGGGCGTACGGGAGCTGCGGGTCTGCGGCATCCGTACCGAGCAGTGCGTGGAGACCACGACCCGGGTCGGCAGCGACCTCGGGTACCGGATGGTCTTCGTCACCGACGCCACGACCACCAACCCGATCGGTGACCTCGGCGCGGACGCGATCATCGAGCGTACGGAGGCGGTACTGCGTGGCCGCTTCGCCCGGATCGCCACGGTGGCCGAACTGGAGGCGGAGCCGGCGGCCGGGCCGGTGGCGGAGCCGGAGACCGTCCCGGCGTGAGCCTCGTCGTCTTCGTCCTCCTGCCCGGGGTGCACCTGCTCGACCTGGCCGGACCGGCCCAGGTCTTCAGCACGGCGGCGGACCACGGGCAGCCGTACCGGATCGGTTACGTCGGCGAGCAGGAGCAGGTGTGCAGTGCCCAGGGCCTGCCGCTGACCGCGCAGACCCGCTGGCCGGAGCTGGGCGACGACGACTTGGTCGTGGTGCCGGGCTGGCGCGCGCCCACCCTGGCCGGCGGACCGGAGCCGAGCCCGGACACGCTGGCTCGGCTGCGCGCCCACCACGCCGCCGGGGGCACCGTCGCCAGCGTGTGCGCCGGCGCCGAGGCGCTCGGCCGGGCGGGACTGCTGGACGGGCGCCGGTGCACCACGCACCACGACCTCCAGGACGAGCTGGCAGCGCGCCATCCCCGGGCGACCGTGGTGCGGGACGTACTGTTCACCGCCGAGGACCGGGTGGTGACCTCGGCGGGCATCGCCAGCGGCATCGACCTGGCCCTGCACCTGCTGGCGGCCCGCCACGGCCCGGCCCTGGCCGCCCAGGTGGCGCGGGACATGGTCGTCTACGCCCGCCGCAACGGCCACGAGCCGCAGGCCAGCGCCATGCTGCGGCACCGCTCGCACCTGGACGACACCGTCCACCGCGTCCAGGACCTCATCGACGCACGCTTCGCCGAACCGCTGCCGCTGGCGCGGGTGGCGGCCTCGGCGGGCGTCAGCGAACGCACGCTGACGCGGCTGTTCCACCGCGCCACGGGCGGGCTGACGCCGCTGCGCTACCAGCAGACGCTGCGGCTGGAACGCGCCGAGCATCTGATCAGCCACGGCACGACGGTGGAAGCCGCGGCCCGCGAGGTGGGGTTCGAGGACGCCCGGATGCTCCGCCGCCTGCGCGCCCGGGCGACGCGTGTGCCTGTCGACGGCACGTGACTCACCAGGCGAACGCCTCGGGCGACGGTCCCGGACCGGGGAAGATCTCGTCCAGCGACCGCAGCAGCTCGTCCGGCAGCGTGAGCTCGACCGCCCGCAGCGCCGACGCGAGCTGGTCCGTCGTACGCGGCCCCACGATCGGGCCCGTCACACCGGGCCGGGTGAGCAGCCACGCCAGCGCGACCTCGCCCGGCTCCAGCCCGTGCTTGTCCACAACGTCCTCGTACGCCTGGATCTGCGCGCGCGCCGCCGGGTCGGCGAGCGTGTCGGCGGCCCGCCCGGAGGCGGTACGGCCGGCCCCGCCCTCCCGCTCCTTGCGGATGGCGCCGCCCAGCAGCCCGCCGTGCAGCGGCGACCACGGGATCACGCCGAGCCCGTAGCCCTGCGCGGCCGGGATGACCTCCATCTCGGCGCGCCGCTCGGCGAGGTTGTACAGGCACTGCTCGCTGACGAGCCCGTACGAGCCGCGGCGCGCGGCGGTCTCATTGGCCTGCGCGATGTGCCAGCCCGCGTGGTTCGAGGACCCCGCGTACAGGATCTTCCCCTGCTGCACGAGGACGTCGATCGCCTGCCAGATCTCGTCCCACGGCGTCGCCCGGTCCACGTGGTGGAACTGGTACAGGTCGATGTAGTCCGTCCCCAGCCGCTTGAGGCTGGCGTCCACGGCCCGCCGGATGTTCACGGCCGACAGCTTGTCGTGGTTGGGCCAGACGGTGGCGCCGTCCGGCGCCATGTTCCCGTAGACCTTGGTCGCGAGGACCACCTTGTCGCGCCGGCCCCCGCCCTTGGCGAACCAGGACCCGATGATCTCCTCGGTGCGGCCCTTGTTCTCACCCCAGCCGTAGACGTTGGCGGTGTCGAAGAAGTTGACCCCCGCGCCCAGCGCGGCATCCATGATCGTGTGACTGCCGGCCTCGTCCGTCTGCGGCCCGAAGTTCATCGTCCCGAGCACGAGTCGGCTGACCTTGAGTCCGGTACGTCCTAGCTGCGTGTACTCCATGCCTCCACAGCCAACGCCTTGGAGCGCACTCGAATCAAGGACATGAAGCTGTCCCACGCCTCGGGGGACGCGCTGACGCCGGGGCGCGCTATGTCTTTGGAGTCCCGGATGTGGACGGCGGCGGGTGCGATCGCGACCTCGACGCAGTCCCCGCCCTGACTGCCGCTGTAGCTGCTCTTGAACCACTGGAGGTTGGTGTTCATAGCTCCTTGGCCACCTGCTCGATGAGTTGCGCGGAGTCCTCGGGACTGAGGGCCTGGGCTCGCAGAATGCCATACCGCGCGGACATGTCCCCCAGGCCCGGCTGCTCGCTGATGAAAAAGCTGCCGTTCTGCCCTTCGACGTAGGCGAGTTGGCGTCGCTCGGCGGTCTCCAACAGCACCATGGGGCCGTCGAGCCCCGCGTGGGTCTGCCGGCTGGAGGGCATCACCTGGATCTCGACATTGCGCAGCCGGCTGATGTCGAGCACGTGGTGCAGCTGCTCCTTGAGGACCGCCGGGCCGCCGAGAGGGCGGCAGAGGGCGCTCTGTTCCACGACGAAGCTGATGACGGCCGCCGGCCTGCGGTGGAACAGCTTCTGCCGGGCCAGGCGGGTGGCCACCCGTGCCTCGATCTCGTCGTCGCTCAACGGCGGGCAGTGGCAGCCGAAGACCACGCGGGCGTACGCCTCGGTCTGCAGTTGCCCCGGCAGGACGTGATTCTGGTACGAGTGCAGGGTGAGGCACGTCGCCTCTTCCTCGGCGAACTCCCGGAACCAGTACGGCATTCGGCTGACATGCAGCTCGGCGGCCGCCGCCAGCAGTGCACCGCGTGCACCGACCGCCTCGTCGGCCCGCGGGACGAACGTCCCCTTCGGGGGGCGATCGCCCCGTTCCACCATCGCCACCTGGGACTTGGAGAACTCGATCCGCCTCCCCAGGGCCTCCTGTGTCAGCCCGGCCTGCTGCCGGTAGAAGCGCAGCATGGCGCCGAACATCCGCGTGTTCCCGGAGCCTTGTCCACTCCCGTGCACGGCACCCTCCCCTTCGTTCACGGGGCCCCACGGCCCCCTTGCGGCACTGGTCACACCCAACCGCGCAGCGGAATGGTTCGGGTCATGAACCTGCGAATCTCACCCGATCTCGTACCGGGCTGGGTGCCCGCCTCAGGGCATGCGCTGCGGCTCGTCGGCGTGCACTTCGACGCCCTTCGCATCGGGGATCTCTTCGGCGAGCAAGTCGCGTACGAGCTGATGCAGTTCACCGACTTCCGGGCCGGGCCGATCGTCCGGGCCTGGACGCGGGGCCGGAACTCCTACTTCCTGCTGCCGCCGCGCACCGCCGCGGCATACGCGTGGCCGGTGGGGGCGGAGGTGCTGGGGCGGGGCGGGGCGCGGCACACCGCGTTCGTCGGCGTGCCCGCGCTCTACGGCGACACCTGGCCGCTCGACTGGCGGTCGCTCCCCTGCGCGGAAGCGCCCTTCGTGGAGCCGGAGCTGCTGCAGGAGATGATCGTGCGGGTGCTGGCCGCGTCCGGCTAGGCCACCGGTTCGTACGGCCCGCCCACGTCCCACCCCTGGTGGAGTGCGTCGGCGAAGGCGGCGGCCAGGAGGTGTTCGCCCGAGGGGGACGGGTGGGTGCCGTCGTAGGTGTCGCGGTCCAGGACGTAGTCCACCGGCGGGGAGGCGAGGAGCAGGGGCGACTGCGGCGTGGAGAGGTCGGCCACGGCCTTGGCCAGGAGTTCGTTGAAGCGGTCGCACTCGGCGGCGAAGGCGGTGTCCGTCAGGGCCCGGATGTTGGGGATGACGGGGAGGAGTACCGCGCGGAGGTGCGGCTGCGCGGCGCGGGCCTCGGCGAAGAAGCGGCGGACGTTCGCTGCGGTGTCGTCCGCGTTCGTGTAGAAGCCGAGGTCTATCAGGCCGAGGGAGATGAGCAGCGTGTCGGCCTTGTGGGCGCGCACCGCCTCGGCGATGAGCGGGGCCATGTGCAGCCAGCCCTCGCCCCAGCCGGCGAGGTGGCGGCGGGCGCGCTCGGGGAAGGCGGGGTCGCCGTAGTCGTGCGAGACGGGGGCCGCCGCGGCCACCTCGTAGAGCGTGTCGCGCGGGCCGACGATGCGGTACGGGCCGCCGTACGTCCGGTTCAGGTGCTGCCACATGCGGTAACGCCAGGTGTAGTCGCCGGCGGAGCCGATGGTCATGGAGTCGCCGACGAGCATGATCCGCATCCGGCCATTTTCGCCGATCACCGGGCGGCCCGGTACGTGACGCTGACCACGCGCCGCCGCACACGGCCGCGCTGATGGGAAGCTTGGGGGCATGCGTTCGCTTCTGTGTGCGGCAGGTGCCGCGGGGGTACTGCTCTTCGCGTCGGCCGCCGGCGCCGTGGCCGCGCCCGGCGCTGAGCCGGAGCCGTTCACCGTCAAGGACCCGCGGATCACCGAGTCCAGCGGCCTGGCCGCCAGCCGCGCGCACCCCGGCATCTACTGGACCCACAACGACAGCGACGACGGGCCGTACGTCTACGCCGTGGACTCCAGGACCGGGCGGACGGTCGCCACCGTCACGATGCGCGGCGTCGGCGACCCGCGGGACGTGGAGGCGATCTCCCTCGGCCCGGACGGCGATCTGTACGTCGGCGACATCGGCGACAACCTCGGCGGCTCCTGGGACCACGTCTGGATCTACCGCTTCCCGGAGCCGAAGCAGCTCCGCGACCAGACCGTCACGGCCTCCCAGTACGTCGTGAAGTACGCGGACGGGCCGCGGGACGCCGAGGCGCTGATGGTCCATCCGAAGACCGGGCGGGTCTACATCGCGTCGAAGAAGGAGGACGGGGGCGCCGCGCTGTACGCCGGTCCCGAGCGGCTGAGCACGTCCGGCCCGAACGTCTTCCGGCGCGTCTCCGGCATCGACATGTGGATCACCGACGGCGCCTTCTCGCCGGACGGCAGCCGGCTGATGCTGCGCAGCTACTTCGGCGGCCGGATGTTCCGCTGGCAGGACGGCCGGCCGAAGGACGACATCGGCAGCGTGGGCGTGCCGATACAGGGCCAGGGCGAGTCGGTGACGTTCACGCCCGACGGACGGACGCTGATGTTCGGCTCCGAGGGCAAGGACAGCCAGGTGCAGCCGGTGGGGCTGAGCGGAAAGCAGCTCCCGGACGCGGTGTCCGACGGCGATTCCGCCTCACCGGGCGGCGACGGCAAGGACGGCTCGGGCGGCACGACGGGCCCGGACGGCTCCTCCGGCTCCTCCGGCTCGTCCGGCTCCTCGGACTCCTCGGAGAAGGGCAGCCCGGCCGTCACCGGCGTCGTCGTCATCGGCGTGGCCATCGCCGCGATCCTGGCGATCCGCCGCCGGGGCCGCGGCCACCGCTGAGCGAGGGCGGCGCCGCACGCGTCAGGAGCCGCATGCGCACGGGCGGTATGCGTACGGACCGCACGCGTACGGGCCCCGGCAGGACGACTGCCGGGGCCCGTACGGATGACGCGCGTGAGTGAACGTCAGAGCTTCTCGATCACGTAGTCGATGCACTTCGTCAGCGCCTCGATGTCGGCCGGGTCGATGGCCGGGAACATCGCGACGCGCAGCTGGTTGCGGCCGAGCTTGCGGTACGGCTCGGTGTCGACGATGCCGTTGGCGCGCAGGGCCTTGGCGACGGCCGCGGCGTCCACGTCGTCGTTGAAGTCGATCGTGCCGATGACCTGCGAGCGCTTGGCCGGGTCGGCGACGAACGGGGTGGCGTACTTGGAGTCCTCGGCCCAGCCGTACAGGGTGCGCGAGGAGGTCGCCGTGCGGCGGACCGCCCAGTCCAGGCCGCCCTGGCCGTTCAGCCACTCCAGCTGGTCGTTGAGCAGGAAGAGGGTGGCGAGGGCCGGGGTGTTGTACGTCTGGTTCTTGAGCGAGTTGTCGATCGCCGTGGGGAGGGAGAAGAACTCCGGCACGTGGCGGCCCGAGGCGTGGACGCTGCGGGCGCGCTCCAGGGCGGCCGGGGAGAAGATGCCGATCCACAGGCCGCCGTCGGAGGCGAAGGACTTCTGCGGAGCGAAGTAGTAGACGTCCGTCTCGGCGACGTCGACCGGCAGGCCGCCGGCGCCGGAGGTGGCGTCGACCAGGACCAGCGCGCCCTCGTCGGCGCCCGCCACCCGCTTGATGGGCATGGCGACACCGGTGGAGGTCTCGTTGTGGGTGAAGGCGTAGACGTCCACGCCCTCCTCGGCCTGCGGCTCCGGGTGCGTGCCGGGGTCGGAGGAGATGACGGTGGGCTCCTCCAGCCAGGGCGCGAGCTTGCTGGCCTTGGCGAACTTCGAGGAGAACTCGCCGAAGGTGAGGTGCTGGGACTTGCGCTCGATCAGACCGTGCGTCGCGACGTCCCAGAACGCGGTGGAGCCGCCGTTGCCGAGCACGACCTCGTAGCCCTCGGGGAGCTGGAAGAGGTCGCGGACGCCCTCGCGCACCTTGCCGACCAGGTTCTTCACCGGGGCCTGGCGGTGGGAGGTGCCCATGAGGGAGGTGCCGGTCGCGGCGAGCGCGTCGAGAGCCTCCGTACGCACCTTGGAGGGACCCGCGCCGAAGCGACCGTCGGCGGGCTTGATGTCAGCGGGAATCTGGATCTCAGCCACGTACGCAGCCTAATCCGTCGGGCGGCCCGGCTCTGACCGGAGTCCAGCGGTTGAGACGGGCGTGTCCGAGGAAGGAGCGGTTCGCGCCGGTCAGGGAGTCGTGCGCCATTCCCCGGTGCCCCGCGGGGCAGGCTGAGGGGTATGGCTGATCGTGTGCAGGAGGAGACGGGGACAGGAGCGGCGGACCGGGCGCTGGTACGGGCCCTGGCGGCGGCCGTACGGGGCGAGGTGTCGGGCACCGCGGCGGACCGGGCGCTGGTGACGATGGACGCGTCGAACTACCGGCGGGTGCCGCTGGCGGTGGTCGCGCCACGGGACGCGGCGGACGTCGCGGCCGCGCTGGAGGTCTGCCGGGGGCACGGCGTGCCGGTGGTGCCGCGCGGCGGCGGGACGTCCATCGCGGGGCAGGCCACGGGTGCGGGGGTGGTGCTGGACTTCACCCGCCACATGCGGCGGATCGTGTCGCTGGACCCGGAGGCGCGGACGGCCGTGGTCGAGCCGGGCGTGATCTGCGACGAGCTGCGCACCGCGGCCGCCGCGCACGGCCTGACCTTCGGGCCCGATCCGTCCACGCACAGCCGCTGCACCATCGGCGGCATGATCGGCAACAACTCCTGCGGCTCGCACTCGGTGGCCTGGGGGACGACGGCCGACAACGTGAGCGCGCTGGACGTGCTGACGTACGGGGGCGAGCGGGTCCGGGCCGGACAGGGGCTCGACGGGGTGCCGGGCGCCCTCGCGGACGGCGTGCGCGCCCTTGTCGATGACAACCTCGCGCTGCTGCGCACCGGGTTCCCCGAGCTGCCGCGCCGGATCTCCGGGTACGCGCTGGACACCCTGCTCCCCGAGAAGGGCGTCGACCTGGCGCGGGCGCTCACCGGCAGCGAGGGCACGCTCGGCGTGCTCACCGGGGCGACGGTGAAGCTGGTCGAGGCGCCGGCGGCCCGTGCCCTGGCCGTACTGGGCTACCCGGACGAGGGCGCGGCGGCCGAGGCCGCGCACACCCTGCTGCCGTTCGGGCCGCTGACGGTCGAGGGCATGGCGTCCGACCTGGTGCCGGACGCGGGCGGGCTGCCCAAGGGCGGCGCCTGGCTCTTCGTGGAGACGGGCGGCGGCTCGCCGGCGGAGGCGCGGGCGCGTGCCGAGGAGCTGTGCCGCGCGGCGGCCGGCGGGACGACGGACCACACGGTGGTGTCCGACCCGGCGGGGCAGCGCGCCCTGTGGCGGGTGCGGGAGGACGCCTCCGGGACGGCGACCCGCATGCCCGACGGCAGTGAGGCGTGGCCGGGGTGGGAGGACTGCGCGGTGCCGCCCGAGCGGCTCGGCGGCTACCTCCGCGACTTCCGGGCGTTGCTCGCCCAGCACGGGCTGCGCGGCACTCCGTACGGCCACTTCGGCGACGGCTGCATCCACGTGCGCATCGACTTCGACCTGCTCACCGAGCCGGGCATCCGCCGCTTCCGGGAGTTCTCGCACGACCTGGGGGAGCTGGTGGTCGCGCACGGCGGGTCGCTGTCCGGCGAGCACGGCGACGGGCAGGCGCGCGCCGAGCTGCTGCCGAAGATGTACGGTCCGGAACTCGTCGGCCTCTTCGGGCGTTTCAAGGACATCTGGGACCCGGCGGGCGGGCTCAACCCCGGCATGCTCGTCCGCCCCCACCGCATGGACGACAATCTCCGCTTCGCCGTGCTGCCGAAGCAGCCGGTCGACGTGGAGTTCGGCTATCCGCACGACAAGGGTGACTTCTCCGCTGCCGTCCGGCGCTGCGTCGGCGTCGCCAAGTGCCGGAACACCTCGGTCTCCGGCGCGGGCGTGATGTGCCCGTCCTTCCGCGCGACGGGCGAGGAGCGGCACTCCACCCGCGGCCGGGCCCGGCTGCTGCACGAGATGCTGGCGGGCGAGGTGGTCACCGACGGCTGGCGCTCGGCCGAGGTGCACGATGCGCTCGACCTCTGCCTGTCCTGCAAGGGCTGCCGCAGCGACTGCCCGGTGGGCGTGGACATGGCCACGTACAAGGCGGAGTTCCTGCACCACCACTACGCGGGGCGGCTGCGGCCCGCCGCGCACTACGCCATGGGCCGGCTGCCGCAGTGGCTGCGCGCCGCGTCCGCCGCCCGGCTGGCCCCGGTGCTCAACGCGGCGGCCGGCGTCGGGCCGCTCGCCGCGCTGGCCAAGCGGGCGGGCGGCATCGCGGGGGAGCGCACGATCCCGGAGATCGCGCCGGAGCCGTTCACGCGCTGGTTCGCCCGCCGCTTCCGCGACCGTACGCCCGGCCCCCGGCCGCGGATCATCCCGCACGCGAAGGCCGCCACCCTCTGGCCCGACACCTTCACCACCTACCTCTCGCCCTCCGTGGGGCAGGCGGCGGTGCGGGTCCTGGAGGCCGCGGGCAAGGAAGTCGTCCTCCCCGCCGCTCCCGGCAAGCCCGTCTGCTGCGGCCTGACCTACGTCTCCACCGGCCAGCTCGACCAGGCACGCAAGGTCATGCGCCGCACCCTGGACCACATCGGCCCGGCCCTCGGCCGCCCGCTGGTCGTCCTGGAGCCGAGCTGCGCCGCTACCCTCCGCACCGATCTGCCCGAACTGCTTTCGGACGACCCGCGCGCGGCCGAGCTGGCCCGCTCGGTGCGGACCTTCGCGCAGTACCTGGAGGAGTTCGCGCCGGACTGGGAGCCGCCCAGGATCGACCGCCCCGTGGCCGGTCAGACCCACTGCCACCAGCACGCCGTCCTCGGCGACGCGGCCGAGCGCCGGCTGCGCGAGCGCGCGGGTCTGACCGGCGAACTGAGCGGCGGCTGCTGCGGCCTCGCGGGCAACTTCGGCTTCGAACGCGGCCATTACGACGTCTCCGTGGCGTGTGCGGAAGAACAGCTCCTGCCTGCGGTACGGGGTGCCGACCCGACGACCGAGATCGTCGCCGATGGCTTCTCCTGTCGTACGCAACTCGCTCAGCTGGGAGAACGTCCCGGCCGCCATCTCGCGGAGGTGCTCGCGGAACACTTGTGAGGGAACGGCCGGAAATGTGCGATCGCAACGAAGTCGCGGAAATTGCATTTTTTCGAGTGCCGCGCGAGCCGTAGCGTGGAGGACGTGAATCACTCGTCTCCCCAGACCGGCTCGCAGGCCGGCGCGCGCCCCCGTTCCTCAGCAGGTCTCACCGACGCGGCCGAGCCCCCGCAGCTCGCGGCGTCCGACGCGGGCGCGGTGCCCGTAGCGGTACCGGCCTCCGAGGAAGTGCGGCGCGCCGAGCGGGCCAACAGCCCCCGCGGGCGCATGGTGTCCGTCGGGCTGGTGATGGGCGGCATCGTCTGCCTGCAGTTCGGCTCGTCGGTGGCGGTACTCCTCTTCCCGCGGGCCGGCGCGCTCGGCGTGGTCACCCTGCGCCTCGTCGTCGCGGCGCTGGTCCTGCTCGTCGCCTGCCGCCCGAAGCTGCGCGGCTACTCGCGCGGCGACTGGGCCACCGTGGTCGGCTTCGGCATCGCGCTGGCCGGCATGAACTCGCTCTTCTACCAGGCGATCGACCGCATCCCGCTGGGCGCTGCGGTCACCCTGGAGTTCCTCGGTCCGCTGATCCTCTCCATCGTGACCTCGCGGCGCGCGCTGAGCCTGGTGTGGGCGGCGCTCGCGCTGGGCGGCGTCGCGCTGCTGGGCCGCCAGGGCTTCGACGGGCTGAACGCGGTCGGCGCCGGCTGCGCGCTCGCGGCCGGCGGGCTCTGGGCGGCGTACATCCTGCTCTCGGCCCGTGCGGGGCAGCGCTTCCCGCAGGCCGACGGGCTGGCCCTGGCGATGACCGTCGCCGCCCTGCTCAGCCTGCCGCTGGGCATCTCCAGTGCCGGCGCGGCGCTGCTCGACCCGGTCACGATCGGGCTGGGCGCCGCCGTCGCCATGATGTCCTCGGTCGCGCCGTACACCCTGGAGCTGCTGGCCCTGCGCAAGCTCCCGGCCTCCGGCTTCGCGGTGATGATGAGCCTGGAGCCGGCCGCGGCCGCGACCGCCGGCTTCCTGGTCCTGCACCAGGCGCTCGGCTGGACGGAGATCGCCGCCATCGCCATGGTCGTCCTCGCGAGCGTCGGCGCCGTCCGCTCCACGGGCTCCGGCCACTGAGGTTCCGCGCCCCGAGGGGACCGGCCGACCACCGCCCCCTGCCGCCGTTGGTGTGAGCGGCCGGGGGCGGATGGATGAAGCCGCCGGAAAAAGCGTGTGGCGCCTGTCCGTCACCGGTCACGAGTCTCCCCGTACACGGAACGAGACGTGGCCGGCGGACGGAACGACGGCGCGCGCGGCGACGGCGTACGCGACGGCTCGCGATGGCTCGCGAGGGCCTGCGCGGCGGCGTACGGCACGACGGCGTACGGGACAGCGGCTCGCGCACTGCGGCGTACGTGGTGCCGGCTCGGGCGCCGACGGCGTACGCGGTGCCGACGCAGGCAGCGCCGGCGCACGCAGCAGCACACACGGCGGCGTACGGAACGGTCCGCGTACGGGACGGCGATGAACGGCGACGGAGGGGCGACGCGGCATGACGGGGATCGGGCGCAGGGAACTTCTCAGGTTCGGAGGCGCCGCGGTTCTCAGCGGCCCGGTGCTGCTGGCGGGCCGGGCCGAGGCGGCCCCCGGCCCGCCGGGGCCGGGCGGCAAGCCGGTCCCCACGGTCGATCCGGTGCCCGCCGAGGTCGGCATTCCCGGCGCCGGGGTGCCCGGGGTGCCGGCCGGCGGCCTGATCGACGTGTCCGGGCCGGTCACCGCACTCTTCCAGAAGAAGCGGCTCACTCATGGCTCGGTCCTGCAGTCCTTCGCGTTCGACGAGGACAACGGCTACGTCTACGCCCTCCAGGTCGTCCAGGGCGGCGTCCGCCTCAAGGGCGAGTCGCGGACGTACACCCACGCCCAGCGGGTCGCCCGCGGCGACCTGGTCCTGAACCGCCTGACCATGTCCGGACGGCTGAAGGACCGGATGTTCCTCAAGGGCTTCGGGCACGGCGGCTCGCTCGGCGTGCAGGAACGGCCGGGCAAGGCACCGCTGCTGTGGACGGAGTGGGACGTCAACCCCGCCTCCGGATACGGCCGCGGCCTCGCCCGCTTCGTCTACGCCCCGAACCGTGTGCTGAGCGCCGGCGACCGCGGGCTGGCCACCTTCCGCCCGCAGCCGGGCACCACCAAGAACCAGCCGGCCATCGACATGGCCACCGGCCGCCTCCTCCTCCGCTACCGCCGCAAGGGCGTCTACCGGTACGCGCTGTACGACCTGGACGACTTCGTCGCGCGCGCCAGGCCCGAGCCGCTCACCGACATCCGGCAGCCCCCCATGCGCAAGGGCGTCTTCTACCAGGGCCTCGCCCTGTCGGGCAGCTACGCGTACCAGCTCACCGGCAGCCCGTACGGCCCCGGCAACCCCGCCTCCGGCCCCGGCAACGCCCGCGTGGCCGCCATCGACCTGCGCACCGGCACCGTCGTCCAGGACGTCCGCACCACCGCCGGCCGCAAGCTCCGCCCCCGCGAGCCCGAGGGCCTGGCGGTCCTCCGCCGCGGCGGCGACCGCCTGGTCGCCGGCTTCACCTCGGGCAAGGTCAACCGCCGCCGCTTCTCGCTGTACGCACACGGCGGCTGAGCGCGTTCTCCTTTCCTTGGGCCGGTGCCGCCCGCCGGTGCCGGCACCAACGGACGGCACCGGCAGGCACTCCTTCTACGACCTCCTACGACTTGGCGTACTGCTGCGCCATCACCCCGGCGAAGTCCAGCACCACGACCGCTTCGTCACCCACGACCCAGGCGTCGTGCCCGGGGGAGATCACGAAGACGTCGCCGGGACCTGCTTCGCCCTCCGCGCCGTCGTCCATGCGGACGTGCATCCGGCCCTGCACGACATAGCCGTTGTGCGGCACCTCGCAGCTCTTGGTCCCCGCGAGCGGCGCCACGGCCTCCGACCAGCGCCAGCCGGGCTCAAAGGTCGCCTTGGCGAAGTCCAGCCCCGGAAGGTGGACGGTCTCCAGGTGGCCGTACGGAAATTCGCGCCGCTCGTCCGGCGCACCGATCGCCTTGACCTCCAACATGAGGGGCCCCCTTTCCTGCCAGGACCTGCCTCTCCCTTCCATCGTGCGCCCACCGAGCCCCGACCGCCCAGCTGCGCACAGACTCAGGGCGTCAGGGGGTGCGCGTAAGCGCATGCCGGAGCTGAACCGAGCCTGCTCAGCCTGATCAGGCGCGCAAAGCGCAGTGCGCGCAATCGCTGGTGAAAAAAATCATGCACGCATGCTTGATTAGTTTACGGTGCGCTGCCACGCTCGGACCCGCATCACCGCACGACCGCCCACACACATCAACTCCCCCTGTGCGCTTGCGTGCAGGGGGCGACGAGGGGAGTGCAGCGTGTCCGACCCGAGCCCGGTGCTCGCCGACCTGCGTGCGGAGGGCGAGGCGCTGGACGGCCTGGTGGCGGGGCTCGCCGCCGACCGCTGGGCGGTGCCGACGCCCGCGGCCGGCTGGACGGTCGCCCACCAGATCGCCCACCTCGCCTGGACCGACCAGCAGGCGCTGCGCGCGGCCACCGACCCGGACGGTTTCCGGCGGGCCGCGGAGGCGGCGCTCGCCTCCCCGGACACCTTCGTCGACGAGGGGGCCGAGGAGGGCGCCCGCCGCCCGCCCGCCGACCTGCTGGCCCACTGGCGCGCGGGCCGCGAGGCGCTGCACGACGCGCTCGCCTCGTACACCGGCGGCCGGCTGCCCTGGTTCGGGCCGCCCATGAGCGTCACCTCGATGGCCACGGCCCGGCTGATGGAGACCTGGGCGCACGGCCAGGACGTCGCCGACGCGCTCGGCGTCGTACGGGAGCCCACCGCGCGGCTGCGGCACGTCGCCCACATCGGCGTACGGGCCCGGGACTTCGCCCACGTCGTCCATGGGCTGACGCCGCCGGCCGAGGAGTTCCGCGTCGAGCTGCGCGCGCCGGACGGCGGGCTCTGGACGTGGGGACCCGAGGGCGCGGCGCAGCGGGTGACCGGCGACGCGCTCGGCTTCTGCCTGCTGGTCACGCAGCGGGCGCACCGCGACGACGTGGACGTACGGGCTGAGGGCGCGGACGCCGAGCGGTGGCTCGGCATCGCGCAGGCCTTCGCCGGGCCGCCGGGCCCGGGCCGCGGCCCCCGCTCGGCCGCCCCGAAGGAGCCCGCCGCCCCGGACGGGCCCGCAGCCCCGAAGGAGCCCACCGCGTGACCCGCCCGGAACCGCAGCCACCCACCGCACCCCTGCGCATAGGCAACGCCTCCGGCTTCTACGGCGACCGCTTCGGTGCGCTGGAGGAGATGCTCACCGGCGGCCCCCTCGACATCCTCACCGGCGACTACCTCGCCGAGCTGACCATGCTGATCCTCGGCCGTGACCGGCTGAAGGACCCGGGCCGCGGCTATGCGAAGACGTTCCTGCGGCAGCTGGAGACCGGCCTCGGGCTCGCCGCCGAGCGCGGCGTGCGGATCGTCACCAACGCGGGCGGCCTCAACCCGGCGGGGCTCGCCGACGCCGTACGGGAGCTGGCGGAGAAGGTCGGCGTACCGGTGCGCGTCGCACACGTGGAGGGCGACGACCTGCTCGCCCGCGGCGGCTGGCCCGACGGCACGCTGACCGCCAACGCCTACCTCGGCGGTGGCGGCATCGCGGAGTGCCTGCGCGCGGGCGCCGACGTGGTCGTCACCGGCAGGGTCACCGACGCGGCGCTGGTCAGCGGGTCAGCGGCCGCACACTTCGGCTGGCGGCCGGACGACTTCGACCGGCTGGCCGGTGCCGTCGTCGCCGGGCACGTACTGGAGTGCGGCACCCAGGCCACCGGCGGCAACTACGCCTTCTTCGGCGCCCTCGACGTGCGCCGCCCCGGCTTCCCGCTCGCCGAGATCGCCGCCGACGGCTCCGCGGTGATCACCAAGCACCCGGGCACCGGCGGCGCCGTCACGACCGGCACGGTCACCGCGCAGCTGCTGTACGAGACGACGGGCGCGCGGTACGCGGGACCGGACGTGACCGCCCGCCTGGACACCGTACGGCTCACCGAGGACGGCCCGGACCGGGTGCGGATCGACGGCGTGCGCGGCGAGGCCCCGCCGCCCACCCTGAAGACCGGCCTGACCCGGCTCGGCGGTTGGCGCAACGAGGTCACCTTCGTGCTCACCGGGCTGGACGTCGACCTCAAGGCGGAGCTCGTACGCGAACAGATGGAGGCCGCCTTCGAGGCCGCCGGGCGCCGTCCCGCCGAGGTGGACTGGCGGCTCGCCCGCACCGACCATCCGGACGCGGCGTCCGAGGAGGAGGCCAGCGCGCTGCTGCGGCTGGTGGTCCGGGATCCGGACCAGGACGCGGTCGGCCGAGTCATCAGCGGCGCGGCGGTCGAGCTGGCGCTCGGCAGTTACCCCGGCTTCCACGTGACGGCCCCGCCCGGCAAGGGCGCGCCGTACGGCGTCTTCGAGGCCGCGTACGTACCGGCGGGGGAGGTCACGCACACCGCGGTCCTGCCGGACGGCCGCCGGGTGAACGTCGAACCACCCAGCACTACGCGGGAGTTGGTGCGCAAGGTTGATCCCCCGTTGCCCGAGCCCCTGGAGCATGACGGCGCCGTCCGCCGCGCCCCGCTCGGCCTCGTCGCCGGGGCCCGCAGCGGTGACAAGGGCGGCGCGGCCAACGTCGGGGTGTGGGCGCGTACGGAGGAGGCGTGGCGCTGGCTGGCGCACGAGCTGACCACCGAGCGGCTGCGCACGCTCCTCCCGGAGGCCGCGGGGCTGCCCGTCGAGCGGCACGTGCTGCCGAACCTGCGGGCCCTGAACTTCGTGATCGACGGCCTGCTGGGCGCGGGCGTGGCCTCGCAGGCCCGCTTCGACCCGCAGGCCAAGGCCGTGGGCGAGTGGCTGCGCGCCCGCCACCTGGACATACCGGAGGTACTGCTGTGACCGTGCTCGGCACGGGGCTGGACACCGCGAGCCCCGAGTACGCGGAGAACCGCGCGGCACTGCTCGCCAAGCTGGACGAGCTGGACGCCGAACAGGCCAAGGCGGTCGCCGGCGGCGGGGAGAAGTACGTCGAGCGGCACCGCAAGCGCGGCAAGCTGCTCGCCCGCGAACGCATCGAGCTGCTGCTCGACCCGGACACCCCGTTCCTGGAGCTGTCCCCGCTCGCCGCGTGGGGGAGCGACTACCAGGTGGGCGCCTCGCTGGTCACCGGGATCGGCGTGATCGAGGGCGTGGAGTGCCTGATCACCGCGAATGACCCGACCGTACGGGGCGGTGCCTCCAACCCCTGGACGCTGAAGAAGGCGCTGCGGGCCAACGAGATCGCGTACGCCAACCGGCTGCCCGTCGTCTCGCTCGTGGAGTCCGGGGGAGCGGACCTGCCCAGCCAGAAGGAGATCTTCATCCCGGGCGGGGCGCTCTTCAAGGACCTCACGCGGCTGTCGGCGGCCGGCATCCCGACCGTTGCCGTGGTCTTCGGGAACTCCACGGCCGGCGGCGCGTACGTCCCCGGCATGTCCGACCACGTGATCATGGTCAAGGAGCGAGCCAAGGTCTTCCTCGGCGGACCGCCGCTGGTGAAGATGGCCACCGGCGAGGAGAGCGACGACGAGTCGCTCGGCGGCGCCGAGATGCACGCCCGTACGTCGGGCCTCGCGGACTACTTCGCGGTCGACGAGCCGGACGCGCTGCGGCAGGCCCGCCGGGTGGTCGCCCGCCTCAACTGGCGCAAGGCGCAGGCCGATCCCCCGCTCGCCGAGCCGCCGAAGTACGACCCCGACGAACTGCTGGGCATCGTCCCCGGCGATCTGAAGGTCCCCTTCGACCCGCGCGAGGTCATCGCGCGGATCGTCGACGGCTCGGACTTCGACGAGTTCAAACCGCTGTACGGGCCCTCGCTCACGACCGGCTGGGCGCGGCTGCACGGCTATCCGGTCGGCATCCTCGCCAATGCCCAGGGCGTGCTCTTCAGCGAGGAGTCGCAGAAGGCGGCCCAGTTCATCCAGCTCGCCAACCAGCGCGACATTCCGCTGCTCTTCCTGCACAACACCACCGGCTACATGGTCGGCAAGGAGTACGAGCAGGGCGGCATCATCAAGCACGGCGCGATGATGATCAACGCGGTGTCGAACTCGACGGTGCCGCATCTGTCCGTGCTGATGGGGGCCTCGTACGGGGCCGGGCACTACGGCATGTGCGGACGCGCCTACGACCCGCGCTTCCTCTTCGCCTGGCCGAGCGCCAAGTCCGCCGTCATGGGCCCGCAGCAGATCGCCGGCGTGCTGTCGATCGTGGCCCGCGCCTCGGCCGCCGCCAAGGGCCGGCCGTACGACGACGAGGCGGACGCCGGGCTGCGCGCGATGGTCGAGCAGCAGATCGAGTCCGAGTCGCTGCCGATGTTCCTGTCCGGGCGGCTCTACGACGACGGCGTCATCGACCCCCGCGACACCCGCACCGTCCTCGGCCTGTGCCTGTCCGCGATCCACACCGCACCGGTCGAGGGCGCACGCGGCGGCTTCGGCATCTTCCGGATGTGAGGGCTCCCGTGACCAATGCTGCGAGGAACACTTCCGTGATCTCTTCCCTGCTCGTCGCCAACCGTGGCGAGATCGCCCGCCGCGTCTTCCGCACCTGCCGGGAACTGGGCATCGCCACCGTCGCCGTGCACTCCGACGCGGACGCCGGTGCGCCGCACGTCAAGGAGGCCGACGCGGCCGTCCGCCTCCCGGGCGACGCGCCCGCCGACACCTACCTGCGCGGCGACCTCATCGTGAAGGCCGCGCTGGACGCCGGCGCCGACGCGGTCCACCCCGGGTACGGCTTCCTCTCCGAGAACGCGGAGTTCGCGGCGGCCGTCGCCGACGCGGGTCTGACCTGGGTCGGGCCGCCGCCCGCCGCGATCGAGGCGATGGCGTCCAAGACCCGGGCCAAGGAGCTGATGGGCATCGCCCCGCTCGCCGAGGTCACCGAGGACGACCTGCCGGTCCTGGTGAAGGCGGCCGCGGGCGGCGGCGGCCGCGGCATGCGCGTCGTACGGGAAATCGCCGAGCTGGAAGGCGAGTTGACGGCGGCGCAGGCCGAGGCCGCGAGCGCCTTCGGGGACGGCGAGGTCTTCGTCGAGCCGTACGTCGAGAACGGGCGCCACGTCGAGGTGCAGGTCCTCGCCGACGCGCACGGCACCGTGTGGACCCTCGGCACCCGCGACTGCTCCCTCCAGCGCCGCCACCAGAAGGTCATCGAGGAAGCCCCGGCACCCGGCCTCACGCCCGAACTGACCGAGAAGCTCCACGACATGGCCGTACGGGCGGCGCGCGCGACCGACTACCGCGGCGCGGGCACCGTCGAGTTCCTCGTCGTCGGCGACACCGCGCACTTCCTGGAGATGAACACCCGGCTCCAGGTCGAACACCCGGTGACCGAGGAGATCTTCGGCATCGACCTGGTCGCGCTGCAGCTCCGGATCGCCGAGGGCGAGGCGCTGCCCGCGGCGCCCCCGGAGCCGCGCGGCCACGCCGTCGAGGCCCGCCTGTACGCCGAGGACCCGGCCGCCGGCTGGGCCCCGCAGACCGGCACCCTGCACCGCCTCGACGTCCCCGGCGTCCGCCTGGACTCCGGCTGCGCCGACGGCGACACCATCGGCATCCACTACGACCCCATGCTCGCCAAGGCCGTCGCCTGGGCCCCCACCCGGGACGCGGCCGTGCGCAAGCTGGCGGGCGCCCTGGCCCGGGCCCGCATCCACGGCCCGGTCACCAACCGCGACCTGCTGGTGCGGTCGCTGCGCCACCCGGAGTTCACGTCCGCCGCGATGGACACCGGCTTCTACGACCGCCACCTGTCCGGCCTCACGGCCGCAGCGCCCGATCCGTACGCACCGCTGGCCGCCGCCCTCGCCGACGCGCACGGCCGCTCCCGCTTCGGCGGCTGGCGCAACGTGTACGCGCAGCCGCAGATCAAGCGGTACCGCACCGCGGACGGCGCGGAGCACGAGGTGCGCTACCGGCACACCCGCTGCGGCCTCGCGGCCGACGGCGTGCGGGTCGTGGCCGTCGCGCCCGGCCGCGTGGTCCTGGAGACCGACGGGGTGCGCCGCACGTACGAGGTGGCCGTCCACGGCGACCGGGTGTACGTCGACTCCCCGCTCGGCGCCACCGCCCTCACCGCACTGCCCCGCTTCCCCGACCCCACGGCCCGGCAGGAGCCCGGCTCCCTCCTCGCGCCCATGCCCGGCACGGTGGTCCGCGTGGCCGACGGGGTCACCGAGGGGGCCGCCGTCGAGGCCGGCCAGCCGCTGCTGTGGCTGGAGGCCATGAAGATGGAGCACAGGATCACCGCTCCCGTGACCGGGACGCTCACGGCCCTGCACGCCGAAGCGGGCCGGCAGGTCGAGGTGGGCACCCTCCTGGCCGTCGTCTCCGACTGACCGACACCCCTCGAAGGAGCACCCATGAGCCTGATCGAAACCGAAGAGCAGCAGGCCCTCCGCTCGGCCGTCGCGGCCCTCGGCTCACGCTACGGACGCGCGTACTTCACCCAGGTCGTCGCCGACGGCAAGCACACCGACGAGCTGTGGGCCGAGGCGGCCAAACTCGGGTACCTGGGCGTCAACCTGCCCGAGGAGTACGGCGGCGGGGGCGGCGGCATCACCGAGCTGGCCCTCGTCCTCGAAGAGCTGGGCGCGGCCGGCTGCCCCCTGCTGATGCTCGTCGTCTCGCCCGCCATCTGCGGCACCGTCATCGCCCGCTTCGGCACCGAGGAGCAGAAGCGGCAGTGGCTCCCGGGCCTCGCCGACGGCTCCCACAAGATGGCGTTCGGGATCACCGAGCCCGACGCCGGCTCCAACTCGCACCGCATCACCACCACGGCCCGCCGCGACCCGGAGACCGGCGGCTGGATACTCAACGGCCGCAAGGTCTTCGTCTCCGGCGTCGACATCGCCGAGGCCACCCTGATCGTCGGCCGCACCGAGGACGCGAAGACCGGCAAGCTCAAGCCCTGTCTCTTCATCGTGCCCCGCGACACCCCCGGCTTCTCCCGCAGCCCCATCACCATGGAACTCGCAGCCCCGGAAAAGCAGTTCGAGCTGGTTCTGGACGACGTACGGCTGCCCGCCGACGCGCTGGTCGGCGACGAGGACGCCGGGCTCCTCCAGCTCTTCGCCGGGCTCAACCCCGAGCGCATCATGACCGCCGCCTTCGCGCTCGGCATGGCCCGCTACGCGCTCGGCCGGGCCGTGGAGTACGCCCGCGACCGGCAGGTCTGGAAGGTGCCCGTCGGCGCCCACCAGGCCATCGCGCACCCGCTCGCGCAGTGCCACATCGACATCGAGCTGGCCCGGCTGATGATGCTCAAGGCGGCCCGCCTCTACGACAGCGGCGACGACATGGGCGCGGGCGAGGCCGCCAACATGGCGAAGTACGCGGCGGGGGAGGCCGCGGTCAGGACGGTCGACCAGGCCGTGCACACCCTCGGCGGCAACGGCCTCACCGCCGAGTACGGCCTCGCCTCCATGGTCACGGCGGCGCGGGTGGCCCGGATCGCCCCGGTCAGCCGCGAGATGATCCTCAACTTCGTCTCCCACCAGTCCCTGGGGCTCCCCAAGTCCTACTGAGGCCCGTCATGCTGCGGAGCACCGGCCGGCTCCGCAGCCGCGGCAGCCGGCCGCCGGTCACCGTCCACCGAGCGAAGGGCAGTTGAGTCCATGGTCTTCCGCAGCGAGTACCCCGGTGTCGCCCCCCTCGACCTGCCAGTCCACGAAGCCGTACTGGGCAGCTCGGTCCCCGCGCACGGCGACCGCACGGCCCTGATCGACGGCCTGACCGGCGCCACCCTCAGCTACGCCGAACTGGACGCACGCACCCGCCGGCTGGCCGCCGCCTTCGCCGCTGCGGGCGTCGGCAAGGGCGACGTCCTCGCCCTGCACAGCCCGAACTCCCTCGCCTATCCCGTCGTCTGCTACGCCGTGTCCCGCTGCGGCGCCGCCGTGACCCCCGTCCATCCGCTCGCCACCGCCGACGAGATGGCCAAGCAGCTGCGCGACTCGGGCGCCCGCTGGCTGGTGACCGTCGCCGCGCTGCTGCCCACCGCCCGTACGGCCGCCGAGAAGTGCGGCGGCATCACGGAGGTGTTCGTCTGCGACCGCGCCGCCGGCCATCGCTCCCTGCCGGAACTGCTGGCCACCGAGGCCCCCGAACCGCAGGTCACCCTCGACCCCGCCGAGGACCTGGCGTGCCTGCCGTACTCGTCCGGCACCACCGGCGCGCCCAAGGGCGTGATGCTCACCCACCGCAACATCGCCACCAACCTCGTCCAGCTCGACGGCGTCCTCAGCGCGGGCCCCGGCGACCGGGTCCTCGCCGTCCTCCCGATGTTCCACATCTACGGCTACACGGCCCTGATGAACGCCCCGCTCCGCACGGGCGCCACCGTCGTCGTCCTGCCCCGCTTCGACCTCGACAGCTTCCTCGGCGCCATCGAGACGTACCGGGTCAACGCCGTCTACGTGGCCCCGCCGATCGTGCTGGCGCTCGCCAAGCACCCGGCCGTCGAGGGCAGAGACCTCTCCTCGCTGGAGTACCTGCTCAGCGCCGCTGCGCCGCTGGACGCCCGGCTGGCCGCCGCCTGCGCCGCGCGGCTGAAGCTGCCGCCGCTGCTCCAGGCGTACGGCATGACCGAGCTGTCGCCCGGCACCCACGTCGTCCCGCGGGACGCCCGTGACGCGCCGCCCGGCACGGTCGGCAAGCTCCTGCCGGGGACCGAGATGCGCATCCTCGGCCTGGACGGCGGCGGCGACCTCGGCCCGGACGCCACCGGCGAGATCCTCATCCGCGGCCCGCAGGTCATGAAGGGCTACCTGGGCCGCCCCGAGGACACCGACGCCATGATCGACGACGAGGGGTGGCTGCACACCGGCGACATCGGGTACTGCGACGCCGACGGCTGGCTGTACGTCGTCGACCGCGTGAAGGAGCTGATCAAGTACAAGGGCTACCAGGTGGCCCCGGCCGACCTGGAAGCCGTCCTCCTCCAGCACGAGGACGTCGCCGACGCGGCCGTCATCGGCGTGACCGACGCCGACGGCAACGAGATCCCCAAGGCCTACGTCGTGCCGCGACCGGGGGCCCCGCTCACCGAGCGGGAGATCATCGCGTACGTTGCGGACCGGGTGGCCCCCTACAAGAAGATCCGGCGGGTGGAGTTCACGGACGCCGTACCGCGCGCCGCCACCGGCAAGATCCTGCGGCGCGAACTCCGCGCCCGGGAAAGGAGCTCGCAGGACTCATGACCGACGCACCCGAGACCCCCCTCGTGCCGCGGGCGCACGCGCGCGGCATCAGCACGCTCACCCTGGACTCGCCGGCCAACCGCAACGCGCTCTCCGCCCGCCTGGTCGCCGAACTGCGCCAGGGGCTCGCGGACGCCGCCGCCGACCCCGGCACCCGGGCCGTCGTCCTCACCCACACCGGCACCACCTTCTGCGCGGGCGCCGACCTGTCCGAGGCGACGTCCGGCGCGGCCGAGGAGGGACCGCTCGGGCTGGCCCGGCTGCTCCGCGAGATCGTCGAACTGCCCGTCCCCGTCGTCGCCCGGGTCACCGGGCACGTACGGGCCGGCGGCCTCGGCCTGCTCGCCGCCTGCGACATCTCGGTGGCCGGGCCCGGCGCGACCTTCGCGTTCACCGAGGCCCGGCTCGGCCTCGCCCCGGCCGTCATCTCGCTGCCCGTACTGCCGCGCATGGACGCCCGCGCCGCGGCCCGCTACTACCTCACCGGCGAGCGCTTCGACGCGGCCGAGGCGGCCCGCACGGGACTGGTGACGCTGGCAGCCGAGGACGTGGACGCGGCGCTGGAACCGGTACTGGAGGGGCTGCGCAAGGGCTCACCGCAGGGCCTGGCCGAGTCCAAGAAGCTGACCTCGGCCGCCGTGCTGCGCACCTTCGACCGGGACACCGACGCGCTCGCCGAGCAGTCCGTGCGGCTCTTCTCCTCCGAGGAGGCCCGCGAGGGCATGACCGCCTTCCTGGAGCGCCGGGAGCCGTCATGGGCACGGTGACCCGCGCGCCCAAGGAGCCCCAGCAGGACCGCAGCCGCGCCACCCGCCGCCGGCTCCTCGAAGCGGCCGTCTCCTGCCTCGCCGAGCTGGGCTGGGCGGGCTCCACGGTCTCCGTCGTCGCCGAGCGCGCCGGCGTCTCGCGAGGCGCGGCACAGCACCACTTCCCCACCCGCGAGGACCTGTTCACCGCGGCCGTCGAGTACGTGGCGGAGGAGCGCTCGCAGGCGCTGCGCGCCCTCTTTCCCGCCTCGGCGCCCGCCGACCGCCGGGCGGTGGTCACGGCCGTCGTCGACCTCTACACCGGCCCGCTCTTCCGCGCGGCGCTGCACCTGTGGGTCGCCGCGGCCAACGAGGAGCAGCTGCACGGCCGGGTCACCGAGCTGGAGGCCAGGGTCGGCCGCGAGTCGCACCGCATCGCCGTGGAACTGCTCGGCGCCGACGAGAGCGTTCCCGGCGTCCGCGAGACCGTACAGGGCCTGCTGGACATGGCACGGGGGCTCGGCCTCGCCACCCTGCTCAGCGACGACACGGCCCGCCGCGAGCGGGTCGTCGCGCAGTGGGCGCGGCTGCTGGACGAGGCGCTGGACGCATGAGGACGGGCGCCCTGCCGGGGCGCCCGTCCCTGAACCGTGCGCTGTGCCGCGCGCCCGTCAGCGGGCCGCGATGTCCTCGTAGCCCGAGATGTCGCGCGGGCTGCGGGCGCCCGGGCCCACGTACCGCGCGGACGGCCGCACCAGCCGGCCCGTGCGCTTCTGCTCCAGGATGTGCGCGCTCCACCCGGCGGTGCGGGCGCAGGTGAACATCGAGGTGAACATGTGCGCCGGGACCTCGGCGAAGTCCAGCGTGATCGCCGCCCAGAACTCCACGTTGGTGGCCAGCACCCGGTCCGGACGGCGGTTGTGCAGCTCCTCCAGCGCCGCCTTCTCCAGCGCCTCGGCGACCTCGTAGCGGGGCGCGCCCAGCTCCTTGGCCGTCCGCCGCAGCACGCGGGCGCGCGGGTCCTCCGCGCGGTACACGCGGTGCCCGAAGCCCATCAGCCGCTCGCCGCGGTCCAGCGCCTTCTTCACGTACGCGGTCGCGTCACCGGTGCGCTCGATCTCCTCGATCATGCCCAGCACGCGGGACGGCGCGCCGCCGTGCAGCGGACCCGACATCGCGCCCACCGCACCCGAGAGCGCGGCGGCCACGTCGGCACCCGTGGAGGCGATGACGCGGGCGGTGAAGGTCGAGGCGTTCATGCCGTGCTCGGCGGCCGACGTCCAGTACGCGTCGACGGCCTTCACGTGCTTGGGGTCGGGCTCGCCCCGCCAGCGCTTCATGAAGCGCTCGACGATGGTGTCCGCCTTGTCGATCTCCTTCTGCGGCACCATCGGCAGGCCCTGGCCGCGCGCCGACTGGGCGACGTAGGACAGCGCCATGACGGCGGCGCGCGCCAGGTTGTCGCGCGCCTCGGCCTCGTCGATGTCCAGCAGCGGTTTCAGGCCCCACACCGGGGCGAGCATGGCGAGCGCGGACTGCACGTCCACGCGGATGTCGCCGGAGTGCACCGGGATGGGGAACGGCTCGGCGGGCGGCAGGCCGGGGTTGAAGGCACCGTCGACCAGCAGGCCCCATACGTTCCCGAACGACACGTGGCCGACCAGGTCTTCGATGTCGACGCCGCGGTACCGCAGCGAGCCGCCTTCCTTGTCCGGTTCGGCGATCTCCGTCTCGAACGCGACGACTCCTTCGAGCCCGGGTACGAAGTCGGACATGCTGCTCCTCAAGCTAAGGACGGCGAGGCGGCTCGTGGCCACGCTGCCGTGCGGTCGGGGCCGTGCGGTCACGTGTGATGCGGTCTCGGTACTCCTTGCCTGGACTGCTCGCGCTCGCCCGGCGGTCCCCGCATTCCGGTCGGACCGCGGGCGGTGACGATGCGTCACCCGTTCGTTCCGGCACTTCGGGGCGGACACCATATCTCCGGATGTCCGGAGCCCACAGCGTCCCAGCAGATGATTTTGGTGGGTTCCGCACGTGCGGGGAAGCGTGACATCCGGCACACTGTGCGATTTGCTGACGCGAGGGTTACGCGCCGCTGAAGACGGGCAGACTGCCCGGCCACGAGTGGCGCACGAGCACTCCGCCGACCGCCCCCGCGGCCCGCCGGATGCTGCAAGATATGCCCGTGCACCCTGCCGACGCAGCCCACCCCGACCCCGCCTCGATGCGTGCCCAGTACCGCGCGCACGGCCTCGCAGAGGAAGATCTGGCGGGCACTCCGTACGAACAGTTCGCGCGCTGGTTCAAGGAAGCGGCCGCGAGCGGCATACACGAACCCAACGCCATGGTCGTCTCCACCGTCGGCGAGGACGGGCGGCCCAGCTCCCGCACCGTCCTGCTGAAGGCGTTCGACGACCGCGGCTTCGTCTTCTTCACCAACTACGCCAGCCGCAAGGGCCGTGAACTGGGGCGGAATCCGGCCGTCTCGCTGCTCTTCCCCTGGCACCCGCTCGCCCGCCAGGTCATCGTCGGGGGCATGGCGGAGCGCATCGGCCGCGACGAGACCGCCGCGTACTTCCGCACCCGCCCGCACGGCTCGCAGCTGGGCGCCTGGGCCAGCGAGCAGTCCTCGGTGGTCGGCTCGCGGGAGGAGCTGGAGCGGGCACATGCCGAGCTCGCGGCCCGCTACCCCGAGGGCGAGCAGGTGCCGGCGCCGCCGCACTGGGGCGGCTACCGGGTCGCCGCCGAGAGCGTGGAGTTCTGGCAGGGGCGCGAGAACCGCCTGCACGACCGCCTGCGGTACGTCCGCACGCCGGGCGGCGGCTGGACCGTGGAGCGCCTGGCTCCCTGAGGAGGGCCGTACACGCAGACGACCCGCGGGCCATTTCCCCGGCGCCGGGAGCGCCGGGGGCCGGTCGGACGAACCGGCGGCCCGCGGGTCGGGTGACTGCTTGGGATTGGCCGGCTGCGCACAGCTCTCGTGCGCTGGTCCGGCGCTGCACTGAGTGAAGCGACGGGCCGCTAGCCCGCAGCCACCTCACGCGTCCGGTGTGCATACATCTGCCGAACCACCTCCCTTCTCGTGTGCTCCACACACTAGGAACCCGCCCGGCCCGCCACAACCGAATTTCCGGCGGGCACGGATTTCCCGGAATGGGGTGTGGGCTGTGTCACGTTCCAGTTGAATGATCCGACGTGCAGCACGTGCAGCCGCGTCCAGCAGGGGGTGCCAGTGACTGCTTCGTCCCGCCACTTCAACGCCGCGCTGCCCGGAGAACCGGGCCGCCCGGACCAGAGCCACGGCCAGGAGGCGGACCAGGGCATGAGCCCGCCCGACAGCGAGGACTCCGGGCTGCTCGCGGCACTCCTGGACGGCATGGACGCCGCCCTGTGCGCCTTCGACGCCGACGGCACCGTCACGCACTGGAACCGTGAGGCCGAACGCATCCTCGGCTGGACCGCCGCCGAGGCGGTCGGCCGCGCGGGGCTGGCCGGCTGGGCCGTGCGCGCCGAGGACGCCGACGAGGTGCACACGGCCCTGATGGCCGCCATGACCTCACCGGGCCGCCAGGTGCACGAGTTCGCGCTGCTCACCAAGGAGGGCGGCCGCGTCCTCGTGCGCACCCAGTCCTCCGCCGTCACCGGCCCCGACGGCGCGCCCGCCGGGGTGTACTGCGCCTTCAGCGAGGTGCACACCCAGATCGACCTGGAGCGCTCCATCGCGCTCAGCGAGGCGCTCTTCGACGACGCCTCCTGGGGCGTGGTCCTCGTCGACGCCGACCTCCGCCCCGCCGTCGTCAACACCCACGCGGCGCGCGCCCTGGGCCTGGGGCGCACCCACGTCCTCGGGCGCCCGCTGGGTGACCTGCTCGCGCAGGGCGTCGAGGAGCTGGAGGCCGCCCTCCAGCACGTCCTCGCCGAGGGCGCGCCCCCGGCCGCCACCGAGCTGTGGGTGACGCTGCGCTCGGAGGAGGCGGAGGAGCCGCGCCGGTGCTGGCGCAGCGGCTTCCTGCGGCTGGCGTCCCCGCTCGCCGAGGAGCCCGTACCGCTCGGCGTCGGCTGGCTCTTCCAGGACATCACCGACATCAAGCGCGGCGAACAGGACAGCTCGCTCCAGCGGTTCCGCGCCCACCAGCTGCACCGCGCGGGCCGTGCCGCCGCCGAGTGCGAGGACCCGATGGAGGCGGCCGCCGTCCAGCTGGACTTCGCGCTGGCCGGCTTCGCCGACCACGGCCTGGTCGACCTGGCGGGGCCGCCCGCGCCCGCCGGCCGGCCGCCCGCCGGCATGGACACCGCCACGCCCATCGAGGACGCGGACCCCGAGCCGTCCGACGACGCGGCCGACCCCGTCCCGCGGCTGGTCCGGGCCCTCGCCTCGCCCACGGGCGCGCCCGGCCCCTCGCAGCCGGTCGCGGTCACCGGCATTCCGCTGGCGTACGTACCGGGCCACCCGGCCGTCCAGGCGTACCGGCGCCGGGGCTCGGTCCGGGCCAGCGCGGGCCTCGCGGCCTCGCCGGAGGGCTGGGCGGCGGCACGCAAGTGGCCCGAGGGCACGGTGCACGGCCTGTGCGTGGTGCTGCGCAGCCGGGGCCGGACGGTGGGCGTGGCCACGTTCCTGCGCGGCGCCTCCCGCCGCCCGTTCGACCGCGCGGACGCCACGTACGCCGAGGACGTCGCATCCCGCATCGCCGCCTCCCTGGACCTGGCGGACGTCCTGGGGAAGAGATGAGGCGGCCGGGGCGCGGAGGCCGGGAGCGCGCCCCACGGGGCGCCCGCGCTTCCGGCCGACGGGGCGCCGGGCTCCGCGCCCGCGCTTTGGGCCGACGGGGCGCCCGGCTCCGGGCCCGCGTGCTCTCGGCGCCGGCAGCGGCCTCAGTGCCGGTAGAAGATCCGGTCCGCGTACTCCCGCATGACCCGGCCGTTCCAGTCGTGGCCGCCGTCGACGTTGCCGGAGCGCAGCAGCGGCGGGTCGATGCCGCGCTCGGCGAGCGCACCGGCCGCGGTCGCCACGACCGCCTGCATGACCGCGCTGGTGACGACCGTGGAGGCGGGCGCGAACGGCGCCTCGATGCCCGGCGCCGTCAGCTCCGCGTCCCCGACCGGGATGCGGCTGTCCAGCACGATGTCGCAGTGGTCCTTGAGGTACGTGCCCGAGACGTGCCGCGACTTGGTGCCGTCCGCGTACGCGACCGAGGTCAGCCCGATCACCTTCAGGCCGAGCGCACGGGCGTTCATCGCCATCTCCACGGGCAGCGCGTTCCGCCCCGACAGCGAGATGATCACCAGGACGTCACCGGCCCGCGCCGGGCTGGTGTCCAGGACGGCGGCGGCCAGCCCGTCCACCCGCTCCAGCGCGCTGCCCAGCGTCGCCGGCATCACGTCGACGCCCACCACGCCCGGCACGGCCAGCAGGTTCATCACCGCCAGCCCGCCCGCGCGGTAGACGGTGTCCTGGGCGGGCAGCGAGGAGTGCCCGGCGCCGAAGGCGAAGATCCGGCCGCCGGCCGCCACGGTGTCGGCGATCAGCGTCCCGGCCTCGGCGATCCGTTCCCCCTGGGTGTCGCGCACCGTCCGCAGCAGCTCGATCGCGGCGTCGAAGTACTGCCCGGCCAGGCCCTTGCTCTCGCCCATCGCGGAGCGCCCCTCTCCTCGTACGGTCCCGCCCGGCCGGTCGGAACCGGGCGGTCGCCTCCCGCCGCAGTGGTGCACGGCCGCCGCGGCGGTACCCGGTCGTACCGGTCCCGCGGTCGTGGCGCGGCTCACGTTGCGGTCTGGACCAGTGCCCTGTCAATACGGCGCCCGTGCCGTACGGCCGAAAGGTGCCGGCCGGCGGCACATGTGGCACCGTGCGTCCCTGGTCACGGGCGGTACACCGGCCCCGTGCCCGGCTCCGGCCCGCCGCCGGAGCCGCCCTCCGGCCCGCGGGCGGCACCGTTGTCGGTGGGATGCGTCAGAATTGAATCCAGGGCCACCGCACGACACAGCCGAGGGGCACGCATGTCCGGACTGATCGACACCACGGAGATGTATCTCCGCACCATCCTCGAACTGGAAGAGGAAGGTGTGGTCCCGATGCGCGCTCGCATTGCCGAGCGGCTCGACCAGAGCGGTCCGACGGTCAGCCAGACCGTGGCGCGGATGGAGCGGGACGGCCTGGTCCAGGTCGCGGGCGACCGCCACCTGGAGCTGACCGAGGAGGGCCGCCGCCTGGCGACCCGCGTGATGCGCAAGCACCGGCTCGCCGAGTGCCTGCTCGTCGACGTGATCGGCCTGGAGTGGGAGCAGGTGCACGCCGAGGCCTGCCGCTGGGAGCACGTGATGAGCGAGGCGGTGGAGCGCCGCGTCCTGGAGCTGCTGCGGCACCCGACCGAGTCGCCGTACGGCAATCCCATCCCCGGCCTGGACGAGCTGGGCGAGAAGGCCGAGGCCGATGCGTTCCTGGACGACGGCCTGCTGAGCCTGCTGGACCTCGACCCGGGTGCCGAGGGCAAGACCGTCGTCGTGCGGCGGATCGGCGAGCCCATCCAGACAGACGCCCAGCTGATGTACACACTCCGGCGCGCCGGGGTGCAGCCGGGTGCCGTGGTGAGCGTGACGGAGTCGCCGGCCGGTGTGCTGGTGGGCAGCAGCGGCGAGGCCGCCGAGCTGGCCACCGACATCGCCCAGCACGTCTTCGTCGCCAAGCGCTGACCCCGCACGCCCCACCCGCCGGCGCCGTCCCGCCGGCCGCCGCGTCCCGGCACGGGCGCTCCGCTTCGCCGGTGTGGTGCCGCCTCCGTACTCGCTGCGCAGGCGCCCACCCGGTACGACGCTCTCCCTGACGCTCCCCGCGGCACATTCCGCTTCGCCGTCCCGCGGGGGAATTTTTCACCTTTTCGCCGCCTGTCATTGCGGCCCTGACCTGGAGCAATGGCCTGCGCCACGGCGCGCCGTTCCGCCCTGCCCGGCACGGAGTTGGCGGAATGCGAGCGGTGGCCGCGGCTCCGTGTCACGCTGGCGCTGTCGCATGCGCGCGGGCGCATGGACATGAGGCGTTGAGGACCGGGGGCCGGGCGGCGGCGGGTGCACGGGGAGCATCCGGCCGCACGCCGGCGATCCCTTGGGGAGGGGGCTCGGATGAGTCCGCGTACGGAACCGCCCGGCCGGTGGCCCATGGACAGCAGGGGCCCCGGCGCTGCGAGCAGCCGGGGCCCTGCCTCCCCATGTCCCCCCGCGAAGACCCGGAGCCCCGAGCTCTCAGGGTCTTCCCCCGCGGGCCCTCTTCCCGTCAGGGCCCGCCTCCCGCTCACACTCTTTCCCTGCGGCGGGCGGCCAATCCTTGAGCATGGTCACTCGTACGAGGGGTGTTGAGGCGCGACGGCGATACATTCGAATACGGGTTCGATAGTGTGGGGCTGCTCAAGGGACGGATGGGGGTGCCAAGCAATGGTGCGGCGCATCGACGTGACAGGTAGCGGGGGTGTACGGCTCGCGGCCTGGGAGTTCACCGACCCTCCCAAGGCCGACGGCGAGGGAGCGGAGCGGCAGTACAACGGACGCGGCCACGGCGTACTGCTCCTGCACGGC
The DNA here is from genome assembly GCF_002920575.1 of Streptomyces sp. Ru73. Taxonomy (GTDB): domain Bacteria; phylum Actinomycetota; class Actinomycetes; order Streptomycetales; family Streptomycetaceae; genus Streptomyces. Next base: position 8,906 of record NZ_PQSQ01000038.1, on the reverse strand, counting down.
CTCATGGGACGGGCGGCGCACTGGGCGGAGACCGCCCGCTGGCTCGGCGCGCGCTACCGCCCCGTGGGTCTCGACCAGCGCGGCCACGGCCGCAGCGAGAAGCCCACCGACGGGCCGTTCGACCGCGGTACGTACGTGGACGACGCCATCGCCACGATCGAACAGCTCAAGCTCGCCCCGGTCGCGCTCATCGGTCACTCCATGGGAGCGCTCACCGCCTGGCAGCTCGCCGCCCGGCGGCCCGACCTGGTCAGCGCCCTGGTCATCTGCGACATGCGCGCCTCGGCGCTGGGCGCGGCCTCGCAGCGCGAGTGGGAGGCGTGGTTCCGCTCCTGGCCGGTCCCGTTCGCCACCCTCGCCGACGTCCGCAAGTGGTTCGGCGAGGACGACCCCACGCTGGAGCGGCCCCGCCCGGTGCGCGGCGAGTTCTTCGCCGAGGTGATGGCCGAGCGCGCGGACGGCTGGCGCCCGGTCTTCTCCCGCCGCCAGATGCTCGCCGTCCGCGAGGCCTGGGTGTACGACGCGCACTGGGAGGAGCTGGCGCTCGTCCAGTGCCCGACGCTCGTCGTCCGCGGCCTGGACGGCGAACTGGGCCGCGCCGAGGCCCAGGAGATGGTCCGCGTCCTGCCACGCGGCGCCTACGCCGAGATCGCCGACGCCGGCCATCTCCTCCCGTGGGAGCGCCCCGACGAGTGGCGCCGCTCCCTCGAGCCGTTCCTCCACGCGGCCCTGCCGAGCTGACCGCGGGCACAGGCGGATCCTTTCGGCAGCGGTCAGCGGTGAGGGCGGCGGGCGGACGAAACGATCCGGACGCGCGTGTGCCCCGGAGCCGAGGCTCCGGGGCACACGCCGTACGGCGGCCGGGCCGCGGGGCGCGGGCGGCCGACCGGGCCCGCGTCGCGGACGAGCGGGGCAGCGTCACGGATAACCGGGCCCGCATCGGGGACGACCGGGTCCCGGCCCGCGGGCGTCCGGGCCCCGGCCCGCGGGTGACCGGGTCCCGGCTCGCGGGCGAACGGGCAGTGCCGATGGGGGGTCGGGGCGGCGTCGATGGGCGTCCGGCGGGACGAGCGGGACCCGGCCCGCGGGCGTCCGGGTCCCGGCTCGCGGGTGACCGGGCAGCGCTTATGGGCGCCCCGGCTACCCCCGGCTACCCCCGGCTCACCGCCGTCAGGATCTCCGGCAGCCGGCGCAGCACAAGTGGGGCGCTGAGCCGCAGCCCCAGAAGGGCCACGCCCACCCCGTAGGCCACACCCACCGGCAGGACCAGCCACAACAGTCCGTGCAGCCCCGCCACATGGAGCCCGATGGTCAGCCCGAGCACCGGCGCGCAGAGCAGCGCGCCCACCAACATCCCGCCGAAGATGCTGATCCAGGCCAGCCCGGCCTGCCCCGGCGCGACGTTCTTGTTGCCCTCGGACGGAACCGAGTACGGGAAGCGCGCGGACGCGAACGCGCCGGTGGCGACCAGCGCACCCAGCAGCGCGAGCGCGAGCCCGTACGCCTCCGGGAACACCTCCCAGTCACCGAGGAACGCCGCGGCACCGACCACCACCAGCGACACGTACGGCACGGCGACCAGGCACAGCGCCAGCGCCCGCGCGCGCAGCTCCACGTACGCGTCGCGCCGCGTGGAGATCGTCGAGGCCACCATCCAGAACGCCGAGGTGTCCTGGCCGAACTGGTTGTACATCTGCATCCCGAGCAGCCCCGACGCCCAGCACGCCGTGTAGACACTGCCGTTGCCCTGTACGACCGACACGACGGGAACGAGCAGCCCGACGCCGAGCCCCGTCGCCCAGCCCATCTTCGTCTTCGGGTCCCGCCAGGCGTAGCGCAGCGTGCGCTGCATGACCGTCCCCGTACGGCCGCCCGGCAGCAGCCGCGACCAGCCGCCGCCCGCCCGGTCACCGCGCCGGCGGCCGCTGTCCTGCTCGGCGGCCTGCAGGGTGGAGGAGTCGGGTGCGGTCATGACCCGGGTGAGGGTGCGGACCCACCACCACAGGAGGAGCACCAGCGCGAGCGCGGAGAGCGCGAGCCCGAGCGCGGCACGCCCGTACGCCCCCTCGCTCGTCGCGGCCACGGCGTCCACGGCGGAGGCCGGCGGAATCCAGCGCAGTACGTCGGACACCGGCTCCAGCACCGTCAGGCTGTGCGCCTGGGAGAGCTTCGTCGCGCCGATGTTGATGCCCTGCGCGCCGAGCGCGACGAACAGGCCGCTGAGGACGGCGAGGTCACGGCCGCGGCGGCTGGAGAGCAGCCGGACGTTCGCGGTGGCGATGGCGCGGGCGAGCGCCGCGCACACCAGCAGGACCAGTACCGTCGCGACGACGCCGACGACCGCGGCCGCCGCGCCGTGCGCCACGGCGACCACGGAACCGGCCGCCAGCACGAGGGTGAAGACCGGCCCGACGCCGATGAGCGAGGCGACCAGCAGCGAAACGATCATCGGCCGGGGCCGCAGCGGCAGCATGACCAGCCGCGTCGGGTCCAGCGTCTCGTCACCGCTGGGGAAGAACAGCGGCATCGCCGCCCAGCCGAGGGTGAGGAGCGCGGTGAGCAGCACGGCCAGCGTCGGGGCTCCGGGCACGCCGCGCAGCAGGATCAGCCCCAGCAGCAGGCCGGCCGCGATCACCAGGGTGATGACGATGGAGGCGATATACGCGGCGGTGCGGCCGGCCGACTGTCGCAGCCCGTTCTTGAGCAGCGACAGCTTCAGCCGTACGAAGAGGGGGGTGAGGGCGGGCGCCGGTCTCGTGGCCGACGGCCGGCTCACCGGCTGGACCTGCGTGCTCATCGGGCGCCGCCCCCGCCCAGCCAGTCCAGGTTCTGACCGGCCCGGGTGCGGCCCGCGCCGACCAGTTCGAGGAACGCGTCCTGGAGCGTGGCCGCGTCACCGCGTACCTCGGCGATCGGCCCGTCCGCGCGGATCTTGCCGCCCGCCATCACGGCCACCCAGTCGCACAGCGACTCGACCAGCTCCATGACGTGGCTGGAGAAGACGACGGTCGCGCCGGACCGGGTGTAACGCTCCAGCACGCCGCGGATGGTCTGCGCGGAGACCGGGTCCACCCCTTCGAAGGGCTCGTCGAGGAAGAGGATCTCCGGGTTGTGCAGCAGCGCGGCCGCCAGACCGATCTTCTTCCGCATGCCGGTGGAGTAGTCGACGACCAGCTTGTTGCGGGCCCCGGAGAGGTCGAGGACCTCCAGCAGCTGACCGGCCCGCTTGTCCACCTCGTCGCCGGGCAGCCCCCGCAGCCGTCCGATGTACGAGAGGAGTTCGGCTCCGGAGAGCCGCTCGAAGAGCCGCAGCCCTTCGGGCAGTACGCCGATCCTGGACTTCACGGCGACCGGGTCCTGCCAGACGTCGTGCCCGCCGATCTCCACCTGTCCCGCGTCCGGTCGCAGCAGCCCCGTGACCATCGACAGCGTGGTCGTCTTGCCCGCCCCGTTCGGGCCCACGAGCCCGATGAACCGCCCGGCGGGCAGCGTCAGATCGATGCCCGCGACGGCGGTGTGATCTCCATACTTCTTCCAGAGGCTGTGGATACGCACAGCCGCCGGAGCGGCAGCTGTGCCAGTCTCTTCCACAGCACCCGAACCTTCGGTCGTCACCGGTTCCCCTGTCCATAGACGTCATGGCAGGAACTGGTCACGCCCCCGCCACGCCCCACGATATGCGCCGGGCGGGGGCAGGGCACGGGCCGATTGGGGGCGAGGGTGGTGGCGTCCGACGACTGGCCGCCAAGGAAAATCCGGGGGAGGGGGAGGGGCCCCGGAGGGGGCTTTTGCGGAAAGCGGCGCCTCGGCCCCCGCCCGCGCCCCCGGCCCCCGCCCGCGCCCCCCGTCCCTGGCCCCCGGCCCCCGCCCGCGCCCCCCGTCCCTGGCCCCCGGCCCCCGGCCCCCCGCCTCCGGCCCCCGTCCCTGGACCCCGCCCCCGTTCCCAGCCCCGCCCCCCGGCCCCAGCCCCCCGCCCCGTCCCTCAGGACATCCGCAGCATCGCCGCCTCGCGGCCGCAGGCGTAGGCGAGGGGGCTGAGGAGGTCTTCGGTGTCGGGGAGCCAGCGGTTGGCGGGGGTGGGGGGTACGGCCCACTGGACGGGGGCGTAGCGGCCGGTGCGGGTGGGCGGGGCGGGGAGGTAGGTGCCCTCGCCGTGGAGGCGGAGGCCGATGCCGGCGGGGGAGGACCAGCCCAGCTTCCGTACGAGGTCGGGGACCTTGGTGGCGGCTCCCGGGAGAACGAGGAAGAGCATCCGGCGGTCCGGGGTGCGGATGACCGGGCCGAGCGGCAGGCCGCGCCGCTCCAGACGGGCCAGTGCCAGGCAGCCCGCGGTCTCCGGTACGTCCAGCGCGTCGAAGGTGCGCCCGGTCGGGAGGAGGATCGACGCGCGCGGGTGTTCCGTCCACAGGGTGTGGATGACGGAGGCGCTGCCGGTCGCGGCCGTGGTCCAGTCCGTCGCGAGGGGGTGGGCGCCGGGCGTGCGGCAGTCACGCGCGCCGCACGAGCAGTACGTCGTCGCACCGTCGTCTTCCAGCCATGCGCCGGGGAGTACGTCCCAATGGCGTTCCGCCGCGTAACGCACCGCAATGTCGAGCAGCCGCTCACCGCGCTGCTGGGGGACCTGTGGGGTTCCTGTGACTCCGCTGCTCTGTTCCACGAACGGCACAACTTCCGCTGTCACCAAGGGTTACGGCCATCCCGTGGCACGGCCCGGCGCAACGTTCTTGCATGTGGGGCGCATGGATGCACGGGCGGGGGCGCGTACGAGGCCGTGCGGTGGAGGCTGGGTAGCCACTTGCGTGAGGGCGGAGAGGCCGCCCGGCGGCGGGCCGTGTGCCCCGCGGGCGTTCCGAAGGGCGCGCCCCGGTGCGGTACGCCGCGTGGACCAGAAGGCGGACGCCGTGCGCCTTCCCGTATGCGCTCATATCGAACAGCACAACGGGCAATTGGCAGCAGGTCGAAGGCATGACGGAGAGCACTGATACCGCTGATACCGCAGATATGCCGGTTAACGGCGATATCAGCGGTATCGCGGATATCGCGGGTATGGGCGGGAAATGATGGACGGGGACGGCGTTCGACGGTGAACGCGCCGCAGTACACAGGGGGTACAGCATGGCCGCCAGGCCACTCGTCGCGCGGCAGCCGAACGAACGGCTGCAGGCGCTCATCCAGGAAGCTGCCTGTTCCAACGCCGGACTCGCCCGCCGCGTCAACGTGTGCGGCGCCGAGCACGGCCTGGATCTGCGCTACGACAAGACGTCCGTCGCCCGCTGGCTGCGCGGCCAGCAGCCCCGCGGCCGGGCGCCCGCCATCATCGCCGAGGCGCTGGGCCGCAAGCTGGGGCGCACGGTCACCATCGACGAGATCGGCATGGCCGACGGCAAGAACCTCGCCTCCGGCGTCGGCCTCCAGTTCTCACCCACTGTCCTCGGCGCAATAGAACAGGTCTGCGAGCTGTGGCGGAGCGACGTCGGCCGCCGGGACTTCCTCAGCGGCTCGACCGTCGCCGCCTCCGCGCTCGTCGAGCCCAGCCGCGACTGGCTCATCACCGGCGCCGACACCCAGGTCGCGCGCAACGCCGGTGCCCGGGTGGGCATGTCGGACGTCGAGGCGGTGCGCTCGATGACGAGCGCCCTCAGCGAGCTCGACCACCAGTACGGCAGCGGGCACGTCCGCCCGGTCGTCGTGCACTACCTGAACAGCGTGGTCTCCGGGCTGCTCGCCGGCTCCTACCGCGAGTCGGTCGGCCGCGAACTGTTCGCCGCCGTCGCCCGGTTGACCGAGCTCGGCGGGTACATGGCCGTCGACACCGGGCAGCCGGGGCTGGCGCAGCGGTACTACATCCAGGCGCTGCGGCTTGCCCAGGCGGCGGGCGACCGCGGGTACGGCGGTTACGTGCTCGCCGCGAGCATGAGCCACCTCGCCGCCTCGCTCGGCAACCCCCGCGAGATCGCCCAGCTCGCGCGGGCGGCGCAGGAAGGTGCGCGGGGGCACGTGACGCCGCGCGCCGAGGCGATGTTCTGCGCCGCGGAGGCGCGCGGGCACGCGCTGATGGGGGACGAGCGCGCGTTCCAGACCGTGGCCGGGCGCGCGGTGGCCGCCATGGAGCGGGCCGGTGCCGCCACGGACGCGGGCGACGATCCGGCGTGGATCGCGCACTTCGACCCCGCCTACCTCGCCGATGAACTGGCGCACTGCCACCGGGACTTGGGCCAGGCGACCGCGGCGGGCCAGCAGGCCGAGCAGGCGCTCGCCGGGCTCCCCGACAGCCGGGCGCGGCGGCGCGCCATCGGGCTGGTGCTGCTCGCGAGTGCGCAGGTGCAGCAGCGCGAGATCGAGCAGGCGTGTCATACGGGCACGCAGGCGGCCGAGTTGCTGAGCGGACTGCGCTCCTCGCGCGGCACGGAGTACCTGGAGGACTTCCAGGCGCGCCTGGAGCCGTACCGGGAGGAGGCGGTGGTCCGGGAGTTCGCCGCACGACTGGAGCTGCGGGCGGCGTGACCGCGTAAGAGGACGAACGCGCAAGAGAAGAGGAGGAGAGGGGTGGTGGGCCTCGTCCCGGGGCGGGACGGGGCCCACCGGCGTGCGGACCGCCTCCGCCTCACCGGCGTGCGGACCGTCTCCGGGCCCTCGGTGTGCGGGGCGCCTCCGGGCCCTCGGTGTGCTGTCCGTCGCACCCCTCTTTCGCTCGCCCCCCGCCCCTTGTCCGGCCTCTCCCGCCGGCCGTCCCGTTTGTCCGTCGATCCTCCGGAATCGCCGGACGGGGCCGGTGTGCGTCAAGTGGCCGGTGACCAGGGGACGTGGTCGAACGTGACTGCTACCCGGTAGCGTGAGCCGACGATTCCGTAAGAAGCAGAAGTAGGAGTCCCGGTGACGCAGAGCGGACAGGGTGGCGACTCGCAGAATGCTGCGGGCGGGCCCGCGCGCGAGGGCGTGGTGCTGCCCGCGAACGGCGGCGAGCCGTACGTGCCCGACCAGCAGTCCGCGCCCGCCGCCGGTCAGCCGTGGGGCGAGCCCTGGGGGCCGTCCCAGGCCCCGCAGCAGGGTTCCTACGGGGCCGGACAGCAGGATTCCTACGGTGCGCCGCAGCAGCCGGGCGCCTACCCGCCGCCCCAGGGACAGCCGCCGGTGCCGCCGATGCCCGCGGAGCAGCCGCAGGGCGGTACGGCGTACCCGAGCGGTCCGCAGACCTACGGCGCGCAGCCGCAGGACACGTACGGCGCCCAGCCCTCGTACGGCGCTCAACCGTCTTACGGGGCCGCACCCCAGCCTTCCTACGGGGCGCAGCCCCCGCAGGGCCAGCAGCCCCCGCAGGGCCAGCAGCCTCCGTACGGCCAGCAGCCCGCGTACGGCGCTCAGCCCTCCTACGGCGCGCAGCCCTCGTACGCCGGCCAGGCCCCGTACGGCGGTCAGGACGCCTACGGTGCGCCGGGCCCCCAGCCTTCGTACGGCGGCGCGGCCGATCAGAACGGCCAGTTCGGCCAGTTCGGTCAGAGCAGCCAGAACAACGACCACAGCCGGAACGGGCAGTCCGCCGGTTACGGCTACCCGCAGCAGCCCGCGGCTCCTGAGGAGCCCGCTGCAGAAGGTGCCGGAAACGGGACCCGTGGCGCGCTCGTGCGTGCCGAGCGGCAGCCCGCCGCGCCCCTGCCGCCCGCCGACGAGCGCGGTGCGGGCGCCCCGATGCCGCCCGCCGGTGCGCCGGGCGCCGGTCCGCTGCCGCCCGCGGCCGGGGACGCCGAGGCCACGCAGTACCTCCCGCCCATGGCCGGGGACAGCGAGGCGACCCAGCTCATACCGCCTTTCGCCCAGCAGCAGGCCCCGCAGCGGAGCCAGCAGCAGGGGCAGGACGGGAGCGCCCCGCACGGCAGACACAGAAGCCCCGGTGCCCAGCCGATGCCCCCCGCACAGGGCGGCCCCGGCCCCATGCCCGGCTCGCTGCCGCCCGAGAACAAGCGGCCCGAGTCGGACGCCGAGTCCACCACGATGCTGCGCCGCCCGGTCATGCCGAAGGCGCCCGGTTCGCCCGACGGCACCGAGGCGGCGACCCAGCTCATCCCGCCGGTCGGCGGCGGTACGCCGCAGCCCCCGCCGGGCGCGCCGTTCGCCATCCGGCCGGGGATGCCGGGCGACCGGCCGACGCCCGCCGAGTTCGACGGCCTCTTCCGTGACGGTCCGGGCAGCGCCGGTGCCGGTACCGGCGCCGGTGCCGCCGCGGAGGCCGACTCCCCGGCGTCCACCCAGCAGATGCCGCGCTTCGAGGAGCCGCCGGCGCAGGGCTTCCCGGGGCAGCAGCCGTACGGGGCGCAGCAGCCCGCACCGGGCGGGCCGCAGCCGGGCGGCTTCCCGCCGCAGGGCGGGTTCAACGCCGAGGGCCGCCAGGGCCACGGCGGCGGTGAGCGCCGCCGCAAGCTCGCGCCCGCCGCGGTCATCGGTGCCGTCGTGGTGGTCTGCGTCGGCGCCGGGCTCGGTGTCGGCTACGCGCTCAGCGGCAGCGGCGACGACGATGCGAAGAAGGACGGCGGCAAGGCGTCGGCGGGCACGGTGCAGCGGGAGAAGCCGTCGCCGACGGCGGACCCGGCCGAGGCGCAGGCCAAGGAGCTGGACGCGCTGCTCAAGGACAGCAACAACAGCCGTTCGGCGGTGATCGGCGCGGTCGGCAGCATCAAGTCCTGCAAGAAGCTCGGGGACGCGGCCAAGGACCTGCGGGACGCGGCGAAGCAGCGCAACGACCTGGTCACCCGGCTGGGCAAGCTCCCCGTCGACGACATCCCCGACCACCTCGCGCTGACCACCGCGCTCACCAACGCCTGGAAGTCCTCGGCGGCGGCCGACAACCACTACGCCACCTGGGCCGACCAGGTCGCGCACGCGGGCAAGAAGGGCTGCCACAAGGGCAAGGC
>NZ_PQSQ01000037.1 GCF_002920575.1 Streptomyces sp. Ru73 | reverse complement strand
ACGACTCCGAAGCGATCGTGATCGACGCCGCGCACGACGCCGAGGCCATCGCGCGCGCCGTGGGGGACCGCCGGCTCCTGGCGATCCTCTCCACGCACGCGCACAACGACCACATCGACGCCGCGCCCGAACTCGCCGAGCGGGCGGCCGCACCGGTCCTGCTCCACCCCGACGACTGGCAGCTGTGGAAGCAGACCCACCCCGAGCGGCTGCCGGACGGCGAGCTGTCGGACGGGCAGGTCTTCACGGTGGCCGGCGCGGAGCTGACCGTGCTGCACACGCCGGGGCACGCGCCCGGCGCCGTATGCCTGTACGCGCCCTCGCTGGGCACCGTCTTCACCGGTGACACGCTCTTCCAGGGCGGGCCCGGCGCGACCGGACGGTCCTTCTCGGACTTCCCGACCATCGTCGAGTCGATCCGGAACCGGCTGCTGACCCTGCCGCCCGAGACGAAGGTCCTCACCGGCCACGGCGACAGCACCACCATCGGCGACGAGGCACCGCACCTGGAGGAGTGGATCGCCCGCGGCCACTGAGCCGCACCGCCGCACCCGCTCCCGTACGTACGGGAGGCCGCACACCCCCGTACGTACGGCCCTCAGGACGTCAGCCGCGCCACCCGCCGCATCACCTCGCGGCAGAAGCGGCCGACGTCCTGCGGGTCGTCGGTGAACTGCGACGGCTTGATGCAGAACGTGCCGAACCCCTGCGCCATCTGCTCCGGCACGCTCTCCAGCGCGCGGCCAAGGTCGGCCACCGCGTCCGGGCCCGGGAACACCGCCCGCGTGCCGCCGACCATCTCCAGCTCGTCCATCGAGCGCCCCGCCGCCGCCATCGCCTCGCGCAGCGTGTCCAGCTCCTCGGGGGCCGGGCGGCCGAGCGGATTGAAGCCGTGCCCGTACCGGACGAGGCGGCGCAGCAGCGGGCCGTGCAGTGAGCCGCCGCCGAACCACAGTTCCGGGCCGCCCGGCCGGTACGGCTTGGGCTCCAGGAAGACGTCCGAGAAGGTGTAGTGCGCGCCCTCGTACGTCGCGGGGGAGGGGCGCCAGAGCCGTTCCCACGCCTCCAGGTGCTCGTCGAGCAGCCTGCCGCGCTGCCCGAACGGCACGCCCAGCGCGGCGTACTCGTCGCGGCTCCAGCTCACCGTCGGCAGCACCACCAGCCGTCCCTTGCTCAGCAGGTCGAGCGTGGCCAGCTCCTTGGCGAGGACGAGGGGGTGGCGGAGCGGCGCGAGGATGGCGCCCGCGACCAGCCGCAGCCGGGTCGTCACGGCCGCGAGGGCGCTGAGCAGCACCAGGGAGTTGGGCCAGGGGGTGCGCGGGTCCTGGTTGCCGGGGAGGGCGTACTCGCGGGGGTTGGGCATGACGCCGCGTGCCCCGGAGTCCGGGCCGAGGACCACGTGTTCGCTGAGCATGACGGCGTCGAACCCGGCGTCCTCCGCCTCGCGCGCCCACCGGACCAGTGCGTCCAGGTCGCAGCGGCCGCCGGTCATGGTCCAGTTCTCGCTGAGGACGAGCAGCATGCGGGGCGACGGCGTCATACGGCGGCCTCCGGGGTCGGCACCTGTGGGGTGAGCGGGCAGATGCTGTTTGGGCTCAAACGGTAAGTCGTCGAGGCGGTCGGCTCAAGGGGTGCGGCACGGGTGCGGGCGCCCGTAAATTTGATCCCAAACGATGCGCCCTACGAGCCGAGCGAGGTTGCCGTGACGAAGCGCGCCCTGGTCATCGCCCACGATCACCTGTCCACCGCCGGGCACGTCGGCGACCGGCTGGCCGCACGTGGATATCTGCTCGACGAACTGCTCGTGGTCCCCGCCGAGCGGTACGCCACGCCGGACGTCGAGCCCGCCTTTCCGCCGGCCGCCGAATATGACCTGATCCTGTCGCTCGGCGCGCCCTGGTCCGTGACCCGCATGAACGCCTGGATACGCGCCGAGCTCGACCTGCTGCGGGACGCGCACCGGCGGGGCGTCCCGGTGCTCGGCATCTGCTTCGGCGGGCAGTTGCTGGCCGCCTCGCTCGGCGGGACGGTCGAGCGTGCCCCGCGCTTCGAGCTGGGGTGGACGGAGGTCGAGGCGGACGAGCCGGAACTGCTCGGGCCCGGCCCGTGGTTCCAGTTCCACGGCGACCGGTGGGTGCTGCCGCGGACCGCCCCGGACGGCGCTGTGGGTGGTGCGCCCCTCCGTGAGCTCGCGCGCAACGAGGTCGCCTCGCAGGCGTTCGTCTGCGGGCGGTCGCTCGGCGTGCAGTTCCACCCCGAGCTGACGCCGGAGGTGCTGCGGGCCTGGTTCGACGGCGACGACACCGGGATCGCTGCGGCGCTCGGCGCCGACCCCGACACGCTGGTCAAGGAGGTGCGTGCGGCGCTCCCCGAAGCACGCGAGCGGGCGTACGCGCTCGTGGACGCCTTCCTGGACCGGGTGGCCGCCGGCGCTTCATGACGGACGGATGACGGGGGCGTGTCACGTCCGCCGGCGGGTCCGGATGGTGGGACCGGAGGCCGCCGGAGCGCGTGATTCTCGCCACCCTTGATAGGGGGACCGCTCAGATGAGCGGATCATCGGGGGCTCCATGTCTCCAATGCTGGCACTGGGTGCCATGGTCGCTGAGTTCAAATGATCAAGTCATCCGTAGCGCTGCGTAGAGAACCAGCCATGATCATCGGCACCGAACGGAGTTGTCTCTTCGGGAAGTGAATGCACGCAGTCAAGACTCGCGACTTTCGATCTGTTGGCTGACGTCGGGTTACGGGCGCATGTCGACCGAGTGGACGTACCCAGACGCCTTCGATCTGGGTATGTTCCTCGCCGTCAGGGCAGCCCGTCCGCGAGGAGTCATCCCGTGTCGGAAACACAAGATCCCCACGTAACCCAGTCGGCCGAGGCCGTGAAGTCGACGAAGTTCGTCTACGACTTCACCGAAGGCAACAAGGACCTGAAGGATCTGCTCGGCGGGAAGGGTGCGAACCTCGCCGAGATGACCAATCTGGGACTTCCCGTCCCGCCCGGCTTCACCATCACGACCGAGGCATGCAAGGAGTACCTCGAGAGCGGTGCTGAGCCGGCGGCACTGCGTGCCGAGGTCTCCGAGCATCTGGACGCCCTCGAGCGCCGGATGGGCAAGAAGCTCGGGCAGGCCGACAACCCGCTGCTCGTATCCGTCCGTTCCGGTGCGAAGTTCTCCATGCCCGGCATGATGGACACCGTCCTGAACATCGGGCTCTCGGACGAGTCGGTCAACGGGCTGGCCCAGCAGGCCGGTTCCGAGCGCTTCGCGTGGGACTCCTACCGCCGCCTCATCCAGATGTTCGGCAAGACGGTCCTCGGCGTCGACGGTGACCTCTTCGAGGAGGCGCTGGAGGAGGCCAAGAAGGCCAAGGGCGTCAAGGTCGACGTCGAGCTGGACGCGGCCGACATGAAGAAGCTGGTCGGGGAGTTCAAGGAGATCGTCGCCAAGGAGACGAAGCGCGACTTCCCGCAGGACCCGCGCGAGCAGATGGACCTCGCGGTCCGCGCGGTCTTCGACTCGTGGAACACCGACCGGGCCAAGCTGTACCGGCGCCAGGAGCGCATCCCCGGCGACCTGGGCACGGCCGTCAACGTCTGCTCCATGGTCTTCGGCAACCTCGGCCCGGACTCCGGCACCGGCGTCGCCTTCACCCGCGACCCCGCCAGCGGCCATCAGGGCGTCTACGGCGACTACCTGCAGAACGCGCAGGGCGAGGACGTCGTGGCCGGCATCCGCAACACCGTGCCGCTCGCCGAGCTGGAGTCGATCGACAAGAAGTCGTACGACGAGCTCATGCGGATCATGGAGACGCTCGAGACGCACTACAAGGACCTGTGCGACATCGAGTTCACCATCGAGCGCGGCAAGCTGTGGATGCTGCAGACCCGCGTCGGCAAGCGCACCGCGGGCGCCGCCTTCCGCATCGCCACCCAGCTGGTCGACCAGGGCCTGATCGACGAGGCCGAGGCGCTGCAGCGGGTCAACGGCGCGCAGCTCGCGCAGCTGATGTTCCCGCGCTTCGACGAGAAGGCGAAGACCGAGCTGATCGGCCGGGGCATCGCCGCCTCGCCGGGCGCGGCCGTCGGCAAGGCCGTCTTCGACTCGTACACCGCGGTGAAGTGGTCGCGTTCCGGCGAGAAGGTCATCCTGATCCGCCGCGAGACCAACCCCGACGACCTGAACGGCATGATCTCCGCCGAGGGCATCCTGACCTCGCGCGGCGGCAAGACCTCGCACGCCGCCGTCGTCGCCCGCGGCATGGGCAAGACCTGCGTCTGCGGCGCCGAGGAGCTGGAGGTCGACACCAAGCGGCGCTGCCTGACCGCGCCCGGCGGCGTGGTCATCGAGGAGGGCGACGTCGTCTCCATCGACGGCTCGACCGGCAAGATCTACCGCGGTGAGGTGCCCGTCGTGCCCTCCCCGGTCGTGGAGTACTTCGAGGGCCGGATGCACGCCGGAGCGGACGACGCCGACGAGCTGGTCAAGGCCGTCCACCGGGTCATGGCGTACGCGGACCGGGTGCGCCGGCTGCGGGTACGGGCCAACGCCGACAACGCCGAGGACGCGGCGCGCGCCCGCCGGTTCGGCGCCCAGGGCATCGGCCTGTGCCGCACCGAGCACATGTTCCTCGGTGAGCGGCGCGAGATGGTCGAGCGGCTGATCCTCGCCGACACCGGTGAGGAGCGCGAGGCCGCGCTGTCGGAGCTGCTGCCGCTGCAGAAGGGCGACTTCGTCGAGCTCTTCGAGGCGATGGACGGGCTGCCCGTGACGGTCCGGCTGCTGGACCCGCCGCTGCACGAGTTCCTGCCCGACATCACCGAGCTGTCGGTGCGCGTCGCGCTCGCCGAGTCCCGCAAGGACCCGAACGAGAACGACCTGCGGCTGCTCCAGGCCGTGCACCGGCTGCACGAGCAGAACCCGATGCTGGGTCTGCGCGGCGTCCGCCTCGGGCTGGTCATCCCCGGCCTGTTCGCCATGCAGGTACGGGCCATCGCGGAGGCCGCCGCCGAGCGCCGGGCCGCCAACGGCGACCCGCGTGCGGAGATCATGATCCCGCTGGTCGGCACCGTCCAGGAGCTGGAGATCGTCCGCGAGGAGGCCGAGCAGGTCATCGCCGAGGTCGAGCGCGCCCACAACGTGGACCTGGGCCTCACCCTCGGCACCATGATCGAACTGCCCCGTGCGGCCCTCACCGCCGGGCAGATCGCCGAGTCCGCCGACTTCTTCTCCTTCGGCACGAACGACCTCACGCAGACCGTGTGGGGCTTCTCCCGGGACGACGTGGAGGCCAGCTTCTTCACCGCGTACCTGGAGAAGGGCATCTTCGGCGTCAGCCCGTTCGAGACGATCGACAAGGACGGCGTGGGCTCGCTCGTCCGCAACGCCGCGCAGGCAGGCCGGGCCACCCGTCCCGACCTCAAGCTCGGCGTGTGCGGTGAGCACGGCGGCGACCCGGAGTCGGTGCACTTCTTCCACAAGGTGGGCCTGGACTACGTCTCCTGCTCGCCGTTCCGCATCCCCGTGGCACGGCTGGAGGCGGGCCGCGCGGCGGCCGAGTCCCAGGGCAGCGACAGCCGCTGACGCGGACCGGGGGCGGCGCGTGCGCTGCCCCCGCGGAAGACTCGCCTGCCGGCCGGTGCACGAAACACCGGGCGGCGGGTGGCGGACGGCCGGTCACCCGGCCGTGGACGACCGGAGCCGCTGGATGGGCCCCCGACCCTCAGCCCGATCGAAGGGGCTCCGGTTCGCCTGAAACGAGGGCGGCACCTGTGCGGAGGTGCCGCCCTCGCCCTTTCCGGACTCCCCCCTCGGGAGCTGCCGCCGCCAGCTCGGCCCGGGCGGCGGCCTTCGGCGGGTAGCGGGACGGCCGGTGACGGCTCGTCACCCCCCACGGGTCCGAGCAATCCGTGCCGTCCGTATCGCCGCCGAATTGAGTATTAGCATTCCGGGAGTTCGGTCCCGGCGCGACCCTTTTCAGATCTGGCCAAAAGGGCGTGGTGACCCCACGTGACCCTGTGCATACTCGGGTTCTCGGGGGGCCGACGACTGATGGCGATGGTGGGGTTTCGGTGCTGCGCGTCCATTTCAGTGGACCGGATCTGGCCCGCGTGCGGATCGCCGCACGCCCTGACGCACTCTGGGAGACCGTCTTAAGTTTTCACCGGCTGCGTGACCGGCAAGGTGGTACGGCGCTCAACGAATGGCGTACGGAAACCCGCTCCCGGTTGAATGGTGAAACACGGTACCTCGCTCCGCTGATACCGGCCAAGGGATATTTTCCAGATTTCTTGACGCCGCCCGAAGGGCTGCTCGGAATCGACGAGGCACTGGCGGCGCTGAAAGCAACTCCCGCGCCCCGGCTGCACCGTGACCTCACCCGGCTCGCCGACGGCCGCCAGCAGCAGCCGTGGGTGCGCGACCTCGCCCAGGGCGACACCCGGCCGCTGCACCGGCTGGCCGGCGTCCTGCGCGGCTACCACGACGCGGCCATCGCGCCGTACTGGCCGCACGTGCAGGCCCGCATCGAAGCCGACCGGGCGGCCCGCGGCCGGGCCCTGCTGGACGGCGGCGCCGACCGGCTGCTCGGCTCGCTGCCGCCCATGATGCGCTGGCGGCCGCCCGTCCTGGAGGCCGACTATCCCGTCGACCGCGACCTGTACCTGGACGGGCGGGGACTGCTGCTCGTGCCGTCGTTCTTCTGCCGCCGCACCCCGGTCACCCTGCTCGACCCGGACCTCACGCCCGTGCTGGTCTACCCGGTCGAGCACCACGCCCCGCGGCCCACGGCGGCCGCGGCGCCGGGCCGTTCGCTCGGCAGGCTCGTCGGCCGCACCCGCTCCGCGATCCTGCGGGGCGTCGGCGGCGGCTGCACCACCAGCGAACTGGCCCGGCGCGCCGAGGTGTCGCTGGCCTCGGCGAGCCAGCACGCGACCGTACTGCGGGAGGCCGGGCTGCTGGTCACCCTGCGGCAGGGCAACGCCGTGCTGCACACCCTCACCCCCCTGGGCGCCGCACTCCTGCGCGGCGGCGCCCCGGAGGAGGCGCGGACCGGCATGCCCTGACGGGCCTCCGGTACGGCGCGCCCTGACGGGCCCCGGCACGGGCGTCAGGCCGGGCGGTCACCCGCGATGGCGACCCGCTCGGCCACCCGCCCGTGCGGCGCGTAGTCGGCCACCGCGTAGTGCTGCGTCGCGCGGTTGTCCCAGAACGCGATGTCGCCCGCCTGCCAGCGGAACCGCACCTGGTACTCCGGCACATGGGCCTGCTGGAACAGCAGCCGCAGCATGCGGTCGCTGTCCTCGCGCTCCCAGCCCACGATGCGGGTGGTGAAGGAGGTGTTCACGAAGAGCATCTTGCGGCCCGTCTCCGGGTGTCGGCGCACCACCGGGTGCTCGACCGGCGGGAACTGCTCCTGGAGCGGGGCGAGCCGCTCGGCCGGGTAGAAGCGCTCGAAGCCGGGGATGAAGTCGTGCACCGCACGCGCCCCGTCGATGCGGTCCTTCACCTCCTGCGGCAGGTTGTCGTACGCGACGGCCATGTCCGCCCACATCGTGTCCCCGCCGAACGGCGGCACCTCGCGCAGCTGCAGTACGGCACCGAGCGCGGGCCGCTCGCGGAAGGTCACGTCCGTGTGCCAGACGTTCTCGAAGGTCGGCGCCGTCGGGTCCTTCTTGTCGAACCGCACGACCTCCTCGCTGTCGCCCCGCGCCAGCAGCGGATTGGTCTCCAGCTCGCCCCAGTTGCGGGCGAAGTCCGCCTGCTGGGCCGAGGTCAGGTGCGCGCCGCGGAAGAAGAGCACCTTCCACTCCAGCAGCGCCCGGTTCAGCTCCGTGCGGAGCGCGTCGTCCAGCGGGCGGGACAGGTCGAGACCGCGGATCTCGGCGCCGATGGTGCGGGCCTGCGGGACGACCTCGAAGCGCTCGTACGGGCGCTCCTCCCAGCCGTCGGGCAGCCGGTTCAGGACGCGTACGCCCTCGTAGAGGCCGTCGGCGGGGATGCGGTGGTCGCGCAGGACAGGGGCGGTGGGTACGGCGGTGGCCGTCATCTGGACCTCCTGGAAGAGACCTAGGGACCGGGAAACGCGCCGAAGCGCGCACAAGGGAAAAAGGGGTGAGAAAGGGGGGAAGGAGAAAGCGCCGCGAGCCGACGGGGCTCAGCGACGCGGGAAACAGGCCGGGGGAGAACCCACCCGGCCGCGGCGGCGCAGGAAGCTCAGGCCGCGGGGCGCGCACTCACCGTGGGGGCCGCAGGTCTGCGGCTCCCGCACACGGGAGGTCGGTCGCGCCATCATGGTGGCACCGTACATCAATCGTCGATGCCTGTCCGCTCCACCCCGGCAACGATGTACCGCTGCAGCAGGAAGAAGACCAGGACCAGCGGCAGGATCGAGACCGCGGCCGCCAGGAACAGCTCGTGCAGGTTGACGTTCTGCGCGGTGGTGAACGTCGACAGCGCCACCTGCACCGTCCACGCCTCCCGGTCCTGGCCGATCACCAGCGGCCACAGGAAGGCGTTCCACGCGCCGATGAAGACGATCGTGCCGACCGCGGCGAACACCGGCCGCGCGTTCGGCACCACCACCCGCCAGTACGTCCGCCAGTACCCCAGCCCGTCCACCCGCGCCGCGTCCTCCAGCTCCCGGGGGAAGCCGAGGAAGTACTGCCGGAAGACGAAGCACGCGAAGGCGGAGAACAGGGTGGGGATGATCAGGCCGCGCAGCGTCGAGATCCAGCCGAGCGAGGAGACCAGCACGAAGCTGGGCACGAAGGTGACCGCGGCCGGGACCATCAGCGTGCCGAGGATCGCGTAGAAGACCGCGTTCGCGTGCCGGTACGGGATGCGGGCCAGGCCGTAGCCGGCCAGCGAGGCCAGCAGCAGCGTCCCCAGCGTCGTGGCCACCGCGATCACCGTGGAGTTCAGCAGCGCCCGGGCCATCGGGATGTTGGGGTCGGCGAACAGCTCACCGATGTTGTCCCACCGGAGGGCGCGCGGGAAGAACGTCCAGTCCGGCGCGGTGATGTCGGCCTCGCTCGCCAGGCCGTTCCGCACCAGCAGGTAGAACGGGATCAGGAAGAGCAGCGCGAGGACGATCAGCAGGACCAGCCGCAGGGCCCGGCCGGCGCGGATGAGTGCCTGGTCCACGGTTCAGTCCTCCTTGCGGCCGAGCCCGAACCAGCGGGCCTGCACGATGGTCGCCACCGCGATGATCAGCGCGAGGATCACCGCGCCCGCGCTGCCGAGCCCGAGGTTCTGCTCGCTGCCGAGCGCGAGGTAGTACAGGTAGACCAGCGGCGGCCGGGCGTACGGCGGATAGCCGCGCGAGTCCGAGAGCAGGTTGTAGAACTCGTCGAACGCCTGGAAGGCGTTGATGACGAGGAGCAGCACCACCGCCACGGACGTGGCCCGCAGCTGCGGGAAGGTGATGTGCCGGAAGGTCTGCCAGCCGGGCCTCGCCCCGTCCACCGCGGCCGCCTCGTACAGCCGCGGCGAGATCCGCTGCAGCCCGGCCAGGAAGAGGATCATGTAGAAGCCGGCCTGGAGCCAGAGCCGCACGGTGACGATCACCAGCCAGTACCAGGGCGGATGGGTCGTCGACAGCCACGCCGTCTGGTCAGCGCCGAACCAGCCCAGCACCGTGTTGGCCAGCCCGAACCGCACCCCGTTGAACACCGACAGCTTCCACACCAGCGACGCGACGACGTAACTGCACGCGGTCGGCAGGAAGAAGACCGACCGGAAGAACGCCTGCGCGAACCGCACCCGGTTCACCATCAGGGCCAGTCCCAGCGACAGCACGTACGTCGCGGGCACGATGAACGCCGAGAACAGCAGGAAGGTGCCCAGGCTGCGCAGGAACGCGTCGTCGCCGAGCATCGTGGCGTAGTTGTCCAGCCCGACGAAGTCCGTCGGCGTGACGGTGTTGTGCGCGTCGAAGAAGCTGAGCCAGAGGCTCCACAGCAGCGGTACGTACGTGAAGAGGGCCAGCCCCACCGCGAACGGGCCGACGAACACCCAGAACCACAGGTTGCGGTTCTGGGGGCCCAGCAGCGTGCGGATCACTTCTTCTTTACCCGTTCCAGCTCCGCGTTGGTCTTGCGCACGACCGTGCGCAGCTCCGACTCCGGGTGCGCGCCGTCCTTGATGATCCGGCTGACCGCGTCCTGGTAGGCGGTCTTCGCCGCGGTGGTCCACAGCAGCGGTTCGGCGTACCCCAGGTCGGTGGCGTACGCGACGGCCTCGGCCGCGGGACCGGAGCGCAGCTCCTTCGCCTTCTTCGCGAGCGGGACGCGGGCCGGGATGTGGAAGCCGTAGGAGAGCGCGAAGTCCCGCTGGTAGTCGGTGCGGTCGATCCACAGCCACTTCGCGAAGGCCGCCGCCTCCTTCTTGTGCTTGCTGCGCGCGCTGACCGCGGAGCCGTACGCGCCGACCGGCACGGCGTCCTTGCCGCCGGAGCCGTCCTTGGGGAACGGCAGCACCCCGAAGTCGTCCCCCAGCGCCTTCTTCACCTGCGGCAGCACCCACAGCCCCGACCACTGCATCGCGGTCAGGCCCTGGGTGAAGGCGGCCGGGTCGGACCAGTCGGTGGGCGCGCCGAGGAGCAGCGACTTGTCGGCGTACAGCTCATGGATCTTCCCGAGGGCGCGGGCCGCTGCCGGGTCGTCGAAGCCGACCTTGCCGTCGTCGGTGACGATCTCCAGTCCGGCCGCGTGCAGCGGGGTGCCGCCGAGCGCGCCCGCGCCGCCGTCGTTCCCCAGGAACAGGCCCTTGACCTTGTTCTTCTTGCCCTTGGCGGTCAGTTCGCGTGCCGCGTCGACCAGTTCGTCCAGCGTCTTCGGCGGCGCCACCCCGGCGTCCTTCAGCATGCTCTTGCGGTAGTAGAGCAGCTGCATGTCGATGACCTGGGGGATGGCCCAGATCTTGTCCTGCCAGATCTTCGGCGCGAGGACGGCCTGGTTGAAGTCGTCCTTGACGGGCTCGACGGCGGCGGTCAGGTCGACGACCTGACCGCCGCGGATCTGGTCCAGCGTCGGCCCGTTGACCTCGAAGACGTCCGGGCCCGAGCCGGTCAGCAGGGCAGCGGCGGTCTGCCGGTCGTAGTCGCCCGGCCGCCACTGGACGGTGACGCGGGCCTCGTCGTAGGCATCGGCGTACCGTTTCACCGCCTGTTCGGTGCCGGCCTCGCCGTACTGGTGGTACCACTGGCTCAGCGCGGGCCCCGAACCGCCGCCGCCCCGCCCGGTGTTGGAGCCGCAGGCCGCCAGGGCGCCGGTGAGCGCGATACCGCCGCCGGCCGCCAGCAGCCGCCGTCTGCCGATGTCCGTCATGCCTGCTGTCCCCCAGCGTTCGTCAGAAGATCACCCGGTGCGGCGACCACTCTGCCGCACCGGTGTGATGCACGCATGGCAACAACGTGAAACGCGCGGGGGATCATTCCGGCCGGGGCCGCCGCACCCCGCCGCGCACGGGTCACTCCAGTTCGGCCAGCACGTCCTGCGCGATGCCGAACGCGGCGTTGGCGGCCGGGACTCCGCAGTAGATGCCGCTCTGCAGCAGCACCTCGCCGATCTCCTCGGGCGTGAGGCCGTTGCGCACCGCTGCCCTGATGTGCATGGCCAGTTCGGCGTGGTGGCCGTGTGCGATCAGCGCGGTGAGCGTGATGCAGCTGCGGGTCCGGCGGTCCAGCGCGTCCCCGGTCCAGATCTCGCCCCAGGCGTACCGGGTGATGAAGTCCTGGAAGCGGGCGGTGAACCGGGTCTTCTTCGCCTCGGCCCGGTCCACGTGCGCATTGCCCAGCACGGCGCGGCGGACGGCCATTCCGGCGGCGCGGCGGCCCGCGTCGTCGGACGGCTGTGCGGCCGCGTCGGCAGCGGCGTCCGGCTCGGGCGCGAAGTGCGCGGCGAGCGCGGCGGTCACCGGGCCGGGCCGGTCCACGCCCGCGAGGTGGTACGCGCCGCCGACCTCGGTCAGGCTCGCGCCGGGGATGCCGTCGGCGATCTCCCGGGCGTGCGCGGGCGGCGTCGCCGGGTCCTCGCGGCCCGCGACCACCAGCGTCGGCACCGTGATTCCGGCGAGCCGGTCCCGGACGTCGTACGCCGCCAGCGCCTCGCAGCAGGCCGCGTACCCGGCCGGATCGGTGTCCAGCAGGTCCTTGATGAGCGCCTGGCCGCGCGGCGCAGCGGCGCACTCGGGCGCGAACCAGGTGCCCGGCCGGCTCGCCGCCATCGACTCCGTGCCGTCCGCGCGGACCAGCGCGGCCCGCTCCCGCCAGGTGTCCGCGCCGCCGAAGTGGGCCGAGGAGCAGACCACGGCCAGCCGGGTCAGCCGCTCGGGGTGATCGGCGGCCAGGGTCAGGCCGACCGCGCCGCCGATCGAGATCCCCGCGTACGCGAACGTGTCCCAGCCCTGCGCGTCGGCCAGCCCGAGCACGAGGCGGGCCAGGTCGGCCATGGTCGCCTCGGCGGGCACCAGCCCGGCCGCGGAACCGCCGTGCCCGGGCAGGTCCCAGCGCAGCACGCGGTGCGTCCGGGTCAGGGCCGCCAGCTGCGGCTCCCAGACGTCGAGCGAAGTGCCGAGGGACGGGCCGAGGATCAGCGGCGGGGCATCCTGCGGTCCGTCGAGCCGGTGGTGGGGGAGCTCGGTCATGTGGGGGCCTCCTCGGGGGAGTTGCGGGTACGGGCGGGGAGCGGGTGCCCGGCGGTGCGCCGGTCAGGCCCGGACGGCGGCGGCGTCCGGGCCCGTGGGCGCCGTTACGCGGCCGGGCCCGGGCGGCGCAGCGCCCGGTCGGTGAGGACGGCGGCGGAGCCGGTGTACGCGGCCGGGTCGGCGAGTTCCGCCAGTGCGTCCGGGGGCAGGGCGGCGGACACCTCCGGGTCGGCGCGCAGCACCTCGGCCAGCGTGCGGTCCTCCTCGACGGCGGCGCGGGAGGCACGGGTCAGCGCCTCCTTGGCCGCCTGCCGGCCCAGCACCGGCGCCAGCGCGGCCGACAGCCGCTCGGCGGCCATCAGGCCCTTGGTACGCAGGAGGTTCGCGCGCATCCGGTCCGGAAAGACGCGCAGCCCCCCGGCCAGCCCGGCGGCCTGCTCGGCGGCGCCGCCGGCCAGCCGCAGCAGGTCGCGCAGCGGCTGCCACTCGGCGTGCCAGGCGCCGGCCGGGCGCTCGTCCTCGGCGGCCAGCGAGGCCAGTACGGTCGCGGCCAGGTGCGGTGCCTGCCGGGCAGCGGCGGCGAGCAGCGTCGCGCGTACCGGGTTGGCCTTGTGCGGCATGGCGGAGGAGCCCCCGCCGCTGCCCTCGGCGACCTCGCCGCACTCGGTGCGGGAGAGCACCAGCACGTCGGCTGCGATCTTGCCGAGCGCGCCGGTGGTGAACGCCAGGGCCGACGCCAGGTCCGCGACGGGCGTGCGCAGCGTGTGCCAAGGCAGCACCGGCTCGGCGAGCCCGGTCTCGGCCGCGTACGCGGCGATCAGCCGCTCCCCGTCCTCGGGCGCGAACGTCTCCGACAGCGCGCCGAACGCGGCCAGCGTGCCGGCCGCGCCGCCCAGCTGGACCGGCAGCCGGACCGCCGCCAGCCGCTCGTACGCGTCCAGGACCAGCGCCCGCCAGCCCGCCGCCTTCAGCCCGAAGGTGGTGGGCACGGCGTGCTGGGTGAGGGTGCGCCCCGGCATCACCGTCTCCCGGTGCGCGTCCGCCAGCCCGTACAGCGCCTCCGCCGTACGGGCGAGACCGTCCAGCACCAGCGCCACCGTCCGCCGCGCGACCAGCATCGTGGCGGTGTCCCAGATGTCCTGGCTGGTGGCGCCGCGGTGGACGTACCCGGCGGCGTCCAGCGCGCTCTCCTTCACCGCGGCGGTGAGGTCGGCGACCAGCGGGATCACCGGGTTGCCGCCGGAGCGGGCGCGCAGCGCCAGGTCACGGACGTCGAACCGGCCCGCGTCGGCCGCTGCCGTCACGGCGTCGGCCGCGTCCGCCGGGGCCTCGCCGAGCGCGGCCTGCGCCCGGGTGAGCGCGGCCTCCGCGTCCAGCATGGCCTGGAGGAAGGCGGTGTCCCCGGTCGCGGCCTCGGCGGCCGTGCCGGCCCGGACGGGGGCGAGCAGCCCCACGTCCTCCGGCGCGGCCGTGGGTGCGGCGGGGTCAGTCGAAGGCAAGGAAGACCGTCTCCTTGTCGCCCTGGAGGTGGATGTCGAAGCGGTACGTGCGGTGCTTGTCCGCCTCGGCCCTGGCGAGAAGAGTCTCCCGCCGCGCGGGCTCCAGACCCGACAGCAGCGTGTCGCCGGCGGGTTCGGCGAGATAGGCGCGGGTGAAGAGGTGGTGCAGCAGGCCGCGCGCGAAGACGCAGACGGAAATGTACGGCGCGCCGCCGGGCGGCAGCGTGCGGACCGCGTAATGCCCGTCGGCGTCGGTCGGCACCCGCCCGAAGCCGGTGAAGTCCACGCCGTTGCGGCCGTAGAAGCCGCCGGTGACCGGGTCGCGGCGGAGCGAGCCCGGCTTCCCGGCGAGCGAGCCGGACGGGTCCGCCTGCCAGAACTCCAGCAGCGCGTCCGGGATCGGCTCACCGGCGCCGTCGTACACGTATCCGTGCAGGGTGATGGTGTCCGGGTGGCCCACGGGGGCGATCTCGCCGCCGTCGGGGAAGGGCAGCGCGTACCCGTAGAACGGGCCCACGGTGTGCGAGGGCGTGGGGGCCAGCGCGGTGGTCTGCTCGGTCATCAGCGGCCTTCCTCGATCCAGGTGGCGGACGGGCCGTCCAGGACGATGTCCCAGCGGTAGCCCAGCGAGAACTCCGGCTGGGACAGGTCGTGGTCGTAGGTGGCGATCAGCCGCTGCCGGGCCGGCTCGTCGGTCACCGAGCGCAGGATCGGGTCGTACGGGAAGAGCGGGTCGTTCGGGAAGTACATCTGCGTCACCAGGCGCTGGGTGAACGCGTCGCCGAACAGCGAGAAGTGGATGTGGGCCGGGCGCCAGGCGTTGGTGTGGTTCCGCCAGGGGTAGGCGCCGGGCTTGATGGTGGTGAAGGTGTAGCTGCCGTCGTCCCCGGTCAGCACGCGGCCCACGCCGGTGAAGTTGGGGTCCAGCGGCGCGGGGTGGTCGTCGCGCTGGTGGGCGTACCGGCCGGAGGCGTTGGCCTGCCAGATCTCGACCAGCTGGCCGCGCACGGGGCGGCCCCGGCCGTCCAGGACGCGCCCGGAGACGGTGATCCGCTCGCCGAGGGGCTCGCCGTGGTGCTGCTTGGTGAGGTCGTTGTCGAGCGCGGTGACGTCGGTGTGCCCGAAGGCGGGACCGGACAGCTCGACGGTCTCGGGGTCGCCGTGCACGGCGACCAGCGGCTGCTTGGGGTGGCGCAGCGTGCTGGAGCGGTAGGGGGCGTAGTCGCGCGGCGGGTGGTGCGCGGCGGGCGCGCCGCCGGCCAGCGCCTTGTCGTACGCGTCCTGCAGCTCGCTGACCTCGCGGTCGATGTCGGCCTGTGTGAGTGCCATGGTGGTCTCCTACCTCTTCCCTGCTGCCTTGAGTGCGCGCAGCGCGGCCAGCTCCCCGGCGGTGGGCGGCGCGGTGGTGCCGACCTCGTCCGCGACCCGCAGCTCCCAGCCGGTGGCTTCCCGCACCTGCTCGACGGTGACGCCGGGGTGCAGCTCCGAGAGGACCAGTTCGGCGGTCAGCGGGTCGGGCCGCAGCACGCCGAGGTCGGTGATGACGGCGGTCGGCCCGGCGCCCGGCATGCCCAGCGCGGCGCGGTCCTCGGGCCCGGAGCCGTGGCCGAGCGTGGTGACGAAGTCCAGCGCGCGGACGAAGTTGCGCGTCGAGTGGCGCAGCACCATCAGCACCCGGCCGCAGTTGGACGCGATCTCGGGCGCGCCGCCCGCACCGGGGAGGCGGCCCTCGGGCTTGCCCCCGCCCCGGCTGACGACCGTGGTGTTGATGTTGGCGTACCGGTCGACCTGGGCCGCGCCGAGGAAGCCGACGTCGATCCGGCCGCCCTGCAGCCAGTAGTTGAACATCTCGGGGACCGGCACCACCGCGTCGGCGGTGTCGGCCAGTTCGCCGTCGCCGATGGACAGCGGCAGCGCCGTCGGCTTGGAACCGATCGTGCCGGACTCGTAGATGAGGACCAGGTCCGGGTTGACGGTGGCGCGGGCGAGGTTGGCCGCCGTGCTGGGCAGGCCGATGCCGACGAAGCAGGTCTTCGCGCCGGCCAGCGCGCGGGCCGCGTTGACCTCCATCAGCTCGTCGCGGCTGAACTCCGCCTCGGGAGAGGGGGCTTCGGACATCAGGCGTTCGCTCCTTCGGCCGTACGGGCGGCGGACCCGGCCCCGCGTACGTGCGTCTCGATCCACTGCGTGAAGGCGTCGCGGTCCCGTGCGATGGGGTCCCACGCCTGGTAGAAGGCGTTGTCACGGACGGAGTAGCCGGTGGCGTACGAGGGGTGGGCGCCGCCGGGCACGTGGGCGACCGCGTCCAGCACCCAGGTGGGCAGGACGACGCCGCCGGGGCGCGGCTCCAGCTCGTCCACGACCTCCTCGACCGTGACCAGCACCCGGTTCGCCGCCAGCGCGGCCTCCTTCTGCACGCCGGTCAGGCCCCACAGCTGCACGTTGCCGGCGCGGTCGGCCTGCTGGGCGTGGATGACGGTGACGTCGGGGTTGAGCGCCGCGACGGCCGCCAGCTTCTCGCCGGTGAACGGGCAGGTCACGGTCGAGACGGTGTCCGTACGGCTGGGAATGTCGCTGCCGCGGTAGCCGCGCAGGACGGCGAACGGGAGCTTGGAGGCACCCGCGACGTAGCGGTTGGCCATGCCGGCGTGGCTGTGCTCGTCCAGCTCCAGCGGGCGCGGCCAGCCGTTCTCGACGGCGTCGCGGAAGCGGTGCAGCGAGCCGACGCCGGGATTGCCGCCCCACGAGAAGATCAGCTTCTTCACCAGTCCCGCGCCGATCAGCTGGTCGTAGATGACGTCCGGCGTCATCCGGGCGAGGGTCAGGTCGGTGATGCCCTGGCGGATGATCTCGTGCGCCGCTGCGAACGGGATCAGGTGGGTGAAGCCCTCCATGGCGACGGTGTCCCCGTCGTGGATGAGGTCCGCCACGGCGTCGTGGAGGCTGCGAATCTCGGCCATCGTCACTCCGCGTGTGTAGGTCCAAAGAACGTACGACGGTGAGCCGCGCACTGCCGAAGAAATGCTCAGTGCACTGATTAATTCGTCGATGGGCCGTAGACTTCCACCCAGTTCCTCATTCGTCAATGGGAGGCCACATGGCCGCGGTCGATCTCAGCACCCATCCCGGGCACCTGGCCCGGCGCCTGCAGCAGGCGCACTCGCTGCTGTGGGGCGCGATGGTGTCCGAGGAGACCACCTCCCCGCAGTTCGCCGTGCTCAACGCGCTGGTGGAGAAGCCGGACATCGACCAGCGCACGCTGAGCGAGCATGTGCACCTGGACCGCTCGACCATCGCCGACGTGGTCGCCCGGCTGGTCCGCCGCGGCCTCGTGGAGCGGGTCCGGGACCCGCGCGACGGCCGCCGCAACGTCCTGAAGCTCTCCGCGGAGGGCGCCCGGCACCACCGCAAGCTCGTCACGCGCACGGCCCGCATGAACCGGGTCTTCCTCGCGCCGCTGGACGAGGGCGAACAGGAGACGCTGCTCCGCCTGATCGCCCGGGTCGCGGACGCGGCGGAGGAGCTGCGCGGCTAGCGCTCGCGGCGGAGGAGCTGTGGGATAGCGGCTCCGCAGGCCGGGGCCGCCGTACGACGGCTCCCGGCCTGTGGCTCAGCCCGTGAGCGGCAGCCCGCCGGCCACCGTGCGGGCCGCCGCCGTCAGCGAGGCGACGAAGCGCGGCACCCGCTCGGCGGTGAAGCGCGCGGACGGGCCCCCGAAGGACAGCGTGGCGACCACCTCGCCGCCGCGCGAGCGCACCGGCACGGCCACCGACGACAGCCCCTCCTCGTGCTCGCCGTGGCTGACCGCGTACCCCGCGCGCGCCGCCTCCGCAGCCCACTCGGTCAGGGTGCGGGCGTGCCCGGCGCCGTGCGGGGAGCGGCGCGCGATCCGCTCGACCAGCGCCGCGTCCGCGCCGATCAGCAGTACGTTGGACGGTCCGCCGGCCCACAGCGGCAGCTCGTCGCCGACGCGTACGACGTGCCGCAGCGCCTGCGGCCCCTCCTCCTGCGCGATGCAGATCCGGTGCACGTCGCGCCGTACGTACAGGTGCACCGTCTCCCGGTGCTCGGCGGCCAGCTCGCGCAGCGCGCGCCGGGCGGTGGCCGGGAGGCGCCAGCCCTGGTCCGCCAGCCGGACCCAGCGCAGGAAGGTCGGGCCCGCGGTGTAGCGGCCGTGCTCGTCCAGCCAGAGCAGGCCGTTCATGCGGAGCGTCTGGAGCAGGCGGAGCGCGGTGGTCTTGGGCAGGCCGCTGCCCTCGACGATCTCGCGCAGGGTCAGCGCCGGCCGCTCCTCGCCGAAGAGTCCCAGGAGGTCGATGGCCCGCTGGACCGTCCGCATGCCGCCGCGCTCGCTCTCGCTCATGGCGACCAGTATGGGTCGAGGTCCGCTGCGCGGACCAGGGGCGGGCAATCCTGCGGTTACTCGCCGGCAACCTCTTGTAGATAGTCAGCACACGTTCTATCGTCGCCGCAGCTCGGACCGAGTGGTCCGTACAGCGGACCAGATCCGTACCGCGGACCCCGATCCGTGCAGCGGACCAGACGAAGGAGTCCCCGCATGAGTGCGACCCTGCGCCCCGCCTCGCCCCCGCCCGCCGTCCCCGACGCCGCGCGCCCCGCGCTCAGCCGCGCCCGCTACGGGCTGCTGGCCTGCCTCTTCGTCATCACGGCGATCAACTACCTGGACCGTACGAACCTCTCGGTCGCCCTGCCGCACATCAAGGAGGAGCTGCACCTCTCCGGCACCCAGCAGGGCCTGCTGCTCTCCTCCTTCGGCTGGGCGTACCTGCTCCTCCAGGTGCCGGCCGGGCGGCTCATCGACCGGATCGGCGCCAAGCTCGCCTTCGGGTACGCGCTGGTCGGCTGGTCGCTGGCGACGATCGTGGTCGCGGCGGCACGCAGCTTCGTGCCGCTGGTCGGCATCCGCGTGGCGCTCGGCGCCTTCGAGGCGCCCGCCTTCCCGTCCAACAACCGCCTGGTCGTGAACTGGTTCCCGGGCCGGGAGCGCGGCCGCGCCACCGCCACGTACACCGCGGGCGAGTACATCGGGCTGGCCGTCGCCGCGCCCGTCCTGTCGCTGCTGACGGTGCACTTCGGCTGGCGCTCGGTCTTCCTCCTCACCGGCGTCGTCGGCCTGCTCTTCTCGGTGGTGTGGTTCGCCAAGGTGTACGACCGGCCCGAGCACAGCCCGAAGGTGAGCGCGGTGGAGCTGGCGCACATCCGGCAGGCGGACGAACTGGAGTCCGCCGAGGAGATCGCGGCGGCCAAGGAACAGGCGGCCGTACTGGACTCCAGCGTCTGGTCCGACCTGCGCGTCCTGCTGAGCAACCGGCGGCTGTGGGGCATGTACATCGGCCAGTTCGCCAGCACCTCGGTGCTGTTCTTCTTCCTCACCTGGTTCCCCAGCTACCTGGTCGAGGAGAAGCACCTGGGCATCATCAAGGCCGGCTTCTGGGCCTCGGCGCCGTACCTCGCCGCGCTGGTGGGCACGCTGGCCGGCGGCGCGTGGTCGGACCGGATGCTGAACTCCGGCCGGCTCTCCCGCACGTTCGCCCGCAAGGCGCCGGTGATGATCGGTTTCGTACTCGCCTCGATCATCGTCTGTGCGAACTTCACCAACTCCGTTCCACTGGTGATCACTTTCATGTCCATCGCGTTCTTCGCACAGGGCCTGATGCAGAACAGCTGGGCGCTCTTCTCCGACGTCGTGCCGCGCCGGCTCACCGGTACCGGCGGTGGCGTCTTCAGCTTCGCCGCGAACGCCGGCGGCGTGCTGACCCCGCTGGTCATCGGCGTCATCGTGGACCGCACCGGGTCCTTCGCCTGGGCGCTCGGCTACATCGCCCTCGTCGTCCTGGCGGGGCTGCTCGCCTATGCCCTGCTCATCGACAAGGTGGAGCGGGTCGGGGGCTGAGCCGGCGCGGCCGCTTGTCATGACCCCCGTTTCTGTCGGCAGTCCGGCTCGTTGGGTGAAAGAGCGGGTCCGGGGCCTCGCCGTCCCGGCCGCGCGAGCGACATGGCAACTGACAGGCGACGGAAAGAGCCATAGTGCTTCAGGTACCCATCGAGGACGTGGAGATCGCCCCGGGACACGTCTTCGAGTGGTCGGTGGAGACCGCGCGCATGCGTGCCGCCGCCGACCCCTCGCAGCCGCGCGACGCCACCACGTACAACCAGGCGAAACACTTCGCGGTGGCCCACGAGACGCGCGATGACGACGACGCCGTCTCCGCCTACGTCGCCGGGACGTTCGAGATCTCCGGGCCGGTCGACCGGGCGGCGCTGGAGGCGGCACTGCTGTACTTCGTCCGCCGCCACGAAGTGCTGCGCTGCACGTTCCAGCAGCTCTCCGGCGACCTGTCCTGCGACGCCCTGGCCCCGGAGGACATCGAGCTGAAGTGCGTCGACGCCGGGCCGGCCGGTTCCGCCGACGAGGTCCGGGACTACCTGCACCGGTTCTTCCGGCGGGTCGACACGCTCTCCTGGCCGCTGATCATCATGGGCGCCGTGGTCAGGGACGAGTCCACCACGGTGTTCTTCGCCTGCGACCACCTGGTCACCGACGGCCTCTCGACGCCGATCGCGGTGAACGACATCGCCACCGCCTACGCGGCGTACGCACGCGGCGAGGAGCCGGACCTCCCCGAGGCGGGCAGCTACCTCGACTTCAGCCGCGAGCAGCGCCGGATCAACGAGTCGCTGGACGCCGAGGACCGCCGGCTGGACCACTGGAAGGAGTTCATCGCGCGCGGCGACTGCTTCTTCCCGCCGTTCCCGCTGGACCTGGGCGTCGAGCCGGGCCGGCTGTACCCCACGGTCAACGTCACGGAAACGCTTCTGCAGGCAGGCGAGACCGACGAACTGGCCGCCCGCTGCGAGGCCGCCGGCGGCCGCCTCTTCATGGGCGTACTGGCCGCCGTCGGGGTGTCCCTCCGCAAGGAGGGCGGGCCGGACGTCTACCGGGGCCTCATGCCGGTCAACGAGCGCGGCCGCGGCCCGCTCGCGCACACCATGGGCTGGTTCATCAACACGATGCCCATCGAATTCCCGGTCTCCGAGGACCAGGGGTTCGCGGACGTGATGGCGGGGGTGCGGGGCGCCTTCGCGGAGATGCAGCGCCACGCCGACGTGCCCTTCGTGAAGGCGTGGCACCTGCTCGCGCCGGGGGACTACACCGCGCTGCGCTACTGGCCCTACGCGGTCAACTTCTTCTCGTACCTGGACTTCCGGAAGTCGCCCGGCGCCGAGCACCACGTGGCACGGAACGCGCAGAAGCACCTCTGGGTGTCCCGCAGCAACGGCATCTGCTTCTGGTTCCACCGGAACGAGGCCGGGCTGCACATGAACGCCATCTACGTGGACACCCCGCAGGCCCGCGAGACCGCGGCAGGACTCGGCGGCACGCTCGCGCGCACCCTCACGAACATGAGGACGGCCGGGACCTTCTGAGGGCCGGGCGGCCGTCGCGGTCCGGTGCCCCGGCGGCCGACAGGTCCGCTCAGCGGACCAAGAGGCCCGTCGCGCGGTCCGGCGTCGCTAGGCTGTTCCCATGGCCCTGACACCGGAACTCCCCGCCGCCACGGCCGGCGACTGGTGGGTCACCACCGACCAGTCGCTGGCCCTCGTCCAGCAGCACGGCGCCGCCGCGCGCACCGCTCCCGACCTGTCGGCCACCCTCGCCGAGATCGGCCGCGTACGGACCGCCGCCGATGCCGCGCTCGGCGCCGCCGTACGCGCCCTGCTGGCCTCCGGGCACGACTGGGACGGGATCGCCGCCGCGCTCGGCCTGCCGGACGCGGCCGCGGCCCGCCGCGCCACCGCCGACGCGGTCCGCCGAGCGGACCAGGCACTGGAGCAGCGCCTCGGCCCGCGCGGCTGAGCCGGACCGCTTCCCCTTCCACCCCTCGCCCGCTGACCGGTGATTCGGTCGGCGGGCTCATTGACAGGCCCGTTCCAGGCTCCGAATACTGACTCACGATTCAGTAAGGTGCCGTCGTTCCCGCGTCCGGCGCGGCCGGCGCATCCGGAGAGGGAGAGCCCATGTCAGAGCTGCCCACCGAGCTGGTCCCGCTGAGCCCCGAACAACGGGACATCGTCGGCCTCACCCGCGCCTTCGCCCGCGACGAGATCCGGCCCCGGGCCCGCGAGGTGGACGAGGCCGACACCCGCACCCCCTGGGACCTGTGGCGCAAGGCCGCCGAGGTGGGCATCACCGGCTTCATGCTCCCCGCCGAGTACGGGGGCGGCGGCTTCACCGACGTCTTCACCCAGGCGCTCGTACAGGAGGAGCTGTGCGCCGGTGACCTCGGCATCGGCAACCTCCTCTGCTCCAACGGCTTCTTCGCCGACCCCGTGCTGGAGCTAGGCACCGAGGAGCAGAAGCGCATCTGGCTCACCCCGCTCACCGGCCCCGACACGCCCATGACCGCGCTCGCCACCACCGAGCCCGGCGCCGGCTCGGACGCCGCGTCGATCACCACCACAGCGTCCCGCACCGCGGGCGGCTACCTGCTCAACGGCCAGAAAGCCTGGATCTCCAACGCCGGCGAGGCCGACCGGTACGTCGTCTTCGCCAAGACCGACCCGGCCCAGCGCGCCCGCGGCGTCACCGCCTTCCTGCTGCGCAAGGACACCCCCGGCGTCGCATTCGGCGCTCCCATGCGGAAGATGGGGCAGCGCGCGATCGTCTGCCGGGAGATCTTCTTCCACGACGCGTTCGTACCGGAGGAGAACCGGCTCGGCGCCGAGGGCCAGGGATTCCACGGCCTCATGCGGACGTTCGACATCTCGCGCACGATCCTCGGCGCAGCCGCCACCGGCATCGCCCGCGCCGCCTACGAGTACGCCCGCGACTACGCCGCCACCCGGCAGCAGTTCGGCAAGCCGGTCATCGAGCACCAGGCCGTCGCCTTCCGCCTCGCGGACATGCGCACCCGCGTCGAGCAGGCCCGGCTGATGACCTGGCGCGCCGCCAAGCGGCTGGACGCCGGGCTGGACGCGACCTCCGAGGCCGCGATGGCCAAGCTCACCGCCTCGGAGACCGCCGCGTACTGCACGTGGGCCGCGGTCCAGACGCTCGGCGGCTGGGGCTACTCGCGCGAGTACCCGGTCGAGCAGTGGATGCGCGACGCCAAGCTGGAGGAGATCGAGGAAGGCACCTCGGACATCATGCGCCTCGTCATCGCGCGGGGCATGTGATGGCGGACCTGACGGGCGGCCAAGCCCTCGTCCGGGCGCTGGCGGCACACGGGGTGACGCAGGCGTTCGGCATCCCCGGCACGCACAACCTGGAGATCTACCGGCACCTGGCCGCGTACGGCATCGCGCACCTCAACCCGCGGCACGAGCAGGGCGCGGGCTACGCGGCCGACGCGTACGCGCGCGTCACCGGCCGCCCCGGCGTCGCGCTCACCACCACGGGCCCCGCGCTCCTCAACATCGCGGCGGCGGTCGGCCAGGCGTACTCCGACAGCGTCCCGCTGCTCGTCGTCTCGCCCGGCATGCCGCTGCGCCACCCGCGCCAGCCGACCGGCCTGCTGCACGAGATGCGCAGCCAGACGGACGCGCTGCGCGCGGTGGCGGCGTTCAGCCACCGGGTGTCGACGGTCGAGGAGATCGGCGCCGCGGTCGCACGTGCCTTCACCCTCTTCCGTACGGGGCGGCCGCGTCCGGCGCACATCGAGGTGCCGCTCGACCTGCTCACCGAGGCGGCGGAGGCCGGGCCCGTGCCCCTCGCGCCGCCCGCGCCATGGGCCGCACCGGACGCCGGAGCGCTCGCGGCAGCGGCCGCCGCGCTCCGGGACGCCCGCCGCCCGGCCCTCGTGCTCGGCGGCGGCGCACGCGCCGCAGCGCCCGAATGCCGGGAGCTGGCCGAGCAGTTGGGTGCCGTCGTGCTCACCACCGCCAACGGCAAGGGCACCGTCGCCGAGACGCACCCCCTCGCGCTCGGCGTCTCCCTGCACAGCCCGGCGGTCCGCGACTGGCTGGCGCACGAGTGCGACGCGCTGCTGGCCGTCGGCACGGAACTCGCCGAGTCGGACACCTGGACCACCGAACCGCTCGCCGTCGCGGGCCCGTTGATCCGCGCCGACATCGACCCGGCCCAGACGTACGCGGGCCGGCCGGCCGACATCGCGCTGGTCGGGTCGGCCCGGGAGACCGTTCGGGCGCTGCTCGGGGAGACGGCGGCGGCCGCGCGGGACACGGGTGCGGCCGTGCGGGGCACGGCGGCGGCCGCGGGCACGGTCGCGGCGCTGCGTGCCGGGCGGGACGCCGAGACGGCCGACCGGGACGCCCGCTGGCTCCCGTACCTGCGGGCACTCCGCGCGGAGCTGGCGGCCGACGCCGTGCTCACCTCCGACAGCGCCCAGTGCTGCTACTACGGCGCGCTCCCGCACCTCCCCCTCGGCCCCGAGGGCCGCTACCTGCACCCCACCGGCTTCGGCACCCTCGGATACGCGCTGCCCGCCGCCATCGGGGCCAAGACGGCGGCCCCGGAACGCCAGGTGGTCGCGCTGAGCGGCGACGGCGGGCTGCAGTTCTCCGTGCAGGAGCTGGCCACCGCCGTACAGCTGCGGCTGCCGCTGCCCGTCGTCGTGTTCGACAACGGCGGATACGGCGAGATCCGCGACGAGATGACGGCACGCGGCGACACACCGACCGCCGTCGACCTGCCACCGCCCGGCGTGCCGCCCGTCGACCTCGCCGCGCTGGCCCGCGCGTACGGCGGCCACGGCGCACGCGCCGGCACCCCGGCGGAACTCGCCGACGCGCTCCACAAGGCGCTGCGCACGCCCGGCCCCACCGTCATCACCGTCCCCGAGGAGCCCGCCCGATGAGCCCGCACGCTGCCCCTGCCCCCGCCCCCCTGACGTCCCTCACCTGGACCGATCACGAGACCGGTCACCAGGGCTTCCTGGTCATCGACCGGCTCGTGCGCGGCGTGGCCAGCGGCGGGCTGCGGATGCGGGCCGGCTGCACCCTCGAAGAGGTCACCGGGCTCGCCCGCGGCATGACCATGAAGGAAGCGCTGCACTACAACCCGGAGGGCCGGTACGTGCCGCTGGGCGGTGCGAAGGGCGGCATCGACTGCGACCCGCGCGCGCCGGAGGCGTACGGCGTCCTCGTGCGCTATCTGCGCGCCATGCGCCCGTACATCGAGCACTTCTGGACCACCGGCGAGGACCTCGGCCTCACCCAGGACCTGGTCGACAAGGCAGCGGCCGAGGCCGGCCTGGTCTCCTCCATCCAGGCCGTCTATCCGCTCCTCGACGACGAGACGGCCGCCCGGCAGCGGCTCGCCGACGCCTTCGCCCTCGACGTGGACGGGATCGGGCTGGACGAACTGGTGGGCGGCTGCGGCGTCGCGGAGGCCGCGCTCGCCGCGCTGGACCGCGCCGGCGTTCCGTACGCGGGCACCCGGGTGGCCCTCCAGGGCCTGGGCACCATGGGCGGCGCGACCGCCCGCTTCCTCGCCCGCGCCGGGCTGCGCGTCGTGGCCGTCGCCGACATCAAGGGCACGCTCGCCAACCCGGACGGGCTGGACGTCGAGGCGCTGCTCGCGGCGCGCGACGCGCACGGCACCGTTGACCGCGCCGCGCTGCGCCCCGGAGACCGCGAACTGCCCGG
Source organism: Streptomyces sp. Ru73 (assembly GCF_002920575.1). Classification (GTDB taxonomy): domain Bacteria; phylum Actinomycetota; class Actinomycetes; order Streptomycetales; family Streptomycetaceae; genus Streptomyces. The sequence goes on along the minus strand of NZ_PQSQ01000037.1, from coordinate 39,597 downwards.
CCCCGCCTGGCTGTCGGCGGACGCGGAGATCCTGATACCGGCCGCGGTCTCGTACGCCATCGACGCCGGGAACCAGGCGGACATCACCGCGCGTTGGGTGGTCGAGGCGGCGAACATGCCGGTACGGGAGGAGGCCGAGGAGCTGCTCACCGCCCGCGGGGTGACGGTCCTGCCCGACGTGGTGGTCAACTCCGGTACGAACGCCTGGTGGTGGTGGACGCTCTTCGGGGACATCGGTGCCGACGCGGACGAGGCGTTCGCCTACACCCGGCGGTCGATGCGCGCCCTGGTCGACCGGATGCTGGCGCGCGCCGAAGCCTCCGGCTGCACGCCGCGCGCCGCCGCCCACGCCCTCGTCGCCGACCGGCTGCCGGTGATCGCGGAGCGGTTCGGGTGGTACCGGTGACGCCTGAACAGGACTTGAACTCGCTCTTCGACCCCCGGTCCGTGGCCGTGGTCGGCGCCTCGGCCAGCCCCGAGAAGTGGGGGTACTGGCTCGCGTCCGGGGCGCTCGCCGGACGCGAGCGCCGCACGGTGCACCTGGTGAACCGGCGCGGCGGTGCGCTGGACGGCGTGCCCTTCCTCCCGGACCTCGGCGCGCTGCCGGACCCGCCGGAGCACGTGGTCGTGGCCGTGCCGCCACCCCACGTGCGGGCCGTCGTCACCGAGGGCCTGGCGGCCGGCGCGCGCTGCTTCACCGTGATCACCTCCGGCGGCACGGACGCCGAAGCGGAACGCTCGCTGGCGTCCCTGATCCGGGCACACGGCGCCCGCCTCCTCGGCCCGAACTGCATGGGCGTCGTCGACACCACCAGCGCCCTCCGTCTGAGCTGGGGTGACTTCCCGGCCGGAGAGGTCGGCCTGATCTCCCAGAGCGGCAATCTCGCGCTGGAGATCGGCCGCCTGCTGGCCCGCGCGGGCCAGGGCTTCTCCCGCTTCGTCTCCCTCGGCAACCAGCGCGACATCGACGCCACGGACGCGCTGGAGGCGCTGGTGCGCCACGAGCCGACGCGCGCCATCGCCGCATACGTGGAGGACTTCCGCGACGGCCGCCGGCTGGCCCGCGCGCTCGCCGCTGCCCACGCGGCGGGCAAGCCGGTGCTGCTGCTGACCGTCGGCCGCAGCGCCGCGTCGGGCCGCGCCGCGGCCTCCCATACGGGCGCCCTGGTCAGCGCACGCGCCACGGTCGAGGCGGTCTGCCGCGACGCGGGCGCGCTGCTGCTGGACACGGCGGGGGAGGTGGTCGACACGGCGCTGTGCCTGCTGGCCGCGCGCGGTCGCGCCGCAGGGGCAGCCCCTGATTCACCGCCGGCGGCTTCCCCGCCGTCGCGGCCGGTCGCGCAGTTCTCCGCGCCCCTGAAGGGCGGCCGCCCCCGCGTCGCCGTCCTCGCCGACAGCGGCGGCCAGGGCGCCCTCGCCGCCGACGCCTTCGCGGCCCGCGGCCTCGACGTACCGGCGCTCTCCGCGACCACCACAGCGGCCGTCGCCGCGCTCCTCCCGCCCGGCGCAGGCTGCGGCAACCCCGTGGACCTGGCCGGCGCGGGCGAAGCCGACCTCACCACCTACGCACGCCTCACCCGTACGCTCCTGACCTGCGGCGAAGCCGACGCCGTCGTCCTCACCGGCTACTTCGGCGACTACGCCACCGACAACCCGGCCCAGGCGGCCCACGAGACGGAGATGGCCAGGGAACTGGCCGTGGCCGCCACGGCGTCCGGCCGCGCCCTGCTCGTCCACACCATGGCCCGCGACACCCCGGCCCTCACCGTCCTGCGGCAGCACGGCGTCCCGGTCTACGAACGCATCGAACAGGCCGCGGGCGCACTTGCCCATGCCGCACGCCTGCACACGGCGGTACTCCGCCCGCCCCCGCCCCTGCCCCGGTCCGCCGCCCACCGCGTCCCCGACGGCGGCTACGAAACCACCCGTGACCTGCTCTCCTCCTACGGCATCGGCTTCCCCGCAGCGGAGTTCGTCCGCACCGCCGATGAGGCGGCAGCCGCAGCCCACCGCGTCGGCTTCCCGCTCGCCCTCAAGGCCATGGGACTGGCTCACAAGACGGAGGCCGGCGGGGTCGCACTCGGCCTCGCCGACGAGGCGGCGCTGCGGACCGCGTTCGCCCGGATGACCGCGGCGACCGGCGCGGCCCGGTACGCCGTCGAGGCCATGGCCACGCCCCCGTACGCGGTCGAACTGATCGCCGGCGTACGCCGCGACCCCGCCTTCGGCCCCGTCCTGATGACCGGCATCGGCGGCGTACGCGCCGAACTCCTCGCCGACACCGCCCTCGCCCTCGCCCCCCTCACCCCGGACCACGCCCGCGCCCTGCTCCTCTCCCTCCGCCACGCCCCCCTCCTGACCGGCTGGCGCGGCGCACCCGCCGTCGACCTCACCGCAGCCGCCACCGCCCTCTGCGCCCTCTCCCACTGCGCCGCCGAACACCCCGAACTCACCGACCTGGAAATCAACCCCCTCCTGACCCACCCGGGCGGCGCGATCGCCCTGGACGCGGCGGCGGTGCGCAGCCCGTAACGGCACGGAGCCCGCAGTCGTACGGGGGCCGTGCCGCTACGCGTGCCTGGCCGTACTGCTCAGCCCTTCGCCCGCCGGGTCTTCGTGCCCAGGGCGTAGAAGGCCGCGCCGATGGCGAGGAAGAGGAGCAGGGGGACGACCTGGCTGAGGGTGTAGGCCAGGCGCTGGCCGGCGAAGGACGGCGGGAGGGAGTCCGCCGCCGAGCCGGCCGTGCCGAACCAGCCCACGCCGAAGCCCGGCCAGATCAGCACCACGACCGTGAACGCGACGAAGGCCGTGGCCAGTCCGGTGACCAGCCAGGCGCCCGCCCGGCCGCCCGGTACCGCGTACGGCCGCGGCGTGTCCGGGTACTTGCGGCGCAGCACGACCAGGCTCGGAAAGGTGATCACGTACGAGATGAACGTCGTACTGATCGTCAGCCCGAGCCCCGCCGCGAAGTACTTCTCACCATCTCCCTCGGTCAGGTTGAGCGCGAGTACGAAGAGGACGGACGCGATCACCGCGGAGAGCAGGTTCACGCGGGCCGGCGTGCCGTGCCTTTCGTCGATCTTGCCGAGCCACGCGGGACCCGCGCCGTCCGCGCAGGCCACGGCCTCGGCCCGGTGCGCGCCCATCGCCCAGGTGACGCCGCTGGTCAGCAGCCCGACGATCAGACCCGCCGCGGCGATGCCGCCGAAGACCGCGCCGGCGCCGCTCAGCGTGACCGTCCCGTCCGCCGCGATATGGCCGCCGTACACGGTGAAGACCGCCTTGCAGGCGTCGATGAATCCGCCGAGGCTGCCGATCTCCTTCCCCGGCAGCACGAACAGAATGCCGAGAATGGGCCCGCCGTAGAGCACCAGCGACGCCAGTCCCGACCGCAGGATCGACAGCGGAATGTCCCGCCGCGGATTGGTCATCTCCTCCGCCGCCGAACTCGGCAGTTCGAAGCCGACGTAATTGAAGATGAGCACGGGCACGAGCGCGATGAATCCGGCGTACGTCGGCGCGAATTCCCGTACCGGCAGCGGGTGGACGCCGTGCTCCACCGCGAAGACGACCACCGACACCAGGAAGAATCCCAGCAGCACGATCCGCGCGACGGCCCCCGCGATCGGCACCCACTTCCCGATGCGTACGGACTGCACGACGGCGAGCGCGCCGCCCCAGATGAACACCAGCCCGGCCAGGTACTTCCACGCGCCCGGCAGCGGCGTGAAGAATTCCTCCCACGTCGTCAGCGCGATGATGCACAGGCTGCCGCCGACCCACACCGGATTGGATATCCAGTACAGAATCTGGTTCAGCCCGGCCGTCAGCCGCCCGAAGGCGAGCCGCGTCCAGACGTACGGCCCGCCCTGTACGGGAAAGGCCGAGCCCAGTTCCGCGACGAGCAGTCCGTACGGCAGGAAGAAGACGACCGCGAGGACCGCCATCCACGTCAGGCCCTGCGGTCCCTGCGCCGCGACCGACCCGATCGTGTCGAGCCCGACCAGCGTGCAGATCAGGAAGAAGAGCACGTCCAGGCGACGCAGGTCCTTGCGCAGCCGGCCCCGTTGCTCTCCCCACCCCTCGGAGAGGTCGGGGGAGTCCGGCCCGCCGCGGAGGGCGTGGTCGGCCGGTGGTGCGGACGATGACGGCGGTGTCTCTGTCTCTCTCACGGCTGACTCCCTGCGCGACGGCGACTCGTACGAAGACGTGTCCGGCGTGCTCCAACTAACTGAACGGACAGTCAGTAATGCGAAGGGACTGTGGCCCCGTCGCCGCCCGGTGTCAAGGGTTCGCGCACGCTCCCGGTTGTAGGCTGACCGCGTGGCAAGAGTCCGGTTGAACGTGGCGGAGCGGCGCGAGGAGCTGCTGCGCGCCGCCATCGAACAGATCGAGGCGCGCGGCGCCGCGGCCGTCCGCGTCTCCGACGTGGCCTCGGCGCTGGGGGTCTCCAACGCCCTGGTCCTGTACCACTTCTCGACGAAGGAGAAGCTGGTCGCGGCGGCCTTCGCGCACGCCGCCGAGGCGGACCTCGCCCATCTGCGGCGCCTCCTCGGCCGCCGCACGACCGCGGTGCGTCGGCTGCGCGCGGCGGTGCGCTGGTACGCCCCGACCGGCCAGGCCAAGGGCTGGCGCCTGTGGATCGAGGGCTGGGCGGCCGCCCTCCGCGACCCGGTCCTGCGGGAGACGGCCGGCGGCCTGGACCAGGAGTGGAAGACCGCCCTCGCGGACGTGATGGCCGAGGGCGCGGCAGCCGGCGAGTTCGACTGCCCCGACCCCACGACGGCGGCCTGGCGCCTCACCGCCCTGCTGGACGGCCTCGCCGTCCAGATGACCTCCTACGGGGGCCCGTTGTCCCGCACCACCATGCTGCAATGGGCGGAAGAGGCCCTGGCCCGCGAGCTGAACCTGCCACGGGAATCCCTCACGGGCACTTCGGGGCCCTGACCGGACGCCAACGAAGGGAGCGGCTGATGGGTTCGGACCGGCCCACGCCCGAAGTGCGCGACTGGCTGACCGGAAACGGCTGGCATCCGGGGCGCGACATCGGCGAACGCGCCGACGAACTGATCCGCGTACGCGTGGACGACGCCGACCGGCAGGGAGCGCCCCTGACGCCGCCGCCGTCCGCGGTGCGCATCATCCGGACGTACGGGACGCTGCACCTCAGCCACCCCACGGTGCGGAACCGTGGCTGGGACATGGAGCCGACCGCCGGATATGACGGCGATGCGGAAGACATCCGGGAAATGGCGACCGGGCTCGATACGCGCCTCTTCCCCGTCGGCTACGAAACGTCCGAGTATGCGCTCCTCCTGGTGGACGAGAAAGGGCGGTTCTTCTACCTCCACCACACCGGTGGGTATTACCGGGGGGAGAACGAGTTCGACGCCTTCGACCGGTTCTTGCGGGGCGTCCACGCGCCGGACGTGGAAGACCTCCCCGAGTGGCGAGACCCCCCGTGCGGTTGCTGCCCCACTGACGGCAGCTAGTGTTCTGCAAAGCCTTTCGGAATCAGGTGGGGGGGGGAGACGCTGTGCCCAGTGTCAGATTCTCCTTCCACGCGGGATCGGGCGGAGTCCTGTGGGCCATGACGCCGGAGGACCGCGACGAGTGGGGCTACCCGGTGGATCTGCGCCGGCTGCCGGTCGGCGAGCCCACGAAGCCCCGGACCTCGATCGTTACCTGACCGACCCGGCCGGCTTCGTGTGCACCTGAAGGCAGTGAACCTCATCCATCCGTTCCGCGTCTTCCCTCATGATCAGCGCCGCGCACACGGGGGAACGGGTCATGAAGCACGAGGAAGCCGAGCGGAGCTACGACGACGCCCCCTGGTGGGCCGGGTTCGGCCCGGTGGGGGCCGTCGGTCTGATCGTCCTCGGGGCGGTCGTGGCGGTCTGGGTCTTCTTCCGCCTCCCCGGCACGCCGGAGAACCTGGCGGGCGGCTACTACGGCGCGGCGAAGATCATCGCCATCGGGCTGGTGGTCGCGGGCGGTGCGCTGTGGGGACGCAGCCGACGCTAAAGCGCGGCGGCCCCCGGCGCGGCCTGCACGCTGTACGCGACGAACGCGCGCCACGCGGGGGCGCCGACGGTGAGCCGCGGCCCGGCCTTGTCCTTGGAGTCCCGGACGTGGACGGTGTCGGGGCAGGCGGCCACCTCGACGCAGTCGTCGCCCTGCGAGCCGCTGTACGTGGACTTCCGCCAGGAGAGGGCGACTTCGACGCAGCTGTCGCCCTGGGAGCCGCTGTAGCTGCTCTTGAACCAGCCCAGTTCGTCGGTGCTCATAGCGCTCCTCGCATTCCTGCCCCGGTCGCCCGTCACCGTACGTATGTCCACGCAGCGGTTCAGTTCCACGCCCCGAGGGGCTCGATTGGCGCGCCTTCTGGCCGAGCGGCGGCTCGGCGAGGGGGCGTCCCGCGCGGCAGCGACGCCTCGTTCGCCACGCCTCTCCGGAAGCACCGAAGGGCGTTCAGGGCATTCACCGGCGGGCGGTCGTCTGCCCTCCCGTCGGGTGCGGTGACAGTGCGGACGGGCGCGCGCGGAGGTCGGGCGGAAATCGGTATGCGGCGGGGATTGCCGGGGGGTGAGGGCGGCGGCACGGTGGCGGCAAGGGCCGGGGCTCGGGAGCTGGGCTTTGGCCAAAGGTGCGATGCCATGGGGGCCGCCATGGACACCGAAACTCTCGACAGGCTCAGGAACGCGGTGCGGGGGCCGGTCATCGGGCCGGAGGACGCCCGGTACGACGAGGCCCGGAAGGTCTACAACGGGATGCTGGACAAGCGGCCGGCTGCCGTCGTGCCGTGCCGGGACGTCGCGGACGTGCGGGACGTGCTGGCGTTCGCGCGCGGGGAGGGCGTGGACCTCGCCGTGCGGGGCGGAGGGCACAGCGCGCCCGGGCTGGGGGTGGTGGACGGCGGGGTCACGCTCGACCTGGCGCCGATGCGGTGGGTGCGGGTCGATCCCCGGGCCCGTACCGTGCAGGCCGGCGGCGGGAGCCTGCTCGGCGACCTGGACCACGCGACGCACGCGTTCGGGATGGCCGTGCCCACCGGCATCAATTCGACGACCGGCATCGGCGGGCTGACGCTGGGCGGCGGGCACGGGTACCTCACCCGCAAGTACGGCCTGACGCTGGACAGCCTGATCGCGGCGGACGTGGTGCTGGCGGACGGCACCTTCGTCACCGCGAGCGAACGGGAGAACGCCGAGCTGTTCTGGGCGCTGCGCGGCGGCGGGGGGAACTTCGGCGTCGTGACGGCGTACACGTACCGGCTGCACCCCGTGGACACGGTCGGCGTCGGGGTCACCGTGTGGCCCGTGGAGCGCACGCCCGAAGTGCTGGCCTGGTACCGGGAGTTCCTGCCGCAGGCCGAGGAGGACGTGTACGGCTTCTTCGCGGTGCTGGCCGTGCCGCCGGGGCCGCCGTTCCCCGAGGAGCTGCACGGGCGGAAGATGTGCGGCGTCGTCTGGTGCTGGACGGGCGACCCGGCGCGCACCAGCCGGGTACTGGAGGTGGTGCGCGAGCCGGGCAGGCCGGCCTTCCACTTCACCACGCCGATGCCGTACCCGCAGTTGCAGCGCATGTTCGACGAGCTGCTGCCGGCGGGGCTCCAGTGGTACTGGCGCGGGGACTTCTTCGACCGGATCCCGGACGAGGCGCTGGAGATCCACCGGCGGTTCGGCGAGGACCTGCCGAGCGGACTGTCGACCATGCACCTGTATCCGGTGGACCGGGCCGTGCACCAGGTGGGCAAGGACATGACCGCGTGGGGCTACCGGGACGCGCTGTGGTCGGCGGTGTACGCCGGGATCGACCCGGACCCGGCCAACGCGAAGTCGCTGCGCGAGTGGTGCGTGGGGTACTGGGAGGCGCTGCACCCGTACTCCATGGGCGGCTCCTACGTGAACTTCCTCGGCGAGGGCGAGGGGGAGGACCGGGTCCGGGCCACCTACCGGGAGAACTACGACCGGCTGGCACGGGTCAAGCGCGCGTACGACCCGGACAACTTCTTCCACGTGAACCAGAACGTCAGGCCGGCGGCCAGGACGTGAACCCGCAGTCCACGCCCGCACCGGTCAGGTGACGGTGCAGCTCACGCCCGCGTCTGCGCCTGCGGCGTGAAGTCGTACGTGACGCCCGTCATTTCCTCCGAGGCGGTCCACAGCAGCTCCGACGTGACGTCGTTCCGGGTCCAGGGGGCGCGGAACGACGGAGCCGGGGCGCCGCGGAGGCCGCCCTGGGGGCCGAGGAACGCGTCGGGCTTCATGTGCGGTGCCGTCGCCGCGCAGAGCGTGGGCAGCGCACCGGCCTCGGCGGGCTGCGCGAAGATCCGGTTGCCGAGGCCGACGAGCTGCTCGGCGCGGCTGCGGCCCTCCATGCGTACGCCGGCCGTCTGGAGGTTGGTGGCGGCGTAACCGGGGTGCGCGGCGACGGCCAGGACGTCGGCGCCGGCCCGGGCGAGGCGGGCGGACAGCTCGTGCGTGAAGAGGAGGTTGGCGGACTTGGAGCGGCCGTAGGCGATCCAGCGGCGGTACCGGTGGCTCGCGTAGTGCGGATCGGTGAGGTTCACGTCGGCGAGGGCGTGGAGGCCGCTGGAGACCGTGACGACCCGGGAGCCGGGGGTGGCGAGCAGCGCGGGCAGGAGCAGGCCGGTCAGCGCGAAGTGGCCGAGGTGGTTGGTGCCGAACTGCATCTCGAAGCCGTCGGCGGTGCGGCGGTACGGGAGCGCCATCACGCCCGCGTTGTTGATGAGCAGGTCGAGGCGGTCGGGGGCCAGGTCCTCGGCGAAGGCGCGGACGGAGGCCAGGTCGGCGAGGTCGAGCGTGCGCAGCTCGACGTCCGAGGCGGGGAGTTCGGAGTGCAGCCGGGCGACGGCAGCGGCGCCGCGGTCCTTGTCGCGGCAGGCGAGGACGACCCGTGCGCCGCGGCGGGCCAGCTCGCGCGCGGTGACGTAGCCGAGACCGCTGTTGGCGCCGGTGACGACGGCCAGCCGGCCGGTCTGGTCGGGGATGTGGGACGTGTTCCAGCGGCGGGCCATTGCCTGAACCTTTCGGTACGCGGGACTCGGCACGTGTCAGTACGCGGTACCTCTGCCCGGCCGAGTACGCGGTACGTCCGTACCCGCCAGTACTCGCCGGTAGAGCGCTGTGGCCAGCGTACGCCGCCGGGGGTGACGGGCCGTACGCGACCGCCCCGCCGCGCGCCGGACAGGGCAGGGCAGGCGCGGACGGGGCGGCCGGGCTGCAGGGGCGGCCGGGGCCGTCGACACCACCGAGGCGCCGACGCCACCAGGGCTGCCGGGGCGGGGTCAGGCGGCCGCCGCCTCCGTGGCCTCCGCGGCCAGCCGCGTCTCGTACACCGGGACCGACACCGCCGCGTCGTCCAGGCATGCGCCCGTCGCCAGGTCGAAGCGCTGCTTCAGGAGCGGGGACGCCACGTACGGACGGCCGTCGGCGGAGCCGGTGAGGCCGCGGGAGAGGACGTAGGCGCCGGTGAACGGGTCGCGGTTGCCGATCGCGTACGGACGGCCCGCGCGGTCCAGGAAGAGCGCCGCCTGTCCGCCGTCGGGCAGGAGCACGGCCACCCCGCGCCCGGGGATCAGCCAGGCGGAGTCGCAGACGGGCAGCCAGCCGCGGTCCGTGCGCAGTTCGACGGTGCCGGTGGTCAGCGGACGCTCAAGAGTCTCGGTCATCGGGCGACAGTCCCTTCGAGGGTGCGTACGGGGAGGGTGGGGCCGGCCAGCAGGTCCAGGTCGGGCTTCATCTGGTCCCGCTCGGGCACGAAGCGGACGGACGGATCGGGGGCCTCGGGCGCGTTGACGAAGGAGACGAAGCGGGCCAGCCGCTCCGGGTCGTCCAGGGTCTCCGCCCACTCGTCGCGGTAGTGGGCCACGTGGTCGGCCATCAGGGACTCCAGCTCGGCGCAGAGGCCGAGGGAGTCGTGGACGACGACGTCGCGTACGTGGTCCAGGCCGCCCTCGATCCGCTCCAGCCAGGCGGAGGTGCGCTCCAGCCGGTCGGCGGTGCGGATGTAGAACATCAGGAAGCGGTCGATGAGACGGACCAGTTCGGCGTCGGACAGGTCCTGGGCGAGCAGGTCCGCGTGGCGGGGGTCGGCGCCGCCGTTGCCGCCGACGTAGAGGTTCCAGCCGTTGGAGGTGGCGATGACGCCGAAGTCCTTGCCGCGGGCCTCGGCGCACTCGCGGGCGCAGCCGGAGACCGCGGACTTGAGCTTGTGCGGGGAGCGCAGGCCCCGGTAGCGCAGCTCCAGGTCGATGGCCATGCGGACGGAGTCCTGCACGCCGTAGCGGCACCAGGTCCGGCCCACGCAGGACTTCACCGTGCGCAGGGCCTTGCCGTACGCGTGACCGGACTCGAACCCGGCGTCGACCAGCCGGGCCCAGATCTTCGGCAGCTGGTCCACCCGCGCGCCGAACAGGTCGATCCGCTGGCCGCCGGTGATCTTCGTGTAGAGGCCGAAGTCCCGGGCCACCTCGCCGATCACGATCAGCTTCTCGGGGGTGATCTCGCCGCCGGGAATGCGGGGCACGACCGAGTACGAGCCGTTGCGCTGGAGGTTGGCGAGGAAGTGATCGTTGGTGTCCTGCAGGGCCGCCTGCTCGCCGTCCAGGACGTAGCCGCTGGCCCCGAGGGTGGGTGCCAGCGAGGCGATGATCGAGCCGACGGCCGGCTTGCAGATCTCGCAGCCGTCGCCGTTCTTCGCCTCCTCGCGGCCGTGCGAGGCGAGCAGCTGCTCGTACGAGGTGAGGCGCAGGGTGCGGACGACCTCGTACAGCTCGGCGCGGGTGTGCGGGAAACAGCCGCACAGGCCCTTGTCGACGGTGACGCCGTTCAGCTCCAGCTCGTCGTTGACCAGGGTGGTCAGCGCCTTCACGCAGGAGCCGCAGCCGGTGCCGGCCTTGGTGCACTTCTTGACCTCGGGGACCGTGCCGCAGGAGTGCTCGGTGACGGCCGCGCGGATGGTGCCCTTGGTGACGTTGTGGCAGTTGCAGATGACCGCTTCGTCGGGGAGCGCGGACGGGCCGAGCGCGACGGGGGCGCCGGCGCCGGCCGGGAGGACCAGCTGCTCCGGGGCGACGGGCGGCACGGTGCCGGTGAGCGGGCGCAGCGTGCCGTACGCCTCGGCGTCGCCGACCAGGACGCCGCCCAGCAGCGTGCCGTCGGCGCCGATGACCAGCTTCTTGTAGACGCCGGAGCGGGAGTCGGCGTACACCACGTCCAGACAGCCCTCGGCGGTGCCGTGCGCGTCGCCGAAGGACGCCACGTCCACGCCGAGCAGCTTGAGCTTGGTGGAGGTGTCGGCGCCGGTGAAGCCGGGCGTCTCCTGCGCCGCGATGGCGGCGGCGGCCGTCTCGGCCATCTCGTAGCCGGGCGCGACCAGGCCGTACACCCGGCCGTCGGCGGCGAGCGCGCACTCGCCGATCGCGAAGACGGCCGGGTCGGTCGCGGTACGGCACTGCTCGTCGACCTTGATGCCGCCGCGCTCGCCGACCTCCAGGCCGCACTCGCGGGCCAGCTGGTCGCGCGGCCGGACCCCGGCCGAGAAGATCACCAGGTCGGTGTCGATGCGGGAGCCGTCGGACAGCTCCATGCCGGTCACCGTGCCGTCCGCGCCCGCGGTGATCTCCTTGCCGCCGACGCCGGTGTGCACGGTGACGCCCATGCCCTCGATGGTGCGGCGCAGCGCCTCGCCGCCGCCGTCGTCGACCTGGACGGGCATCAGCCGCGGCGCGAACTCCACGACGTGCGTGTCCAGCCCCAGGCCCGTGAGCGCGCCCGCGGCCTCCAGGCCGAGCAGGCCGCCGCCGACGACAGCGCCGGAGCGGGAGTTCTTGGCGTACTCCTCGATGGCGAGCAGGTCCTCGATCGTGCGGTAGACGAAGCAGCCCTCGCTGTCCTTGCCGGGGACCGGCGGCACGAAGGGGTACGAGCCGGTGGCCAGCACGAGCGTGTCGTACCGCACGGTGAGCCCGGACCGTGCGGTCACCGTGCGGGCCGCGCGGTCGACGGTCTCGGCGGGGTCGCCCAGGTGCAGTTCGATGCCGTGCCGCGCCATGAAGTCCGCGTCCACCAGGGACAGGTCCTCGGGGGTGCGCCCGGAGAAGTACGAGGTCAGCTGGACCCGGTCGTAGGCCGGGCGGGGCTCCTCGCAGAGCACGACGACGCGTGCCGACCCGGTCACGCCCCGGTCCGCGAGGGCCTCCAGGAAGCGCTGGCCGACCATTCCGTGGCCGACGAGCACGATCGTGGGCGTGTCGGTCGTGGCTGCGGTGTTCGCCTCGGCAGTCATGGTCAGGAGCCTCCATTGGTGAGCAGGTGGAGCACGGGAGCGGCGGGCAGCGGTTCGTCGCCCTCCCAGGTACGGGCGAGCGCGCCGACGGTGCCGAGATCGCCGAGGAGAATGCCGCCGACCAGCCGGTCCCCGCGGACCACGACCCGGCGGTACGCGCCGCGGGTGGCGTCGCTGAGCCGGACGACGTCGTCGCCGGGGGCCGGGGCCGGCTCGCCGAAGGCGGCGAGGTCGAAGGCGGGGCCGGGGCCGGGCCCGGTGCCGGTCAGGGTCAGCCGGGTGAGCGCCCGCGTGCCGCGGTAGCCGCGCGCCGCGTCGTCCAGCAACCGCGCGGCCAGCAGGTCGGCCTGTTCCAGCGCGGGCCCGGCCAGTCCGTACGTCACGCCGTCGTGCTCGGCGCAGTCGCCGATCGCGAAGACGCGGGGGTCGTCGGTGCGCAGCGCGTCGTCGACGACGACGCCGCGGCGGACGGTGAGCCCGGCGGCCGCCGCCAGGCCCGTACGGGGGCGTACCCCGCAGGCCAGGACGACCAGGTCGGCGTCGAGCGCGTAGCCGTCGGCCAGTTCGACGGCCCGGACCGCGCCGTCCTCGGTGCGCAGGCCGCGGACGCGGCACTCGGTGTGCACCTCGACGCCGAGCTGTTGCAGGTACGAGCGGAGGAGGGCGCCCGCCTCCGGGTCGAGCTGGCGCTCCATCAGGTGCTCGCCCTGGTGCGCCAGGACGACCTGGGCGCCGCGGCCGGCGAGCGCGCGGGCTGCCGAGACGCCGAGCAGCCCGCCGCCGATGACGACCGCGCGGCGGCCCCCGGCGGCGGCCAGCGCCCGGCAGTCGTCCAGCGTGCGGAATGGGTGGACGCCGCGCGGCAGGCCGTCGGCGCCGGGCGTGAAGAGGCCGCGCAGCGGAGGCAGTACGGGGTTGGAGCCGGTGGCGAGGACGAGGACGTCGTAGGGGAGGGAGCGGCCGTCGGCGCAGTGCACCCGGCGGTCAGCGCGGTCGACGCGGACCGCGCGCACGCCGCTCAGCCACCGGGCCCCGGGGACCGCGGGCAGCGCGATCACCTCGGGGGCGTAGCGGCCGGCCAGCACCTCGGCGAGCAGGACACGGTTGTACGGGGCGTGCGGCTCCTCGCCGAGCACCGTGACCGCGTACCGCGCGGCCCCCGGTCCGTCACCGAGCCGGCGCGCGAGCCGGGCGGCGGCCATCCCGCCGCCGATCACCACCACGCGCTGTTTCGAGGTCATGCAAGAAGCCTGCGGGGCGGCTGTTACCCGTCCGCATCCCGGTCGTTTCGACGGGGGAACGCTGCTCTCCTCACACGGTGGGGTGCCGTGTGAGGAGAGCGGAAGGCGTTATGCGGCCTTGGCGAGGCGGCGGGCGGCCAGCTCCGCGTAGACCGCGGCGCCGTCCGCGAGGACCGCGTCGTCGAAGGCCGCGAGCGGGGAGTGGTTGTTGGGGGAGGTCTCCGGGTCGGCGCCGGGGGGCGGGGAGCCGAGCGTCAGCATCGCGCCCGGTACCTCGGCGATCACCCGCGAGAAGTCCTCCGAGCCGTGCAGCGGCTGCGGCAGCGGCGCGTAGAACTCCTCGCCCAGCGCCTCCCGCACGGTGTGCGCCACGAAGTCCGCCTCGGCGTGGTCGTTGACGGTCACCGGGTACTGCTCGACGAACTCCGCGTCCACCTCGACCCCGTACGCCTGGGCGATGCCCCGGCAGACCTCCGGCGAGCCCTCCCTGACCCTGCGTTGCGCGGCGGGCGAGAAGCTGCGGACGGTCGCGTGGAAGGTCGCGGTGTCCGGGATGACGTTCTGCTGGGTGCCGGCGTGGAAGGTGCCCACGGTCAGCACGACCGGGTCGAAGACGTCGAAGGTGCGGGTGATCCACGCCTGCAGCGCGGTGACCATGGCGCACGCGGCCTGCACCGGGTCCTTGGCACGGTGCGGCATCGAGCCGTGCCCGCCCTCGCCGTTCACGGTCACCTTCAGCACGTTGGACGCGGCCAGCGCGGGGCCGCCACGGGTGCCGAACACGCCGCTCCGCAGGCCCGCCGACATCACGTGGATCGCGTACGCGGCGTCCGGGCGGCGGCCGGAGGCGTCCAGCACCCCTTCGGCCAGCATCTGCCCGGCGCCGTCGAAGCCCTCCTCGCCCGGCTGGAACATGAAGACCACGTCGCCAGCGAGGCGGTCGCGGTGCGCGGAGAGCAGCTTCGCTGCGCCCGCGAGCATCGAGGTGTGCAGGTCGTGGCCGCAGGCGTGCATCCGCCCGGTGTCGGCGGCGAAGTCCAGGCCGGTCTTCTCGGTGACCGGCAGCGCGTCCATGTCACCGCGCAGCAGCACGGTCGGGCCCTCCTGCGCCCCGCGCAGCACGGCCGTCACCGAGCTGAGGCCGGTGCCCGTGCTGACCTCCAGCGGAAGGCCGTCCAGCGCGGCGAGCACCGTCTCCTGGGTACGCGGCAGGTCGAGGCCGACCTCGGGGATGCGGTGCAGCGTGCGGCGCAGCTGCACGAGGTCGCCGGAGAGGGAGCGGGCGTCGTCCCGCAGGTTCATGTGTGCTCCTTCGGAGAGGGGGGTGGCAGCAACGAGAGGACCGCACCGCGGGGGCTGCCACAAGAGGGCCTACGCGGCGGGAGGGATCAGCCCCCGGACGTCCTCGGCGCGCGGATCAGGAAGGTCCCGGCGAGCGAGACGGCCGCGGCGCCCGCGGCCCACCAGGGCACCAGCGTCAGGTGCCCGGCCTTCGCCATGGCCTGCGCGAGCAGCGGGAACGTGCCGCCGAACAGCCCGATCGCGATCGTGTACGGCACGCCCATCGCGACGACCCGCACCGAGACCGGGAACTGCTGCGCGAACAGCACGTTGGTGAGCCCGATGGGCGCCGCGATCAGCGCCAGGTACACCACGGTGACCAGCCACATCGGGACGGCGCCGTGCGCCAGCGCCAGCATCAGCGGCACGGTGGCCAGGGCCAGCAGGGCGAGCCCGGCGCGCAGCGTGCGCAGGGCGCCCAGCCGGTCGGCGAGCCGGCCGACCACGACCATCGCCACGACCAGCAGCACCAGCGGGCCCAGCATCGAGGCGGCCGACTCGGTCCCGGAGACGACGCCGAGCTGCTGCGCGTACTGGGGCAGGTAGGTGGTGCCGTAGTAGTACCCGACCGTGGCGCCCACCGAGATCAGGAAGACGGCCGCCATGCCGCGCAGGTTCGACCGGTACAGCGCGCGCCGCTCGGCGCCCTTCGGGCCGTCGGCGCCGGCCTCGGCGAACTCCGCGCTCTCCCGCACGCCGCGCCGGATCCACAGCGCCAGCAGGCCGAGGGCCGCCGCGACCAGGAAGCCGATCCGCCAGCCGCCGCCGCGCACCCCGTCCTCGCCCAGCGCCACCAGCAGCAGCGTCAGCACGCCGAAGGAGAGGATGTTGCCGATCACCACGCCCGAGTACGAGATCGAGCTGTACAGGAAGCGCAGGTGGCGCGGGGCGGTCTCGGTGACGTAAGCGGCGGCGCTGGGGTTCTCGCCGCCCATCGAGAGGCCCTGGACCAGCCGCAGCAGGATGAGCAGCACGGGCGCCGCCGTGCCGATCACCGCCGCGGTCGGCAGCACCGCGATCAGCACGCTGGCGCCGGAGATCACCGTCATGCTGAGGGTGAGCGCGAACCGGCGGCCGCGCGAGTCGGCGAACCGGCCCACCACGTAGCTGCCGAAGGGCCGTACGACGAAGCCGACGGCGAAGCCCAGGTAGGCCGCGAGCAGCTTGGTCACCGGGTCGTCCCCGGGGAACATCGCGGCCGCGAAGTACGGGGCGAGTACGGCGTAGATGGCCCAGTCGAAGGACTCCACGACCCCGCCGACGGTGGCGGCGAGCAGTGCCTTGCGCCCGTTGCCGTGCGCGGTGCGCGGGGTGTCCGCGGTTCTCGCCGTGACCGCTGATGTCATCGCCAACCTCGTCTCGTAGGCCCGGACGACCGAACGTCCGGTTCTGGGCGGTGCCGGAATGGCTCGAATGGATCGCCATGCTGGCCAGCGGCCGAACGGAGAGAAACGAATTACTCTCAGGACGCAGGAAAGCGTCAAGGAGGCGTTGATCATGCAGGAAAACGTGCCCACGAGCCTGCAGGGGCTCGACGCGCAGCTGATTCACGCCCTGCAGATCGCGCCGCGCGCCTCGTGGCAGACCATCGCCCCGGTGCTCGGCATCGACCCGGTCACCGCGGCCCGCCGCTGGAGCCGCCTGGAGCGCGCCGGGCTCGCCTGGGTCACCGCCTATCCGGGCGCCCGGCGGCTGGACCGGATGTGCGTCGCGTTCGTCGAGATCGACTGCGTGGCCGGCAGCGTCGAGACGGTCACCCGAACGCTCGTGAGCCTGCCGCAGGTGGCCACCGTCGAGCACATGGCCGGCGGCCGGGACCTGGTCATCACCGTCTTCGTACCGGGCCTGGAAGCGCTCTCCGGGCTGCTGCTGCGGCGGATCGCCGAGCTGCCGGGCGTCACCGCCACCCGCGCCGCCATCGCCACCCGCGTCTACGGCGAGGGCAGCCGCTGGCGGCTGCGCGCGCTGGACGCCCGCCAGCGCGAGGCGCTGCGCACGGCCGAGGCCCCGGCGGGCGCTGCCGGGCCGCTGGACGCGCAGGACCGGGCGCTGATCACCGAGGTGTCCCGGGCCGGGCGGGGCAGCGCCGTGGAGATCGGGCGCGCGGTCGGGCTGAGCGCTCCCACGGTGCGGCGCCGCCTCGGCCGGCTGCTCGCCGACCGGGACATCGCACTCCGCTGCGAGGTGGCCCGCGAGCTGACCGAGTGGCCGATCTCGGCGACCCTGTGGGCCAGCGTCCCCGCCACCCACCTCGCCGAGACGGCGCGCGTCCTGCTGGGCCTGCCGGAGGTGCGGCTGTGCGCCGCCGTCACCGGGCGGCAGAACCTGCTCTTCACGCTCTGGCTGCAGTCCATCCAGGACGTGCAGCGGCTGGAGATCCAGCTCGGCGAGCGGCTGCCGCACCTCCAGCTGCAGGACCGGGCGATCATCCTGAAGCAGTCCAAGCTGATGGGGCGCGCGCTGGACGACCGGGGCCGGGCCGTGGACGTCGTACCGGTGGACCCGTGGGCGGTCTGAGGCGTCCGGGGCGGCAGGGGTGGTACGGGCGGCCCGGGGCGGCCGGTTCCGTACGGACGGCCGCCCCGGCAGCCGTCAGCGGTCCGCCGCTGCAGCCCGTCAGCGGTCCGCCGCGTCCCCCAACAGCTTCATGTCCGCCGCGCTCAGCTCGAGTTCCGCGGCGGCGAGGTTCTCCTCCAGGTGCGCGAGCGAGCCGGTGCCGGGCGTGGGCAGCAGCACGGGGGAGCGGTGCAGCAGCCAGGCCAGCGCGATCTGCCCGTGGCGCGCGCCGTGCCGCTCCGCGACGAGGTCCAGGGCGCGGGCCGCGCCGCCGGTCAGCCCGCCGTTGCCGAGCGGGAACCACGGCAGGAAGGCGATGCCCTGCCGCTCGCACGCCGTCAGCAGCTCCTCGGCGCCGCGGTCCAGCAGGTTGTAGCGGTTCTGCACGGACGCGATGGGGGCCAGTGCCAGCGCGGCGGTGAGGTCGGCCGGGCCGATGCTGTCCAGGCCGAGGTACCGGATCTTGCCGGCGTCCCGCAGCTCCAGCAGCGTGCCCAGCTGGTCGGCGAGCGGCACCTTCGGGTCCAGCCGGTGCAGCTGGTACAGGTCGATGGTGTCCCGGCGCAGCCGCCGCAGGCTCGCGTCGCACATGGCGCGCAGCGACTCGGGCCGCCCGTCGATGTGCCAGGCGTCCGGGCTCGTCCGGACCACGCCGCCCTTGGTGGCGATCACCAGGTCCTCGGGGTACGGGTGCAGCGCCTCGGCGATCAGCTCCTCGGCCACCGCGGGACCGTAGTTGTCGGCGGTGTCGAGGAGGTTCACGCCGCGCTCCACGGCGCGCCGCAGCACCGCCACCGCGTCCCGTGGATCGGCGTGCCGCGGCCCCCAGTAGCCGGGCCCCGCCAGCTGTGCCGTGCCGTAACCGAGCCGCCGTACCGGCAGCGCGCCTCCTAAGGCGAAGATCTCGGAGTCCATAACTGCCCACCCTAGGGCGGCCGGTGCTCCCTAAGATCACCTGGTGCCTGACATATCCCTGACGACCCTGCTCCTGCTCTGCCTGGCCGCGCTGGCGGCCGGCTGGATCGACGCCGTGGTGGGCGGCGGCGGGCTGATCCTGCTGCCCGCGCTGCTCGTCGGCCTCCCGCACGTGCCGGCCGCCTTCGTGCTCGGCACCAACAAGTCGGCGGCGGTGGTGGGCACGACGGGCGCGGCCGTCACCTACGTCCGCAAGACGCCGCTGGACGTACCGGCAGCGGTCCGCATCGGGCTGGCGGCGGCGGGCGGTTCGCTGGGCGGCGCATTCCTCGCGGCCGGGCTGGACAGCGCGGTGCTGCGCCCGCTGATCATGATCGTGCTGGTCGGCGTGCTGGCGTTCGTGCTGCTCCGGCCGTCCTTCGGGACCGCGCCCGCGCCCTCCGGCCCGGTCACCCGGCAGCGGGTGCTCGCGGCCGTGCTGATCGCCGGGCTCGGCATCGGCTTCTACGACGGGCTGATCGGGCCCGGCACCGGCGCGTTCCTGGTCATCGCGCTGGCGGCGATCCTGCACATGGACCTGGTGACCGCCTCGGCGACCGCCAAGGTCGTCAACGTGTGCACCAACATCGGCGCCCTGGCGATGTTCTCGTACCAGGGCACCGTGCTGTGGGGGCTGGGCGCGCTGCTCGCGGCGTTCAACCTGGCGGGCAGCACGGCCGGCGCCCGGATGGCGCTGAAGCGGGGCGCCGGCTTCGTGCGCGGCGTGCTGGTGGTGGTCGTGGCGGGGCTGCTGTGCTCGATGGCGTACGACCAGTGGCTGGCCTGAGCGCCCGGGAGCCGGACGCGGCCCCGCGGGCGGCTCAGAGCTTGGAGAGCGCCTGCCGGAGCGTGGCCTTGAAGGCCGGCACCGGTGCCTGCGCGAAGGTGCCCATCTCGCCCCACCGCACGACCGTGACCGTGCGGCCCGAGCGGCCCACGCCGAAGAGGTGCACGCCCGGCTCGGACTCCGGGAGCGAGGTGTGCACGCCGTACACCCGGCCGCCGTCCGCCGCGGTGACCGTGCCGTAGTCCTTCCAGGACGCGGTGCCGCCGGGCTGCTCGTGCAGCCAGTCGCCGGCGCAGCGCGCGACCTTCTCGCGCAGCCGCTCGGCCAGCCGGCGCGCGCTGTCCTCACCGGAGGTCACCACGCTGACCTGTACGGCGTTGGTGTCGTACTCGGTGTGGAAGTCGCGGTGGTATGTCCCGTCGCCGCTCGGCACGGCCCCGCCGTCGAGGCAGAACGGCTCCGGGTCCGGCAGCCCCGGGGTGACCTTCGAGGCGTACCAGGGCGAGGACGCGTGCGGCGGCAGCTCGCCGGGCGCGAGGAAGCGCGGCGGCGTGGTGGCCGGTGCCGTCGTGGCCGGGGCAGCGGCCGCCGCTGTGGTGCCGGCGGCGGTGGCGGCCAGCACGGCAGCGGCGGCGAGCGCGGTACGGCGGCGTACGGAACGGTGGCGTACGGAACGAGCGGGCATGGACGAGACCTTTCCCCCGTAGTACGACGTAGCGGAATTCTCGTCAGTGAGACCGCCGCGCCGGGGCGAAGGTTGTACCGCCCGTGCCGCTCACATGCCGTCGACGTGCGTCACCGAGGTCAGCAGCAGCGCGGAGTTCTCCACGGCCGTCACCCCGTGCTTCTCGCGCGGGATCGTGGCGACCTGGCCCGCGATCATGTCCTGCTCGCCGTGGTCCGTCGTGATCCGCACGTGGCCGTGCAGGATCTGCAGGCTGCCCGCCGGGGGCGAGACGTGCTCGTCCAGCGCGGCGCCGCCGACCAGCGCGATCACGGTCTGGCGCAGCGGCCCGTCGTGCAGGAAGAGGCGGGCGCTGCGGCCGTGCGGGTCGGCCTTGGCGTCGTCGAGCTGCTGGCGGGCGAGGGCGGTGAGGTCGTCCATGGTGAAGGGGCCCTTCGGTCGCGGATGCCGGCGGTCCGGTGGCGCGGTCCTGTTCCCCATCCTCGCGGGTGCGCGGGGCGCCGCAAGTCATCGGCGCGCCGTGGTACCCGTGGATGCGGAAGGATCAGGTACCCGTCCGTCCGCGACCTAACGTCCCCGATGCAGAAGGACCCGTTCCCGTGACCGATCAGCCCGCCGGCACCGCACCGCCCGCCTTCCTGACCGTGCTGACCACGACCGACTCGGCGGAGAAGGCCGAGGCGCTGGCCCGGGGCGCGATCGAGGCGCGCCTCGCGGCGTGCGCCCAGGTCAGCGCCCCGGTCACCTCGGTGTACCGCTGGCAGGACGCCGTCGAGACCGCCCAGGAGTGGCAGGTGCTCCTGAAGACGACCGGCTACCGGTACCAGGAGCTGGAGGAGTACCTCCGCGGGGCGCACGACTACGACACCCCGGAGATCATCGCGCTGCCGGTGGTGCACGGCGCCGCCGACTACCTGGCCTGGGTCCAGCAGGAGACCCGGTAGGGAAGCGGCTCAGCGCAGGGCCCGCGCCACCCCGTCCTCGCGCGGGCCGAGGAAGTGCGGGTCGGGCCGGAGGGCCGCGTCGGCCGCCGCCTTGCCCGCCGCGAGGATCTCCCGCACGCCGCCGTAGTACCAGGTCACGTCGTGCGCGTCGGCGGCACCGACCCCGTACGCCGTGATCCCCGCGGCGCCGCACAGGGCCAGCGCCCGCCGGAGGTGGAACCCCTGGCTGACCAGCACCGCCCGGTCCACCCCGAACACCCGGCGGGCGCGGCTGCAGGAGTCCCAGGTGTCGAAGCCGGCGTAGTCGCTGACGATCCTCCGGGCCGGGACCCCGCGCGCGGTCAGGTACCGGCGCATGGCGTCCGGCTCGTCGTAGTCGCGGGTGCTGTTGTCGCCGGTCACCAGGATCGCCCGGACGCGGCCCGCGTCGTACAGCCCGGCCGCGGCGTCCAGCCGGTGCGCGAGGTACGGGGAGGGCTCGCCGTCCCACAGGCCCGCGCCGAAGACCACCGCAACCGGCGCGGCCGGCACGTCCGCCGCGGTCCGCACCCGCCCGCCCGCCGACAGCTGCAGCCAGGTCGCGGGCAGCAGCGCGAGCACGCAGGCCGCCATCAGGGCCTGGACCGCCCGCCGCCGCCCCCGGACCGTGCGCGGCAGCCGCACCCACGGCCGCAGCCGCTCCGCCGCCCGCCGTACCGGGCCACCCGGCCGCACGCCCATCACGCCCCCCCCGTTCGCTCCGCTCGCAGGCCGGCTGTCCGACCTACCGGACAGCGACGCACGGCGGCCTGGCATGGTTGCAAGCGGGAAGAACGCACAAGAGGAGAACCGACCCATGAACGACCGGCCCGACGGCTCCGAACGGCTGCCCTTCTTCGTCTACGGGACGCTGCGACCGGGCGAGGCCAACCACGCCTGGACGCTGCGCGGCCGGACCGCGGCCGAGCAGCCGGCGAGGATCCACGGGGCGCTGCTGTACGACGGGCCCGGCTACCCGTACGCCGTCCAGGGCCCGGCCGACGCCGTGGTGCACGGCCACGTCGTCACGCCGGAGGCGGCGGCGTACGACGAGGTCCTGCGGACCCTGGACCGGCTGGAGGGCCACACGCCAGGCGCGCCGGACAACGACTACGACCGCGTCGTGTGCGAGGCCGTCCTGCCCGACGGCGGCACGGTGCGTGCCTGGGTCTACCTCGCCGCCGAACCCCTCGCCGGCCGGCTGCGTGCCACCGTCACTCCGATTCCCGGTGGCGACTGGCTCGCCACCGGTTCACGTGCCGCGGGCCCGGTGGGCCCCGGCGTCGCCGCCAACGAAGGCCGCGCCTTCGCCGCCACCGCACGGGAAGGTGCCTGAACATGACGACCCCGCACACCCCGGTCCCCAAGGCCGAACTGCACCTGCACATCGAGGGCACGCTGGAGCCCGGGCTGGCGTTCGCGCTCGCCGCACGCAACGGCGTCACCTTGCCGTACGCCTCCGAGGACGAGCTGCGCCGCGCCTACTCCTTCAGCGACCTGCAGTCCTTCCTGGACCTGTACTACGCGCTGATGGCCGTGCTGCGCACCGAGGACGACTTCGCCGACCTGGCGCACGCCTATCTCGCGCGGGCGAAGGAGCAGGGCGTGCGGCACGCGGAGATCTTCTTCGATCCGCAGGCCCACACCGCACGCGGCGTGCCCATCGGCACCGTCATCGAGGGCCTGTCCCGGGCCCTGGACGCCGCCCCTGAGACCTACGGCATCACCACCCGGCTCATCATGTGCTTCCTGCGCGACGAGAGCGCGGAGTCGGCGCTGGAGACGTTCGAGGCGGCCCGCCCGTACCTGGACCGGATCACCGCGGTCGGGCTGGACTCCGCCGAGGTCGGCAATCCGCCGTCGAAGTTCCGCGAGGTGTACGCGCGGGCCCGGGAGGCCGGGCTGAAGTGCGTGGCGCACGCCGGTGAGGAGGGCCCGCCCGCGTACGTGTGGGAGGCGCTGGACATCCTCGGCGTGGACCGGATCGACCACGGCGTGCGGTGCATGGAGGACACCGAGCTGGTGGCGCGGCTGGCCGCCGAGCAGATGCCGCTGACGGTCTGTCCGCTGTCCAACGTCCGGCTGCGGGTGATCGACGACCTGGCCGACCACCCGCTGCCCGCCATGCTGGACGCGGGCCTGCTGGTGACCGTCAACTCCGACGACCCGGCCTACTTCGGCGGCTACGCGCACGACAACTTCACCGCCGTGCGGGACGCGCTCGGCCTGGACGAGCCCACCCTGCGCACGCTGGCCAGGAACTCCTTCCGGGCGTCCTTCCTGGACGAGGAGACCCGTGCCGCGTACCTCAAGGAGGTCGAGGCGCACGGGAACGCTTGACCTCAAGTCCGCTTGAGCTCCTAGCTTCGCCTGCATACCGAACGGAGAGGGCGGAGCCATGGAGTACTCGCACAGCGACACCGAACTGATCCAGCAGCCCATCGGCTACTGGAGCTGGGCCGCGTACAAGGCGGTCGTCACCCGCACCCGCGGCGCCCTCGCGGAACTGGGCACCACCCAGCCGCAGTGGTGGGTCCTCCACCAGGTCGCCTCCGCGCCGGACGGCCGGTCCCGCGCGGAGGTGACCGAAGTGCTGCGGGGCTACCTCGACGTGGGCGACGCGCTGGCGGAGGAGATCGGCACCACGGTCGCCCGCGGCTGGCTCACCCAGGACGCGGACGGCCGCCTCCGTATGACGCCGGAGGGCGCGGCCTTCTATGCGAAGGCCGCGGCGCTCCAGGAGGAGCTGTGGGCCGAGCGCCACGAGGGCATCACGGACGAGGAGTACCTGACCACCCTCAAGGTGCTCCAGCGGTTCATCCACAACACCGGAGGGCGGGCCTGGCACCACTGAGGGCCCGCGTCACGGGCCCTCCGGGGCCAGCCGGACCGCGCAGACCTTGAACTCCGGCATCCGGGACGTGGGGTCCAGGGCCGGGTTGGTGAGGGAGTTGGCGCGGCCCTCGCCGGGCCAGTGGAAGGGCATGAAGACCGTGTCCGTCCGGATGTCGGTGCTGAGGCGGGCCGGCGCCACCGCCCGGCCGCGCCGCGACTCCACGGCGACCCGGTCGCCCTCGGCGATGCCGTAGCGCGCCGCCAGGTGCGGATGGAGCTGCACGAAGGGGCCGGGGGCCGCCGCGTTCAGCTCGGCGACCCGCCGGGTCTGCGCGCCCGACTGGTACTGCGCCAGCACCCGCCCGGTGGTCAGCAGCACCGGGTACTCCGCGTCCGGCTCCTCAGCCGAAGCGCGGTGCGCGACCGGCACGAAGCGCGCCCGGCCGTCCGGGTGCGCGAACCGGTCCAGGAAGAGGCGCGGGCTGCCGGGGTGCGCCTCGTCCGGGCACGGCCAGAAGACCCCGTCCTCGGCGGCGATGCGCCGGTAGCTGATGCCGGCGTAATCGGCGGGGCCGCCCGCCGAGGCCCGGCGCAGCTCCCCGAAGACCTCCTCCGGGTCGGCGGGGAAGCCCTTCTCGTGGCCCAGGCGGGCCGCGAGACCGTTCAGCACCGCCAGGTCCGTACGGACGCCCGGCGGCGGGTCCACGGCCCGGCGGCGCAGCAGGACGCGGCCCTCCAGGTTCGTCGTCGTCCCGGTCTCCTCGGCCCACTGCGTCACCGGCAGCACGACGTCGGCCAGTGCCGCCGTCTCCGAGAGGACCACGTCCGCGACGGCCAGGAAGTCCAGCGCGCGGATGCGGTCCTCCACGTGCGCGGCGCGCGGCGCGGAGACCACCGGGTTGGACCCCATCAGGAGCAGCGCGCGCACCTCGGTGCCGAGCGCGTCCAGCAACTCGTAGGCGCTGCGCCCCGGGCCCGGCAGGCTGTCGGGGGAGACGCCCCAGACGGCCGCCACGTGCTCCCTGGCGGCCGGGTCGTCGAGCTTGCGGTAGCCGGGCAGCTGGTCGGCCTTCTGGCCGTGCTCGCGGCCGCCCTGGCCGTTGCCCTGACCCGTCAGGCAGCCGTATCCGGACAGCTCGCGGCCGGCCCGCCCGGTGGCCAGGCACAGGTTGATCCACGCGCCCACCGTGTCGGTGCCCTTCGCCTGCTGTTCGGGGCCGCGCGCGGTGAGCACCATCGAGGAGGCGGCGTCGCAGAACATCGAGACGGCCGCGCGCAGCTGCGGCACCGGCACGCCGGTGATCCGCTCCACCAGCTCCGGCCAGTGCGCCATCGCGGCGGCCCGCGCCTCGGGCCAGCCGGTGGTGCGCTCCGCGATGAACGCCTCGTCCGTACGGCCCTGCGCGACGACGAGGTGGAGCAGGCCGAGGGCGAGCGCGAGGTCCGTGCCGGGGCGCGGCGCGAGGTGCAGGTCGGCGGCCTCGGCCGTCTTCGTGCGGCGCGGGTCGACGACGATCAGCTTGCCGCCGTTCTCCCGCAGTTCGGTCAGGTACCGCAGCGCGGGCGGCATGGTCTCGGCGAGGTTGGAGCCCACCAGGATCACGCAGCCGGTGCGCGCCACGTCCGCCAGCGGGAAGGGCAGGCCGCGGTCCAGGCCGAAGGCCCGCTGGTGCGCGGCTGCCGCCGACGACATGCAGAACCGGCCGTTGTAGTCGATCTGCGAGGTGCCGAGCGCGACCCGCGCGAACTTGCCCAGCGCGTACGCCTTCTCGTTGGTCAGCCCGCCGCCCCCGAAGACGCCGACCGCGTCGTTCCCGTACGCCTCACGGGCCCGGCCGAGCCCCGCCGCCACCCGGTCCAGGGCCTCGTCCCACGAGGCGGGGCGCAGCTCGCCACCGTCCCTGACCAGCGGTTCGGTCAGCCGAACCCGGCGGTCCAGCACCTCGGCCGCGGTACGGCCCTTGCCGCACAGCGCCCCGCGGTTCACGGGGAAGGCCGGGCGCTCGACCACCCGCACCCCGCCCTCTCCGGGGCGCAGCGACATCCCGCACTGCAGGGAGCAGTACGGGCAGTGCGTATCGACCGTAGGGGTCGTGACCTCGGCGTTCATACGGGTACCGTGCACCCCGCGGGTTTCCGGAGCAGCGCCGCGGTGTTACGTGACCGGCACGGGCCCCTCCCCGGAACGCGGCCCGCGGCGTGAGGCAGGAGAAACGACTCGTCACCCCTGCGCAACGCACCGGCAACTCTCCGCTGCCAGGCTCCCTCCATGACGGCGTCGAACGCGCACCTTCCCGCTTCGGTTCCCTTCGACAGTACGGCGCAGCTCATGACAGAGATCACCGCACAGCTCAGCACACAGCTCAGCCGGGTCAGACTCCACAGCCGCCGCACGGCGCCGGGCGGAGCCGACCGGACGCCGACGCTCGTCGCGGTGGCGCACGGCAGCCGCGACCCCCGTGCCCTGGCGACCGTCACCGCCCTGCTGGACCGGGTACGGGCGCAGCGCCCCGGGCTCCCCGTCCGGCTGGGCCACATCGAACTGAACGCGCCGCTCCTGCCCGACGTGCTGGCCCGGCTGCACGGCGACGCCGTCCTCGTGCCGCTGCTGCTGAGCCGCGGCTACCACGTCAAGCACGACATACCGGCGATGGCCGCCGCCGCTTCCCACGTCAGGACCCGCATCGCCGCACCCCTCGGCCCGCACTCGCTGCTCGCCGAAGCGCTCCACGCACGGCTCACGGAGGCCGGCACGCGGCCCGGGGCGCCCGGCACCGGCATAGTCCTGGCGGCCGCCGGCTCCCGTGACCCGGACTCCGCCGCCGACACCGCACGCACCGCCCGCCTGCTCTCCGCACGGCTCGGCGGCACGCCCGTCGTCCCCGGTTACGCGGCGGGCGCCGGGGCCACCGTCGAGGAGGCCGCCGACGGGCTGCGCACCCGTGGCCTGCGGCCCGTCCTCGCCTCGTACTTCACCGCGCCCGGCCGCTTCGCCACCGCCTCCGCCGCGGTGCTGGAGGCCGCCGCCGCGCCCCTGGGCGACCACCCGGCCCTCGCCCGTCTCGTTCTGCACCGCTACGACCAGGCGCTCCGCTCGCGCACCGGTTCCGACCACAAGGAGGCAGGTGCGGCTACCGTCGCGGTATGACGGGTACGCCCTTTCAGCCCACCGGCCGTCCCACCCACGAGGACGGCGCCGGCCCGGTCCCGCAGACCGGCGCGCGCGCGGACCGGGCGCCGCACCAGGCGCCCGACCCCGACGCGCCGCCGCACCCCACGGCGGCCGACGCGCCGCAGTACACCGGCTACACCCCGGCCGACGCCGAGCGCTGGGTGGCCGAGCCGGACAAACGCCCCGGCCGCACGGCCTTCCAGCGCGACCGCGCCCGGGTGCTGCACTCCGCCGCGCTGCGCAGGCTGGCCGGCAAGACCCAGGTCGTCACGCCCGGCGTGGAGATGTCCGGCGCGGGACGGGCGCACGCCTGGGACGCCACGCCCCGCACCCGGCTCACCCACTCCCTGGAGTGCGCGCAGGTGGGCCGGGAGCTGGGCGCCGCGCTCGGCTGCGACCCGGACCTGGTGGAGACCGCGTGCCTGGCGCACGACCTGGGCCACCCGCCCTTCGGGCACAACGGTGAGCAGGCCCTGAACGAAGTGGCCGAACCCTGCGGGGGCTTCGAGGGCAACGCGCAGTCCCTGCGGCTGCTGGCCCGGCTCGAACCGAAACGGTTCGTCACGGACGACGACGGCCGCATCGTCAGCGTCGGGCTCAACCTCACGCGTGCCGCCCTGGACGCCGCGACCAAGTACCCCTGGCGGCGCGGCGGCCACCCCCACGACCCGCACTCGCACAAGTTCGGGGTGTACGCCGACGACCTGCCCGTCTTCCGGTGGCTGCGGCAGGGCGCCCCCGAAGGCGCGCGCAGCTTCGAGGCGCAGGTCATGGACTGGTCCGACGACGTCGCCTACTCCGTGCACGACGTGGAGGACGGGCTGCACGCCGGCCACCTGGACCCGGCCGTGCTCTACGCCGACCCCGAACGCGCCGAGGTCTTCGCGGTGGCCGCCGACCGGTACGCGCCCGGCGCCGGCGACGCCGAGCTGGGCGCGGCCCTGGACCGGCTGCTGGACCAGGAGTGGTGGCCGCACGGCTACGACGGCTCCGCGCTCGCCCAGGCCCGCCTGAAGGACGCCACGAGCCAGCTGATCGGCCGGTTCTGCCTGGCCGCCGAGACCGCCACCCGCGCCGCCTACGGCACCGGGCGGCTCACCCGCTACCGGGCCGAGCTGGTCGTCCCCGAGGAGACCCGCCTGGAGTGCGCCGTACTGAAGGCCGTCGCCGACCGGTACGTGATGCAGCGCCCCGACCAGGAGGCGCTGCGCGCCGAACAGCGGGTGATCATCGCCGAGCTGGCCGAGGCGCTGCTCGCGCGGGCACCGGACGGCCTCGACCCGCAGTTCCGGTCGCTGTTCGACGCGGCCGGGGACGACACCGCACGCATGCGCGCCGTCATCGACCAGATCGCGGCCCTCACGGACGCCTCGGCGCGCACCCTGCACGCCCGCCTCACCCGTCCCAAGAGCCACACATCGACGCGGCGCCCGCCCGCGCGTGACAACTAAGGGTGACGCGGCAAGGGCCTACCCTCTTCCCCCATCACGCTCTGTGCGGGACGCTCGAACCCCCGCCGTGCTGAGAGTCGGTACGACACCGGCTCAACGGGCTCGAACGGGGGTATGGCTTTTTCGAACGGGGTACCAACGGGGGCCGAACGGGGGGCGTTCAAGGCGCAGACGGACTGCGCCGCAGCGAGGAGGAAGCAAGTGGTCGACGCACACCAGACGTTCGTCATCGTCGGCGGTGGCCTGGCCGGGGCAAAGGCAGCCGAGACCCTCCGGTCGGAGGGGTTCAGCGGCCGGGTGATCCTCATCTGTGACGAGCGCGACCACCCGTACGAACGGCCGCCGCTCTCCAAGGACTTCCTGATCGGCAAGGCCGAGCGGGACAGCGTCTTCGTGCACGAACCGGCGTGGTACGCGCAGAGCGACATCGAACTGCACCTCGGCCAGCCCGCGGTGGCCCTGGACCCGGTCGCCCGCACGGTACGGCTCGGCGACGGCACCCTCATCGCCTACGACAAGCTGCTGCTGGCCACCGGCGCCGAGCCGCGCCGCCTGGACATCCCCGGCACCGACCTGGCCGGCGTCCACCACCTGCGCCGCCTCGCCCACGCCGAACGGCTGCGCGGCGTGCTGGCCTCCCTGGGCCGCGACAACGGCCACCTCGTGATCGCCGGCGCCGGCTGGATCGGCCTGGAGGTCGCCGCCGCAGCCCGCTCCTACGGCGCCGAGGTCACCATCGTCGAGCCCTCGCCCACCCCGCTGCACGGCGTGCTCGGCCCCGAGATCGGCGGGCTCTTCACCGAGCTGCACCGCGAGCACGGCGTCCGCTTCCACTTCGGCGCCACCCTCACCGAGATCACCGGCGACGGCGGCGTCGTCCTCGCCGCGCAGACCGACGACGGCGAGGAGCACCCCGCGCACGACGTGCTCGCCGCGATCGGCGCCGCGCCCCGCACCGCCCTCGCCGAGCAGGCCGGGCTCGCCCTCGTGGACCGCGCGGACGGCGGCGGCATCGTCGTGGACGCCTCGCTGCGCACCTCCGACCCGCACATCTTCGCGGCCGGCGACGTGGCCGCCGCTGCCCACCCGGTCCTGGACACCCGGCTGCGCGTGGAGCACTGGGCGAACGCGCTGAACGGCGGCCCCGCCGCGGCCCGCGCCATGCTCGGCCAGGAGGTCTCCTACGACCGCATCCCGTACTTCTTCTCCGACCAGTACGACGTCGGCCTGGAGTACTCCGGATACGCCCCGCCCGGCTCGTACGAGCAGGTCGTCCTCCGCGGCGACGTCGGCAAGCGCGAGTTCATCGCCTGCTGGCTGGACGGCGGCGGCCGGCTGCTGGCCGCGATGAACGTCAACGTCTGGGACGTCACCGAAACGCTCCAGAACATGATCCGCTCCGGACGCGCACTGGACGCCGAGGCGCTGGCCGATCCGACGGTCCCGCTGGAGTCGTTCCTCGCGTAGCGTGCGGGCATGCAGATCCGTACCGCGTCCGTCCCGGTGGCGGAGATCTTCGACCTGCGGTGGTCGGTGCTCCGCCCCGGGCTGCCCGCCGAGGCCGCCGTGTACCCGGAGGACTCCGACCCCGGCGTCTTCCACATGGCCGCGTACGACGGCGACGCCGTGGCGGCCTGCGCGACCTTCTTCCCCGACCCCGTGCCGGGCGAGGAGGACCTCACCGCGTACCGCTTCCGCGGCATGGCCAGCGCCCCGGAGGCACGCGGGCGCGGCTTCGGGGCCGCCGTGCTGCGCGCGGGCATCGAGGAGGCGGCGCGCCGCGGCGCGGAGCGCGTCTGGTGCAACGGGCGGGTCTCCGCGAGCGGCTTCTACGAGCGGATGGGCTTCACCACGGACGGTGCGACGTTCGAGATCGTGCCGAGCGGCCCGCACCACCGCTTCGTCCTGAAGACCGCCGCCGGCTGAGCCGCCGCGTCCGGGACCGCCGGGGCCGGCGGGGGAGCGGACCCGGGAGTTGTCGGTGGTCCCCCGTAGAATTCTCGCGTGGCAGGCAGGATCAACGATGACGACGTGCGGGCGGTGCGGGACGCGGTCCCGATCGACGCCGTCGTGTCCGAGTACCTCCAGCTCCGCAACGCCGGCGGCGGCAACCTGAAGGGCCTCTGCCCCTTCCACGACGAGAAGTCCCCCTCCTTCCACGTCAGCCCCGCCAAGGGGCTGTACCACTGCTTCGGCTGCCAGGAGGGCGGCGACACCGTCGACTTCATCATGAAGGTCGACCACCTCTCCTTCGCCGAGACCATCGAGCGGCTGGCCTCCCAGGCGGGCATCACCCTGCGGTACGAAGAGGGCGGCTACGCCCCCGGACGGCAGCAGGGCGAGCGGACCCGGCTGGTCGAGGCTCACAAGATCGCCGCGCAGTTCTACATCGACCAGCTGGACAGCCCCGAGGCCGAGATCGGCCGGAAGTTCCTCGCCGAGCGCGGCTTCGACCAGGCCGCTGCCCGGCACTTCGGCGTCGGCTACAGCCCGGCCGGCTGGGACCACCTCACCCGCTTCCTGCGCGGCCGCGGCTTCACGGACAAGGAGCTGATCCTCTCCGGCCTCTCCCAGGACGGCCGCCGCGGCCCCATCGACCGCTTCCGCGGCCGCCTGATGTGGCCCATCCGCGACATCGCCGGCGAGGTCGTCGGCTTCGGCGCGCGCAAGCTCCGGGACGACGACAACGGCCCGAAGTACCTCAACACCCCCGAGACCCCGATCTACCGCAAGTCCCACGTGCTCTACGGCATCGACCTGGCCAAGAAGGAGATCGCCAAGAACAACCGCGCGGTCGTGGTCGAGGGGTACACCGACGTCATGGCCTGCCACCTCGCCGGCGTCCGCAACGCCATCGCGACCTGCGGCACCGCCTTCGGCGGCGAGCACATCAAGATCCTGCGCCGGCTGCTGATGGACAACGGCTCGGCGGGCGTCGTCTTCACCTTCGACGGCGACGCGGCGGGTCAGAAGGCCGCGCTGCGGGCCTTCGAGGACGACCAGAAGTTCGCCGCCGAGACCTACATCGCCATCGCGCCCGACGGCATGGACCCCTGCGAGCTGCGCCTCGCCAAGGGCGACGAGGCGGTCGCCGACCTCGTCGAGCCGCGCACGCCGCTGTTCGCCTTCGCCCTCCGGTCGATCGTCTCCCAGTACCAGCTCGACTACGAGGAGGGCCAGGTCGCCGCGCTGAACGCGGCGATCCCCGTGGTCGCCAAGATCAAGAACCGCACCCTGCGCAGCCGGTACGCCACCCGGCTCGGCGGCATGGTGGGCCTCGCCTCGCCCGCCGAGGAGGAGGCGGTGCGCCGGCGCGTGCACGCCCTGGCCGCGAGCTACGAGCGCGGGGGCGGCGGGGGGCAGCAGCAGCCCGCCGGGCCGCCCGGCCGCGGCGTCCGCACCGACCACCGGCCGCCGGAGCGGCCCGCGACGCCCCGCGGCCCGCGGCTCGACCTGCGCACCCCCGCCCGCCGCGTCGAGCGCGAGCTGCTCAAGCTGGCCCTGCAGCGCCCCGACCTGGTGGCCCCGACCTTCGACGCGTACGGCGCCGACGAGTTCACCGCGCCGCCGTACGTCGCCGTGCGCGAGGCCATCGCGGCGGCCGGCGGGGTGACCGCGGCCGACGCCGGCTACCTGGCGCGGGTCCGCGAGGCCGCGCCCGACGACACCGTCGACGCCATGATCCGGGAGCTGGCCATGGAGCAGCTCCTCACCCGACGGGATCCGGACGAGCTGTACGCCGGCACCCAGCTGGCCGCCGTGCGGCTGGCCGCCGTCGTCCGGCGCACCGCCGAGATCCAGGGCGCCATGCGGCGCTGCGAGGCCGGCGGCGACATGTCGGCCTACTCCACCCTCCAGCACGAGCTCTGGGTCCTGGAGCAGTACGCCCGGTCGCTGCGGGAGCGCGGCGCGGCGGCACTCTGACGGCCGCCGGCGCCGCCCCGCGGCCGGACCGGCTCGTTCTCCGTAACCGGTCGGTCACCCGCTGAATGCAAAAAGTCGCCGCACGCCCCTCGTGGCGGGAGTGTGTCGTACTCCACACTGAGGAACGGTGCCCGAGTCCTCGGAGCGCGGCGGACCCGGACGCAGCAACGTCCCGGAGCCGGACGCGCATCCGCTCGTGATGTACGGGACGGAAGGCGGCCCGGCCGCAGCCGTACCCGACCTTTGTGCCGCCTCACGCGCATTCACCCTGGAGGTCGCCCCCGTGCACACCCGGAGCCTCGCCGACGCGCCGGCCGCCGACGCGCCGGCCGCAGCGGCCGCCACCGTGCCCCAGCAGGCCGAGCCGCCCGCCCCCGAGATGCTGGCCGACGAGCCGGAGCCGGCACCGGAGCAGCCCGCGGAGCAGCCCGCCAAGCCCGACGCCGGCGGCCCGTCCTCCGACCTCTTCCGCCAGTACCTGCGCGAGATCGGCCGGATTCCGCTGCTCACGGCGGCCGAGGAGGTCGAGCTGGCGCGGCGGGTGGAGGCCGGCCTGTTCGCCGAGGAGAAGCTCGGCACCACCCCCGACCTGGACTCCCAGCTCGCCGTCGACCTCGACAAGCTCGTGGTACTGGGCCGGATGGCGAAGCGGCGCCTGATCGAGGCCAACCTCCGCCTGGTCGTCTCGGTCGCCAAGCGGTACGTCGGCCGCGGCCTGACCATGCTCGACCTCGTACAGGAGGGCAACCTCGGCCTGATCCGCGCCGTCGAGAAGTTCGACTACGCCCGCGGCTACAAGTTCTCCACGTACGCGACCTGGTGGATCCGGCAGGCCATGTCCCGCGCCCTCGCCGACCAGGCCCGCACGATCCGGGTCCCGGTCCACGTCGTGGAGCTGATCAACCGCGTCGTACGGGTCCAGCGCCGGATGCTCCAGGAGCGCGGCTACGAACCCACCCCCGAAGAGGTCGCGGCCCACCTCGACCTCCCGGCGGAGCGGGTCAGCGAGGTCCTCCGCCTCGCCCAGGAGCCGGTCTCGCTGCACGCGCCGGTCGGCGAGGAGGACGACGTCGCGCTCGGCGACCTCATCGAGGACGGCGACGCGACCTCCCCCGTGGAGTCCGCCGCGTTCCTGCTGCTGCGCGAGCACCTTGAAGCGGTGCTCTCCACCCTCGGCGAACGCGAGCGCAAGGTCGTCCAGCTCCGCTACGGCCTGGTCGACGGCCGCCCGCGCACGCTGGAGGAGATCGGCCGGATCTTCGGCGTCACCCGCGAACGCATCCGCCAGATAGAGTCCAAGACCCTCAACAAACTCCGCGACCACGCCTTCGCCGACCAGCTCAGGGGCTACCTGGACTGACGCGCCGCGCCGCCGCGCCGCGGTTCGGCCTCGACGCGGGTCAGCCCGCAGATCGCCTCCTGGCGCGCTGACGCGCTGCCGAGTGCTCGGGCGGACTGACGTGCAGCGCCGCCGTCGCGCCGGGTCGGCCTCGACGCGGGTCAGCCCGCAGATCGCCTCCTGGCGCGCTGACGCGCTGCCGAGCGCTCGGGCGGGTCTCGTCGTCGTCCGCGCGGCTGCCGCTGGGGAGTGGCCTGCCTGCGGGTGGGGGCCTCTGTGCCGGGGGCTTCGCCGCCTGGGTCCTCGGGGGTCCCGCGTCGGATGCGGCGCGCCCGTCGCGCCGCGGTTCGGCCTCGACGCGGGTCAGCCCGCAGATCGCCTCCTGGCGTGCTGACGCGCTGCCGAGTGCTCGGGCGGACTGACGTGCAGCGCCGCCGTCGCGCCGGGTCGGTCTCGACGCGGGTCAGCCCGCAGATCGCTTCCTGGCGTGCTGACGAGCTGCCGAGCGTTCGGGCGGGTCTCGTCGTCGTCCGCGCGGCTGCCGCTGGGGAGTGGCCCGCCTGCGGGTGAGCGGCCTCTGTGCCGGGGGCTTCGCCGACCGGGGCCTCGGGGGCCCAACGGATGTGGCGCGCCCGTCGCGCCGCGGGTCGGCCCCGCCGCCGCGTGGCCGCGCCATCCCGCGTGGCCGCGCCACCCCCTCGCGCGGCGCGCCAGCCCCTCGTGTCTCAGCCCGCCGAGGCCGCCTCGAGTGCGCCCGGGTAGGTCTCGTCGCGCACCGTCGCGTACTGCTGGCGTACCGCCTGGCCCACGGCCAGTTCCTCGCCCGGCTCGAACACCTGGCACGCCGCGGCCGGCCAGGCCGGGGGCTCCTGTGCCGTGTGCGTGCCGTGTGCGAGGCCCAGCGCCCACGCCGCCTGCCGGGCCGCGCCCAGCGCCGCGTAGTCCGCCGGCTGCGGCACCACGACCTGCGCGCCCAGCAGCGCCGGCGCCGCGGCCTGTACGGCGCCCAGCTCGGCGGCGGCGCCCAGCAGGAACACCCGGCGCACCTGCACGCCCCGGCCGCGCAGCACGTCCAGCGCGTCCGCCAGCCCGCACAGCATGCCCTCGACCGCGGCCCGCGCCATGTGCTCGGGCTTCATGCTCTCCCGCCGCAGCCCGTGCAGCGAGCCCGCGGTGTGCGGCAGGTGCGGGGTGCGCTCGCCCTCCAGGTACGGCAGCAGCACCATCCCGTACGCGCCGGGCGTGGACTTCAGCGCCAGGTCCGACAGCCCCTCCAGATCCGTGCCGAGCGCGTCGGCCATGCCGCGCAGCACCCGTACGGCATTGCTGACGTGCACGACCGGCAGGTGCAGCCCCGTCGCGTCCGCGAAGGACGTGATCGTCCCCGTGGAGTCGGCCAGCGCCTCGTGGTGGATGCCGAAGACCGAGCCGGAGGCGCCGAGCGACACCACCGCGTCCCCTATGCCCACGCCGAGCCCGAAGGCCGCCGCCATCGTCTCGCCCGTACCGGCGGAGATCAGCAGCCCCTCGGGGGTCACCCCGGCCGCGTCGGCCGGGCCCAGCACCTCGGGGAGCCGCACCTGGTGCCCGAGCGCCAGCTCGACCAGGTCCGGGCGGTACGCGCCGCTCGCCGCCGACCAGAAGCCGGTGCCCGAGGCCCCGCTCCGGTCCGTCGTGCGCCGCGCGGGCCGCCCCAGCAGCTGCCAGACCAGCCAGTCGTGCGGCTGCATGATCTCGGCGACGCGGGCGGCGTGCTCCGGCTCGTTCCGCGCCAGCCAGCGCAGCTTCGCCACCGGCTGGGCGGCGTGCGGCACGGAACCCACGCCCTGCGCCCACGCCGAGCGCCCCCCGAGCGCGTCGATCAGGTCGGCCGCCGCGCTCTGCGCCCGCTTGTCGTTGCCCATGAGCGCGGGCCGTACGAGGCTCCCCTCGCCGTCCAGCACCAGCAGCCCGTGCTGCTGTGCCGAGACGCCGATGGCCTGCACCCCTTCCAGGAGCCCGCCCGCGGCCGCCTCGCCGAGTGACATCAGCCACGTCTGCGGATCGACATCGGGTCCCTTCCCGTCAGGGTGCGGGGCGTACCCCTGCCTGACGACGGCACCCGTTTCGGTGTCGCAGACGACGATGCGTGTGCTTTCGGACGAGCTGTCCAACCCGGCGACTATCCCCATGCGCCTGATGATGCCGCATGGGACGGACGGTACGGAAAGCGGTCTCCCCGGGCCGCGTGGCGGCGGCCCGGGGAGACCGGCGGGTCCGGCCGGGCGCGCCCGGCTGCGGGGGTCAGGTGTTGCTGGTGCCCCAGTCGTCGTCCGCGCCCGAACCCTGCTCGCGCAGCGAACGCACGCGGTCCGTCACGGAGTTCGGCATCTTGTCGCCGACCTTGGCCGACACCGCGTCGTACGCCTTGGTCGCCGCCTGCCGTCCGGTCTGCGCCGCGGACTCGGCGGTGTTGCGTACCGCGGGGTTCTGCGCGATCCGCTGCGCGCTCTTGCGCAGCTGTTCGTACCGCTCCCGCCCGGCCCGCGTGCCGAGCACGTATCCGATGGCCAGTCCCGCGATGAACGTGAGCCGGTAGCGCATCGCTCCACCCTTCTGTCTGGTCGTTCCCGCTCGCCGGTACCCGCCGTCGAGGCGGTCAGTCGCCGGGCTGTGCTCCGCCTACCCGCGACCCGGCTGATCACCCGTGGGCATACCGATTGGCGAAGCACCCCCCTGCTTGCGCTAATGTATGTGTCGCAGCGAGCGCACGCCGTCCGGAAGCCCGGACCGGAGTGCATTCGGTGCATACGGAGCAATCCCCTGTAGCTCAATTGGCAGAGCAGCCGGCTGTTAACCGGCAGGTTACTGGTTCGAGTCCAGTCGGGGGAGCGCAGTCCCCTGTAGCTCAATTGGCAGAGCATTCGGCTGTTAACCGGAGGGTTACTGGTTCGAGTCCAGTCGGGGGAGCAGAAGGAAGAGGACCCCGCGAGGGGTCCTTTTTCGTGTCACCACCGGCCGGCGGCGGGCCACCCAGGAATCGAACATCCGGGCCACTCCAAAGAGTGATCCTCTGGGTGGAACCGAACGGTGGTGATCGCAGTCTTCACGACCGCACGCGGCAATCCGCTCCGCGCTCGGCAGCCACCCGCACGGGCAGCAGATCGTATGAGCGGCTATGCTGCGGCAGACGGCGCGCACAAATGTGCGCGGCGCGCCGTGACGGGGGCGGTAGCTCAGCCGGTTAGAGCAGCGGACTCATAATCCGTCGGCCGTGGGTTCGAGTCCCACCCGCCCCACAGCACGCTCGCTGCAGAATCGATCTGACCAGCGAGCCCACGGCACAGGAGAGCCGGGCGGCCATGGACACCATGGCGGCCCGGCTCTTTTCGTACGACCGCGGCCCGGCTCTTTTCGTACGACCGTGGCGGCGCGGGCGCCTCTCGGGGCCGGGGCGTCGCGGTGGTCGTCACGCCTCCCCGGCGTCCGGCGGTACGTCCCGGCGCAGCAGGTCCTCGTACGTTTCGCGGCGGACGACCTCGCGGGCTTCGCCAGCGGCGCAGAAGACGACCGGCGGGCGGCGGGCGCCGTTGTAGTTGTTCGAGAGGGAGTAGCAGTACGCGCCGGTGACCGGTACGGCGATCACGTCGCCGGGGCGGGGCGAGCGCAGCGGGACGTCGCGGATCAGGGTGTCGCCCGACTCGCAGTGCCGGCCCACCAGGTCGCAGGGCTCGCCGCCGCCGACCCGCGCCGCGACCGTCGCCTCGAAGCGCTGGCCGTACAGCATCGGCTCCAGGTTGTCGCCCATGCCGCCGTCGACCGCGACGAGCGTGCGCGGGCCCGGCTTCACGGTCACCGCACGGTAGAGGGTCAGCGCGGCGCCGGCCACGAGGGAGCGGCCGGGCTCGATGATCAGCCGCGCGGTCTCCGGGAGCTGCGCGCGGGCGGCGTCCGTGAGGGTGCGGACGTACTCCTCGATACTGGGCGGCGCGTCGTCGTAGGTGTACCGCACGCCGAGGCCGCCGCCGAGGTCGTACACCGCGTGCTCGCCCAGTTCGCCGAGGGCGCCCAGCGCCTCGACGGCGCGGGCGAACGGCGCGGTCTCCAGCAGCTGCGAGCCCACGTGGACGTGCAGCCCCTCCAGACGCAGCCGGCCGCTCGCGCGCAGCCGGGCGGCCGCGCGGACCGCGTCCGGGACCGCCAGGCCGAACTTCGAGCCGCGGTGCCCGGTGGCCATCGCCGCGTGCGTGTCCGCGTCGACCTCCGGTATGACGCGGAGCAGGACGCGCTGCCGGGCGCCGTCGGGCACCAGGCGTTCCAGGCGGTCGATGTCGTCCTCGTTGTCCACCACGATCGTCCCGGCGCCCGCCGCGACGGCCATGGCCAGTTCCTCGTCGGTCTTGGCGTTGCCGTGCACGACGATGCGGGCCGGGTCGGCCCCTGCGGCGAGCGCGGCGGCCAGCTCGCCGCCCCCGGCCACGTCGACGCCCAGGCCCTCCTCGGTCAGCACGCGGATCACCGCGGTACAGGGGAACGCCTTGGAGGCGAAGACGGCTTGGCTGTTCGGCCAATGCGCGGCGAGGGCCCGTACGTACTGCCGGGCGCGGTCGCGCAGGGCCGCCTCGGACACGATCACGGCGGGCGTCCCGAAACGCTCGGCGAGATCGGTCAGCCGGCAGCCGCCGACCACCAGCTCGCCGTCCTCGTCCAGGCGGGAGCCGGGCGGGAAGAGGCCGACGAGGCCGGTGGCGGGGGCCGGAACGGGTTCTTCGGTCACGGGCGCGGGGACGGTCACGGGTTCGGACTCCTGTCACTGGGGGGACCGGCGAGGGACTGCGCGGCGGACCGCACGGTGGAGTGCGGGGCGGGCCGGGGGCGGGCTGCGCGGCTATCGTGGCAGCCCGCACGGGCCGGCACCCCGGCCGATCGACGCAGGAATCGAGGGGCGCGTTGTCCGATCCCACAACGCCTGTCACGGCCCCCGTTGAGGCCGCAGGGCCGGGAGGGCAGCTCGCCGAGCCTCTGGGGGAGCGGGCCGCCGGTACGCTCCGGCTGCTCGTCGAGGGCGCGTCCGGCGTGCTCGGGCGGGTGCTGGCCGCCCCCGACGGTCTGGACGTGCCCGTACGCGGCACGGTGATCCATGACCCCGGCGATCCGCTGCCGCCTTCGCCCGCCGCCGTCCTGCTGCTCGTCGGGACGGACGTGACCGACCCGCGGGCCTGTGCGGTGCTGCGGCAGGCGGCCGGGCGCGGCTTCACCGCCGCGGTGGTCAAGGAGCGCGGCCAGGACCCGGCGCGGCTGGCCGAGACGGCCGAGGCCTGCGGGATCGCGGTGCTGGCTGCCGGGGACGCGGTGCCGTGGCGGCAGGTGGACGCGGAGCTGAGCTGCGCGCTCGCGGCGTACGGGATCGGCGGCGCGGCCGGGGCGGCGCCGGCCGGCGGGGCCGAGCTGTTCGCGCTCGCCGACACCCTCGCGGCCGTGGCGGGCGGCTCGGTCGCCATCGAGGACCTGGACCAGAACGTCGTCGCGTACTCCAAGGTGCCCGGCCAGCGCATCGATGCCCTGCGCGAGCGCGGCATCCTCCAGCGCCGGGTCCCCGACCTCCCCGAACAGCGCGGACAGTACCGCGAGGTGCTCGCGGCACCGGGCGTCGTCCGCTTCCCCGCGTACCGCGACGAACTGGCGCGGGCCGCCGTCGCCGTACGGGCCGGCGCCCTGCCGCTCGGCACGCTCTGGGCGATCGAACCGGCCGACGGGCTGTCCGACGAGGCCGTCGCCGCGCTCCGGGACACCGCCCGGCTGGCCGCGCCGCACCTGCTCCGGGCGCTCTACTCGCCGGAGACGGAGCGGCGGCTGCGCCGGGACACCTTCCGCGCCGTACTGCACGGCGCCGGACCGCCGGCGGACGAGGCGGCGGAGCGGCTGGGGCTGCGCCCCGGTACGGAGTTCACACTGGCGGCCTTCGCGCTGCCGGCCCCTGCACGCGGGTACGGTGCGGGGCCGCCCGGTGCCGTGTCGGGGGCGAAGGCGGGGCCCGGCGCGGGGGGCGGTGCGGGGCC
>NZ_PQSQ01000036.1 GCF_002920575.1 Streptomyces sp. Ru73 | reverse complement strand
GTCCAGCCCGGTGCACCGCTTCCCGCAGCCGCGCCAGCTCCTCCGCGCACTCGGCGCAGTCCTCCACGTGCGCGCGGATGCGTTCCTCGTCACCGGACATCACCGCGTCCAGCGCCCAGGCGGCGAGCAGCTCGGCGATCTCGGGGTGTTCCTCCGCGGGGTCCCAGCCCATCAGTGGCCCCTCTCGACGGCCGGATCCGGCGGGTCGGCCAGCCGGTCGGCGAGGCTGCGCAGCGCCACGCGGAGCCGCGCCTTGGCGGTGCCCTCGGGAATGCCCAGTTCCACCGCGGCCTGGCGGTAGGTGCGCCCGGCGAAGTACGCCAGGTGGAGGACCTGCCGCTGGGCCAGCGGAAGCTCGGCGAGCGCGGTGTGCGGCAGCAGCGCGGCACCGGCGGGCTCGGCCGGCGTACTCGCGTCCGCCTCGCGCATCCGGTCCACGGCCCGGCGGTGCGCCCGCATGCTGAGCCAGGCGCGCAGCGAGCCGCGGGCCGGGTCGAAGGCGTAGGGCCGGACCCAGAGCTGGGTCAGCACCTCCTGGACGACCTCCTCGGCGGCGGCCGCGCTGCCGGTGACGCGCCGGGCCACGGCGTGCGCCAGCCCGCCGAAGGCGTCGTACACCTCTCCGAGGGCGGACTCGTCGCCGTACACCAGTCGCCGGTGCAGGTCCTCGTCGCGCGGCGGAGTCGACGATTGAACAGTTCTCCGGTCCACCGGCACCACCTCGTGAGGTCGTGCTGCCATTCCTAGCCGCCCGCGCCGCCGTGCGGTAGCCGTCCGCCCGGCCGAATTGCCCGGCGCGCCCGGAGGCCGGTCCGGCCCGGTCCGGGGATCAGTCCGTCAGCG
Organism: Streptomyces sp. Ru73; assembly: GCF_002920575.1. Taxonomy (GTDB): domain Bacteria; phylum Actinomycetota; class Actinomycetes; order Streptomycetales; family Streptomycetaceae; genus Streptomyces. Next base: position 64,602 of record NZ_PQSQ01000036.1, on the reverse strand, counting down.
CCGGGTAGTCCACGTAGCCGCTGTCGTCGCCGCCGTAGAAGCTCTCCCGTACCGGCTCGTTGAACGGGCCGCCGGCCGCGAGGCGCGCGGGCAGGTCGGGGTTGGCGAGGAACAGCCGGCCGTACGCCAGCAGGTCGGCCGCGCCCTCCTCGACCAGCGACAGCTCCTCGGGCCCAGCGGGGCGGCCGTCGACGGCGGGGTTGAGCACGAAGGTGCCGCCGAAGCGCTTCCGCAGCCGCGCCAGCAGCGCGGTGTCGCGCACGTCGCAGGCGTGCAGGTAGGCCAGGCCCAGCGGGGCGATCGCCTCGACGAGCGCGGTGTAGGTGGCCTCCGGCTCGGGCTCCGACATGCCGTTGAAGGGGTTGCCGGGCGAGATGCGCAGGCCGGTGCGGTACGCGCCGATCTCCGCCGCGACGGCCTTGGTGACCTCGGCGGCGAAGCGGGCGCGTGCCTCGTCGGAGCCGCCCCACTCGTCGGTGCGCAGGTTGCTCGCGGGCGAGAGGAACTGGTGGATGAGGTAGCCGTTGCCGCCGTGCAGCTCCACGCCGTCGAAGCCGGCCTCGATGGCGTTGCGCGCGGCGACCGCGAAGTCCGCGATGGTCTCGCGCACCTCCTCGCCGGACAGCTCGCGCGGGACGACGCAGTCCTTCAGCCCCTCGTGGGTGAAGACCTGCTGGTCGGCGGCGACGGCCGAGGGCGCGACCGGTATCAGGCCGTCCGGGAGCGTGACGGGGTGGCCGATGCGGCCGCCGTGCCACAGCTGCGCGAAGATCTTCCCGCCCGCGGCGTGCACCGAGTCGGTGACCTCGCGCCAGCCCGCGATCTGCTCGGGCGTGTGCAGCCCGGGGGTGAGCGGGTAGCCGCGGCCCACCACGTTCGGCTGAGTGGCCTCGGTGATGATCAGCCCGGCCGAGGCGCGCTGGGTGTAGTAGCGGACCATGGACGGGGTGGGCACGCCGTCGGCCGTGGCGCGGTTGCGCGTCATCGGTGCCATCACGAGGCGGTTGGCGAGCGTCAGCCCGGCCAGGTCGACGGGGTCGAAAGCAGTGGTCAAGGGGTTCCTTCCACGGGGCCCGGTACGGTCACCGTCCCCAACGCCCCGGGCCGCCACGGCATTCCCGCCCTGCCGACACGCCGTCAACTCCGGGGCAGATCAAGGGCCTTGATGCCGGCCAGCAGCCGGTCCACGTCCTCGGCGGTGTTGTACAGGTGGAATCCCGTCCGCAGCTTCCCGGCCCGGACGGCGACCAGGATGCCCTGCCTGGCCAGCGGTTCGTGCGCATCGGCCAGGGCGGGGACGGTGACGATCGCCGACCCCGGTGCGGGCAGCGCCGCGTACCCGAGCTCGGCGAGCCCGGCCCGGTACCGCTCGGCCAGCGCGGTGTTGTGGGCGTGCACGGCCACCACGCCCACCTCTTCGAGGAGCGCGAGGGAGTGCCGGGCGCCGATGTGGGCGAGGTGGCCGTGCGGCTCGTCGTACCGGTGCGCGTCCTCGGCCAGCCGCGTGACCGGGCCGTAGTTGGCCTCGCCGGGGTCGGCGCCGGCCACCCAGCTCGCGTGCAGCGGCTCCGGCTGCGGCGCGTCCTCGCCGACCACCAGGAACGAGGTGCTGCGCGGGCACAGCAGCCACTTGTACGCGCCGCACACGACGTAGTCGTACCGGCGGGCGTCCAGCGGCAGCCAGCCGGCGGCCTGCGTCATGTCCACCAGCGTGCGGGCGCCGTGCGTGCGGGCCGCCTCGCGGAGGGCTTCCAGGTCGGCGATCCGGCCGTCCAGCGCCTGTACCGCGCTGAGGGCGACCAGCGCGGTGCCCGGCCGTACCGCGTCGGCCAGCCGCTCCAGCGGCGCGGTGCGCACCCGCAGGCCGGGCCGGACGGTGAAGGGGTTGACCAGGGAGCTGAAGTCCCCTTCGGGCAGCAGGACTTCGGCGCCGTCGGGCAGCGAGGCGGCGATCAGCGCGGTGGACACGGCGACCGAGCTGCCGATGGCCACCCGGTCCGGGGTGGTGCCCACCAGCCGGGCGAAGGAGGCACGCGCCGCGTCGGCCGGGCCGAAGTAGTCCGTGCCCATCGTGCCGTACGAGGCGGACGCGTCGACCTCCTCGCGCAGCGCGGCGATGGTCCTGGCGGGCAGCAGGCCGCTGCCGGGGGTGTTCAGGTACGTCGTCTCGGGCGCGAACTCCGCGCCGCCCAGTCGCTGTCGCTCCATCTCACCACTGTGTGCGCCGCGGACCGTGCCGTCCATCCCGCACCTCCTTGGACACGCCCCAAGGACGCCTTGGGGGCGCCGCCCGGAGCCACCGCGGAGCCGCGAGGCGGGCCTCCCGGCGGGGGCCCCGCGCCGCGCCGAGGGAACACTTTTACCCATGCATGGGCGGTTTTCCGCTGTCCTGGCCCGCGCGGCGATGCACGTACCGTGCATCCGGGCGTCCGCGCCGCCGTGCGCCGGTACGGTCCGGGCCATGACGATGCCGCGGGAACGTCTCGGCTCCTGGGAGACAGCCGGGACCGCCACCACCGACAGCCATCCCTTCGACCCCGCGGCGCTGCGCGCACACGTGCCGCCGGGCGCGCGCGTCCTGGACCACGGCTGCGGCCGTGGCGGACGGGTCGCGGCACTGGCGGCGCTGGGGTACGCGGCCGAAGGGGCGGACGGCTCGCGGGAACTGGTCGAGGCAGGCCGGCGGGCGCACCCCGGCCTGCCGCTCACCCACTGTCCGGAGCTGCCGCTGCCCTTCGAGGACGGCCGCTACGCCGCCGCGCTGCTCTTCGGGGTGCTCTCCCGGGTGCCGGACGACGCCGGGCAGCGGGCCGTCCTCGGGGAGCTGGCGCGCGTGGTGCGCCCCGGCGGTCTGCTGCACCTCAGTGACGCGCCGCTGCAGACCGACCCCCGCGCCCGTGCCCGGTACGCCGCGTACGAGGACGAGTTCGGCGCTTACGGGGTGTTCCGCACGGAGGACGGCACGGTGGTCCGGCACCACGAGCCGGAGCACCTGCGGCGGCTGCTGCGGATGCACGGCTTCGCCGTGGCCGAGGAGCGCACCGACGCCGTCGGCACGCTGCACGGTCACCCCGTGCGCCGGGTACAGCTCATCGCGCGCCGGGAGACAGCGTGAGCAGCAGGCTGAGGTGGGTGTCGTCGGGGGCCGGGCGGCGGCTCTCGTCCGGCCGCCAGCCGTGCCGGGCGTAGAAGTCCCTGGCCCGGCGGTTGTGCCAGTACACCTGGAGCCGGGCCGCGGAGTGGCCAGCGGCGCGCCAGGCGCTGACGCAGGCGCCGTGCAGCGCGCTGCCCACGCCGCTGCGCCAGTGGGCGGGGTCGACGTGCAGCTGGTGCAGCATGACGACGTCCGGCCGCGCCGGTTCCTCGCCGCGGAAGGACGCGATGCCCACGGTCGTACCGGCGCGTTCCGCGCACAGCACGGTGTCGTCCGGCCGCTCGATGGCCCCGGCCCACGCCTCGCGCCACCGGGCCCGCTCCGCCGGGTCGTCCAGCAGCGCCTCGGGCAGCCGTCCGCGGTAGTAGGACGCGCGGGCCCGGGTGTGCAGCGCGACGATCGCCTCCAGGTCCCCCGGCACGGCGGCCCGGACGAGGGTGTCCGGGCCGTCCGTGGCGTCGGGCACCGGCGTCACGCCTCGCGCACCCCGTCGACCCGGCGCGGCAGCCCCAGCGGGTTCTCCTCGCGCAGCTCGGGCGGGAGCAGCGCGGCCGGGGTGTCCTGGTAGGCGACCGGACGCAGCCAGCGCTCGATGGCCGTGCCGCCGACGGAGGTGGAGGTCGAGGTGGTCGCCGGGTACGGACCGCCGTGGTGCTGGGCCGGGGACACGGCGACGCCGGTGGGCCAGCCGTTGACGACGACGCGGCCGGCCAGCGCGGTGACCTCGGCGAGCAGTTCGCCGCCCCGGCCCTCGCCCGCGCATTCGGCGCTGGAGAGCTGGAGGGTGGCGGTGAGGTTGCCGGGCAGCCGGCCGAGGACGGCGGCCGCCTCGGCCTCGTCGGCGTACCGCGCGACGACGGTGACCGGGCCGAAGCACTCCTCCAGGAGCAGGTCGTGCGGACCCTCGGTGGCCAGCCGGGCGGCGGGCAGGGTGAGGAAGCCGGCGGAGACCGTGTGCTCGCCGCCGGCGCCCGGCGTCACCGGCGCTTCCACGTCGGGCAGTTCGGCGCGGCTGCGTACGCCCGCGAGGAAGGCGTCCCGCATCCGGTGGTCCAGCAGTACGCCCGCCTCGGTGTCGCTGACCTTCGCGGTCAGCTCCTTGACCAGCCCGTCGCCGGCCGCGCCCTCGGGCACCAGCACCAGGCCGGGCTTGACGCAGAACTGCCCGACGCCCAGCGTCATCGCGCCGGCCAGGCCCGCGCCGATCTGCTCGGCGCGCTCCTCGACGGCGTCCTGGGTGACCACGACGGGGTTGAGGCTGCCCAGTTCGCCGTGGAAGGGGATCGGGTGCGGGCGGGCCGCTGCCGCGTCGTACAGGGCCCGGCCGCCGCGTACGGAGCCGGTGAAGCCGGCCGCGGAGACCAGCGGATGGCGGACCAGCTCGACGCCCGCGTCGAAGCCGTGCACCAGGCCGACCACGACCTCGGGCAGGCCGGACTCGGCGGCGGCGCGGCGCAGCAGCGCGGCGCACAGCTCGGAGGTGGCGGGGTGGTCGGGGTGGGCCTTGACGACGACCGGGCAGCCGGCCGCGAGGGCGCTGGCGGTGTCGCCGCCGGGCACCGAGAAGGCCAGCGGGAAGTTGGAGGCGGAGTAGACCGCGACCACGCCGAGCGGGATCTTGTACCGCCGCAGGTCGGGGCGGGGCGGGGTGAGCTGCGGGTCCGCGTGGTCGATGTGCACGTCGAGGAAGGCACCCTCGTCCACGATGTCCGCGAAGGCGCGCAACTGGTACGTCGTGCGGGCCAGTTCGCCGGTGAGCCGGCCCGGGCCGAGTGCGGTCTCCGCGTCGGCGGCCTCGATGACCGACTCGCCCGCCTGGTCCAGCAGGTCGGCTGCGCGGCGCAGGAAGGCGGCGCGCACGGTGCGGTCGGCCAGGGAGCCGCGGGCCTCGTGCGCGGCCCGTACGGTCGCGTCCACCTCCTCGGCTGTGGCTTCGGCCGCAACCTCTTCGCGCTGCTTCCCGCTGCGGGGGTCGACGCTCCAGACTGGTGCTGCCACCGTGCATTCCTCCCGGGCACGAATACTTGCTGCAAGCCGGGCCTTGTTCGATATACTGAACTTCGTCCCGGAGTGTGAACACGTGGGACTCTATGACTGTCCGAACTGAGGGGTCAAGGGCGATGGCGGCTGCCGAGACCGGGGGATCACAGGTCAAGTCCGCGGTGCGGACGGTCGAACTGCTGGAGTACTTCGCGGGCCGCCCCGGAATGCACAGCCTCGCCTCCGTGCAGGAGGCCGTCGGCTATCCCAAGTCCAGCCTCTACATGCTGCTGCGCACGCTGGTCGACCTGGGCTGGGTGGAGACGGACGCCACCGGCACGCGGTACGGCATCGGGGTGCGGGCCCTGCTCGTCGGCACGTCCTACATCGACGGCGACGAGGTGGTGGCCGCCGCCCGGCCCACGCTCGACCGGCTCTCGGACGACACGACCGAGACCATCCACCTCGCCCGCCTGGACGGCACCAACGTCGTCTACCTGGCCACCCGTCAGTCCCAGCACTACCTGCGCCCGTTCACCCGGGTCGGCCGCCGGCTGCCCGCGCACTCCACGTCCCTGGGCAAGGCGCTGCTCGCCACGCACACGGACGAGCAGGTGCGCAAGATGCTCCCGGAGACGCTGCCCGCGCTCACCGAGCACACCACCACCGACCGGGAGCGGCTGATCGAGGAGCTGCACGCGGTACGGGAGCAGGGCTACGCCGTGGACCGCGAGGAGAACACGCTGGGGCTGCGCTGCTTCGGCGTGGCGATCCCGTACCGCACCCCGGCCCGCGACGCCATCAGCTGTTCGGTCCCGGTCGCCCGCCTCACCCCGGCCCACGAGCAAATGATCAAGGACGCCCTCTTCGACGCCCGCGACCGCCTGACGCTGGCCACGCGGCGCCTCTAGGGGCGGCGGGGCGCCACCCCTGGGGGCCCGGCGTGCGGCTCATCGGGTAGCGCTGGCGCTGCTCTTCGTGCGGCCCGGTGCGCGGCCCTTCGGGGGACCCGGTCCGCGGCTCTTCATGCGGCCGGTGCGCTGCCCTTCGGGGACTCATCCCGCCGCTCTCCGTGCGGTTCGATGCGCAACCCTCGGGGGACTCATCCCGCCGCTCTCCGTGCGGCCCGACCCGCCGGCCTTCGGGGGACTCAGCCCGCGGCCCCGGAAGGGCGGCCGGGTGTGCCGCCCTTCCGGGGCCGCGCGGCCGGTCCTCCTCAGGCGCCCGCGCCGCTCAGCTCCGTGAGGGCCGTGCGTACCGCCTCCAGGTCCACGTCGGAGGCCAGGCCCGCGTGGTAGAGCCGCAGTTCGTCCGCGCCCGCGGCGGCGGCGTGCGCGGCGTCCGCCGCGAGCGTGTCCGGGCTGCCGCCCATCCCCCGCACCACGGTGAAGTTCGCCGCCCGGACGCCGGGCCCCCGGAACGGCGCCAGCGCCGCCGTCCGCGCCGCCTCGCTCCCCGTGCACGGCACGACCACGCCGTCCGCGTGGCCGAGGATCCGCCGCGGGTCCACGCCGGCGTTGGCGCCGCAGCGGTGCGGTGCCGGGTCGGCGTGCAGCAGGACGCGGAAGTCGGGCCCGGCGGCGGCCCGTACGGCGGCCACGGCCGCCCGCTGCAGCCCGTCGGCGGCCCGGTCGCGCCACCCGGCCACGATCCCCGCGTACTCCGCGCCGAGCGCCGCCGTCACCTCGGCCCACTCGCCCTCGCGGTCCCCCGCTCCCCCGCCGCCGCTGCCCGCCCACACCGGCTCCAGCGCGCGCAGCACCGCCCGCCGCAGTTCCTCGGGGTCGGCGCCCAGCCCCGCGTATCCGTCCCGGCACACGTCGCAGAAGCACAGCGACATCAGGTACTGCGCGGCGCCGCTCAGCGCGACACCGCCGGTCTTGTCGTGCGCGTGCAGGTGCGCGAGTCCGTACCAGCCGCACGACTCCAGCTCGGTGCCGCGCGTGTACGGCCGTACCGCGGCCTCGGCGGCCAGCGTCACCAGGTACTCGTGCACTTCGGGACGCGCGATACAGGGCGCCCAGGGATAGGCGTCCCCGTAGGCGTTGCGGACCACGGACTCCGGATGCTCGGCGCCCAGCCGGGAGTTGTGCGCGAGCACCACCCAGGAGTGCACCTCCAGACCCGCTTCCGTGAGCGCGCGGGCGGCCTCCGTGTACGGGTCGGCCCCCGGGACCCAGTCCTGCGCGTACGGACGCAGCGCGCGGCCTGCCCAGCGCTCCGCGTCCGGCGGGTAGAGCACAGCGGAGTGCCGGGCGGTGACGACGCGGTGGTCCGGGTGGCGCGGGGTGAGCGCCCGGGTGGAGTGGTACGCGGCGGCGAGGGTGACCTGCGCGACCCCGAGCCCGGCGGTCCGCCGCGCGGCGTCCGGGTCCCCGACGACGTCCCAGGGGTAGAGGAAGGCGGCGGCGCGCATCGGTCTCCCTTCGATGAACCACGCCCCCGGAGCCGCCCGCAGAGGCACCTGCGAAGACGCCTGCGGACACGCCTGCGGAGACGCATGCCGAGACGCCGACGGGGGACGCATTCATAGCCGTTGTCCATGTGCATGAACGCGATGACGCTAAGACAGCCCGTACGGCGGGTCAAGAGCACTTCCGCGTACACCATCTTGACCACGACACCGCTCTTCTTTACGTTGACCGCCATGACCGCACCCCGCACCGTTCTGCTGACCGGCGCAGCCGGCGGCCTCGGCACCCTGATGCGCGAACTGCTGCCCCCGTACGGCTACGAACTGCGGCTCTTCGACCGGCTGCCCATCGAGGGCGAGCCGGACGCGATCGTCGCCGACCTCGCCGACCGGGACGCGCTCCGCAAGGCCGTGCAGGGCGTCGACGCGGTGATCCACCTCGCGGGCATCTCCCTGGAGTCCTCCTTCGAGAAGATCCTCGCGGCGAACATCGAGGGCACGTACCACCTCTACGAAGCGGCCCGCGAGGCCGGCGTGCGGCGGATCGTCTTCGCCTCCTCCAACCACGCCGTCGGCTTCACCCCGCGCCCCGCGGACGGCTCCGCCGCGATCCCGGTGAACACCCCGCGCCGCCCCGACACCTTCTACGGCCTCTCCAAGGGCTTCGGCGAGGACCTGGCCTCGCTCTACTGGGACCTGCACGGCATCGAGACCGTCTCGGTCCGCATCGGGTCCTGCTTCCCGCGGCCCACGTCGGTGCGGATGCTCTCGATCTGGATGAGCCCGGCCGACGGCGCCCGGCTGCTGCACGCCGCGCTCACCGCCAAGGACGTCGGCCACACCGTCGTCTACGGTTCCTCCGCCAACACCCGCCTGTGGTGGGACCTCAGCAGCGCCCGCGCACTCGGGTACGAGCCGCAGGACGACTCCGAGGAGTACGCCGCCGGACTCCTCGCCGAACAGGGCGAGCTGGACCCGGACAACCCCGAACACGCCCACCTCGGCGGCGCCTTCTGCACGGACCCGCCCATCTGGCCGCACTGAGCGCCCCGTGGCGGGCCGGCAGGCGGCCTGCCTCGGACGATGGTGGTATACGGCACGGAACTCCGGGCAGTCTCCTCGCGTCCTTGAAGACGTAACAACCCCTGCAGGAACGAGGAACACCATCATGGGCATCGTCAGCTGGCTCGTACTGGGCCTGGTCGCCGGCGTCATCGCCAAGGTGCTGCTGCCCGGACGGGACCCGGGCGGCATCGTCGGCACCACGCTGACCGGCATCGTGGGCTCCTTCGTGGGCGGCTGGCTCTCCACCAAGCTGCTCGACCGCCCGATACCGAAGGACTTCTTCGAACCGTCGATGTGGGTCGCCTCCATCGCCGGCGCCCTGGTACTGCTGATCATCTACCGGCTGCTCTTCGGCAACTCCCGCGAGCGGCACTGAGGCTCCTGCGGCGTGCGCGGGGTTCTCGCGCCGGTAATGGAACCGTAAAGCGGCGCCGGTCGTTACCCCTGACATGACCGCTATGACTCCTGGCTCGAATCTCCCGCTCTCCGCGGCGCGGGTGGCGGTGGACGTCACCGCTCCCGTGCGGCTGGACGTCTCGGGCCTGCTGCTGACCGCCGACGGCAAGGTCCGCTCGGACGAGGACTTCGTCTTCTACAACCAGCCGAGCGGCCCCGGCGTCACCCACACGGCGGGCGCGGGCGGCAGCGGCGACACCATCACGGTGGACACCGCGGCCGTGCCGGCCGGCATCGAGAAGGTCGTCGTCACGGCCAGCCTGGACGCACCGGGCGCCACCTTCGCGGGCACGGAGCCCACGGCGACGGTCCGCAGCGCCGACGACGGCCAGGTGATCGCCACGTTCACCCCGCCGCAGCTGGGCCCCGAGACCGCCCTCGTGGTGGTCGAGGTCTACCGCCGCAACGGCGCCTGGAAGGTCCGCGCGGTCGGCCAGGGCTACGCCAACGGGCTGGCCGGCATCGCCACCGACTTCGGGGTCACCGTCGAGGAGCCCGCCGCGCCCGCCGCCGCCCCCGTCCAGCCGCAGCAGCCCGCCACTCCGCCCGCGCCGCCGCACCCCGGCGCCCCGGCCGCCGGCCAGTGGGGCCCGCCCACCGGCGCGCCCGCCCCGCTCGCCCCGCCGACCGCCGTCCCCGGCGCGCCCGGCGCCATGGGCACGCCCGCGCCCCCGCCCCCTGCGCCGCAGGCCCCCGCTCCCGGCGCGGGGAAGATCAACCTCGACAAGGGCCGGGTCAGCCTCCAGAAGAACCAGACCGTCTCCCTGGTCAAGGGCGGCCGCCCGCTGCTCTCCTCGGTCCGGATGGGCCTCGGCTGGGAGCCCGCGTTCCGCGGCCGGAGCGTCGACCTGGACGCCTCGGTCATCGCGTACGGCCCGGACCGCAAGAAGATCGACAACTGCTTCTTCGGCAAGCTGGCGATCCTCAACGGCGCGATCCAGCACTCCGGGGACAACCTCACGGGCGAGGGCGCCGGCGACGACGAGTCGATCACGGTCCACCTCGGCGGCCTCCCCCCGGAGGTCACCGGCCTGGTCTTCACGGTGAACAGCTTCTCGGGCCAGAAGTTCACCGACGTCGCCAAGGCGTACTGCCGCCTGCTGGACGCGCAGTCCGGCGAGGAGCTGGTCCGCTTCGACCTCACCGGCTCGGAGAAGCGCACGGGCGTGCTGATGGCCAAGCTGATCCGGCAGTACAGCGGCGAGTGGGAGATGACGGCGCTCGGCGAGTTCGTCGACTCCCGCACGGTCCGCGGCATGGTCAAGCCGGGCGCCCAGGCGCTCTGACGCACGCACCGGGGCGGCGGGCCGTCCCCGCCGCCCCGGTCCGGCCTGCCCGCCCGCTACGCCTCCGCGTCGAGCAGCCGCTCCGCCCGCAGGTCGGCGACCAGGGCCGCGTCCTCGACCGCACGGGCGAGGTACCAGACCGCGCCGCGCAGCTCCACCCCACCGGCCGCCGGATCATCGGCCAGCGCCCGCCCCCGCGAGGCGTCCGCCCTGGCCACCCCCAGCATCTCCGCCTCCACGGCATCCGCCAGCTCGTTCACGAACCCGTCCCCCGGCGCGACGTAAGCCGCCCGCCCGTCATCGCTCCACGGCAGTCGTCGTAGGCTCTCCACGTCTTCGCTCCTTCACAGCGAGGGCCATGCCCCCGGGCCGGTCGCACGGTCGCGGGGGCTCTTCCGCCGCCGAGGTTACGCGGTTTCGCGGTTTCGCGGTAGCTCGCTGCCGCGGATCCGCGCACGCTGTAGGTATGGACCTTGATCGCTCTGTGCCCGTGTGGCCCCAAGTGGCCGCTGACCTTCGACGTCGCCTCGATGCCGGGGAATGGGCTCCCGGCGAACGGTTCCCGGGCACGGTTGCGCTGGCCGCCGAGTACCGCATCACTCAGTCAACGGTCCAGAAGGCCATCGTCCAGCTCCGCAAGGAGGGCCGTATCCACACGGTCCTGGGCGCCGGCAGCTACGTCACGGACTGAGCGACGCCACCGGCTCGGCCGCGCCGTCCAGTCCCGCCACCCTCGCCAGCCGGCGGTAGGAGTCCAGCTGAGCCGCGCGGTCGTACGTGCTCGTGGTGATCAGCAGCTCGTCGGCGGCCGTGGTGGCGAAGAGGTCGGTGAGGGCCGCGCGGATCTCGGGTTCCGTGCCGTGGAGCTGGTCCTGCAGGGCCGCCTCGTAGAACTGGCGCTCCTTGGGCGTCATGATGGCCTCGCGGGCGCGCACGGCCTCGGCCGGTTCCAGTGGCGGGAAGACGCCGCGCGTGCGGGAGTACGCCATGGCCCAGGCTTCCGGGAGCAGCAGCATCCGGGCCTCCTCCGTGGTGGCGGCCACCGCGACGGTCGTGGAGACGACGACGTACGGGCGCTCCCACAGCGCGGAGGGCCGGAAGGCGGCCCGGTACCGCTCGATCGCCTCCCGCATCCGCTCCCGGCCGCGCACCTCGCCGATGACGAGGGCCAGCCCTGCCTCGGCCGCGATGTCCGCGCCCGCGCCGGTGGCCAGGACGAACGCGGGGACGGTCAGCCCCTCGGCCGGCCGCGCGTGCACCCCCGGATGCACCGTCTGGGTACCGGTGAACCAGCCGGTCAGCTCGGCCAGCTGCGCGCCGAAGTCCGCCGTGGCCTCCTTGCCGGTGCCCAGCGCGCGCCGGACGCCGTCCGTGAAGCCGACCGAGCGGCCCAGGCCCATGTCGATCCGGCCGGGGAAGAGCGAGGCCAGCACGCCGAACTGCTCGGCGACGACCAGTGGCCGGTGGTTGGGCAGCATGACCCCGCCCGTACCGACCCGGATGCGGTCGGTGGCGGCGGCGACGGCCGCGGCGAGCACGGTGGGCGCCGAGCCGGCCACGCCGGGCACGCCGTGGTGCTCGGACACCCAGAAGCGGTGGTAGCCGAGCCGCTCCGCCTCCCGCGCGAAGGCCACCGTCTCCTGGAGTGCTTCGGCCTCCGGCCGTCCCGCTCTGGTGCGGGACCGGTCGAGGACCGAGAATCGTGGGGCCGCTGTCGTCGAGTTCACGTGTCGTACAACGTTTCCCGCCGCTGAGGATTCCGGACGGGGGCGGGCTACCGCCTGGCAGGCGGCCCGCCGCCGCAGCCACCGCACCCGCCGCACTCCGACCGCCCGCCGCCGCAGCCACCGCACTCCGACCGCCCGCCGCCGTACGCGAGGAGCCCGGATGTCTCCCGACCAGCCGCCACCGCCCGCCGACTCCCCCGCCGCCCATGGGCCCGGCCCCGGGCCCGGCCCCGGCTCCGTTCCCGGGCCCGTGGCCGAGATCTACGGGGAGTTCGACCTCAGCCACGTCCCCGCCTTCGCGGGCGGGTTCATCAACTTCGGGTACTGGGCGGACGCGCCGGCCGACCGCCCGCTGACCGAAGCCGACCGGATCGCCACGGAGAAGGAGCTGTACCGGCTGGTGCTGCGTACTTTCGGCCGTACGGAGGGCCGGGACGCCGTCGAGGTCGGCTGCGGGCTGGGCCTCGGCTCGGCGCTCGCGCTGGAGGAGTACGGCTTCGGGTCGGTCACCGGCCTGGACGTCCATCCGGACCAGGTCGCGCGGGCCCGGGAGCGGAACGCCGGCGCGCGGGCCGCGCACCCGGGGCGGCTGGCCTACCGGCGCGGCGCCGCCGAGCGGATGCCGCTGCCCGACGCCTCGGTGGACTGCCTGTTCTCGGTCGAGGCGGCCCAGCACTTCCCCGACGTACCCGGCTTCGCGCGCGAGGCGGCGCGGGTGCTGCGCGCGGGCGGCCGGCTGGCCCTGACGACGTTCTTCGCCACCGGCCGGGAGGCCGCCCGCGCGCTGCCCGGACTGCTGCCCACCTACGCCGACGGCCTGGACCTCCCCCACGTGGCGGACGAGGTCGCCGCCGCGCTGGCGGGGGCCGGGCTGTCGGCCGTGCGGATCCGGACGATCGGGGAGTCGGTGTGGGTCGCGTACGACCGGTACCTCGGCCAGGTCCCCGAGCTGCGCGACCTGTGGCCGCGCAGGTTCCTGACCGCGTACGAGAAGGGGCTGCTGGACTACTACGTGCTCACCGCCGACCGGCCGGGCTCCCCCTGATACCGCCGGGCTCCCCTTGACCGGCTGGGCACCCGACCCGGCCGGTCCGGCGGTGGCTCAGCCCTGCCGCCGCCAGGGGCCGGTGATCGCGAGCATGATGCCCGGCTCCTGGATGTTGGCGAACAGCGTCTTGCCGTCGGGCGAGAAGACCGGCCCCGTGAACTCGCTGTACTCCGGCTCCTCCGCGGTGCCGATGTTCAGCTCGTTGCGCGCGACCGGGTAGGTGCGGCCGTCCTCGGTGGCGCCGAAGAGGTGCTGCACGCCCTCGCCGTCCTCGGCGATGATCAGCCCGCCGTACGGCGAGACGCTGATGTTGTCGGGGCCGTCGAACGCGCCGTCCTTCTCCGGGGCCGGGTTGACGCCGAAGCGGACCTTGAGGGTCAGCGTGCGGCGGGCCGGGTTGTAGAACCACACCTGGCCGTCGTGCTGGACCGGGCTCTCCTCGCGGGCGAAGGAGGAGACGACGTACACGCCGCCGTCCGCCCACCACATGCCCTCCAGCTTGCGGGCGCGGGTGACCTGGCCGTCCTTGAACTGCTTGCGGACCGAAGTGGTGCGGGCGTCCCGGTCGGGCACCTCGACCCAGTCCACGCCGTAGACCGTGCCCGGCTCGGTGGCGCGGGAGAGGTCGTCGACGAAGCGGCCGCCGGAGTCGAAGCACTTGAAGGCGGACAGCACGCCGGCGTCGTCGGCGAGGGTGCGCAGCTTGCCGCGGCCGTGCTGGAAGCCGTGCGGCGGGGTCCAGCGGTAGAACAGGCCGTTCGGGCCGGAGGCGTCCTCGGTGAGGTAGAGGTGGCCGCGCTTGGGGTCGACGACGACGGCCTCGTGGGCGTACCGGCCGAGCGCCTTGACCGGCTTCGGGTCGCGCGCGGCGCGCTCGTCGTGCGGGTCGACCTCGAAGACGTAGCCGTGGTCCTTGGTCATGCCGTTCTGGCCGGCCTTGTCCTCGGTCTCCTCGCAGGTCAGCCAGGTGTCCCAGGGGGTACGGCCGCCGGCGCAGTTGGTCGAGGTACCGGCGATGCCGACCCGCTCGGTGACGTGCTCGCCGTCCTTGGAGACCTCCACGACGGTGCAGCCGCCGGACGCCGCCGGGTCGTAGACCAGGCCCTTGATGAGCGGGACCGGGTGCGGCCACTTGGCGCGGGGGCCGCCGAGCTCGTGATTGTTGACGAGCAGCGTCGTGCCGCGCGGGCCCGCGAAGGTGGCGGTGCCGTCGTGGTTGGAGGGGGTGGACTCGCCGCTCTCCAGCTTGGTGACGCCGGTACGCGTGATGATCTTGTAGCTGAAGCCGGCGGGCAGCGCCAGGATGCCCTTCGGGTCGTCGATCAGCGGGCCGTACCCGAGGCGGGCGGTGTCCTGCCCGGCGGGGACGTGCCGGGCCTCCTCACCGACGGCGCCGGGCGCGGTGGCGAGCACTCCCACGCTGCCGGCCAGCGCCACGCCGGCGCCGGTGAAGGCGGATCGCTTGGTGAAGTCTCTGCGGGTGAGCGGCATTGTCATCTCCTGGACGGCCGGAACCTGGTCCCCTGTGTGTGCGCCGCACACGTTCCCGTGCGCCGCCGAATTCCAGTTGAACGGGACACGACGTCCAGAAACCGTTTCTCCCGAGGCGGCAGCGGGCCCGACGGAGCGGGCCGCGCCCGGCGCGGAGGCGGCCACGGCCGTGCCGGGCGCCGCGTGCCCCGGCGCCCGTTCCCGTACGAAGAAGCCGGAGGCCGCGCTGGCGCCCCGCCCCCACGGAGCGGGCCGCGCCCGGCGCCCCGTACCCCGGCGCCCCGCCCCGCCTTACGAAAGCGGCCCGCCGCCCGTACGCGCGACGGCGTGCGGGCGGCGGGCCGACGGGCCGGCGAGCCGACGGGGTGTCAGGCGCCTGCCTTGGAGCGGGCCTTGAAGGCCGCCTTGCGGGCCTCCTTCGCCGCCTTCTTGTCCGGGTGCAGCCGGCCCATGGCCTCCAGGACGTCGGCGGTCGCCGGGTGGTCCACCCGCCAGACCGCGTCGAAGAAGCCCGCGTGCTGGCCCACCAGCCCCTCGACCAGGTCCCGCAGCTCGGCCGCGTCCTCGTCGGCGGTGCCCAGCTGCGCCGCGACGGTGTCCACGGTCAGCCAGAAGATCATGTCCTGGGACGGCTCGGGAATGTCGGCGGCGCCGCGCTCGGCCAGCCACACCCGCGCGAGCCCGCCCAGCTGCCGGTCGTCCAGCACCTCGCGCAGCGCGGGCTCGGCCTCCGGGCCGACCAGCGACAGGGTCTGCTGGCAGGCGAGCCGGCGCTGCGGCGCCCGCTCGTCGTCGCCGCGCGCCGCGGAGAGCAGCTCGCGCGCCGCCGGCAGGCTCTCGCGGGCCGCGAGCCACTGCTCGGACTCGGCCTGCGCGAGGGTCTCCGGGTAGCCGGGCAGCGCGGCGAGCAGCACGTCGGCGCCCTTGTCGGCGAGGTCGCCGACGGCCGGGGCCTCGACGCCCGCGTCGAGCATCCGCGCGCGGACCGCGTACATGCCCAGCGGGGTGAGCCGCACCATGCCGTACCGGCTGACGTCCTCGTCGCCCGGCGCCTCGGCGGACCGCACGGTCTCGCCGTCCTCGTCCAGCTCCTCGATGAGCGCCTCGTCCACCGGCCGGTACGCGACCAGCCCGATCGGCTCCAGGATCCGGAACTGGTCGTCCAGGCGCATCATCGCCTCGGAGACCTCTTCCAGGATGTCGTCGGTGGGCTCGTCCATGTCGGCCGGGACGATCATCGAGGCGGCGAGGGCCGGCAGCGGGACGCTCTGCTCGGGGTCCTCGGCCAGCGCGCAGAGCATGTAGAGGTTGCCGAGGATGCCGTCCAGCAGCTCGGCCTCGTCCTCGGGGTTCCAGTCGATGGCGTCCAGGTCCAGCTCGCCGCCCTCGGCGATCTGCTCCACGATGTCGCCGAGGTCGGGCGCGGCCGCGTCGGCCAGCACGGTCTCCATGCCGCCGAGCCAGATGGCCAGCACGTCCTGCGGGGTGCCCTGGGTCAGCAGGCGCAGTTCCTCGCCGGGGGTGGCGGTGCCGGCCGGGGCGCCGTCGGGCAGGTCCTCGTCGTCGTCCGCGTGCTCCTCGATCTCGACCAGGCCGGTGTCCACGGCCAGCTGCCAGGCCTCGGCGGCGTAGCCGGTGCCGTCCTCGTCGACGGCCAGGCCGAGGTGGGTCGCGGCCTCGGCGAGCTGTTCCTCGAGGAGGTCGCCGCCGACGCCGACCGGTACCTCCCGCTCGGCCCAGCGGGCGAGCTTCGCCGCCCGTGCGAAGAGGGGGGCGCTCAGCGCGTCCCTGGCCAGCTCCGCTTCGGGGTGCAGCCGCACCGGGGGAAGGGTGGGGCGCTCGTCGGACATCTAGGGTTCAGCTCCTCGGGCGGACTACGGCTGGTGCGACGCCAAGCGTAGACGGAATCGTGACGATCCCGGGCGGTTCACCGGCCCGCCCGCCGCCGGCCACCGGGTGAGCCTTGACAACTTCCCGGCACACGCAAGAGATTGACGCGCGTAGCGGACCGTCCTCCGATACGCCGTTCCGCCCTCTTCACCTCGCTCCTCCCTCCTTTCCCCACATGACCGGAGGCCACCATGCCGTCCCGCCGCACGATCCGCAGACCGCTCACGCTCGCCTCGGCCGCCGCCGCGGCGCTCGCCGCCGGGCTGCTCACCGTCCCGCAGTCCGCCGCAGCGGCCGACACCCGGATCCACGACATCCAGGGCAGTACCCGGATATCCCCGCTGGCGGGGAAGCAGGTCACGGGCGTGCCCGGGGTGGTCACGGCCGTACGCGCCTTCGGGTCGGCGCGCGGCTTCTGGTTCCAGGACCCGCACCCCGACCGCGACCCCGCGACCAGCGAGGCCGTCTTCGTCTTCACCGGGAAGCAGACGCCCGGCGTCGCGGTGGGCGACGCGGTGGAGGTGGCCGGCACGGTCAGTGAGTACTATCCCGGCGGCAAGGACGCGGGGGCGCAGTCCGTCACCGAGATCACTGGCGCGAAATGGACGGTGATGTCGGCGAAGAATCGTCTCCCCGAAACGTTCCGGCTGACCCCGGCGTCCGTGCCGAATCGATACGCCCCGGACAACGGCGGCAAGGACATCGAGCCGCTGAAGCTCCGGCCCGGCTCCTACGCGCTGGACCGCTACGAGTCGCTGGAGGGCATGCGGGTCGCGGTCTCCGACGCGCCGGTCGTCGGCCCGACGAACTCGTACCACGAGCTGTGGGTGACCGCCGAGCCCAAGCACCACCGCACCGCACGCGGCGGCACGCTCTACTCCTCGTACGCCGACCCGAACCCGGGCCGGCTCAAGGTCACCTCGCTGATCCCGTTCGCCGAGCGGCCGTTCCCGGTCGCCGACGTCGGCGACGCGCTGACCGGCACCACCGCGGGCCCGCTGGACTACGACGACTTCGGCGGCTACACGATCGAGGCCACCGACCTGGGCACGCTCGCCGACCACGGGCCGGACCGCGAGACCACCCGCAAGCAGTCCGGGAACGAGCTGTCGGTGGCCACGTACAACGTGGAGAACCTCTCGCCGAAGACCGCGCAGGCCAAGTACGGCCGGCTGGCCGAGGCGCTGGTGAAGAACCTCGCCTCGCCCGACGTCGTCGCCCTGGAGGAGGTCCAGGACGACAACGGGTCCACGGACAACGGGGTGGTGACCGCGGGCGTCACGCTCAAGAAGCTCACCGACGCCATCGCCGAGGCGGGCGGCCCGGCGTACAAGTGGGCGCAGATCGACCCGGAGAACGACCAGGACGGCGGCCAGCCGGGCGGCAACATCCGCGTCGCGTTCCTCTACAACCCCGAGCGGGTCTCGTTCACCGACACCCCCGGCGGCGACGCGACGACCCCGGTGAAGGTCGAGAAGAAGGACGGGCAGGCGGCCCTCTCCGCCTCCCCCGGCCGCATCGACCCGGCCAACCCGGCCTGGAAGGACAGCCGCAAGCCGCTCGCCGGCCAGTTCACCTTCCGCGGCAAGCGGGTCTTCGTGGTCGCCAACCACTTCAACTCCAAGGGCGGCGACCAGGGGCTGGACAGCCGTTTCCAGCCGCCGGCCCGCTCCTCGGAGACGCAGCGCACCGCACAGGCCGAGGCCGTGCACGGCTTCGTGAAGGACGTGCTCGCCGTGGACCCGAAGGCGGCCGTGATCGTCGCGGGCGACCTGAACGACTACCAGTTCTCCCCGGCGCTGAAGAAGCTCACCGCGGGCGGCGTCCTCACCGACCAGGTGAACCGGCTGCCGAAGGCCGAGCGGTACGGCTACGTCTACAACGGCAACTCCCAGGCGCTGGACCACATGCTGACCAGCCCGGCCCTGACCCGTACCGACTACGACATCGTCCACCTCAACGCGGAGTTCGCCGACCAGGCCAGCGACCACGACCCGCAGGTGCTGCGCGTG
Organism: Streptomyces sp. Ru73; assembly: GCF_002920575.1. GTDB lineage: Bacteria > Actinomycetota > Actinomycetes > Streptomycetales > Streptomycetaceae > Streptomyces. The sequence continues at coordinate 46,080 of NZ_PQSQ01000036.1, read as the reverse complement.
GCGCCGTAGGCGCCTGATATCCGGCGGGGTCGCGTCCCGGGCGGTTCGGAAGTCCGCCCGGCGCGGCACCGTCGTGGTTGCTCGCGCCCACGCGGCGGAGCCGCACATCGGCACGGCCCCGCGCCCCTGACGGGGCGCGGTCTACGCCGGCTCTGCAGCGGCCTCACCCGGGGCCGGGTCCGGCTCCGCCACCAGGTCCCGTACCAGCAGCGTCGCGCCCGCGACCGCGCCCGGCATCAGGACCACGGCGATGAACGGGATCAGGAAGAGCAGCACGAGCGGGGTGCCGAAGCCGACGGCGAGCAGCTTGCGGCCGCGCAGCAGCCGCAGCCGCTCGCGCACGGGTATCCCGCGGCGCTGCATGGCCACGGAGGTCAGCTCGACGGTGAGGAAGAAGCCGGAGACGCAGAAGCCGAGGGCCGGGATCACGGTCTGGCCGATGACCGGCACGAAGCCGAGGAGGAAGAAGAGCAGTCCGAAGCCGGCGGCGCGCAGCAGCACGTACACGCTGTCCTTCAGCGCGATCCATATCTCCGCCCAGAGGGAGCGGTCCGGCCCCTCCGGGCAGTCGCCCTCCGACTGCTCGACCTTCTCGGACAGCGATTCGTAGAAGGGGTCGCCGATCAGCAGCGTCACGGCGGTGAAGGTGAGCACGGCCAGCAGCAGCCCGCCGCCGAAGAGCAGGGCGACGAAGATCCCGCGCAGCAGCCCCTGCCAGGGCGAGCCCCAGTCGTCGGCGAAGGGCGTCGCCCAGGCCGCGATGTCGTCCGTCCAGAAGGCGAAGACGGTCAGCACCGCGGCGTACAGCACCAGCGCGATGAGCGCGGGGATCAGCCCGAACCCCCACCACCTGCCGTGCTGTGCGACCCAGCGCTGCCCCTTCCCCAAGTACCCCACACCGGCTGCAAGATCACGCATAGGAGAACCCTAGCCGGTGCCACTGACAGTGACGGGCGGTCCGTACGGACCGCCCGTCGTCTGCCGCGGGACCGCTCAGTTGTGGTGCAGCACGTCGTTCAGGCCGCCCCACTCCGCGTTGTTCGGGCGGGCCTCCACCACGCCGGTGGTGGAGTTGCGGCGGAAGAGGATGTTGTCGGCGCCGGACAGCTCGGCGGCCTTGACGATCTGCCCGTCGGGCATCGTCACGCGGGTGCCGGCGGTGATGTACAGGCCCGCCTCGACCACGCACTCGTTGCCCAGCGCGATGCCGACACCGGCCTCCGCGCCGACCAGGCTGCGCTCGCCGATGCGGATGCGCTCCTTGCCGCCGCCGGAGAGGGTGCCCATGGTGGACGCGCCGCCGCCGATGTCCGAGCCGTCGCCGACGACGACGCCCTGGCTGATGCGGCCCTCGACCATGGAGGTGCCGAGCGTGCCGGCGTTGAAGTTGACGAAGCCCTCGTGCATGACGGTGGTGCCGGCCGCGAGGTGCGCGCCCAGGCGGACCCGGTCGGCGTCGGCGATGCGGACGCCCGCCGGGGCGACGTAGTCCGTCATCCGCGGGAACTTGTCGACGCCGTACACGGCGAGGTGCAGGCCCTCGGCGCGGGCGTTGAGCCGCACGGTCTCCAGCTCGTCCACGGCCACCGGGCCGAGCGAGGTCCACGCGACGTTCGCCATCAGGCCGAAGATGCCGTCGAGGTTCTGGCCGTTCGGCTGGACCAGGCGGTGGCTGAGCAGGTGCAGGCGCAGGTAGACGTCGTGCGCGTCGAGCGGCTTGTCGTCCAGGGAGGAGATGACCGTGCGTACGGCCACGATCTCCACGCCGCGGCGGGCGTCGGGGCCGAGCGCCTTGGGCGCGGCCGCGCCGAGCAGTTCGGCGGCGCGCTCGGCGGTCAGCCGCTCGGTGCCGGCCGGGCCGGGCTCGGCGACGAGCTCGGGCGCCGGGAACCAGGTGTCCAGGACGGTGCCGTCGGAGGCGACGGTGGCGAGTCCGGCGGCGACGGCGCCGGTCGTACGGGAGGTTGCTTCGGTCATGCGGAAAACCTAACCGGCGCGCCCCCGGCCTGGCGAACCGGTCTCAGCCGTCAGACGCGCGCGGCCGCTCCCCGGGCTCCTCGCCGACCACCCGCGCCACCTCGGCCCGCACCGTGTCCCGGTCGAAGGGCCGGCCGGTGAGCAGCAGCTGCAGCAGCAGCCCGTCGATCAGCGCGCCGAGCACGCGGGCCGTGCCGGGGTCGGTGTACCGGGCGAGCACCTCCAGGGTGCTGTCCAGCCACTCGGCGGCCACCGGGCTCAGCGCGGGCCGCCGCAGCGCCGCGAGGTACAGCTCGTACTCCATCCGCACGCGGCCGCTGCGGCTCTCGTCCATGTAGGCGGCGAGCAGGTCGGCGATCCGGTCCGCGAGCGGCCCGGCCCGGTCCAGGTACGCGGTCCATCCCTCCACCGCGGTGCCGGACTCGCCGCACACCTGCCGCAGCGCGGCCACCAGCAGGTCGTCCAGGGACGCGAAGTGGTACGTGGTGGACCCCAGCGGCACGTCCGCCTCGGCCGCCACCGCCCGGTGGCTGAGCGCCCCGATGCCACGCTCCTCGGCCACCCGGATCGCCGCGTCGATGATCCGCTGCCGCCGCTCGGGGTCGTACCGCCGCGGCATCAGTGGGCCCCGCCGAGGTTCAGCACGACCACGCCCACGATGATCAGCGCGATCCCGATGAGCCGCGCCGCGTTCGCCGCCTCCCCGAGGAACAGCATCCCGATGGCCGCGATCACCGCCGTCCCGGCCCCGGACCAGATCGCGTACGTGGTCCCCACGCTCATGGTCTTCAGCGTCTGCGCGAGCAGCACGAACGCGATCAGGTACCCGGCCGCGGTCCCCAGCGAGGGCCACAGCTTCGTGAACCCGTCGCTGTACTTCATCGCCGTGGTGGCCAGCACCTCCACCAGAATCGCGGCACCCAGCGTCACATATGCCATACGTACGAGCGTACACAACGATGCGTACGACCGTACATACCGTGGCGCCCGGTCCCGCTCTCGCCGCTCACTCCCACACCTGGACCAGGACCACCACCGCCTCGGCCGCCTCGGCCAGCGGACGCACCAGCGCGGTACGTCCGCCGCGCGTGACCACCGCGAGCCAGCGCTCCAGGGGACGCACCGGCGCCATGCCGGGCGTCGCCGGGAACGCTGCGGCCAGCAGCTTCCGCGCCGTGCCCGCGTCCGGTGGAGCCACCCCGGCGCCCAGGTCCACGAAGCGGCCCGATGCCACCTGGATCCGTCCTCGGTACATCCGCAGATCGTCCTCGACCGCGCTCACCCCGGGCGGCACCCGGTCCAGCGCGTACCCGTGCCAACCGCCGCCCTCGCCCGTGGGCAGCCATATCTCGCCCCGCCACCGCACCCGCGGGCCGCGGGCGGCAGCTGTCCTGCGCCACATCGTTGCTCCCTCCGCAGTGCCCCGGTCCGCTCAGCCCGCGGTGCCGGCGGGCTCACCCGGCGGCACGGCCCGGTGCCCCGGCTCCGGCCATCCCCCGTCGAGGCCGCAGTTCTCCGCCAGGTCGGCGGCGACCGCGCGTGCCAGGTCGCGGAACTCGGCGAGCATGGCTGCCGGTCCGCCGTCGCCGGCGCGCTCGGCGCGGCTGCGCGCCCCCTCCAGCGCCATGGCGCTCTCGGCGTAGCGGGACCGCGCCGAGAACAGCAGCCCCTCCGCCGCGTCCAGCCCGGCCAGCAGGTACAAGGCCCTCGCCGCGGTCCCGGAACAGGTCTCGGGCGCGGTGTCGGCCGTACGGAGCAGCCGCTCCAGATACCACCGGGCCACCGCCGCGTCATGCCTGCCGACGGCCTCCAGGGCTTTCCGGTACGTGTCCTCCTCCCACCCCGCCCGTGCGTCGCGAGCCGCTGGTCCCCACCGCAGGTACCGCATGAGGGTCCTCCTTCTCCCCGGTCGTCCCTCCGGAGCACTTACTCGGAGCATGCGGAACGGCCGGCCTCGCGTCGATTACCGACCCCCCTCTACCCTTAAGCGGACACCCGGTCAGGTCGGGCCGATGTCCGGCCAGGGCAGGCCGCGCAGCGTTTCCCGGGTGACGCCGAGCGTGGCGTAGATCTGCCGCAGGTGCGCGCTGACGGTGTGCAGCGAGATGACGAGGACGCGGGCGATCTCACGGTTGGTCAGCCCCGCCGCGGCCAGCGCCCCCACCTCGCACTGCCGCCCGGTCAGCCCCTCCAGGCCCGGGACGATCGGCGTGCGGTCCCGGCCGCCCGCCAGCCGCCGCGCGGCGCGGGCGCGCTCGGCGAGCTTCTCGGCGCCGGCCCGGCAGGCCGTCGCGCGGGCCCGCCACAGCGTGTCCCGGGCCTCCTCCTTCCGCCCGGCCCGGCGCAGCGCGTCCCCGTACTCGGTCAGCGTCCGGGCCTGTCCGTAGGTGTCGGCCGTACCGCCCAGCAGCTCGGCCGCCTCGGCCAGCAGCCGCAGCCCCTCCTCGCCGCCGTACGCGAGCCCGGCCCGGACCAGCGTTTCCCCGGTCGCAGCGGGCACACCGAACGCGCGGGCCCGCCGCACCGCCTCCTCGGCCTTCTCCTGTGCGGCCGGCCGGTCGAACTCCGCCAGGGCCTGGGCGAGCAGCGGCTGCCACGGGCACACCGCGGGGTTGACCGCGAGACGGGCACGCTGCCGCTGCTCCGCCGCGGTCAGCAGCTCCACGGCCTCAGCCGTCCGGCCCTGTTCGATACGCAGCTCCGCCAGCACGCACCGCGGCGCGGGCAGCACGACCGTGGCGGGGAACGGCTCGGTGAAGCGTTCGCGTTCGCTCAGGTCGGCCGCCTCGGCCGACTTGCCGCGGGCCAGCAGCACGCTGAGCGCGGTGCTCAGCGCGTACCACCGGGCGTGCGACATGGGCCGCAGCCCCTCCGCGATGCGCAGGGCACGCTCGCTCTCGCCCTGGGCGGCGGCCAGCCGCCCGGTGCGCAGCAGGACCATGGCGCGCAGGGCGAGGGCGAGCGCCAGGTGGCCTCCGCACCAGCGCCGGGCCCGCAGTTCGGCGATGCCCTCGTCCAGGATCCGTTCGGCGCTCCGCACCTGGCCGCAGTAGAAGTACACCAGCGCGGTCAGGACGCCGCAGTCGAAGTCCCCCTTGTCGCCGGTCCACCCCGGCCGCACACGGGTGCCCAGCCGCACCGCCCGCAGCGCGACGCCCACCGGATCGCCGCGCAGGGTGGCGTACCAGGCCCGCAGGACCAGCAGGCGACGGTGCTCTGCAGTGTCCCCGGTGAGCCGGTCGGTGATGGTCCCGAGCAGCCGGTGCTGCCGGGCGGCGTCCGGCTCGTCCTCCCAGTAGGCGCTCCACAGGAAGCCCTCGGCGAGCAGCCGCAGCCGGCTGTCCGGACGCGTGGCCCGCTCGGACTCCCGCTGCAGCATGCGGACCGCCTGGGGCAGCCGGTCCTCGTGGGCGAGGGCCTTGGCCAGCAGCCGCACCGCCGCCTCGCGCGGCCGGCCGTCGGCCAGTGCGGCCTGCAGGTGGGCTGCCGACCGCCGGGTGTCGACGGGGTAGGTCGCCACCCCGCGTTCGTAGTGCAGGTCGCCGCGAAGCTCGGGCGGCGGCGGTTCGGCCTGGGCGCGGGCCAGCAGCCGGTCGGCGTCCTCGGGGGCGCCGGCGGCCAGGCTCTGGGCGGCCGCCTCCCGAAGCTGCTCGACGGCCCACGTCGAGCCGTCCGGCGGCGCGGCGAGCAGGTGCACGGCGGCCACTTCGGGGCCGAGTCCGGCGTCGGCGAGCAGCACGGCGGCCCGCGCGTGCAGCCGGCCGCGCAGGCCCTGCGGTATGGCGCCGTACACGGCGTCGGCGAACGGCGGGTGGACGAACGCCGGCTGGTCAGGGGCCAGCAGCAGCGCGTCGCGCAGCCGGTCCAGACTGGCGGCGGCCCGGTCGGGGGTGAGCCCGGCCAGCCGCCCGACCAGGGCGGGCGTAGCGTGCGGGCCGAGCACCGCGAGCGCGCGGGCGGTCCGGAGGTGTACCGCACCGAGCCGGTCGAGCAGTGGCAGCAGTCCCTGCCCGATGGCGGTCCGGGCGTGATCGCCGATGAGGGGAGCGTCCCGGGCGACCGGCCGTACCCCGTCGGCGGCGGCCCTGCGGCAGGTGTCGACGACGTTGAACGGCACCCCGCCGGTGGCCCGGTACAGCGTGCTGCTGAACGCGGTGTCGGGCGGTTCCCGCAGCAGTGCCTCGGCCAGCGTGCGGACCGCGGAGAACTCCAGCGGGCGCAGGGGCATGCGTACGGCGGCGGGCAGCCCGGCCAGCTCGGTGAGCGGGCGATGGCTGCGCGACGGCTCCTCCGTGCGGCGCGCGAGGACGGCGAGCAGCGGCCGGCCCGGCTGCTGCCGGATCAGCCGGTGAAGCCAGTCCAGGGTGTACGGATCGGCCCAGTGCGCATCGTCCAACAACAGGACCAGGGGGCCGTGCAGTTGCTCGACACCGGCCGCGATGCCGTCCCAGGCGTCCAGCACCACGGACCGCTCCAGCGGCGCGAGCACGCTGTTGACACCGCGGTCGACCAGCCGCTCCTGCGGTTCCAGGCCGAGGAGGCGACGCTCCAGCGGCCGCAGCTCCAGGGTCCGCGCGTCCGGGAGGAACCACTGCCGCGCCATGAGATAGGCCCGGTCGCTGTGCGGGAAGCCGACAGCGTCGAGCGGGGTGAGGCCCAGCTGCCGGGCCTGTCGCCGCACCACGTCCAGGAGGGTCGTCTTGCCCATGCCGGAGCTGCCCTCCAGCAGCAGGGGGCCGTGCCGCGCGCTGGGGTCGGCAGCGAAGGCACGCAGTGTCTTCCGGATCGTGCGTTGTTCGGCCCGGCGGTCCAGCAGCGGAGTCTGGGCGGCGGAGTCGCGCGGACCGGCGTCGTCAGCCGTCATCGGCCCGCCGTCCTCGTGCCCGTGAAAAAGCCAGTGGGGCACTACTCAGCGTAGTACCCCACTGGCTCATCGTGCGCGGTCCGGCCGCCGGGAAAACGTCAGACGTTGAACCCCAGCGCGCGCAGCTGCTCGCGGCCGTCGTCGGTGATCTTGTCGGGGCCCCACGGGGGCATCCAGACCCAGTTGATCCGGAGCTCGTTGACGATGCCGTCCGTGGCGGACTTCGCCTGGTCCTCGATGACGTCGGTCAGCGGGCAGGCCGCCGAGGTGAGCGTCATGTCGATGGTGGCGATGTTGGCGTCGTCGACGTGGATGCCGTAGACGAGGCCGAGGTTGACCACGTCGATGCCCAGCTCGGGGTCGACGACGTCGTAGAGGGCCTCGCGGACCTCCTCCTCGGTGGCCGGCTTCAGGGCGGCTGCCCCGGCCGGCGCCTCGGTGGCGCTTGCGTTCTCGGTCATGCGGTCTTCGCCTCCTCGGAGAGGGCCTTGGCGGTCGCGTCCTTCCACGCCATCCAGGACAGGAGGGCGCACTTGACGCGGGCGGGGTACTTCGAGACGCCGGCGAACGCGACGGCGTCCTCCAGCACCTCCTCCATGGCGTCGTCGGGCTCGATCTGGCCCTTGGACTGCATCAGCTCCAGGAAGGTCTCCTGGATCTTCTGCGCCTCGCCGAGCTCCTTCCCGACCAGGAGTTCATTGAGGACGGACGCGGAGGCCTGGCTGATGGAGCAGCCCTGGCCTTCGTAGGACACGTCCTCAATGGTCGCGCCGTCCAGGCGGACGCGCAGGGTGATCTCGTCACCGCAGGTCGGGTTGACGTGGTGCACCTCGGCGTCGCCGTCCCGCAAGCCCCGGCCGTGCGGGTGCTTGTAGTGGTCCAGGATGACGTCCTGGTACATGGAATCCAGCTTCACGGGTCAGTCAGTCCTCGTCCTCATCCGAAGAAATTACGGACGTGCTCCAGGCCGGCGACCAGGGCGTCGACCTCGGCCGGGGTGGAGTACAGATAGAACGACGCTCGTGTCGTCGCAGGAATTCCGTACCGCAGGCAGACCGGGCGGGCGCAGTGGTGGCCGACCCGGACCGCGATGCCCTCCTCGTCGAGCACCTGCCCCACGTCGTGCGGGTGGATGTCGCCGAGCGTGAAGGAGATCGCGGCGCCCCGGTCCTCGGCCGTGGTGGGGCCGATGATCCGCAGGTCCGGGACCTCCAGCAGCCGCTTGACGGCGTACTCGGTGAGCGCGTGCTCGTGCTCGGCGATCCGCTCCATGCCGATGGAGTTGAGGTAGTCCACCGCGGCGCCGAGGCCGACGGCCTGGGCGATCGGGGGCGTACCGGCCTCGAACTTGTGCGGCGCCGGGGCGTACGTGGAGGAGTTCATCGAGACGGTCTCGATCATCTCGCCGCCACCGAGGAACGGCGGCAGGTCCTCCAGCAGCTCCTGGCGGCCCCACAGCACGCCGATGCCGGTCGGACCGCACATCTTGTGGCCGGTGAAGGCCACGAAGTCGGCCTGGAGCGCCTGGACGTCCAGCGGCATGTGCGGCGCGGCCTGCGAGGCGTCGAAGACGACCAGCGCGCCGACGTCCTGCGCCTTGCGGACGATCGTCTCGACGGGGTTGACCGTGCCCATGAGGTTGGACACCAGGGTCAGGGAGACGACCTTGGTCTTCTCCGTGATGATCTCGTCGATGTTGGAGAGGTCGAGCCGGCCGTCCTCGGTCAGCCCGAACCACTTCAGCTTCGCGCCCGTGCGCTGCGAGAGCAGCTGCCACGGCACGATGTTGGAGTGGTGCTCCATCTCCGTGATGACGATCTCGGTCTCGTGGTCCACGCGGTAGGGCTCATCGGCCCAGCCGAGCATGTTCGCCACGAGGTTGAGCGACTCCGAGGCGTTCTTGGTGAAGATCACCTCGTCGCGGCTCGGTGCGTTGATGAACTCGGCGACCTTGTCGCGAGCACCTTCGTACAGCGCCGTGGCCTCCTCGGCGAGCACGTGCACGCCGCGGTGGACATTGGCGTTGTAGCGTTCGTAGTACTCGCTCAGCACGTCGATGACCTGGCTGGGCGTCTGCGAGGTCGCGGCGCTGTCCAGGTAGACGAGCTTCTTCCCCTCGTGGACCTCGCGGCCCAGGATCGGGAAGTCCTTACGGATCGCCTCTGTGTCGAGGAGGCCCGGCAGCTGTGTCACGCGGTAGCGCCACCCTTCACGTACGCCTCGTAGCCCTCGGCCTCCAGCTTGTCCGCCAGCTCCGGGCCACCGGACTCGGCGATCCGGCCGTTGGCGAACACGTGGACGTGGTCGGGCTTGATGTAACGGAGGATCCGCGTGTAGTGGGTGATCAGCAGGGTGCCGACCTCACCGGACTCGCGGACCCGGTTCACGCCCTCGGAGACGATGCGCAGCGCGTCGACGTCCAGGCCGGAGTCGGTCTCGTCGAGGATCGCGATCTTCGGCTTGAGCAGCTCCAGCTGGAGGATCTCGTGGCGCTTCTTCTCACCGCCGGAGAAGCCCTCGTTGACGTTGCGCTCGGCGAACGCCGGGTCCATCGAGAGGCGCTCCATGGCCTCCTTGACCTCCTTGACCCACGTCCGCAGCTTGGGGGCCTCGCCGCGGACGGCGGTGGCGGAGGTGCGCAGGAAGTTGGAGACGGAGACGCCGGGGACCTCGACCGGGTACTGCATGGCGAGGAAGACGCCGGCGCGGGCACGCTCGTCGACGGACATCTCGAGGACGTCCTCGCCGTCGAGGGTGACGGTGCCGCCGGTGATCGTGTACTTGGGGTGACCCGCGAGCGAGTACGCGAGGGTGGACTTGCCGGAGCCGTTGGGGCCCATGATGGCGTGCGTCTCGCCCTGCTTCACGGTCAGGTCGACGCCCTTCAGGATCTCGCGCGGGCCGTTCTCGGCCTCGACGGAGACGTGCAGGTCGTGAATCTCAAGCGTTGCCATGGGGAACTCAGGACTCCTGGGTGACGGAGACGAGCACGTCGTCCCCTTCGATCTTTACGGGGTACACGGGGACGGGCTGCGTCGCGGGAAGGCCGGACGGCTTGCCGGTGCGGAGGTCGAAGCTGGAGCCGTGCAGCCAGCATTCGATGGAGCAGTCCTCCACCTCGCCCTCCGAGAGGGAGACGTTCGCGTGCGAGCAGATGTCGTTGATCGCGAACACCTCGCCCTCGGTACGGACGACCGAGACCGGGGTGCCGTCGAGCTCGACCCGCTTGGGGGTGTCCTCTTCGAGCTCGCTCAGCCCACAGGCTCGTACGAAGTTGGGTGTCATGCCACCGACGCTTCCAGTTCGGCCTCGATCTTGGCGATGAGGCGCTCCTCGACGTCCGGGAGGCCGATCTGCTGGACCAGCTCGGCGAAGAAGCCGCGGACCACCAGGCGGCGGGCCTCCTCGGCGGGGATGCCGCGGGCCATCAGGTAGAACAGCTGCTCGTCGTCGAAGCGGCCGGTCGCCGAGGCGTGGCCCGCGCCGACGATCTCGCCGGTCTCGATCTCCAGGTTCGGCACCGAGTCCACCCGCGCGCCGTCCGTGAGGACCAGGTTGCGGTTGAGCTCGTAGGTGTCCGTGCCGGTCGCCGCGGCGCGGATGAGGACGTCGCCGATCCAGACGGCGTGCGCGTCCTCGCCCTGGAGGGCGCCCTTGTAGACCACGTTGGAGCGGCAGTTGGTCGCCTCGTGGTCGACGAAGAGGCGGTGCTCCTGGTGCTGGCCGTTGTCGGTGAAGTACAGGCCGTAGAACTCGGCCTCACCGCCGGGACCGGCGTAGGTGACGCGCGGGTTCAGCCGGACCAGGTCACCGCCGAAGGTGACGATCACGGACTTGAAGGAGGCGTCCCGGCCGACCAGGGCGTTGTGCTGGCCCGCGTGGACCGCGCTGTCGTCCCAGTCCTGGACGGAGACGACGGTCAGCTTGGCGCCGTCGCCGAGGAGGTAGTCGACGTTGGCGGCGAGCGTGGCGTCACCGGTGTGGTCGATGACGACGACGGCCTCGGCGAAGGCTCCCAGCTCGATGACCTGGTGGCCGTAGGCCACCCCGCCCTCGCCGCGCACGGCGATGCGGATCGGCTCGTCGAGCACGGTCTCCTTGGGCACGGAGACGACGGACGCCTTCTCGAAGGAGCTGTAGGCCTGCGCGGCGACCCGGTCGATGGGCTTGCCGGCCTTGCCGACGCGAGCGTCGTCGCGGCCCACGGCCTCGACCGTCACGCCCTCCGGCGCGTTGATCTCGACCGAGATGCCGCCGGTGGCGGTGGCGGTGCCGTCGTGGAGGCCCTTCAGGCGCTCCAGCGGCGTGAAGCGCCACTCCTCCTCGCGGCCGTGCGGCACGGGGAAGTCCGCCACGTCGTAGGACGGCGGGGCGCTCATCCGGGTGGCGACGGTGGACTCCGCGGCCACCGCGATCGAGCCCGCGGTGGTGGAGCCCGCGGGGATGTTCTGAGCCTCAGCCATGGCTGTCGTAGTGCTCGCTTTCTGGATCAAGAATTTTGCTGCGGCGGGGGTGGGCCGGGTCCGTGGACCCGGCCCCCGGACGGCTCGGTCAGCCGACCGCGCCCTCCATCTGCAGCTCGATCAGCCGGTTGAGCTCCAGCGCGTACTCCATGGGCAGCTCACGGGCGATGGGCTCGACGAAGCCGCGCACGATCATCGCCATGGCCTCGTCCTCGGAGAGGCCGCGGGCCATCAGGTAGAAGAGCTGGTCCTCGCTGACCTTGGAGACGGTCGCCTCGTGGCCCATGGACACGTCGTCCTCGCGGACGTCCACGTAGGGGTAGGTGTCCGAGCGGGAGATCGTGTCCACCAGCAGGGCGTCGCAGAGCACGTTGGACTTGGCGCCCTCGGCACCCTCACCGATCTCGATGAGGCCGCGGTAGGAGGTCCGGCCGCCGCCCCGCGCCACCGACTTGGAGACGATGTTCGAGGAGGTGTTCGGAGCCATGTGGACCATCTTGGCGCCGGCGTCCTGGTGCTGGCCCTCGCCCGCGAAGGCGATGGACAGGGTCTCGCCCTTGGCGTGCTCGCCCATCAGGTAGACGGCCGGGTACTTCATCGTCACCTTGGAGCCGAGGTTGCCGTCGACCCACTCCATGGTCGCGCCCTCGTAGGCCACGGCACGCTTGGTGACCAGGTTGTAGACGTTGTTCGACCAGTTCTGGATCGTCGTGTAGCGGCAGCGGCCGCCCTTCTTGACGATGATCTCCACGACCGCGGAGTGCAGCGAGTCCGACTTGTAGATCGGCGCCGTGCAGCCCTCGACGTAGTGGACGTAGGCGTCCTCGTCGACGATGATCAGCGTCCGCTCGAACTGACCCATGTTCTCGGTGTTGATCCGGAAGTAGGCCTGCAGCGGGATGTCGACGTGCACGCCCGGGGGCACGTAGATGAACGAGCCGCCGGACCACACCGCGGTGTTCAGCGCGGCGAACTTGTTGTCACCCGCCGGGATCACCGTGCCGAAGTACTCCTTGAAGAGCTCCGGGTGCTCCTTGAGCGCGGTGTCGGTGTCCAGGAACAGGACGCCCTGCGCCTCCAGGTCCTCGCGGATCTGGTGGTAGACGACCTCGGACTCGTACTGCGCGGCGACACCGGCCACCAGGCGCTGCTTCTCCGCCTCCGGGATGCCGAGCTTGTCGTAGGTGTTCTTGATGTCCTCCGGCAGCTCCTCCCAGCTGGCAGCCTGCTGCTCGGTGGAGCGCACGAAGTACTTGATGTTGTCGAAGTCGATGCCGGAGAGGTCCGAGCCCCAGTTCGGCATGGGCTTCTTCTCGAAGAGCTTGTGGCCCTTCAGGCGAAGCTTGAGCATCCACTCCGGCTCGTTCTTCTTCGCCGAGATGTCGCGGACGACCTCCTCGGAGAGGCCGCGCTTGGCGGACGCGCCGGCGACGTCGGAGTCGGCCCAGCCGTATTCGTACTTGCCCAGACCCTCGAGCTCAGGGTGAGCAGTCTCCGTGGGGAGCGTCATGCGGGGTTCCTCCCGGCCGTGCTTGCAGATGCGGTGGTGGTCTTGGTGGTGCGGTGGTCGGCCTTGCCGGTGGCCTTCGCCGTCCGGCGCCGGTCCTGGGCCTTGGGGGCGCCCTGGGCCGTCGCCTTGGGGACGAAGGTCGTGCAGACACCGTCGCCGTGGGCGATGGTGGCAAGACGCTGCACGTGGGTCCCGAGCAGGCGCGAGAAGACCTCGGTCTCCGCCTCGCACAGCTGAGGGAACTGCTCGGCCACATGGGCGACCGGACAGTGGTGCTGGCAGAGCTGTTCACCTTGCTGGAGATGGGGGGCGCTGCGCGCCGTAGCAGCGTACCCGTCCGCGGTCAATGCCTTCGCAAGGGCCTTGGTGCGGTCCTCCGGGGGCGCGGCCTCGACCGCCGAGCGGTACTCCTCGGCCTGGGCCTCGAGCCGCGCGCGGGCGAACTCGGCGACCGCGGCCTCGCCGCGCTCGCCGCCGCCCGCGCTCCGCGCGATCCAGCGCAGGGCGTCGGAGGCCAGGCTGTCGTACGCCTGGTCGAAGGCGTCCCGGCCGCAGTCCGTCAGCGCGAAGGCCTTCGCGGGACGGCCGCGGGAACGCGTGCCGTACACCCGCTTCTCTCGGGGTTCGACGACACCCTCGGACACGAGGGCGTCGAGATGGCGCCGGACGGCGGCCTGGGTCAGCTCCAGCCGCAGCGCCAGCTCGGCGGCGGTGGAGGGGCCGTGGTCCAGGATGGAGCGGGCGACGCGGTTCCGCGTGCCGTGTGCTTCGTCCTGCGCGGTGACCTGCGCAGAGGCTGAGGTCACCGGCCCGGCGGCCGGGGTGGCCGCGGGTGCCTGTCGATCCTCGCTCGCGTATTTCACAACGACATTGTTGCGTAATTCTTCAGACCAGGACAAGCCTCGTTCGATCCTTCGCGTGGTGGCCTCTATCACTTAGGTGAACCTAAGTGCAAGGCCCCTTCGCGACGGGGCGCGGGAGCCCCCGTGGGAGCCGGAAGGCGCGCCTTCGTAGACTGCCGGTCATGCGCAGCACCTCCCCGGGGGACGCCCCCCGGACCCACGGGCGAGAGCCTGCCGTCCAGGTCACGGGACTGGTCAAGCGGTACGGCGCCAAGACCGCCGTGGACGGCCTGGACCTCACCGTCGCCCGCGGCACCGTCACCGCCGTCCTCGGCCCGAACGGCGCCGGCAAGACCACCACCGTCGAGATCTGCGAGGGCTACCGCCGTCCGGACGCCGGCACCGTCCGCGTCCTGGGCCTGGACCCCGTCGCCGACGCCGCCGCGCTGCGCCCCCGTATCGGCGTGATGCTGCAGTCCGGGGGCGTGTACGCGGGTGCCCGCGCCGAGGAAATGCTGCGGCACACCGCGTCGCTGCACGCGCATCCCGTGGACGTGGACCTCCTGATCGAGCGGCTGGGACTGGGCTCCTGCGGCCGGACGAGCTACCGGCGGCTCTCGGGCGGCCAGCAGCAGCGCCTGGCACTCGCCATGGCCGTCGTCGGCCGCCCCGAGCTGGTCTTCCTCGACGAGCCGACCGCGGGTCTGGACCCGCAGGCCCGCCACGCGACCTGGGACCTCGTACGGGAGCTGCGCGCCGACGGCGTGGGCGTGGTGCTGACCACGCACTTCATGGACGAGGCCGAGCAGCTGGCCGACGACGTCGCGATCATCGACGGGGGCCGGGTCATCGCCCAGGGGAGCCCCGACACGCTGTGCAAGGGAGGTGCGGAGAACACCCTGCGCTTCACGGGCCGGCCCGGCCTGGACCTCTCCTCACTCCTCAAGGCGCTGCCCCCGGAGTGCGCGGCGGCCGAGCTGACGCCGGGCGCGTACCGGGTCACCGGCACGGTCGACCCGCAGCTGCTGGCCACCGTCACCACCTGGTGCGCCCAGAACGGCGTCCTGCCGGACCGCATAGCGGTCGAGCGGCACACCCTGGAAGACGTATTTCTTGAGCTGACGGGCAAGGAGCTGCGCGCATGACGCAAGGTCGTCCCTCCTCCGGCCGGGGGTCCGGGGGTCGTCCCCCGGGAAGGCACAGCCTGGAGCTGACGGGCAAGGAGCTGCGCGCATGAGCACCACCGCCACCGAGGGTGTCTTCACCCCGAAGCCCGGCGCGGCGCCGCTCCCCCGGATGATCTGCGCGCAGGCCCTCCTCGAGACGAAGATGCTGCTGCGCAACGGGGAGCAGCTGCTGCTCACCGTCGTCATCCCGACGCTGCTGCTCGTCCTCTTCTCGGCCGTCGACATCATCGCCGTGCCCACGGGGACGGCGGGCGGCCAGGGGAAGTCGGTCGACTTCCTCGCGCCCGGCATCCTCGCGCTGGCCGTGATGTCCACCGCCTTCACCGGGCAGGCCATCGCGACCGGGTTCGAGCGGCGCTACGGGGTGCTCAAGCGGCTCGCCGCCTCACCGCTCCCCCGCTGGGCGCTGATGACCGCGAAGACCTGCTCCGTGCTGGTCACCGAGATCCTGCAGATCGTGCTGCTCACCGTGGTCGCCCTCGCGCTCGGCTGGTCCCCGCACGGCAACCCCGTCTGGGTGGTCCTGCTGCTGGTCCTCGGTACGGCGGCGTTCTCCGGGCTCGGGCTGCTGATGGCCGGCGCGCTCAAGGCCGAGGCCACGCTCGCCGCTGCCAACCTGGTCTTCCTGCTCCTGCTGGTCGGCGGCGGCGTCATCGTGCCGCTGGAGAAGTTCCCCGGCGCTGCGCAGTCCGTGCTCCAGCTGCTGCCGATCTCGGCCCTCTCCGACGGGCTGCGCGACGTCCTGCAGCACGGCGCCGGGCTCCCCCTGGCCGACCTCGGCATCCTCGCGGTGTGGACGGTGCTGGGTCTGGGCGCGGCGGCGAAGTTCTTCCGCTGGGAGTGACGCGTGGGCCACGAGGAGTACACGGTACGCACCGTTTCGCACCCCTCGTGGCCGCGCCTCCCCGGGGAGCCGTCTCCCTCGGACCCCCTCGTGAAAATCCGCACAAGCCGCCGCATACGATGACCCCGTGCCGAATTCGCTGAACCCCCTCGAGCAGATCGCCCGCCGCTGGCAGCCGTCGGCGGCCTTCGTGCGGCGCACCGCGCTCGCCACGGTCGTCATGGCCGTCGTCATCGTCGTGACCGGCGGCGCGGTCCGGCTCACCCAGTCGGGGCTGGGCTGCTCCACCTGGCCCCAGTGCACCCCCGGCAGCCTGACGCCGACCCACGAGATGGGCATCAACGGCCTCATCGAGTTCGGCAACCGGCTGCTCACCTACGTGCTGTGCGCGGTGGTCGGCCTCTTCATCATCGCCGCCCGCGCCCGCCACCCCCGGCGCCGCTCGCTGACCCGGCTGGGCTGGGCCCAGTTCTGGATCGTCATGGGCAACGCCGTGGTCGGCGGCATCACCGTGCTGACCGGCCTGAACCCGTACATCGTCAGCTCGCACTTCCTGCTGTCGACGGGGCTGCTCACGGTGGCCGTGATCTCCTGGCGGCGGGCCGCCGAGGGGGACGCGGAGCCGCGCGACCTGGTGGCCCGGCCGGTCCGCCAGCTGTCCTGGCTGCTGGTGCTGGCCACCGCCGCGCTGACCGTGATCGGCACGGTGGTCACCGGCGCCGGGCCGCACGCGGGCGACGCGCGCAAGGTGCACCGCATCCCGCTGGACTGGCAGGAGATCACCCAGCTGCACGTGGACTTCGTGTACATCGTGATCGGCCTGAGTGTCGCCCTGTGGTTCACGCTGCGTGCCGTGAAGGCGCCCGCCGCGCCCCGCCGCGTCGTACTGGAGCTGTTCGGCTGCCTCGCCTTCCAGGGCGTCATCGGCTACGTGCAGTACTTCCTGCACCTGCCGGAGCTGGTCGTGGGCATCCACATGTTCGGCTCGACGCTGGTGTGGATCTGCGTGCTGCGGGTCTTCCTCTCGCTGCGCGAGCGCGGCCCGCTGCCGGCCGTTCCGGGCCCGGCCGGGGACCAGGAGCCCGTCGAGGCTCCCAGGGCCACCACGGCCGCCTGAGGCGCCTTCCCGGCGCGGGGAACGACAGAGCCCGCGGGCCACGATCGCCGGATCGTGGCCCGCGGGCTCTCTGCATACGCCGCCCCGGCCGGCCCGACCGGTCCGGCCGCCCCGGAGGCCCCACGGAGCGGGGCCGGACGCGCCGCGGAAGTCAGTCGTTCGAGGGCCCGCCCAGCTGGATGCCCGCCATCCGCGACCACTCGTAGCGGCCGGTGCGCACCTTGGCGGCCAGGTCGCCGTCGAAGTCGTCGTGGAGGGTGATGCCGGCCTTCTCGGCGGCCTTCTGCGCGGCCTCGTACGAGCGGGCCACGAGGTTGCCCCACTCGCCGTTGGCGCCGACCAGGGCGACGCGGGTACGGCCCCGGCCGATGTGCGCCAGCTGGCCCTCGGCGCTGCCGCCGTGGCTCTTGGCGAAGGCCTGCATCTCCCGGGCGAGCCGGGCGGTCTGCTTCTCCGCGCGCTTGTCCAGCTGCTCGTCCGCCTGCTTGGTGTCTGCCATGGGCCGCATGCTACCCGCCGGTAATAGAACGCGGAAGAGGCCGCCGCCGAACGGCCTCACGGCCACCGGCGCACGGCCTCCACGGGAGTGCGGGGATCAGAAGCGCAGGAACGGGTCCACCGCGACCGCCACGAAGAGCAGCGACACGTAGGTGATGGACCAGTGGAAGAGCCGCATCTCCTTGAGCTTGGCTCCGGTCACCTCGGCCTTGGCGCGGGCCTGCAGGGCGTGCGCCTCCTTGAGCCAGAACCCGCCGCACAGCACGGCGACGATCGTGTAGAACCAGCCCGTGTAGCCCAGCGGCTGCAGCAGCAGCGACACGCCGACCATCACCCAGCTGTAGAGCACGATCTGGCGGGCCACCACCTTGTTGGAGGCCAGCACGGGGAGCATCGGCACGCCCACGCGTGCGTAGTCCTCCTTCACCTTCATGGACAGCGGCCAGTAGTGCGGCGGCGTCCAGAAGAACATCACGAGGAAGAGGATGACCGGCGCCCAGGACATCGAGTTGGTCACGGAGGACCAGCCGATGAGGACCGGCAGGCAGCCGGCGATGCCGCCCCAGACGATGTTCTGGGAGGTACGGCGCTTGAGGATCATCGTGTAGACGACCACGTAGAACAGCAGCGCGCCGAGCGAGAGCCAGGCCGACAGCCAGTTGACGGTCAGTCCGAACAGCAGTGTGGAGATCACCGCGAGCGAGACGCCGAAGACCAGGCACTCGCGCGGGCTGACCATGCCGGTGACCAGTGGACGCTGCGACGTGCGCTCCATGAGCGCGTCGATGTCGCGGTCGATGTACATGTTCAGCGCGTTGGCGCCGCCCGCCGAGAGGTAGCCGCCGACGCAGGTGAGGAGCACCAGCGTCAGGTCGGGCACGCCCTGTTCGGCGAGGAACATCACCGGAACGGTGGTGATGAGCAGCAGTTCGATGATCCGCGGCTTGGTCAGTGCCACGAACGCCTTGACCCGGGCCCCGAACGGCCGGTTCACGGGACCGGGGTGCCCCGGGCTCCGAGAGAGCGCACCCGCAGGACGGGATTCGACGGCCGTCACGCACACCCCTGGAAGTAACTTCTGCGGCTGGTACCGCGGAGATAAGGCCAGCAAGCTCTGCCGGGCGGTGAAAGCCCGGTGAAGACTTGCGCGTACCACGCCACTCTAGACGTTGCGGGTAGCGCGGCCTTCGCGGGGGTCGGTTCGTGTTGGCTCGGTGCGGGGCGGGAGGAATAGCACCCGAGTGCCTGGACACGCGGATGTTCAGCGGGCGAAAGGGGGCGCGCGGCGGCAGTCTGAAAGGAGGGCCGACACCCCCCGTCTCCTGGGCGTTCACCTGCTCATTCGGGCGCTCGTTCGGGGTCCTGAAAACTCATGTGTTGCAGGTGACGCCGAGCGGGGTTCCGGCGGAAAAATGCGCCTCCCGCGCAGGTAGGCTCGACAGCGTCCGAGGGCATTTCCGGCCCCCGGCATTCGACATGTGGAGAGGAGCCCTGACCCAGGGTGAGCACCAAGCCGACCACCACAGGTCTTGAGTGGACCGAAATGGACCAGCGGGCTGTCGATACCGTCCGCGTTCTGGCCGCAGACGCCGTGCAGAAGGTCGGTAACGGCCACCCGGGCACGGCCATGAGCCTCGCTCCTGCCGCCTACACCCTCTTTCAGAAGGTCATGCGGCACGACCCCGCCGACGCGGACTGGACCGGCCGTGACCGGTTCGTGCTGTCCGCGGGGCACTCGTCCCTGACCCTGTACATCCAGCTCTACCTGGCCGGCTTCGGCCTGGAGCTGGACGACCTGAAGGCCTTCCGCACCTGGGGCTCCAAGACCCCGGGCCACCCGGAGTACGGCCACACCACGGGTGTGGAGACCACCACCGGCCCGCTGGGCCAGGGCGTGGCCAACGCGGTGGGCATGGCGATGGCCGCCCGGTACGAGCGCGGTCTGTTCGACCCGGAGGCGGCCGCCGGCACCTCGCCGTTCGACCACTTCGTCTACTGCATCGCCGGCGACGGCTGCCTGCAGGAGGGCATCTCGGCCGAGGCGTCCTCCATGGCCGGGCACCAGAAGCTCGGCAACCTGATCCTGCTGTGGGACGACAACCACATCTCGATCGAGGGCGACACCGAGACCGCCATCTCCGAGGACACCGTCAAGCGGTACGAGGCCTACGGCTGGCACGTCCAGCGCGTGGAGCCCAAGGAGAACGGCGACCTGGACCCCGAGGCGCTGTACGAGGCGATCGAGGCCGCCAAGGCCGTCACCGACCGCCCGTCCTTCATCGCGATGCGTTCGATCATCGCCTGGCCGGCCCCGAACGCCCAGAACACCGAGGCCGCGCACGGCTCGGCGCTGGGTGCCGAGGAGGTCGCGGCGACCAAGCGCGTGCTGGGCTTCGACCCGGAGAAGGACTTCGAGGTTTCGGACGAGGTCCTGGCGCACACCCGTGCGGCGCTGGACCGCGGCCGTGAGGCGAAGGCCGAGTGGGAGAAGGCCCTCGGCGAGTGGCGGACGGCCAACCCGGAGCGGGCGAAGGAGTTCGACCGCATCCGCGCCGGCGAGCTGCCGGCCGGCTGGGAGGACCAGCTGCCCGTCTTCGAGACCGGCAAGGCGGTGGCCACCCGTGCCGCCTCCGGCAAGGTCCTGCAGGCGCTGGGCGCCGTCATCCCCGAGCTGTGGGGCGGCTCCGCCGACCTCGCGGGCTCGAACAACACCACCATCGACAAGAACTCCTCGTTCCTGCCGGTGGGCAACACCCTGCCCGAGGCCGACCCGTACGGGCGTACGATTCACTTCGGTATCCGTGAGCACTCCATGGCCGCGGAGATGAACGGCATCGCGCTGCACGGCAACACCCGCATCTACGGCGGCACCTTCCTGGTGTTCTCCGACTACATGCGCAACGCCGTCCGCCTGTCGGCCCTGATGCACCTGCCGGTCACCTACGTGTGGACGCACGACTCGATCGGCCTGGGCGAGGACGGCCCGACCCACCAGCCGGTGGAGCACCTGGCCTCGCTGCGCGCCATCCCGGGCCTGAACGTGGTCCGTCCGGCCGACGCCAACGAGACCGCGCTCGCCTGGGGCGAGATCAACAAGCGCTGGACCAAGGAGTTCGGCAAGGGCGCCCCGCACGGTCTGGCGCTGACCCGCCAGGGCGTGCCGACCTACGAGCCCAACGCCGAGGGCGTGGCCAAGGGCGGCTACGTGCTGTTCGACGCCGAGGGCGGCGAGCCGCAGGTCGTGCTGATCGCCACCGGCTCCGAGGTGCACGTCGCCGTCGAGGCGCGCGAGCAGCTGCAGGCCGCGGGCGTCCCGACCCGGGTCGTCTCGATGCCGTGCGTGGAGTGGTTCGAGGAGCAGGACCAGGCGTACAAGGACAGCGTGCTGCCGCCGGCCGTCAAGGCCCGCGTCGCCGTCGAGGCGGGCATCGGCCTGACCTGGCACAAGTACGTGGGTGACGCCGGCCGCATCGTGTCGCTGGAGCACTTCGGCGCCTCCGCCGACGGCAAGGTTCTCTTCCGCGAGTTCGGCTTCACGCCCGAGAACGTGGCCGCCGCCGCGCGGGAATCGATCGACGCCGCCGCGCGCTGACGTCCATAGACGACAAGTAGGAGATGCAATTCCCATGACAGACGCACTCAAGCGCCTTTCCGACGAAGGCGTTGCGATCTGGCTGGACGACCTGTCGCGCAAGCGCATCACGTCCGGCAACCTCGCCGAGCTGATCGACCAGAGCCACGTGGTCGGTGTCACCACCAACCCGTCGATCTTCCAGAAGGCGATCTCCTCGGGCGAGGGCTACGAGCAGCAGGTCTCCGACCTCGCGGCCCGCAAGGTCACCGTCGAGGAAGCCATCCGCATGATCACCACGGCGGACGTCCGGGACGCGGCCGACATCCTGCGGCCGGTCTTCGACGCCACCGACGGCCAGGACGGCCGGGTCTCCATCGAGGTCGACCCCCGTCTGGCGCACAACACCAAGGCGACCGTCGCCGAGGCCAAGCAGCTGGCCTGGCTGGTGGACCGCCCGAACACCCTCATCAAGATCCCGGCCACCAAGGCGGGCCTGCCGGCGATCACCGAGGTGATCGGCCGGGGCATCAGCGTCAACGTCACGCTGATCTTCTCGCTGGAGCGCTACCGCGAGGTCATGGACGCCTACCTGGCGGGCCTGGAGAAGGCCAAGTCGCTGGGCCTGGAGCTGGACAAGATCCACTCCGTCGCGTCCTTCTTCGTGTCCCGCGTGGACACCGAGATCGACAAGCGCCTGGACGGCATCGGCACCGACGAGGCCAAGGCCCTCAAGGGCAAGGCGGCCCTCGCCAACGCCCGGCTGGCCTACCAGGCCTACCAGGAGGTCTTCTCCTCCGACCGCTGGGCGGCCCTGGAGAAGGCGGGCGCCAACAAGCAGCGTCCGCTGTGGGCCTCCACCGGTGTGAAGGACCCCGAGCTCAAGGACACGCTCTACGTCGAGCAGCTGGTCGCGCCGAACACGGTCAACACCATGCCGGAGGCCACCCTGGAGGCCACCGCCGACCACGGCGAGGTCACGGGTGACACGGTGACCGGCGGGTACGAGCAGGCGCAGGCGGACATCGACGCGCTCGCCAAGCTCGGCGTCTCGTACGACGAGGTCGTCCAGCTGCTGGAGGACGAGGGCGTCGACAAGTTCGAGAAGTCCTGGAACGACCTGCTCAAGTCGACCGAGGCGGAGCTGAAGCGCCTCGCTCCTTCGGAGGGCTGAGACTCTTGTCAAGCAGCAATCCGCTGCGTGACGCCGCGGACCGACGGCTCCCGCGTATCGCGGGGCCGTCGGGCCTCGTCATCTTCGGCGTTACGGGCGATTTGTCACGTAAAAAGCTGATGCCCGCCGTTTACGACCTGGCCAATCGCGGCCTGCTGCCGCCGGGCTTCTCGCTCATCGGCTTCGCCCGCCGCGACTGGGAGAACGAAGACTTCGCCCAGGTCGTGCACGACGCGGTCAAGGAACACTCGCGGACCCCGTTCCGCGAGGAGGTCTGGCAGCAGCTCAGCCAGGGCATGCGCTTCGTCCAGGGCAACTTCGACGACGACCAGGCCTTCGAGACGCTGAAGTCCACGATCCAGGACCTGGACAAGGCCCAGGGCACGGGCGGCAACTTCGCGTTCTACCTCTCGGTGCCGCCGAAGTTCTTCCCCAAGGTCGTCCAGCAGCTCAAGCACCACGGGCTCGCCGACCAGCGCGAGGACTCCTGGCGCCGCGCCGTCATCGAGAAGCCCTTCGGGCACGACCTGGAGAGCGCGCGCGAGCTGAACCGCATCGTGCACGAGGTGTTCCCGCCGGAAGAGGTCTTCCGGATCGACCACTACCTCGGCAAGGAGACGGTCCAGAACATCCTGGCGCTGCGCTTCGCCAACACGATGTTCGAGCCCCTGTGGAACCGCTCCTACGTGGACCACGTGCAGATCACGATGGCCGAGGACATCGGCATCGGCGGCCGCGCCGGCTACTACGACGGCATCGGCGCCGCGCGTGACGTGATCCAGAACCACCTCCTCCAGCTGCTCGCGCTCACCGCGATGGAGGAGCCCGCCTCCTTCGACGCGGACGCGCTGGTCGCGGAGAAGGCCAAGGTGCTCGGCGCCGTCCGGCTGCCCAAGGACCTGGGCAAGGAGACCGTACGGGCGCAGTACGCGGAAGGCTGGCAGGGCGGCGAGAAGGCCGTCGGCTACCTCCAGGAAGAGGGCATCGACCCCCAGTCGAAGACCGACACCTACGCCGCGATCAAGCTGGGCATCGACAACCGCCGCTGGGCGGGCGTGCCCTTCTACCTGCGCACCGGCAAGCGCCTGGGCCGCCGCGTCACCGAGATCGCGGTCGTCTTCCAGCGTGCCCCGCACTCCCCCTTCGACTCCACCGCCACCGAGGAGCTGGGGCAGAACGCCCTGGTCATCCGGGTGCAGCCGGACGAGGGCGTGACGGTGCGGTTCGGCTCCAAGGTTCCGGGCACCTCGATGGAGGTGCGGGACGTCTCGATGGACTTCGCGTACGGCGAGTCCTTCACGGAGTCCAGCCCCGAGGCGTACGAGCGCCTGATCCTCGATGTCCTCCTCGGCGACGCCAACCTCTTCCCGCGTACGGAGGAGGTGGAGCTGTCCTGGAAGATCCTCGACCCGATCGAGCGGTACTGGGACACCCACGGCAAGCCCGCGCAGTACCCGGCGGGTACCTGGGGGCCGGTCGAGGCGGACGAAATGCTCGCACGAGACGGACGGAGCTGGCGTCGGCCATGAAGATCGATCTCACCGAAACCACGGCCAGCAAGATCAACAAGGCGCTGGTCCAGGGCCGCAGGGCCATCGGTACCCCCGCCGTCGGCATGGTGCTCACCCTCGTCATCGTCACCGACGAGGAGAACGCCTACGACGCGCTCAAGGCCGCCAACGAGGCCTCCCGCGAGCACCCCTCGCGCACCCTCGTCGTCATCAAGCGCGTCAGCCGCTCGCCGCGCGGCCGCGCCCAGGCCCGCCTGGACGCCGAGGTCCGGGTCGGCGCCGACGCCGGCACCGGCGAGACGGTCGTGCTGCGCCTGTACGGCGAGGCCATCAACCACGCCCAGTCGGTCGTCCTGCCGCTGCTGCTGCCGGACGCCCCCGTGGTGGTCTGGTGGCCGGTCGGCGGTCCGACGGACCCGGCGGCCGACCCGCTCGGGGCGCTCGCGCAGCGCCGTGTCACCGACACCTACGCCGCCGAGCAGCCCGTCCAGGAGCTGGCCGCACGCGCCGAGAAGTACACCCCCGGCGACACCGACCTGGCCTGGACCCGCATCACGCCCTGGCGTTCGATGCTGGCCGCCGCGCTCGACCAGCAGCCGAGCGAGGTCACCTCGGTCACCGTCGAGGGCGAGGAGTTCAACCCCAGCTGCGAGCTGCTCGCCATGTGGCTCGCCGACCGGCTGCACGTCCCCGTCCAGCGGACCCTGTCCGCCGGCCCCGGCCTGACGGCCGTCCGGATGGAGACCAAGAGCGGCCCGATCGTGCTGGACCGCGCGGACGGCGCGCTCGCCACGCTGTGCATGACCGGCCAGCCGGACCGCTCGGTGGCGCTGCAGCGGCGGGAGACCTCCGAGCTGCTCGCCGAGGAGCTGCGCCGGCTCGACCCGGACGACACCTACGCGTCCGCGCTGAAGTACGGCGTGGAGCGGCTGGGCGAGTACAAGGAGGGGCTCCCGGGCGAGTCGGCGAAGACCGCCGAGGACGCCGAGCGGGAGGCCGAGACGCAGTCCGCCGGGAACGCCGGGCGGGAGGCCGAGGCGCAGTCCGCCGAGGACGCCCCCAAGGGCAAGGCAGCGGCGAAGAAGACGCCCGCCAAGAGGGCGGCCGCCAAGTGAGCGCGCCGCAGGTCGTCGTCCACCGCGACAAGGAGCTGATGGCGAAGGCCGCTGCGGCCCGGCTGATCACGCGCATCGTGGACGCCCAGTCGGCCCGCGGCTCGGCGTCCGTCGTGCTGACCGGCGGCCGCAACGGCAACGGTCTGCTGGCCGCGCTCGCCGAGGCGCCGGCCCGGGACGCCGTGGACTGGTCCCGGCTGGACCTGTGGTGGGGCGACGAGCGGTTCCTGCCCGAGGGCGACCCGGAGCGCAACCACACCCAGGCCCGCGAGGCGCTGCTGGACAGCGTCCCGCTGGACCCGGCGCGGGTGCACGCGATGGCGCCGTCCGACGGCGGGTACGGCAACGACGCGGACGCCGCCGCGGAGGCGTACGCCGCCGCCCTGGCGGCCGCGGCGGGGCCCGAGGACCACGGTCCGGTCCCGTCGTTCGACGTCCTGCTGCTGGGCGTCGGCCCGGACACCCACGTCGCCTCGCTCTTCCCCGAGCACCCGGCGGTGCGGGAGACGGAGCGGACGGTGGTCGGCGTGCACGGCGCGCCCAAGCCGCCGCCCACCCGGATCTCGCTCACGCTGCCGGCCATCCGCGCGGCACGCGAGGTCTGGCTGCTCGCCGCAGGCGAGGACAAGGCGAACGCGGCCGCGATGGCGCTGTCCGGCGCGGGCGAGATACAGGCTCCGGCGGCGGGCGCGTACGGCCGCAGCCGGACGCTCTGGCTGCTGGACGAGGCGGCCGCCTCCCAGCTCCCGCGCGGCCTGTACCCCCCGGCCTCCCCCTGACCGAGGCCCGCCCGCACGACGGCCCGGCTCCCACGGTGAATCACCGCAGGAGCCGGGCCGTCGGCGTATGAGAACCGGGAACGTACGGGAGGTGCCGGGACGCACAGGGGTGGGGTGCCGGACGTCAAGCGAAGCAGTCCGGCACCCCACCCCGGAGCGGCCCGGCACCGCACCCACGACGAGCGGCGGCCCGCTCCCACGACGAGCGGCGGCCCGCTCCCACTACGGGGACGGAGCCGCCGCCCGGAACGGGACCGCACGCGCGCCGGAACGTCAGGCGGTCACGGTTACCAACCGTTACCGCTCCCGCTCCCGCTCCTGGCGCACCATCGCGTTGGCCAGCCGTGCCGGGTCCTGGAGGTCCCCCACCGCGACGCCCTCGACGTCCTCGTCCACGGTGTTGTACGGGCCGAGACCGGCCTCCTTGTCGCCCTGCTCCGCTTCGAGGTGCCGGGCGGCCACCTCCTGCTGCTTGGCCGCCGGCTGGGCCACCAGCCACTCGCGGTTCTCCGGCGTCAGCAGGTTCAGAAAACTCAGGAGCGCGTCTTCGTGCACGGCGATCAGCGCCCCCGCATCTCGCGGTAGGCGGCCACCAGCGACTTCGTCGAGGCGTCCAGGCCCTCGACCTCGGCGCCCTCGGTCAGCGCCGGCTCCACGCGCTTGGCGAGGACCTTGCCGAGCTCCACGCCCCACTGGTCGAAGGAGTCGATGTTCCAGATCGCGCCCTGGACGAACACCTTGTGCTCGTAGAGGGCGATCAGCTGGCCCAGCACCGACGGGGTGAGCTCCTTGGCCAGGATGGTGGTGGAGGGGCGGTTGCCCTTGAAGGTCTTGTGCGTGACCAGCTCCTCCGGCACGCCCTCGGCGCGCACCTCCTCCGGCGTCTTGCCGAAGGCCAGCGCCTGGCCCTGCGCGAAGAGGTTCGCCATCAGCAGGTCGTGCTGGGCGACCAGACGCGGCTGGAGGTCGTCCACGGGCCGCGCGAAGCCGATGAAGTCGGCCGGGATCATCTTCGTGCCCTGGTGCAGCAGCTGGTAGTACGCGTGCTGGCCGTTGGTGCCGGGCGTGCCCCACACCACCGGGCCGGTCTGCCAGTGCACCGGGTCGCCGTCACGGGTGACGGACTTGCCGTTGGACTCCATGTCCAGCTGCTGGAGGTACGCGGTGAACTTGGAGAGGTAGTGGCTGTACGGCAGCACCGCGTGCGACTGCGCGTCCCAGAAGTTGCCGTACCAGAGGCCCAGCAGGCCGAGCAGCAGCGGCGCGTTCTCCTCGGGCGGCGCGCACCGGAAGTGCTCGTCGACCAGGTGGAAGCCGGCCAGCATCTCGCGGAAGCGCTCCGGGCCGATGGCGATCATCAGCGACAGGCCGATGGCCGAGTCGTAGGAGTAGCGGCCGCCGACCCAGTCCCAGAACTCGAACATGTTGGCCGTGTCGATGCCGAACTCGGCGACCTTCTCGGCGTTGGTGGACAGCGCCACGAAGTGCTTGGCCACCGCCTCGTCACCGGCGCCCAGGCCGTCCAGCAGCCACTCGCGGGCCGACTTGGCGTTGGTGATCGTCTCGATCGTGGTGAACGTCTTCGAGGCGATGATGAAGAGCGTCTCGGCCGGGTCCAGGTCGCGCACGGCCTCGTGCAGGTCGGCGCCGTCCACGTTGGAGACGAACCGGAACTGCATGTCGCGGTCGGTGTAGGCGCGCAGCGCCTCGTACGCCATCGCCGGGCCCAGGTCGGAGCCGCCGATGCCGACGTTGACGACGTTCTTGATGCGCTTGCCGGTGTGGCCCTTCCAGTCGCCGGAGCGGATCCGGTCGGTGAACACCTGCATCTTGCGCAGCACGGCGTGCACGGCGGGGACGACGTTCTCACCGTCGACCTCGATGACCGCCGACTCCGGTGCGCGCAGCGCGGTGTGCAGCACCGCGCGGTTCTCGGTGATGTTGATCTTCTCGCCGCGGAACATCGCGTCCCGCAGCTCGGTGACCTTCGCCGCCGCGGCCAGCTCACGGAGCAGGCGCAGCGTCTCGTCGGTCACCAGGTGCTTGGAGTAGTCCAGGTGCAGGTCGCCGACCTGGAGGGTGTACCGCTCAGCACGGCCGGGGTCCTGCTCGAACAGCTCGCGCAGATGCGTGCTCGCGAGTTGTTCGCGGTGCTTCCCCAGGGCCGCCCACTCGGACGTCTGGTCGAGCCTGCTGCGGCCATCTGCGTTCATCTCGGACATCAGCCTTCTTTGGTCTCGTATCGGCCCCGCCACCCTCCAACCTAATCGATCAGAGGACGATGGGCGCACTCACGCTCGAGCGAAGCCGGGAGTGGGAAAAGATGTCCGCCCGCCGACGATCTGCTGACGCCGGTGGTCCGTACCGGATTCACCTGCGAGGCCACCCGAACAGCGCAACGCGACGGCCCGACAGGAAGGCCGAAACCCTCCGGCCGGGCCGGTGCACCACTCTTCATGTCCCGTCGGTACCGCCACGGGAGAGGCGTCGTCAGATCTCGCCGCGGAGCTTGGCGAGCGCCTCCGCGAGGATCGCCTCGCCGTCCGCGTCCGTGCGGCGCTCCCGTACGTACGCCAGGTGCGTCTTGTACGGCTCGGTACGCGGCGGGTCCGGCGGGTTGTCCCGGTCCTTGCCTGCGGGGAAGCCACAGCGCGGGCAGTCCCAGGTGTCAGGAATCTGCGCGTCGCCGGCGAAGCTGGGCTGTGTCTCGTGCCCGTTGGAGCACCAGAAGGAGATGCGGATGCGCGGCGCGGACTCGCCCCGCTCGGCCTCCCCCATCGGCCCCGCCCCGACCCGACTTCCTCGGATCGCGTTGCCACTTGCCACGGTCGTAACTCCCTGCGTCATGGTGCTGCGAAGCATCGACGGGAAGCTTCGCTGCGGAGCGCCCCAGTCTACGTAAGGCCCAACGCGCGTCCAGTGACTGGAGTTACCCGGCCACGGAAGGACGCCGCACTCATGATAAGCCGCGTCCCCGACACCGTGTCAGCTCTCTACTTGTCCAGCTTCATCAGGATGCCGAGGACGACGATGCAGGCGAACCAGAGCAGGCCGACGACGATGGTGATGCGGTCGAGGTTCCGCTCGGCGACGGAGGAGCCGCCGACCGAGGACTGCATGCCGCCGCCGAACATGTCGGACAGACCGCCGCCCTTCCCCTTGTGCATGAGCACCAGCATCATCAGCAGCACGCTGAAGACGATGAGGGCGATCGAGAATCCCATGACCACGGCTGGACCAACTCTCTAGGACTGACGGACGGGAGTACGGGCGGATCTGATGCGGATGGGGCCGGGGCGGCGTCGTGTGACACCGGACCCGGCCCCGTTAGCCTACGACGGGCCGGGCCCGCCGTCATAGCCGCTGCTCAAGGGTGGTACCGGCAGCGGCACGACCGTTACTGGTCGCGGAATCGAACGATCTTGACGAACTCGTCGGCGTCCAGCGCGGCGCCGCCGATCAGGGCGCCGTCGACGTCCGGCTGCGCCATGATCGCCGCGACGTTACCGGACTTCACCGAGCCGCCG
This sequence comes from Streptomyces sp. Ru73, assembly GCF_002920575.1. Classification (GTDB taxonomy): domain Bacteria; phylum Actinomycetota; class Actinomycetes; order Streptomycetales; family Streptomycetaceae; genus Streptomyces. The sequence goes on along the minus strand of NZ_PQSQ01000036.1, from coordinate 17,101 downwards.
TACTGGATCCGCACCTTGTCGGCGAGCTCCTGGCTGTACAGCTCCGCGAGGCGGCGGCGGATCGCACCGCAGACCTCCTGCGCGTCCTCGGGGGTGGCGACCTCGCCGGTGCCGATGGCCCACACCGGCTCGTAGGCGATGACGATCGTCTCGGCCTGCTCGGCCGGGACGTCCTTCAGCGCGCCGTCGACCTGGGCGAGGGTGTGCGCGACCTGGTTGCCGGCCTTGCGGACGTCCAGGCCCTCGCCGACGCAGAGGATCGGGGTGATGCCGTGCTTGAAGGCGGCCTTGACCTTGGCGTTGCAGGTCGCCTCGTCCTCGCCGTGGTACTGGCGGCGCTCGCTGTGGCCGATGGCCACGTAGGAGCACTTCAGCTTGGCGAGCATGGGGCCGGAGATCTCACCGGTGAAGGCACCGGAGTCGTGCGCCGAGATGTCCTGGGCGCCGTACTTGATCTTCAGCTTGTCGCCGTCGACCAGCGACTGCACCGACCGCAGGTCGGTGAAGGGCGGCAGGACCGCGACCTCGACGGCGTCGTAGTCCTTGTCGGCGAGTGCGAAGGCGAGCTTCTGGACGTGCGCGATGGCCTCGAGGTGGTTGAGGTTCATCTTCCAGTTGCCCGCCATCAGCGGGGTGCGTACCGTCACGGTTCTTCAGTCCTCCAGAGCGGCGAGGCCGGGGAGCGTCTTGCCCTCGAGGTACTCGAGGCTGGCGCCGCCACCGGTCGAGATGTGGCCGAAAGCATTCTCGTCGAAACCGAGCAGGCGTACGGCAGCGGCCGAGTCACCGCCGCCGACGACGGTGAACGCCTCGGAGTCGAGCAGGCCCTGCGCGACGGCCTTGGTGCCGTTGGCGTAGTCGGGGTGCTCGAAGACGCCCATCGGGCCGTTCCAGAAGACGGTGGCCGCGTCCTTGAGCTTCGACGCGTACAGCTCACGGGTCTTCGGGCCGATGTCCAGGCCCTCCTGGTCGGCCGGGATGGCGTCGGCGGCGACCACGGTGGGGTTGGCGGGGGCCTTGGTCTTCAGGTCCGGGAACTCGGCGGAGACCAGCACGTCGACGGGGAGGACGAACTCCACGCCGCGCTCCTCGGCGCGCTTCATGTACTCCTTGACCGCCGGGATCTGGTCCTCCTGCAGGAGGGAGATGCCGACCTCGTGGCCCTGGGCCTTGAGGAAGGTGTACGCCATGCCGCCGCCGATGAGGATGCGGTCGGCCTTCTCCAGCAGGTGGTCGATGACGCCCAGCTTGTCGGAGACCTTGGCGCCGCCGAGCACGACCGCGTACGGGCGCTTGACGTCCTCGGTGAGCTTCTTCAGGACGGTGACCTCGGCCGCGATCAGGTCGCCCGCGGCGTGCGGGAGGCGGGCCGGCAGGTCGTACACCGAGGCGTGCTTGCGGTGCACGGCACCGAAGCCGTCACCGACGTACAGGTCCGCGAGCTGCGCCAGCTGGTCCGCGAACTCGCCGCGCTCGGCGTCGTCCTTGCTGGTCTCGCCCGGGTTGAAGCGGAGGTTCTCCAGGACGGCGACCTGACCGTCGGCCAGGCCGGCGACGGTGGCCCGCGCGGACTCGCCGACCGTGTCGGTGGCGAACGCCACGTCCTTGCCGAGCAGTTCACCCAGCCGCTTCGCCGCGGGGGCGAGCGAGAAGGCGGGGTCCGGCGCGCCCTTGGGGCGGCCCAGGTGCGAGGCCACGACCACCTTGGCGCCGGCCTCGGCGAGCTTGGCGATGGTCGGCTGCACGGCGCGGATGCGGCCGTCGTCGGTGATGGTGGTGCCGTCCAGCGGCACGTTCAGGTCGGCGCGGACGAAGACCCGCTTTCCCGCTACCTGAAGGTCGTCGATCGTCTTCATGGTGACTCCGTGGCTCTGTTCGGAACGTCAGTCATAGCACGGGGCCCGTACGACGCCTCATCGCGTCGTACGAGCCCCGTCCTCACATCCTGTACTGGTGCTGCCCTGCGGGTCAGGCAGGGATCAGAGCTGGCCGCCGACGAAGACGGTCAGGTCGACCAGACGGTTGGAGTAGCCCCACTCGTTGTCGTACCAGCCGATGACCTTCACGTTCTTGCCCTCCTGGACCATGGTCAGGGAGGAGTCGAAGGTGCAGGACGCCGGGGCGTTGACGATGTCGGAGGAGACGATCGGGTCCTCCGTGTACTCCACGATGCCCTTGAGCTCGCCCTCGGCGGCCTTCTGGAAGGCGGCGTTGATCTCTTCCTTGGTGACCTCGCGGCCGAGCTCCAGGACGAGGTCGGTGACCGAGCCGGTGGGGACCGGGACGCGCATGGCGATGCCGTCCAGCTTGCCCTTGAGCTGCGGGAGGACCAGCGCGGTGGCCTTGGCGGCACCGGTGGTGGTCGGGATGATGTTCTCCGCGGCGGCGCGGGCGCGGCGCAGGTCCTTGTGCGGGAAGTCCAGGATGCGCTGGTCGTTGGTGTACGCGTGGACCGTGGTCATCAGGCCCTTGACGATGCCGAAGTTCTCGTCGAGGACCTTCGCCATCGGCGCGACACAGTTGGTGGTGCAGGACGCGTTCGAGATGACGTGGTGCTGCGCCGGGTCGTACTTGTCCTGGTTGACGCCCATCACGATGGTGATGTCCTCGTCCTTGGCCGGAGCCGAGATGAGGACCTTCTTCGCGCCACCGGCGAGGTGCTTGGCGGCGTCCTCGCGCTTGGTGAAGATGCCGGTCGACTCGACGACGACGTCGACGCCCAGCTCGCCCCACGGGATGTCGGCGGGGTTGCGCTCGGACAGCACCTTGATGGTGCGGTCGCCGACGGTGATGGTGTCGGCGGTGTGCGACACCTCCTGCTTCAGACGGCCCAGGATGGTGTCGTACTTCAGCAGGTGTGCGGTGGTCGCGGTGTCACCCAGGTCGTTGACAGCCACGATCTCGATGTCCGCACCCTGCTCCAGCAGCGCGCGGAAGTAGTTACGACCGATGCGGCCAAAGCCGTTGATGCCTACGCGGATCGTCACGAAACCGATCTCCTCGTTGGTACGGCGGTTTGTGCACCGCCGAGCTGTATGGGATATCCCCGACCGCCTCCGACCCTACCCCCTGTACGAGACGTACGTGACATTGACATGGGGCTCCTGATCTGCTCAGGTGAGCGCCCCCGAGCCCCTCTGAAACCCGCCGGCCTCCGGCCCACGTCAGTACGCACGCGCCCCCGGCACCCAATGCGGGTTCCGGGGGCGTTACTGGCAAGTAAAGATCCGGTTCAGCCGACCATGCCCTCCGCGAGGTCGTCGGCGAGGTTGGACTCGGTACCGGGGATGCCGAGGTCCTGCGCGCGCTTGTCGGCCATCGCGAGCAGCCGGCGGATGCGGCCCGCGACCGCGTCCTTGGTCAGCGGCGGGTCGGCGAGCGCGCCCAGCTCCTCCAGGGAGGCCTGCTTGTGCTCCATGCGCAGCCGTCCGGCGGCCGCGAGGTGCTCCGGCACCTCGTCGCCGAGGATCTCCAGCGCGCGCTGCACACGGGCGCCGGCGGCGACCGCGGCCCGCGCCGAGCGGCGGAGGTTGGCGTCGTCGAAGTTGGCGAGGCGGTTGGCCGTGGCCCGCACCTCGCGGCGCATTCTGCGCTCCTCCCACGCCAGCACCGACTCGTGCGCGCCGAGCCTGGTCAACAGCGCGCCGATCGCGTCACCGTCACGGACCACCACCCGGTCCACGCCGCGCACCTCGCGGGCCTTGGCCGCGATGCCCAGCCGGCGCGCCGCGCCGACCAGCGCGAGCGCCGCCTCGGGGCCCGGGCAGGTCACCTCCAGGGAGGAGGAGCGGCCGGGCTCGGTGAGCGAGCCGTGCGCCAGGAAAGCGCCGCGCCAGGCGGCCTCCGCGTCGCAGGTGGCCCCCGAGACCACCTGCGGGGGCAGGCCGCGGATGGGACGGCCGCGGCCGTCCACCAGTCCGGTCTGGCGGGCGAGCTGGTCGCCGCCGGCCACCACCCGGACCACGTACCGGCTGCCGCGCCGCAGCCCGCCGGGTGCCATCACCACGAGGTCCGAGGAGTGTCCGAAGATCTCCAGGATGTCCTTGCGGAGCCGCCGGGCCGCGATGCCCGTGTCCAGCTCCGCCTCGATCACGATCCGTCCGCTGACCAGGTGCAACCCGCCCGCGAACCGAAGGATCGACGAGACCTCGGACTTCCGGCAGCAGGTCCGGGTGACGGGGAGCCGGCTGATTTCGTCCTTCACCGCTGCCGTCATCGCCATGGGCCGATCCTTCCATGCATCCGAAAAATACGGTCGTACGCGGCGGCCAGCAGCTCGGGGTCGTGCCGAGCGGAGCCGCCCCCGGGGGTCGCCCGGGAGGCGTCCCCTTGAGCGGCCACGGCCGCCAGCTCGACCTCGCTGCCGAACAGCTCCTTGGCCGCTCCGGTCAGACGCTCCCGGTCGGGCACGGCGTCCTGGTCGGCCAGCACCACGTCGAAGGCGAGTTTAGGGGCGTGTCGGGCCAAAACCTCCAAATGACGCTGCGGGGAAAACCCTTCCGTCTCCCCCGGCTGGGGGGCGAGGTTCAACGAGAGCACCTTACGGGCCTTGGTCTCCTCCAGCGCCTCGCGCAGCTGCGGCACCAGGAGGTGCGGGATCACGGAGGAGAACCAGGAGCCGGGGCCGAGCACCACCCAGTCGGCGTCCCGGACCGCCTCGACGGCCTCGGGAACGGCCGGCGGGTCCTCCGGGACGACGTGCACGGACTGCACCTCGCCGCGGGTGAGCGCCACCGTGGCCTGGCCGCGGACGGTGGAGATGTCGTCCGGGCGGTCCGGGACGTGGCCCCTGACCAGGGCCTGCAGCTCCAGCGGCACGGCGGACATCGGGAGTACCCGGCCGTGCGCGCCCAGCAGCTTGCCGACCAGGTCGAGCGCCTGGACGTGGTCGCCCAGCTGTTCCCACAGGGCGACGATCAGCAGATTGCCCACCGCGTGGTCGTGCAGCTCGCCGCCGCTGATGAAGCGGTGCTGGATGACCCGGGCCCAGGTCTGGCCCCAGTCGTCGTCGCCGCACAGCGCCGCGAGGGCCTTGCGCAGGTCGCCGGGCGGCAGGACGCCCAGCTCGTCGCGGAGCCGGCCGCTGGAGCCGCCGTCGTCGGCGACGGTGACCACGGCGGTCAGGTCGCGCGTGATGCGGCGCAGCGCGGCGAGCGAGGCCGACAGGCCCATGCCGCCGCCGAGGGCGACGACCTTCGGCGTGGCGCCCTTCTGCGTGCTGCCCCGTACCAGCCGGCGTACGCGGCGCATGCGGGGCGTGCGGCTGGTCACTCGCGCCCCATGTCCCGGTGGACGACGACCGTCTCGACTCCTTCGGAGACCAGGCGGCGGGCGAGCTTCTCGGACATGGCGACGCTGCGGTGCTTGCCGCCCGTGCAGCCGACCGCGATGGTCACGTACCGCTTGCCCTCACGGCGGTACCCCTCGGCGACGATGCGCAGCAGCTCGGCGTAGCCGTCCAGGAATTCCTTGGCGCCGGGCTGGCTGAAGACGTAGTTGGACACCTCTTCGTTCAGCCCGGTGTACGGGCGCAGCTCCGGGACCCAGTGCGGGTTCGGGATGAAGCGGCAGTCCACCACGAGGTCGGCGTCGACCGGCAGGCCGTACTTGAAGCCGAAGGACATCACCGTGGCCCGCAGCTCGGGGACCTCCTCGCCGGCGAACTGGGCGTCCATCTTGGCGCGCAGCTCGTGGACGTTCAGGCTGGAGGTGTCGATCACCAGGTCGGCGTCGCCGCGCAGCTCGCGCAGCAGGTCGCGCTCGGCGGCGATGCCGTCGACGATGCGGCCGTCGCCCTGCAGCGGGTGCGGGCGGCGGACCGACTCGAAGCGGCGGACCAGGGCCTCGTCGGAGGACTCCAGGAAGACGATCCGGCGCTTGACGTGCGCGGCGTCCAGCGCGGCCAGGGACTCCTTGAGGTTGTCGAAGAAGCGGCGGCCGCGGACGTCGACGACGACCGCGATGCGGGCGACGTTGCCCTGGGAGCGGGCGCCGAGGTCGACCATCGGCGGGATGAGCTCCGGCGGGATGTTGTCGACGACGAACCAGCCGAGGTCCTCCAGGCACTTCGCCGCCGTGGACCGCCCGGCGCCCGACATCCCGGAGATGATCACCAGCTCGGGGATCGCGGGGCTGCGGTCCTGGTCGTCGCGGATCGGCGCCGCACCCGCCTGGGCGCCTTCTCTCTCGGTCTGCTGCTCGGGGCTGCTGTCGCTCATCGTTCCTGTCCCTGTTCTGAAGGCAACGCGGCCTGCGGTGCCCCCTCATCTTCAATGATCTCTCCGGTGGCGGTGTTGACCGCCGGGGCGGCCGGAGCGGCCTGGGCCAGGGTCGCGGCGACGGTCTCGGCGGTCTTGCGGCCGACGCCGGGCACCTCGCAGATCTCCTCGATCGTCGCGGCCCTGAGTTTCTTCAGGGACCCGAAGTGCTTCAGAAGGGCCTGGCGGCGACTCTCGCCGAGGCCGGGCACGGTGTCCAGGGGGCCCGCCGTGAGCCGCTTGCCGCGCTTGCTGCGCTGGTAGGTGATGGCGAAGCGGTGCGCCTCGTCGCGGACCCGCTGGAGGATGTACAGCCCCTCGCTCGTACGCGGCAGGACGACCGGGTCCTCCTCGCCGGGCAGCCAGACCTCCTCCAGACGCTTGGCCAGCCCGCAGACCGCGACGTCGTCGATGCCGAGCTCGTCCAGGGCCCGCTGGGCGGCGGCGACCTGCGGCCGGCCGCCGTCCACGACCACCAGCTGCGGCGGATACGCGAACCGCTTGGGGCGGCCCTCCTCGTCCTTCGGGCCCGGCACGGGGCCGTCGGACTCGCCCGGGGCCGGCACGGGCCCGGAGAGGCCCGCGGGGGCCGGCACGGGTCCGGAGACCGGTCCGCCCTCGTCCCGGCCGGCCTCCTCCTCCCACTCGCCGGTCCGCTGCTTCTCCGCGAGGTACCGCTTGAAGCGGCGGGAGATCACCTCGTGCATGGACCGGACGTCGTCCTGACCCGCGAAGCTCTTGATCTGGAAGCGTCTGTACTCGCTCTTGCGGGCCAGCCCGTCCTCGAAGACGACCATGGACGCCACCACGTCGTCGCCCTGGAGGTGGGAGATGTCGAAGCACTCGATGCGCAGCGGCACCGAGTCCAGCTCCAGCGCCTCGGCGATCTCCTCCAGCGCCCGGGAGCGGGTGGTCAGGTCCGAGGCGCGCTTGGTCTTGTGCAGCGCGAGCGCCTGCTGGGCGTTGCGCTGGACCGTGGCCATCAGGTCCTTCTTGTCGCCCCGCTGCGGGATGCGCAGCGAGACGTTCGACCCGCGCCGCTCGGCCAGCCACTGCTGGACCGGCTCGACGGGGTCGGGCAGCGCCGGGACCAGGACCTCCTTGGGCACGGCGTCGCCGCGCTCCTCGCCGTAGAGCTGCTGGAGGGCGTGCTCGACCAGGGCCGCGGTGTCGACGTTCTCGACCTTGTCGGTGACCCAGCCGCGCTGGCCGCGCACCCGGCCGCCGCGCACGTGGAAGATCTGGACGGCGGCCTCCAGCTCGTCCTCGGCGAGCGCGATGAGGTCGGCGTCCGTGGCGTCGGCGAGCACCACGGCGTTCTTCTCCATGGCCCGCTTGAGCGCCTCTATGTCGTCGCGCAGCCGGGCGGCCTTCTCGTACTCCATCTCCTCGGCGGCCTCGGCCATCAGCCGCTCCAGGCGGCGGATGTAGGCGCCCGTGCGGCCGGCCATGAAGTCGCAGAACTCCTCGGCCAGTTCGCGGTGCTCCTCGGGCGAGACGCGGCCCACGCAGGGCGCCGCGCACTTGCCGATGTAGCCCAGCAGGCAGGGGCGGCCGATCTGGCGGGAGCGCTTGAAGACCCCGGCGGAGCAGGTGCGGACGGGGAAGACCCGCAGCATCAGGTCGACGGTCTCGCGGATGGCCCAGGCGTGCGCGTACGGACCGAAGTAGCGCACGCCCTTCTTCTTGGCGCCGCGCATGACCTGGACCCGCGGGAACTCCTCGTTGAGGGTGACGGCGAGGTACGGATAGCTCTTGTCGTCGCGGTACTTGACGTTGAACCGCGGGTCGAACTCCTTGATCCAGCTGTACTCCAGCTGGAGCGCCTCGACCTCGGTGGAGACGACGGTCCACTCCACGGACGCGGCGGTGGTGACCATCGTGCGCGTGCGCGGGTGGAGGTTGGCCAGGTCCTGGAAGTAGTTCGACAGGCGCTGGCGCAGGCTCTTGGCCTTGCCGACGTAGATCACCCGCCGGTGCTCGTCCCGGAACTTGTAGACCCCCGGCGAGTCGGGGATCTGTCCCGGCTTGGGTCGATAGCTGCTGGGGTCTGCCATGTCCGCCACCCTACTGGTGACCACTGACAACCCGGGCACGGGCGAGGACACCGGCCGGCACGCGTGGCGGGCCCCGGCCCGCGGCGGGATGCGTCGCCGGGGGCCGGGGCCGGTGTGGGGGATGGCGCGGTGGCGCGGCTCACGTGGCGCGTCGGCGCCGCTCACGGAGGGCGTACGGACCGGCCACGGAACGCGGTCAGCGACGCGGGGTCGTGGTGAGCCGCGCGGAGGTACGCGGCCAGCAGCGCGGGGGCGCGGTCAGCGGCGCCAGGTGGTGTTCAGCGGCGCAGGCTCCGGGAGACGAGCGCCCCGCCGATGGCGAGCACGACCAGGGTGCCCAGCGCGGTCAGCACCGCGACGAGCGGACCGCTGCCGTCCGTGGCCGCCGCCGCGACGGGCTGCGCAGCGGTGCCCGCGGCCGGGCGGTCCGCGGCGGCCGGGCGCCCGTCCGGGGCCGCGCCGGAGCCGGTGTCCCCGCCGTACCCGCCGGCTTCGCCGCGCCGGTCGTACGCCGAGCCGGGCAGCTTGTCGCCGTACGCCGCGTGCACCCGCTTCTGATACGCGGCGACCGTGGTCCCGGCCGCGCCGACCGCCCGCTTCGCGTCCGCGTCCAGCGGCAGGACGCGGTCCCCGCGCTGGACGTACCAGGCGTCGATCTGCGGCTCCCGGAAGAGCGTCCCGCCCTGGGCGGCGGCCTTCGCGGCGTACGCCGTCTCGTCCGCGCCGCTCGCGATGTTGACCACCCGCCAGGCGTCCGCGCCCTCCGGCCGCACGGTCCACACCGACGCCTCCTGGCCGTCGGCGGAGACGGCCCTGCTGGCGAGGAAGTCCAGCTTCGCCACCGGGGCGCCGGCCCGGCCGCGCACGAAGTCGGGCGAGAGCACGTAGACGGGCACGGTGGCGCCCTCGATGTGCGGCCGGGCGGCCTTGAGGGTCACCCTGCCGTCGCGGGCGAAGAAACGGGCGAGGGTCTTCAGCGTGTCCGGCGCGCTCGCCGCTTCGTGCGCCGCCGCCACGCTCGCGGCCGCCGGGGCCCTGGGCGGCGCGGGGGTGTCGGCGGCGGAAGCGGCCTGCGGGGCGAGTCCGGCGAGCGCGGCGGCCAGTACGGCGGTGACGGCGCCCCGCCCCAGGTTCCGGTGCGTCATCGGCTCAGGCTCCGATCCGGTAGAGGGAGTGCGTCCAGGAGAACTCGCTGCCATTGACGTAGTAGCGGTAATCCCCCCAGTTGTAGCGGTTGTTGCTCGGCCAGGGGTCGCCCCAGTACACCCAGTTGTTCGCGGTGTCGAAGCCGTAGAGGACGTGCATGTGGCCGCCTCCGGAGGACCACTGGATGCGGGTCTCCACGGGCCGGTTGGCGTTGATCTCGTTCTGGACGGTGCTGTAGTTCAGATAGCCGCCGACGTAGCTGCCGGGGTTGATGCCGGCCCAGTCCAGGCCGTTCTGCACATCGCCGAGCGTGGCCTGGCTGTTGGGGCAGGAGGTGCCCTGCTGCCGGCCGAAGGCGGCGTTGCAGAACTGGTTCTGGCTGTAGTTGCGGCCGAACCAGGTGGCGATGGTGTTGCCGGAGGCGGCCCAGCACCAGTTGCTGTTCTGCTGGGCCTGCATCGTGATGTTCAGCTGCCTGCTGCCGAGCGCGGTGTCGGGGGCGGCCGTCGCCGTCGCGGCGGGGAAGCCGGTGAGGACGGCGGCGACGGCCGCGATCAGGGGCCATCTGCGGCGCCCGGCGCGGGGCCGGGACGGACGTGTGCGGCGGGACGGGCGGTGCATGGCGGTCCTCCCGAGGGGGGTGGGAAGAGGGAGAGGAACGCATCCGGATGATGCTGAGGAGCATCGGGTGTTGTCCGGGGCAGGTCAACACGCTTCAATGCGGGGTGACGCGGGGGTGTGGACGGACGGGCCCGGAAGTGAACGTCCCCTGCCCGGCGATCTGCGAGGAACGGACAGCGCCAGCGGGACGTGTGAACTCCGGTTGTGAACGTTCACCCCGCGCACCGGAGGGTTGGCCATGGCACAGGACACCGCCGCATCGGCAGAGCTGGCACAGCTGCTGCGCACCGGCCCGTTCCACCTCGCCCTGCGCGCCGCGCTGGCCGAACGGGGCCTCGCCCTGCACCGCGTCCAGTACAAGCTCGCGCAGCGCGGCATCAAGGTCGGCGTCACCAGCCTCAGTTACTGGCAGCAGGGCGCCCGTCGCCCGCAGCGCCCGGAGTCGCTGCGCGCGGTGACCGCCCTGGAGGAGGTGCTGGAGCTGCCGGCCGGCGCGCTGACCCGGCTGCTGGAGTCGCAGACCCCGGTGTACCCGGACGTGGAGCGCCCCACGGGCCGTTCGTACCGCACGCTCACCGAGGACTCCGACGTGGTGCGCAAGCTCCTCGCCGACCTGGGAGCGCCCACGGACGGCGGGCTGCACACCGTGGGGCAGTCGGAGCGGGTGCTCATAGGGGCGCGGCGCGAGCTGCTGGACCGCGAGTCGCAGCACGTGGTGCGCGCCCACCGGGACGGCATCGACCGGTACGTCGCCATCCACTGCGGCGACGAGGGCGCCGACCCGGCCCGGGTGACCGTGCGGGCCACGGAGAACTGCCGGGTGGGCCGGGTGCGGTACGTCTCCGAGGCGCCGCTCGTGGTCGCCGAGCTGCTCTTCGACACCCGGCTGCGGACCGGCGACACGTACGTCTTCTCCTACGGGTTCCGCGACGGCACGGCGGGCGAGAGCACCGAGTACCTGCGCGGCTTCCCGTTCCCCGGCGGGCAGTACGTGCTTCAGGTGCGTTTCGACGAGGCGGCGCTCCCGGTGCGCTGCGGCCGCTTCGCCCAGGCGTCGACGACCGCGCCGCGCACCGCCCGGCAGGACCTGACCCTCACGGGCCGGCACCGCGCCGTCCACCTGGTCGACCAGTCCGTACGCCCCGGCCTGCTCGGCATCGAATGGGACTGGGGCTGAGCCCTTCGGGGCCCGCGGGAAGCGGTCCTTCGGGGCGGGTGCGGGCTCAGCCCGCGATCAGCTTGCCGTCCTTGACCTTGACCGGGACCTCTTCCAGCGGCGTGGTCGCCGGACCGTGCACCGGCTTTCCGGTGGCCACGTCGAACCGGCTCCCGTGCAGCGGGCAGGTCGCCACTTCCTTGTCCAGCTTGTTCAGCACCGCGCCCTGGTGCGTGCACACCGAGCTGAAGCACGTGAACTTCCCCTTGGCCGGCTGCGCGACGACCAGCTTCTCGTCCGGATACAGCTTGGCGCCGCCCACCGGCACCTCCGAGGCCGCGCCCAGCTCCCTCTCCTGGGTGGGCGCCTTCGGGGCCGAACCCGACCCCGAACCGCCCGCCGAGCACGCGGCGGCGCCGACGCACGCGATGCCCGCGAGCGCGGCCCCTCGCAGCACGGTACGGCGGTGGAGGGGCTCGCTCATGGTCATGACTCCTGCGTTCCGGGGGCGGGATGCCTGCCCCCGGGGCGCGTGTCCCTCAGGGGACGCGCGCGCTCTCAGGGGTGGCGCTGCTGCCCGACGATACCGGGACGGAATCCGCGCCCCCGGCCGGGTCCGCCGTACCCCGCAGCAGGTCCTGCTCGATCGCCTCCAGGCTGCGCCCCTTCGTCTCCGGGAGCAGCTTCCGCACGAACACGAAGGCGAGGAAGGTCGTCACCGCGAAGAAGAGGAAGTTGACGCCGGCCCCGAAGGCGTCCAGGAGCGAGGGGAAGACCAGCGCGACCACCATGTTGAACAGCCAGTTGAAGATCACGCACAGGCTGACCGCCGCGGCGCGCAGCCGCATCGGGAACAGCTCCGGCAGCATCACCCACTGCACCGGCCCCCAGGAGACGGCGAACGACGCGATGTACAGCCCGATCCCGAGCAGCGTCAGCGTGGAGAGCAGCGCGCCATAACCCAGCCCCGAGAGGTTGGTGACGGCCAGCACCACCATCGCCACGCACATGCCCAGCGCGCCCCACAGGAGCAGCGGCTTGCGTCCCTTGCGGTCGATCAGCCGCATCGCGGGCAGCGTCATCAGCATGTTCAGCGCGCCGACGCCCATGGTGGCGATGATCGCGCCGCTGTCCCCGAAGCCGACGTTGGTCAGCAGCCGGGGCGCGTAGTAGATGATCGTGTTGATGCCGACGAAGTTCTGGAAGAACACCAGCAGCATCCCGACCACGAAGACCGGCCGCAGCTTCGGCGACAGCAGGTGCCGGAACGTCAGGCTCTCGGTCTGCTCGCGCTCGGTCCGTACGGTCTCCTCGATCTCGGCCAGCTCGGCCCTGGCCGCCTCGCCCTCCCCGCGGAGCTGGAACAGCACCCGCCGGGCCTCGTCGCCGCGTCCCCTGCCGACCAGCCAGCGCGGGCTCTCCGGCTGCGTGATGATGCCGATCGCGAGCACCGCGGCCGGCACCACGCCGAGTCCGATCATCCAGCGCCAGGCGCCGGAGCCGTGGAAGGCGTAGTCGGTCAGGTACGCGAGGAAGATGCCGACCGTGACCAGCAGCTGCATCAGCGAGGCCAGCCCGCCGCGCACGTGCTTGGGCGCCAGCTCGGTCAGGTACAGCGGGACGACGACGGACGCGATGCCGACGCCGATGCCCAGCACGAACCGGAAGACGATCAGCGCCCAGACGTGCGTGGCGAGCGCGGCGCCGAGCGTGCCGAGGATGAAGACCCCGGAGGCGGCGAGGATCAGCCGCCTCCGGCCCCAGGAGTCCGACAGCCGCCCGGACAGGCCGGCGCCCAGCATCGCGCCGACCAGCAGCCCGGAGACGACCATGCCCTCCAGCAGCGGGCTCATGGGGAGGTCCCGCTTGATGTAGAGCAGCGCTCCGGAGATCACGCCGGTGTCGTAGCCCCACAGGATGCCGCCGAGGGCTCCGAAGACCCAGATCAGCGCGTTCCTGAGGCGCGAGGCGCCGGGCGTGCCCGGCGTCGCGGTCGCGGTGGACGAGGACATGGCGGTCACCCCTTCTCCGGCCGGCCCACCGGCCCGTTCGGCGCGATGTGGATCTTGCGGCCGGCCCCGGACCTGAAGCGGGCCACCGCGGTGTCGAAGTCCTCCAGCTCGATCACGTCGCTGACCAGCGGGTCCAGGTCGAGCCCGGAGGCGAGCACGTCGATGGCGGGCTGGAAGCTGTTGTGCACGGCCATCGAGCCGATGATGTCGATCTCGCTGTTGTAGACGAGGTACGGCGAGAACGACGCCTTGCGGGACGGGTCCGTCACACCGAACTGCAGGAACGTGCCGCCCTTGCGGACGCGCCCCAGCCCGTCCTCGATGGCGGGCACGGCGCCGGTGGCGTCGATGACCACCTCGAAACCCGGCCCCTTGCCCAGCGCCAGCTTGTCCGCGCTGGTCACGGCCGCGTCCAGGCCGAACGACTCGGCGAACTCCAGCCGCTCCTCGTTCAGGTCCACCACCGAGACGGAGGCGGCGCCCGCGGTCCGTACGAGAGCCGCCATCATCAGGCCCATCGTGCCCGCGCCGTAGATCAGGTAGTGCTCACCGGGGCGGCGCGGCAGCCGGTTCAGGCCGTGCACGGCGCAGGAGAGCGGCTCGATCAGGCCGGCCGACGCCTCGGAGAAGGACGCCGGGATGACGTAGCAGCAGCGTGCCGGGACGGCCACCTGCTCGGCGAAGCCGCCCGCCTGCGTGACGCCGACCGCCCGGTAGTCCTCGCAGAGGTTCCCGCGGCCGATCCGGCAGTAGTGACAGGCACCGCACGGCATGTTGGGGTCCACGGCGACCCGGTCGCCGACGGCCGGCACGGTGACGCCCTCGCCGACCGCCACGACCTCACCGGTCAGCTCGTGGCCGGGGATCACGGGGTACGTCACCGGCGGCAGCTCGCCGCCGAGGATGTGCATGTCCGTCCCGCACAGGCCGCACGAGGAGACGCGGACGACGACCTCGCCGGGTTCGGGCCGGGGGTCCGGCACGTCGGCCGGGGCGGCTCGGCCCGGCTCGGTGACCACGACAGCGCGCATATCGCGCCTCCACTTCGTTGTGCTGCGGCTTCTGGGTGCTGCTTGGTTGTACTGGTGCTGCTGGGTGCGGGGCTTGCACGCCGGTACCCGGCCGGCCGGACGCCCACTCCGTCGCGTCCCGCTCCGGGTCCGGGACACACCGTTCCCGGCCCGTGTCCCGTCCGCGTCCGTGTTCCGTCCGCGTCCGTAACCCTGTTGCGTCCGTATTTCGGTTGCCGGGAGGCTAGCTCGCACGTAAACGCTTACGCAAGCGTTTACGGCACGCTTCTCATGCGTTACGGTTTCTCCAAAATCACGCACGCCGTCGGACACGTCGGCCACGTCAGGGAGGGACGGCACCGTATGGCGACGATGGTGGATGTCGCACGTCGCGCGGGTGTTTCCGTGGCGACGGTCTCGCACGTCCTGAACGAGACCCGCCCCGTACGGCCCGACACCCGCAAGTCCGTCCTGGATGCGATCGACGAGCTGGGATACACCCACAACACGCTCGCCCGGTCCCTGGTGACCTCGCGCACCCACTCCATCGGCCTCGCGGTCTCCGCGATCAGCAATCCGTACTTCACCGAGATCCTCCAGGGCGTCGAGGCGGGCGCGCTGGAGGCCGGGTACAGCCTGCTGATCGCCGATCCGCACGACGACCCGGCGCACGAGCGCAAAGTCGTGCAGCTGCTGCACGAACGACGCGTGGACGGCATGATCGTCGCGCCCTCCGCCGAACCGGCCGCGCTCGTCGACTACGTCACCAAGCGCGAGGTCCCCACCGTCTTCCTGGACCGCCTGGTCGGTGACGGTTACGACCAGGTGTGCGCCGAGAGCACCGCTCCCGTACGGCAGCTGGTCGAGCACCTGGCCGATCTGGGCCACACCCGGATCGGCCTGATCGCGGGCCTCCCGGGCCTGAGCACGACCACCGAGCGCGTCGCCGGCTACCGGGAGGGCCTGCGCTCCCGCGGGCTGCCGTTCGCACCCGAGCTGCTCGCGGGCGGCAACTCCGAGGCCGAGGGCGCCGAGGACGCCACCCGGCACCTCCTCGCCGCGCCCGAACCGCCCACCGCCGTGATCACCGCCAACAACGCCATGACCATCGGCGCTCTGAAGGCCCTCGGCGAACTGGGCCTCCAGGTACCGCACGACATCGCCCTCGCCTGCTTCGACGACTTCTCCTGGGCGGACCTCTTCTCCCCGCGCCTCACCGCGATCTCCCAGCCCAGCCGCGAGATCGGCGCCGCCGCCGTCCGGCTCCTCCTCGACCGCCTGGAGTCCCCCGGCCGCGCGCCCCGCACGATCCGCCTCCCCTGCACCTTCATCCACCGCTCGTCGTGCGGGTGCGGGGCGTGAGGGGGGTGCGGGGCGCCGGGGCTGCCTCTTACGGCACCCGGCCCGCGGTGGCGCCGCCGGGTGCCGACGCCCGCGGGGCGACGGCAGGTCCGAACCGCCCTCCGGCGGCCACCCCGCGCCGCCCACCCGCCGACGTGCGCCGCCCACCTGCTGATGTGCGGCACCCACCCACCGATGTGCGGCGCTCACCCGCCGATGTGCGGCACCCACCTGACGACGTGCGGCAGTACCGCACGACGCCCCCACGTACGCCCGTACACCCCCGTACAGCCTCTGCTCGGCCCGGCCGGTACGACCGGCACCGCCGGTACGTCCGGCACCACTGGTACGGCCACCATCGCTGGTACGCCCGGTGCAGCCGGTACAACCAGTGCAGCTGGTACGACCGGTACGACCGGTGCGAGCGGACCGGCCCCGGAAAGGACCTCTCGTGATCGTCGTCGCCGGCGAAGCCCTCATCGACCTCGTCCCCGCGAGCGCCGCGGACGACGAGCATGCCCCCGCGTCCCCCGCGTCGCCCGCGGGCACCGCGGCGGCCGCGCTGCCGTCGCTGTCCCCGCGGCGGGGCGGCGGCCCGTACAACACCGCGGTCGCGCTGGGCCGACTCGGCTCGCCGGCCGCCTTCTGCTCGCGGGTCTCGACCGACGCGTTCGGCGCTTCCCTGCTGGACGGCCTGGGCGCCGCGGGCGTCGACACCTCGCTGGTCCAGCGGGGCCCCGAGCCCACCACGCTCGCCCTCGCCGACATCAGCCCGGACGGCTCGGCCGGCTACGGCTTCTACGTCGAGGGCACCGCCGACCGGCTCTTCACCCTGCCGCCCGCGCTCCCCGACGGCGTACGCGCCCTCTCCCTCGGCACCTGCTCGCTCGTCCTGGAACCGGGCGCGAGCGCGTACGAAGCGCTGATGCGGCGCGAGGCAGCCCGCGGCGTGTTCACCGCGCTGGACCCGAACATCCGCGCCGGACTGATCGCCGACCCGGACGCCTACCGGGCCCGATTCCGGTCCTGGCTGCCGCACGTCGCGCTGCTCAAGCTCTCCGAGGAGGACGCCCGCTGGCTGGCCGGCGCCGACGGGCTGCCGGAGGGCGCGGCCGCCGACGCGGTCGCGGGCGCCGTGAAGGAGTGGCTGGCCGCCGGTCCCGCGGCCGTCGTCCTGACCCGGGGCGGCGACGGGCTGACCGTCACGACCGCCACCGACGAGGTGTCCGTACCCGGCGAACGCGTCGACGTCGTGGACACGATCGGCGCCGGCGACACGGTCAACGCCGCCCTGCTGCACCGCCTGGACGCGCATCACGCGCTCTCCCCCGCAGCGCTGGCGGCCCTGGACGCGGACGCCTGGCGCGACATCCTCGCCTACGCGGCCCGCGCCGCGGCCCTCACCTGCTCCCGCCCCGGCGCGGAACCTCCGTACGCTTCCGAACTCGCCTGAGGACAAGCGGGCAGGCCGGCCTCGACTGCGACGGGCCGTCGCTGTCGA
>NZ_PQSQ01000035.1 GCF_002920575.1 Streptomyces sp. Ru73 | reverse complement strand
AAGGACAGGGCGCTCGGGGACGGGCTCACCAAGTGGGCCTGGCGGCTGGCCGTGATCACCCTCGGCTTCCCGCTGATCGCCAACTCCTGGGGCTGGATCTTCACCGAGATGGGCCGTCAGCCCTGGGTGGTCTACGGCGTGCTGCGCACCTCCGACGCGGTCTCCCCCGGCGTCTCGCAGGGCGAGGTGCTCACCTCGATGATCGTCTTCACCGCGCTGTACGCGATCCTCGCCGTGGTCGAGGTCAAGCTGCTCGTGAAGTACGTCAAGGCCGGACCCCAGGAGCTGTCGGAGTCCGACCTCAACCCGCCCACGAAGATCGGCGGCAACGACAGTGACGCCGACCGGCCGATGGCCTTCTCGTACTAGGAGGCAGCTGTGCACCTTCACGACGTCTGGTTCGTCCTCATCGCCTTCCTGTGGACCGGGTACTTCTTCCTCGAAGGATTCGACTTCGGGATCGGCGTCCTCACCAAGCTGCTCGCCCGTGACCGGAGCGAGCGGCGGGTCCTCATCAACACCATCGGCCCGGTCTGGGACGGCAACGAGGTGTGGCTGATCTCCGCGGCGGGCGCGACCTTCGCGGCCTTCCCCGAGTGGTACGCCACGCTCTTCTCGGGCTTCTACCTGCCGCTGCTGCTGATCCTGCTCTGCCTCATCGTGCGCGGCGTGGCCTTCGAGTACCGCCACAAGCGGTCCGAGGAGCGCTGGCAGCGCAACTGGGAGAACGCGATCTTCTGGACCTCGCTGCTCCCGCCGGTGCTGTGGGGCGTTGTCTTCGGCAACATCGTGCGCGGCGTGAAGATCGACGCCGCCAAGAACTACGCCGGGTCCCTGCTCGACCTGCTGAACCCGTACGCGATTCTCGGCGGCCTGGCCATGCTGGCGCTGTTCACCTTCCACGGCGCGGTCTTCGCCTCGCTGAAGACGGTGGGTCCCATCCGGGACCGGGCACGCGTCACGGCGTCGTTCCTCGGCATGATCGCCGCCGGGCTGGCGCTGGTCTTCATGGTCTGGACGCAGATCGACAGGGGCGACGGCAAGAGCCTGGTCGCGCTGGTCGTGTCGGCGGTCGCGCTGCTCGCCGCGCTGGTGGCGAACATGTTCGGCCGGGAGGGCTGGTCCTTCGCCTTCTCCGGCGTCACCGTCGCGGCCCTGGTGGCCATGCTGTTCCTGACGCTCTTCCCGAACGTCATGCCCTCCTCGCTGAACGAGAGCTGGAACCTCACGGTCAGCAACGCCTCGTCCAGTCCGTACACCCTGAAGATCATGACCTGGCTGACGGTGTTCGCCGCCCCGCTCGTGGTGCTCTACCAGGCATGGACGTACTGGGTGTTCCGCAAGCGCATCGGCACCCAGCACCTCGCCGACGCCCACTGATCCCCTTCCGTTACGCACCTCAGGACGGATGTTTCACGTGAAACCGGTCGACCCGCGCCTGCTTCGATACGCCCGTGCCACCCGCTTCTTCCTCGCCGCGGTGGTGGTCCTCGGGCTTGCCGGAGCGGGCCTGGTCATCGGCCAGGCGATGCTCATCGCCGAGGTCGTCGTCGGCGCCTTCCAGCACGGCCGCGGCCTCGGTGAACTGAGCACGCAGGTGCTGCTGCTCGCGCTCGTCTCGGTCGGCCGGGGGCTGGTCTCCTGGCTGACCGAACTGGCCGCGCACCGGGCGAGCGCCGCGGTGAAGTCCGAACTCCGCACCCGGCTGCTGACGAAGGCCACCGGACTCGGCCCCTCCTGGCTGGGGACCCAGCGCACCGGCGAGCTGACGACCCTCGCCACCCGCGGCATCGACGCGCTCGACGACTACTTCGCGCGCTACCTGCCGCAGCTCGGCCTCGCGGTCGTCGTGCCCGTCGCCGTCCTCGTACGGATCGTGACCGGCGACTGGATCTCCGCGGCGACCATCGTCCTCACGCTCCCGCTCATCCCGCTGTTCATGATCCTCATCGGCTGGGCGACCCAGTCGCGGATGGACCGGCAGTGGAAGCTGCTGACCCGGCTGTCCGGGCACTTCCTCGACGTCGTCGCGGGGCTGCCCACGCTGAAGGTGTTCGGCCGGGCCAAGGCCCAGGCGGACGCCATCCGCACCATCACCGGCGAGTACCGCCGGGCCACGCTGCGCACCCTGCGCATCGCCTTCCTGTCCTCCTTCGCCCTGGAACTGCTCTCCACGATCTCGGTCGCGCTGGTCGCGGTCGGCGTCGGCATGCGGCTCGTCAACGGCGACCTGGACCTCTCCACCGGGCTGATGGTGCTGATCCTGGCGCCCGAGGCGTATCTGCCGCTGCGGCAGGTGGGCGCGCAGTACCACGCGGCGGCCGAGGGTCTGGCCGCCGCCGAGGAGATCTTCGCCGTACTCGAGACCGGGGCGACCGCCGGACGCGGCGGTACGCGCGAGGCGCCCGCCGGCACCGGGATCACCGTGGACGGCCTGGTCGTACGCCACCCCGGGCGCCCCGGACCGTCCCTTCCCGAGACCTCCTTCGAGGTGGCGGCGGGGGAGACGGTCGCCCTCACGGGCCCGTCCGGCGCGGGCAAGACCACGCTGCTGAACGTGCTGCTCGGCTTCGCAGCGCCGGCCGCCGGCCGGGTGCTGATCGACGGCGTGGACCTCGCCGAACTCTCCCCCGACAGCTGGCACCGCCGGATCGCCTGGGTGCCGCAGCACCCGTACCTCTTCGCAGGCACCGTCGCCGAGAACGTACGGCTGGCCCGCCCGGACGCGGACGACGCGGCCGTACGCGCCGCGCTGCGCGACGCCGGCGCGCTCGGCTTCGTCGACGCGCTCCCCGACGGCCCCCACACCCGCCTCGGCGAGTCCGGCGCCGGCCTCTCCGCCGGCCAGCGCCAACGCCTCGCACTCGCCCGCGCGTTCCTCGCCGACCGCCCGATCCTGCTCCTCGACGAGCCCACCGCCAACCTGGACGGCGCCACGGAAGCCTCCGTCGTGGCCGCGGTACGCCGCCTGGCCAAGGGCCGCACGGTCCTCCTGGTAGCCCACCGCCCGGCTTTGCTGGAGGCGGCGGATCGAGTCGTACGTATATCGGGAAATGGCAATGCTCCTGCACTCGCCGGGACGACGGGAGGGACCGGGGCGGAGGGGGTGACTGTCGGACGTCAAGCGAAGCAGTCCGACAGTCACCCCCGGAGCCCCGGGCCCGCCACCACCCACGTCGCCGAGGCGAAGACCCGGGCACCGGCCCTGTCCCGCCTCAGGCGGCTGGCCGGCCCGCACCGCACCCGCTTCGCCCTCGCACTCCTCCTCGGCAGCTGCGCACTGGCCAGCGCCGTGGGCCTCATGGCCACCTCCGGCTGGCTGATCTCGCGGGCCTCGCAGCACCCCCCGGTGCTGTACCTGATGGTCGCGGTCACCGCGACCCGCGCGTTCGGCATCGGCCGGGCCGTCTTCCGGTACGCCGAGCGGCTGGTCGCGCACGACGCGGTCTTCCGGATGCTGGCCGACATGCGGGTGGCGGTCTACCGGCGCCTGGAGCGGCTCGCGCCCGCCGGGCTCCGCGACCGCAGCCGCGGCGACCTGCTGTCCCGGCTGGTGGCCGACGTGGACGCCGGGCAGGACTACTTCCTGCGCTGGCTGCTGCCCGCCGGCACGGCCGTCGTCGTCGGCGCGGCCGCGGCCGGCTTCACCGCCTGGCTGCTGCCGGAGGCGGGCGCGGTGCTCGCCGCCGGACTGCTGCTGGCGGGCGCGGGCGTACCGCTGGTCTCCGGCGCCCTGGCCCGGCGGGCCGAACGGCGGCTGGCCCCGGCGCGCGGCGCGCTCGCCACGCGCGTGGTCGACCTCCTCACCGGCACGGCCGAACTCACCGTCGCGGGTGCCCTGCGGGAGCGGCTGGCCGGCACCCGGCGCGCCGACCGCGACCTCACGGCGGTCGCGTCCCGGTCTGCCGCAGCGGCCGGAGCCGGCGCCGGGCTGACCGCGCTGCTGACCGGGCTGACCGTCGCGGCCGCGGCGGTCGTCGGCGTGCAGGCCGTGCACGACGGCCGGCTGAGCGGGGTGAGCCTGGCGGTGGTCGTGCTGACGCCGCTGGCCGCTTTCGAGGCGGTGGCCGGGCTGCCCCTGGCGATGCAGTACCGGCAGCGCACCCGGCGCGCCGCCGAGCGGATCTTCGAGGTGCTGGACGCGCCCGCGCCGGTACGCGAGCCGGCCGAGCCGGTGGCGGCGCCCGAGTCGCCGTTCCCTGTGGTGGTGAGCGGGCTGACGGCCCGCCACCCCGGGCAGCACCGGCCGGCCCTCGACGGCGTGGGCTTCACGCTCGCGCCCGGCCGCCGGATCGCGGTCGTCGGCCCGTCGGGCTCGGGCAAGACCACCCTGGCGCAGGTGCTGCTGCGCTTCCTGGACCGCGAGGCCGGTACGTACACGCTGGGCGGGGTGGACGCGCAGCAGGCGGACGGTGACGCGGTACGGCGGCTGGTCGGGCTGTGCGCGCAGGACGCGCACCTCTTCGACAGCTCGGTGCGCGAGAACCTCCGCCTCGCCCGTACGGACGCGGCCGAGGCCGACCTGTGGGACGCGCTGGAGCGGGCCCGGCTCGCGGACTGGGTGCGCGGACTGCCGGACGGGCTGGACACGCTGGTCGGCGAGCACGGCGCGCGGCTGTCCGGCGGGCAGCGGCAGCGGCTGGCGCTGGCCCGTGCGCTGCTGGCCGACTTCCCCGTGCTGGTGCTCGACGAGCCCGCCGAGCATCTGGACCTGGCCACCGCCGACGCGCTGACCGCCGACCTGCTCACGGCGACCAGCGGCCGGACGACCGTGCTGATCACGCACCGGCTCGCGGGCCTGGAGGCGGTCGACGAGATCCTCGTCCTGGACGAGGGACGCGTGGTGCAGCGCGGGCCGTACGAGGAACTGGCCGCGGCCGACGGCCCGTTCCGCCGGATGCGGGGCCGGGAACGCGCGGCGGATGCGCGGTACGAGGCGGCGGGCGCCGCGCGCTGACGAGTGCGCCGGCCGCCGCGCCCGCGGCGCCGTACGTCCGCGCAGCGCACCCGGTCGAATGCGACTTTCCCTGGCAAACCTCGCTTATTAGGCTCGGGGCATGTCAGACACGGCAGGAACGGCGTACGGGCCGGGCGAGCCGGCGGAGGGACCCGCGCAGGGGCCGGACGCCGACACCATGGACGCCGCGACGGAGGCCACCCGCAGCCTCCAGGGCGTCGCGCCCCAGATCACCGCCCGGCTGCCGCGCCTGCTGGAGGCCATGCGGACCGTCGGCGCCGGGCTGGACCTGCACGTCACGCTGGACCGCATCGTGCAGACGGCGGCCGAGCTGGCCGACGCCCGGTACGCGGCCATCGGCATCGTCGACCAGGCCCGCGACGGCCTGTCGGACTTCGTGACGTACGGCGTGACCGCGGAGGACCACCGGCGCATCGGCGCGCTCCCCGACGGCCACAAGGGCCTGCTCGGCGCGCTCATCCACGACCCGCGGCCGCTGCGCCTGGCCGACCTCACGCAGGACCCGCGCGCGGCCGGCTTCCCGCCGGGGCACCCGCCGATGCGCACGTTCCTGGGGGTGCCGATCCGCGTTCAGGGCGAGATCTTCGGCAACCTCTACCTGACCGAGAAGAACGGCGGCGGCGAGTTCAGCGAGGGCGATCTGCACATGGTGCGGGTCCTCGCGACGGAGGCGGGCCTGGCGATCGGCAACGCCCGTATGCACGCGGCGGCCCGGCAGCGCGAGCGCTGGATCGACGGGGCGGCGGCCGTCACCACCGCGCTGCTCGCGGGCAGCGACGTGGACGAATCGCTGGCCGTCGTCGCCGAACAGGCCCGTCGGCTGGCGGACTCCGCCGCCGGGATCGTGCTGCTGCCCGTGGAGGACGGCGGGCTGGAGATCGTGGCCGCGGCGACGGACGACCCGTCGCGCATCATGGGGACGCACATCCCGCCCGACAGTCCGGTGACCGCCACCCTGCTCGCCGGTGAGCCGGTCTTCGTCGAGGACTCGGCGACCGATCCGCGCATGGTCACCGAGGTGGCGCCGTACTTCGGGCCCAGCATGATGCTGCCCCTGAAGAGCGGCGGCCGCGTCCTGGGCACCCTCGCCACCCCGAGGGCGCGCGGCGCGCGGCAGTTCACCCCGGCGGAGCGCACGCTGGCCACGCAGTTCGCCGCGCAGGCCGCGCTGGCGCTGGTCCTCGCGGACGCGCGGCGCGACCGCGAGCGGCTGGCCGTCTACCAGGACCGCGACCGGATCGCGCGCGACCTGCACGACCTGGTCATCCAGCGGCTGTTCGCCACCGGGATGATGCTGGAGGGTGCGGCGCGCAAGGCCGTGGTGCCCGAGGTGCGGCGGGGCGTCGGCAAGGCGGTCGACGAGCTGGACGTGACGATCCAGGAGATCCGTACCGCCATCTTCGCGTTGCAGCAGGGGCCCGCCGAGGCGCCCTCGGGGCTGCGTACTCGGGTGCTGCGCGAGATCGGTACGGCGGCGGTGCCGCTGGGCTTCCAGCCGGCGGTCAGCTTCGTCGGCCCGGTGGACGCCAGGGTCGGCGAGTCGACCGGCAAGAACCTGGTCGCCGCGCTACGGGAGGCGCTGTCCAACGCCTTCCGGCACGCCCACGCCTCCCGGATCGAGGTCGTCGTGGACGCCACGGCCACGCTGCCGGACGGGCGGGACGCGGTGCGGCTGACGGTCGCGGACGACGGGGTGGGCATCCCGGAGGGCGGCCGGCGCAGCGGACTGAAGAACCTCGCCCGGCGGGCCGAGGCGCTGGGCGGCTCCAGCACGTACGGGCCGGGGCTGGGCGAGGAAGGGACGGGCACGATGGTGACGTGGGAGGCGCCCCTGTAGGGCGATGCCGTCAGCCGCCCGTGTGGGCGGTGGACTCGCTGTCCCTGTGGGTGGTGGATTCGCTGCCCCTGTAGGCGGTGGGATCGCTGTCCCTGTAGCTGGGGGAGCCGTCTCCTGCAGGGGGCCGGGCCGCGCCCTCGCCGCTCCCTCGTGTGGCCCATGGCTGTGCTCCGTTCGGTGGCTTACGGGCCCGAGCGGGAACCGCGGTCCCGCACCCCGCGTCCTGGTCGCGCCACGATCTGCGCATGCATCCAGGTCTGTCGTGCGGTCCGGGGGCCCGCGCGCCGCAACCGGCTCCGGCCGCCCGGCCGCGGGCCCGTCGGCGCGGCGCTGTCGTGTGCGTCTTCACGATCCTCCTGGGCGGGCTGCTGCCCGGCGGGCTGCCCACGGGCGGCCCGCCGTTCGGCACGGCCGCCGCTGCCACCGTGCACGAAGGCGCGGTGCGTCCGCAGAGCGCACCACCACAGGACAGCGCGGCGCGGTACGAGAGCGGCGGGCCCGGTCACGCCGCGGCGCGCGGACGGGCCGGCCGGCTGGCCAGGGCGCGCCTGGAGGTGCTGCGGCTCGGTGTGGCGGCGGGCCGGGCCGGGCGGTCGTACCAGGCCGGCCTGCGGGCCGCCCGGGCCGAGCGGGCGCGCGCCAGGTGGCTGGCCGGCCGGCTGCGTCAGGAGCGCCGTACCGCGGCGGAGCTGCGCCGTACCGCCGGGCTGATCGCGGCGCAGCAGTACCGCACGGGCAGCGGGCTGACCTTCGCCGTGCGCACGCTGACCTCGGCGGCCCCCGAGGACGTGCTGCGCGCCCACCGGCTGGCCCAGTACCGGCAGCGCACCCTGGCGGCGCGGGCGCGCGCGGCGCTGCGCGCGAGCCGGGAGCTGGCGGCGGGCAGCGCGGCGGCGGCCGGCCGTACGCAGGCCCTCGATGCCCGGCAGCAGCGGCTGGCCGGGGAGCGGGAGCGGATCGGGCGCAGCCTGGACCGGGCGCGCGGCCGGCTGTGGCACCTGGTGACCGGCGCCGCGGGCGGCGGCAGCTGCGGCGGTCCGCCGGACGCGGTGTCCGCTGCCGCCGGGCTCCTGGCGCCCGACGCGCCGTCCGCGCGGGGCTGGACCCGGCCGGTGACGGAGTACGCGCTGTCGGCGTCGTTCGGCGGCGCGGGCACGCACTGGGCGCACCGGCACACGGGACAGGACTTCGCGGTGCCGGTCGGCACGCCCGTACGGTCCGCCGGGCGCGGGAGCGTGGCGGCCGTGGAATGCGGCGGGCCCTTCGGGATCAGCGTGCTGGTCCGCCACGGGGCGCACACGTACACGCAGTACGCGCACCTCTCGAAGGTGCTGGTGCGGCCGGGGCAGCGGGTGCGCCCCGGGCAGCCCATCGCGCTGTCCGGGAACACCGGCAACTCCACGGGTCCGCACCTGCACTTCGAGGTGCGGTACGGCCCCGGTGTGGGCGCGGCCGTGGAGCCCCTCCACTGGCTGCGGAAGCACGGCGTACGAGTGTGAGGTGCGGAGGAGCACCTACGGACGCGGCGCGCCCCGCATCTGGGGACGCTGTGCGCCCGGCACCCACGGACGCTGCGCGCGCCGCGCCTACGGACGCGGTGCGCCCCGCGCCTACGTGCCGGGCGTCAGTCGTGGGTCCGGTCCTGCAGCAGCTGCTCGATCATGCGTTCGATAACGAGGGCGACGCCGTCCTCGTTGTTGCCCGCCGTCCGGTGATCGGTCGCGGCCAGCACGTCCGGATGCGCGTTGGCCATGGCGTACGACGTGCCCGCCCAGGCCAGCATCTCGATGTCGTTCGGCATGTCGCCGAAGGCCACCACCTCGTCCGGCGCGATACCGCGTTCGGCGCAGCAGCGGGCGAGCGTCCCGGCCTTGCTGACGCCCGCGCCGCTGATCTCCAGCAGCGCGGTGGGGCTGGAGCGGGTGAAGGACGCGAGGTGCCCGGCGGCCTCGCGGGCCAGCGCGAGGAACGCGTCCGGGTCCAGGTCCGCATGGTGCGCGAGCACCTTCAGCACGGGCTCGCCCGCCTTCTCGGCCTCCTCGCCGAGCAGCTTCTCGACCGGCGCGATCAGCGCGCCCGGATCGAGGTGGAACGGCGGGTACTGCGGCTCGTAGTGGATGCCGCCGGTGCGCTCGACGGCGAACGACGTGCCCGGAGCGGCGGCGCGCAGTGCCTCCACGACGGCGAGCGCCGCGGTCCGCTCCAGCGCCCGCACCTCGACGATCCGGCCGCTGCGGTGCAGGTCGACGACGGCGGCGCCGTTGGCGCAGATGGCCAGGCCGTGTCCGTGCACATGGTCGCTGACCACGTCCATCCAGCGGGCCGGCCGGCCGGTCACGAAGAAGACCTCGATGCCGGCCTCCTCGGCGGCGGCGAGCGCGGCGATCGTCCGCTCCGAGACGGTCTTGTCGTCGCGCAGGAGCGTGCCGTCGAGGTCGGTGGCGATCAGGCGCGTACGGCGGCCGGGCAGCGGCGGCAGCGCGGCGGCCGGCGCCTCGGGCGGGCGGGGTGGAGCGGATGGCGTCGGCGCCTCGGAGGCCGGGGTCCGCGTGGACGACAGCGGCGGCTCGGCGGCGGGATCGTCTGTCACAGGGCCATCAGTCACGAGGCCATCTTCCCGCATATGCGCGCACAGGCGTGCGCTGGGTCGCGCGCATGAGCTTTACACGCTCCCGCAACGAGTCCGCCGTAGGCTCATGACCATGCGACTGAGCACCGTGATTCTGCCCGTACGCCGCTGGTCCCGAGGCGGGCGGGAGGTGTGGCAGCGCGCCGAGGAGCTGGGCTTCCACGCCGCGTACACCTACGACCACCTCTCCTGGCGGGTGCCCTTCCGGGACGGCCCGTGGTTCGGTGCCGTGCCCACCCTGACCGCGGCCGCCGCCGCGACCTCCCGCATCCGGCTGGGCACCCTCGTCACCTCGCCCAACTTCCGGCACCCGGTCACCCTCGCCAAGGAACTGATCTCGCTGGACGACATCAGCGACGGGCGGATCACGCTCGGCATCGGCGCGGGCGGCAACGGCTTCGACGCGCACGCGCTGCTCGGCGGCGGCGAGGAGCCGTGGACGCCGCGCGTCCGCGCGAACCACTTCGCCGAGTTCGTCGCGCTGCTGGACCGGCTGCTCACCGAGGACGCCGTCACGTACGAGGGCGAGCACTACAACGCCCACGAGGTGCGCAACGTCCCCGGGTGCGTGCAGCGGCCGCGGCTGCCGTTCGCCGTGGCCGCCACCGGGCCGCGCGGCCTGCGGCTGGCGGCGCGGTACGGCCAGGCGTGGGTCACCACCGGCGACCCCAAGGTGTCGGCCGACGGCACGCCCGAGCAGTCCCGCGCGGCGATCGCCGGGCAGATCGAGCGGCTGGGCGCGGCCTGCGAGGCGGCGGGCCGGGACGCCGGGAAGCTGCCGAAGATCCTGCTGACCGGCTTCACTCCGGACCGCCCGCTGGACTCCGTCGACGCCTTCGTGGACTTCGCCGGCCGCCACGCAGAGCTGGGCATCGACGAGCTCGTCCTGCACTGGCCGATCGACGGCACGATCTTCGAGGCCGACCTGTCGGTGTTCGAGCGGATCGCCGCCGAGGCGCCGGCGCAGCTGACGGCCTAGGACGCGCCGCGGGCCGCGCCGGCGGCGGCAGGAGGCGGGCCCGATGAGGCGGAAGGATCACGGTCCCTTTGCCTCGCCAAGAGGAACCAAAGGGGAATCAAGAGGGAGAATCGGGGCAGAGGCGTCGTCGTACGGGCGGTCGGTGGCACCGTCCGGCTGGAGGGCTCCATGGCACAGACCCGATTCGCCCCGGACCGCGGGCTGACCTCGCGGATGGTCGTGACGATGTTCTTCATCGGCCTGCTGTACGTCGTGGTCGTCGGCGCGCTCGTGGTGCTGCTCAAGGGCGCGTGGCTGATCGTGCTGGTCATCTCCGGAGCCCTGTTCATCGCGCAGTTCTGGTTCAGCGACCGGATCGCGGCGTTCGGCATGGGCGCGCGCGAGGTCACCCCCGAGCAGGCGCCCGAGCTGCACGGTGCGGTCGACCGGCTGTGCGCGCTCGCCGATATGCCCAAGCCCAAGGTCTGCATCGCCGACAGCGACATCCCGAACGCCTTCGCCACCGGGCGCAACCAGAAGAACTCGCTGGTCTGCGCCACCACCGGACTGCTGCGCCGGCTGGAGCCCGAGGAGCTGGAAGGGGTGCTCGCGCACGAGCTGTCGCACGTCGCGCACCGGGACGTGGCCGTGATGACCGTGGCCTCGTTCCTGGGCGTGCTCGCCGGGATCATCACCCGCGCGGCGCTCTGGAGCGGTGTGGGCCGCAGCAACCGGGACAGCAACGCCGCCATCGCCGTCCTCGTCGTCACGGCCGTCAGCGCCGTGGTCTACGTGATCAGCTTCCTGCTGACCCGGCTGCTGTCCCGGTACCGCGAGCTGTCCGCCGACCGGGCCGGAGCGCTCCTCACCGGGCGGCCGTCCGCGCTGGCCTCGGCGCTCACCAAGGTCACCGGGCAGATGGCCCGGATTCCCACCCGGGACCTGCGCCGGGCGGAGCCGTTCAACGCCTTCTATTTCGCGCCGGCCTTCTCCAAGGAGAACGCCGTCCAGCTGCTCTCCTCGCACCCGACGCTGGAGCAGCGCCTCGACCAGCTCGGCCGCCTCTCCGCCCAGCTGGGCCGCCCGTGAACCGGACCGGGGCGGCACCGGCGTCGTCCCGCTCCCGTACGGAACCGCCCCGCACCCTCGTCTCCTGGGAGTCGCCCCATGGGTTTTCTGGACGTGATCCTCGGCCGCAGCAAGCCGGTGCGCCCCGATCTCGACCAGCTCTTCGCGCTGCCGTCCGCCGCGATCACCCTGCAGGCGGCGACCGGCTTCACGCCGACCGGCCGGGGCTCGGTCTGCTTCGCGAGCGTCGAGGGCGGGGCGTTCGCCCGTATCCAGGCCGATGTACGGGCACTGCTCGGCCCGCCGGTGGAGTTCACCCAGGACCAGTACGGCTATACGTGGCTGCTCGCCCAGCACGACCCCGAGGACACCGCGGGCCTGGTCAACGACCTGCACGCGGTCAATACCTCGCTCCAGGACGGCGGCTTCGGCCCGCAACTGCTGTGCTCGCTGATCGGCTTCCGTGACGAGCGCGACCGCTCGCTCGCCCTGGTCTACCTCTACAAGCGCGGCACTTTCTATCCCTTCGCGCCGCTACCCGGGGACGCCGAGAAGCGCGACAACCCGCTCGAACTCCAGGTGCGGTCACTGCTCACCGACGACCTGACCGTGGAGAAGGATCTGAGTCGCTGGTTCCCCGTGTGGGGCGTGCCGGGACTGTGAGGAGGAGCCGCGGGGCGTGGTTTCACGTGAAACCAATGTCCTGTTTCACGTGAAACATCCGACGCCGCGTCGTGGGGGAGGCCGTCGCCGTCACCGCACGCGGGAGCTGAGCCACGGCGTCAGCGAGATGCCGGTGATCAATTCCTTGTAGGTCCGGTCGCCCGGCAGCGGCACCACGAGCCACCAGCCGGCCGGGAAGAAGCGGCCCTTCACGTACGCGAGGTCGCCCAGCACGGAGCGCAGAAAGGCCGGTACGACGTCCCGCGGGAGGTCCTGGAACGGAATGCCCTCGACGGTGACGGTGGCGTCGTCCTCCGAGAACACCTCGACCGCTATGCGCGGCGCCCCGCCCGACAGCTCGACGTACGCCTCGTGCGGCAGGGAACCGTCCGGGTCGGTCACCGCGAAGGCACCCGCCGACAGGCGCCGCCCGGAGCGGTCCGCGCCGATGTCGTGGGTCACCTCGATGTCCCGTCCGTACGACCGGGCGGCCTCGCGCACGGCTTCGACGACGGCTTCGGTACTGGGCAGGTGCGGGCGGTCCATGAGGTGATGATGTCACCGGCCGGCTGCCGTGCCCCCGTCGTCGTTCGGGCCCGGAGCCGGAGCCGGAGCCGGGGTCACGGCGTGCGCCACCAGCGAGTCCATCCGGCGTGCACTCACCTCGTGGTCGGCGGCCGCGGCGACGAAGGCCGCGACGCCCGCCGGGCCGACCAGTTCGCGGACGGACTGCACGGTGGCGGCCGGCAGCGGTACGTGCTCGACCGCCGTCCCCGGCCCGGGGCCCTCACTGTGCAGGTGGTGCCGGAGGTACCGGCTCGCCAACGTCCGCATGGCACGCGCCAGTTCGGCATCCACCGTCTGCTGGGCCAGCGGCCGCAACCGGCGGACGAGGTCCGCCGCCTCCTCCGCCTCGGCGTCGCTCGGCGGATGGTCGAAGTACTGCTGGAAGACATGCTCGGTGGTGAAGTCCAGGAAGCGCGAGGCTATGTGCTCCACCTGCACCCGCAGCTCGCGCAGATGGCCGGAGATCGCGGGCAACGGCACGCCCGCTGAGTGCAGTTCGGCGGCGACCGCCAGCTCCTGCGGGCTCGGTACCAGGAACTCCTCCGGGCTGCCCGGCACCGGCTCCAGCACCCCCAGCTCCACCGCGTCGGCCACCGCCGCCTCGTCGGGGCTGCCGCCGAACGTCGCCGCCAGCTCCTGGCGGGTGATCCGCCCGGTCTCCTCGTCCGTCCAGGGCCCGTCGATCTCGGCGACCAGCCCCAGCACCCCGCTCAGCCCCCGCCCCGCGTCCCACGCCTCCAGCAGGTCCTTGATGCTGGCCAGGGTGTACCCGCGGTCCAGCAGGTCCGAGATCTGCCGGAGCCGCGCGAGGTGCGCGTCGCCGTAGACGTTCGCCCGGCCCCGGCGCTCCGGCTTGGGCAGCAGCCCGCGGTCCTGGTACGCGCGGATCGTACGGACCGTGGTGCCGCTCCGGTGCGCCAGTTCCTCGATGCGGTACTCGGCCGCGGGGCGGTGCTGCTCGGTCAATGCGGTGCTCCTCACGAGATGGCCCGCGCCTGCCCCGCCGTGCCCGCGGCGGCCCGGGCGGCCGGGGGAGTACGCGAGGTACAGGGCGGTCCTGCGCGGTGCCCCTTCCTGCGAGGGATGGTACGACCGCGTACCGGGACGCGGTAACGCCCCGGCCGACTCGCGCCACGCCGGCTCCGGCCCGGTACGGCGGCTCGCGCCCCCGGCGCCGGGCCGGAGCGCACGGCCCCGCAGCCCCGGTTCGCCGCCCCTACAGCGGCGGCTCGACCCGGGCCAGCGCACGCAGGGCGCGTGGCGCGAAACGGGAGAGGGCGCGGGAGCCGCGGGCCTCCGCGGTCACCGGCACGACCGCCTGATTGCGCACCACCGCGCGCAGGATGGCCTCCGCGACCTTCTCCGGCGGGTAGTTGCGCAGGCCGTACAGCCGGGCCGCCTTGGACTGCCGGCGCTGCTCCTCCTCCGCCGACACCCCGGCCACGTGCGAGGTCGAGGTGATGCTGGTGTTGACCAGGCCCGGGCAGATCGCGCTGACGCCGATGCCCCGGCCCGCCAGCTCGGCGCGCAGGCACTCGCTGAGCATCAGCACCGCCGCCTTGGAGGTGCTGTAGGCCGGCAGCGCCCTGGACGGCTGGTACGCCGCCGCCGAGGCGGTGTTGACGATGTGCCCGCCCTGGCCGCGCTCGGCCATCTGCTTCCCGAATATCCGGCAGCCGTGGATGACGCCCCAGAGGTTGACGTCCAGGACCTTCTTCCAGTCCTCGGAGGTGGTGTCCAGGAAGGAGCCGGACAGGCCGATGCCGGCGTTGTTCACCAGGACGTCGACGATGCCGTACTCGGCGGCGACCTTCTCGGCGAGCTTCTCCATCGCCGCCTCGTCGCTGACGTCCACCACTTCCGCCCAGGCGGCACCGGCCCCGATCAGCCGGGCCATCTCGGCCGTACGGGCCGCGCCCTCGGCGTCCCGGTCGACCACGACCACCCGCGCGCCGGCCTCCGCGAACGCGAACGCCGTGGCCCGCCCGATGCCGCTCGCCGCGCCGGTCACCAGCACCAGCCGGCCGCCGAACCGGTCCGCGTACCGCCCCTTCGCGGCGGTCTCCTTGGCCGGGTCGCCCTCCTCCCTGGCCGTGATGAACTCCTCGATCCAGGCGGCCAGCTGGTCAGGGCGGGTGCGCGGAACCCAGTGCTTGGCGGGCAGCGTGCGGCGGGTGAGCTGCGGCACCCACTCCTCCAGCCCGTCGTACAGCCGCTCCGAGAGGAAGGCGTCACCGGTCGGGGTGATGAGCTGGACCGGGCAGTGCGCGTACGCGTCGGTGCGCGGGCGGCGCAGCCGGGCCCGGACGTTGTCCCGGTACAGCCAGGCGCCGTGCGCGGCGTCGGTGGGCAGCGAAGCGGTGGGGTAGTCCCCGGCCGGGACCTTCTCGACGCGCTCCAGGATCTTCGGCCAGCGCTTCCCCAGCGGGCCCTTCCAGGCCAGCTCGGGCAGTGCGGGGGTGTGCAGCATGTAGACGTACCAGGACTTGGCGCCCTGGTTCAGCAGCTGGGCCGCGCGGCGCGGGGTGGGCCGGGCCATGCGCTTCTTGATCCAGTGCCCGAAGTGGTCGAGGGACGGACCGGACATCGAGGTGAAGGAGGCGATCCGGCCCTGGGTGCGCGCGACGGTCACGAACTCCCAGGACTGCACCGAACCCCAGTCGTGCCCCACCAGATGCACGGGCCGGTCCGGGCTGACCGCGTCGGCCACCGCCAGGAAGTCGTCGGTCAGCTTCTCCAGGGTGTACCCGCCGCGCAGCGGCTTCGGTGCCGTGGACCGCCCGCAGCCCCGGACGTCGTACAGCACGACGTGGAAGCGCTCCGCGAGGAGCGGCGCGACCCGCGACCAGACCTCCTTGCTGTCCGGATAGCCGTGCACCAGCACCACCGTGGGCCGGGCCTCGTCCCCCAGCTCAGCGACGCACAGCTCCACGCCGCCCGTCGCGACGAAGCGCTCCCGCGCGCCCTCCAGTGCCGTGCTCATGCGCGTCTCCCCGCTCTCGCCCTGTGCCCTGCTCACGCCGCCTTCTCCTCCTGCCAGCGCCGCACGTGCGGCAGATCGTCGTCCAGCCAGAAGGCGCTCTCCTCGGGGTCCCGGGAGTCGGTGACGACCAGGATCTCCTCGAACTTCGCGCCGGTGCCCCGGAATCCGAGGTGGGGCTCGACCGCCCACAGGCCGGGCCGCGGGGGGTGGTCGGAGAAGCGGTACGGGCTCCACAGCGGTGACCAGCCCTCGCGGTGGCCGTGCAGCGCGTCGGACGCCAGGCCCTTGAGCGACTGCGTGCCGAAGCCGAACAGCGTGGGCGACCAGCGGCGCTGACGCACCCGGTCGACCTTGTGGGCGATCACGCCGAAGGGGTAGGCGCGGTGCCGGTTGGCATACCCCTGGCGGACCAT
Organism: Streptomyces sp. Ru73; assembly: GCF_002920575.1. Lineage (GTDB taxonomy): Bacteria > Actinomycetota > Actinomycetes > Streptomycetales > Streptomycetaceae > Streptomyces. The sequence goes on along the minus strand of NZ_PQSQ01000035.1, from coordinate 50,567 downwards.
GAGCCGCTCGACGTCCTCGTAGATCTCCCGGAGCGGCCGGCGCTCGCGGACCTCGCGCAGGATCAGCTCGCGGTGCGCCTCCAGGTCGGCCAGCAGCCGGTCGTGCAGCGGGCTGAGGCCGAGGCAGCCGGAGTAGCCGATGTCGGCGGTGAAGCCGTTGTACACCGGGGCCATGTCGAGGATGAAGGGCATCCCCGGCTCCAGCGCCCGGTCGGTGGGGAAGAACTGCAGCGGAATGCGGAAGTTCGCGAAGGCCGTGCGGTCGCCGAACCACGCGAAGGGCAGGTGGAACCAGTCCGTGACGCCCCGCTCGCGCAGCCAGCGCCGCTGCATGCGGGCGGCCTCCCGCTCGGTCACCCCGGGCTTCAGCTGGGCGGCCACCGCCTCGGCGCAGGCGTACGCCAGCCGCTGGACCTCCCTGAACCCCTGGAGCTCGGCGCTCGCCCCCGAGGCCGGGGCCGCTCCTCTGCTGCTGGTCGCCGCTGTGCTCGCGGTCGCTGCTGTGGTCATCGCCAACCGTTCCGTCGCGGTACGTGCGCGTAACTTGACACTGATGAATGTGACAATGGTCAGCGGCTGCGTCAAGGGTCCGGCAGCGGCCTGTGGAAAACTTCCCGCGGCCGCGGACGGCCCGGCACGGCGCACGCCGACGGCCGCGTGACTCGGCTTCCCGCACGACCCCCTACGGGGAGGTACGCCTGGAGTCGGACGGACATCCAGCCGTCTGGGGTGACGTCCGGTGTGGCGCGCGACACTACCGTCGAACGCGTGACTGTGATCGCGACCGAAAGCCTCAGCAAGCGGTTCCCGCGGGTGACCGCCCTGGACCGGCTCTCCGTTGACATCGCCCCCGGCGTGACCGGCCTGGTGGGTGCCAACGGCGCCGGAAAGTCCACCCTGATCAAGATCCTGCTGGGCCTGTCGCCCGCCAGCGAAGGCACCGCCGCGGTCCTCGGCCTGGACGTGGCCACCGAAGGCGCCGCCATCCGCGAGCGCGTCGGCTACATGCCCGAGCACGACTGCCTGCCGCCCGACGTCTCGGCGACCGAGTTCGTCGTCCACATGGCGCGGATGTCCGGGCTGCCGCCGACCGCGGCGCGCGAACGCACCGCCGACACGCTGCGCCACGTCGGCCTCTACGAGGAGCGCTACCGGCCCATCGGCGGCTACTCCACCGGCATGAAGCAGCGGGTGAAGCTCGCCCAGGCACTCGTCCACGACCCCCAGCTGGTCTTCCTCGACGAGCCCACGAACGGCCTGGACCCGGCGGGCCGCGACGAGATGCTCGGCCTGATCCGCCGCGTCCACCGCGACTTCGGCATCTCCGTGCTGGTCACCTCCCACCTCCTCGGCGAGTTGGAGCGCACCTGCGACCACGTCGTCGTCATCGACGGCGGCAAGCTGCTGCGCTCCTCGGCAACGGACGAGTTCACCCAGGCCACGACCTCGCTGGCCGTCGAGGTCACCGACTCCGACGCGCATCCGGACGGGCTGCGCGCGCTCCGGGAAGCGCTGACCGCGGCCGGCGCGGTGACCGGGTCCGCCGGCCCCGGCGAGGGCAACCCGGCCGCCACCGGCCGCCTGCTGTACGTCGAGGCCACCGGCGAGGAGACGTACGACCTCGTCCGCGACACCGTCGCCGACCTGGGCCTCGGCCTGGTCCGCATGGAACAGCGCCGGCACCGCATCGCCGAGGTCTTCCGCGACCGCGCGGACGACGGTCACACGGACGGCCACGGCACCGCCCCCGCGCGCACGGACGCGGCCCCGGCCCGTAAGGACGCGCGCCCCGCAGCCCCCGAAGCAGCCTCCGCAGGAGCCCCCGATGCCTGAGTCCACCACAGCCCCCACGGGCGGCCCGGGCCCCGCCGCCTCGATCCACGACATCGGCTACCGCCACTACGAAGGGCCGCGCCTGGGCCGCGCGTACGCCCGCCGCTCGCTCTTCGTGCAGAGCCTGCGCGGCGCCTACGGGCTGGGCCGCGCGGCGCGCACGAAGGTGCTGCCGATGCTGCTGCTGGCGGTCATGTGCGCACCGGCCGCGATCGTCGTGGCGGTCACCGTCTTCACGAAGGCGCGCGACCTCCCGCTGGACTACACCCGCTACGCGATCTACCTGCAGGCGGTCATCGGCCTCTTCCTGGCCGCGCAGGCGCCCCAGTCCGTCTCCCGCGACCTGCGCTTCAAGACCGTGCCGCTCTACTTCTCCAGGCCGATCGAACGCGCCGACTACGTGGCGGCCAAGTACGCGGCCCTGAGCAGCGCGCTGTTCCTCCTCACCGCGCTGCCGTTGCTGATCATGTACGTGGGCGCACTGCTGGCCGAGCTCGACTTCGCCGACCAGACCAAGGGATTCGCGCAGGGCCTGGTCTCGGTGGCCCTGCTCTCGCTGCTGTTCGCCGCGATCGGCCTGGTCATCGCCGCGCTCACGCCCCGCCGCGGCTTCGGCGTCGCCGCCGTCATCGCCGTACTGACCATCCCGTACGCCGCCGTCACCGCCCTCCGAGGTGTCGCCATCGTCCAGGGCAACACCGACCTCGTCGGCTGGCTGGGGCTCTTCTCCCCGATCACGCTGATCGACGGCGTGCAGAGCACCTTCCTCGGCGCGGCCAGCGCGGCGCCCGAAGGCATCGGCCTGTCCACCGCCGCCGGCTCCGTCCACCTCCTCGTCGTGCTCGGCCTCATCGCCGGCTCGCTCGCCCTCCTGATGCGCCGCTACCGGAAGGCCGGACTGTGACCACCATCGACCTGCAGCACGTCTCCCGCTGGTTCGGGAACGTCGTGGCCGTGAACGACATCACGATGACCATCGGGCCCGGCGTGACCGGACTGCTCGGCCCGAACGGCGCCGGCAAGTCCACCCTGCTCAACATGATGGGCGGCTTCCTGGCGCCCTCCAGCGGCACCGTCACCCTCGACGGGCGCACCGTCTGGCGGAACGAGGCCATCTACCGCGAGATCGGCGTCGTGCCGGAGCGGGAGGCGATGTACGACTTCCTCACCGGCCGCGAGTTCGTGCTCGCCAACGCCGAACTGCACGGCCTCGGCCGCAAGGAGGCCGCCCGCGCGCTGGCCACCGTCGACATGGAGCACGCGCAGGACCGCCGCGTCGCCACGTACAGCAAGGGCATGCGGCAGCGCGTGAAGATGGCGTCCGCGCTGGTGCACGACCCGTCCGTGCTGCTCCTCGACGAGCCGTTCAACGGCATGGACCCGCGCCAGCGGATGCAGCTCATGGAACTGCTGCGCAAGATGGGCGACGAGGGCCGCACCGTGCTGTTCTCCTCGCACATTCTCGAAGAGGTCGAGCAGCTGGCGTCCCACATCGAGGTCATCGTGGCCGGACGGCACGCGGCCTCCGGCGACTTCCGGCGCATCCGGCGCCTGATGACGGACCGGCCGCACCGCTATCTGGTGCGGTCCGACGACGACCGGGCGCTGGCCGCCGCGCTGATCGCCGACCCCTCGACGTCCGGCATCGAGGTCGACCTCGAAGAGGGCGCACTGCGCATCCAGGCCGTCGACTTCGCCCGCTTCACGACGCTGCTGCCGCGCGTCGCCCGCGACCACGGCATCCGGCTCCACACCGTCTCGCCCTCGGACGAGTCGCTGGAATCGGTCTTCTCCTATCTCGTAGCGGCCTGACGCCGTACCGAAGCGGTCGCATACGACCTGAAAGGGGCCCTGACGCGATGTCATCGCTCGTCCATCCCACCGTCGCCCGGCTGACCTACCGGGCGCTGCTCGGCCGGCGCCGCGCCGCGATCCTCTTCGCGCTGCCCGTCCTGCTGCTCGTCATCGCCGTCGCCGTACGGGCGCTGACCGGCGCCGACGACGCCACCGCCAACACCGTGCTGAGCGGCTTCGCACTGGCCACGATGGTGCCGCTGATCGGCGTGATCGCCGGCACCGGCGCGATCGGCCCGGAGATCGACGACGGCTCGGTGATGTACCTGCTGGCCAAGCCGGTACGGCGGTCCACGATCATCGTCACCAAGCTGCTCGTCGCCACCGGCGTGACCGTCGTCTTCTCCGCCGTGCCCGTACTGATCGCCGGCTTCGTGCTGAACGGCAACAGCCAGGGAATCGCGGTCGCCTACGCGCTCGCCGCCGCCGTGGCCTCCGTCGCGTACAGCGCCCTCTTCCTGCTGCTCGGCACGGTCACCCGGCACGCCGTCGTCATCGGCCTGGTCTACGCGCTCGTCTGGGAGGCGGTGTTCGGCAGCCTCGTCCCCGGCGCTCGCACCCTCAGTGTCCAGCAGTGGGCGCTCGCGCTGGCCCAGAAGGCGGGCGCCGAGGGCGCGATCACCTCGGACGTGGGCCTGACGCCCGCCGTGGTGCTGCTCGTCGTGGTCACCGGCGCGGCGACCTGGTACGCGGCCCGCCGCCTCAAGTCGCTGACGCTGGCGGGGGAGGAGTAGGCACCACGGCCCCCGAAGGGCAGCCCGCGCAGCACCGGGAGACGGCCGTCGGCTAGCCGCTGCCCTTCTTCTGCGCCTCGTTGAACTCCTGCACATTCCTGCGGTGTTCTTCGTAGTCGGCGGTGAAGCGGGTGTCGCCGGGCCGGACGGTCACGAAGTACAGCCAGTCCCCCTTCGGGGGCGAGATCGCGGCCCGGGTCGCGTCCTGGCCCGGGTTGCCGATCGGCGTCGGCGGCAGCCCCTTGTGCCGGTAGGTGTTGTACGGGCTGTCCGTACGGGTGTCCGCGTGGCTGGTGTGGAGGCTGGAGCGGCCCAGCGCGTAGTTCAGGGTGGAGTCCATCTGCAGCGGCATCCCCTTGGCGAGCCGGTTGCGGACGACGCGGGCGACCTTGCCCATGTCCCGCGGGGTGTCCGCCTCGGCCTGGACGACGGAGGCCACCACGACCGTCTCGTACGCGCTGAGGCCGCCGGGCCGGGCCGTTGGGGGCAGCCCGTCCGCCGCGTACTTCTGGCGCGCGGTGTTCACCATGAAGGACAGCAGGCTCTTCGGGGTGGTGTCGTCCTCGACGGGATACGTGGCCGGATAGAGGTACCCCTCCGGGTTGCCCTTCGCCTCGGCGGGCAGCCGGAGCCGCTTCGCCGGGTTCCGGGCCGTGGCGGCCCTCTTGGCGGCCTTCTCGGTGGTCCCCGGGGCGACCTGGAGCGCCTTGTCGATGGCGGTGTACGCCTGGGAGGCGCGCCGGCCCTCCGGGAGGGTCAGCTTCTCGGCCCGCCCCGTCCGCTCGTCCCCCGGCAGGAGGACCAGCAGCAGGACGATGCCGACGACGAGGACGGCACCGCCGGTCAGGAACAGCCGGCCCCGCCGGGTGATGCGTGCGCGGCGCCGGTCACCGGAGTGCTGCGTATCGTGCACATCGCTCATGAGGGCAAGGTAGGCCAGACCGTAGGGTGCGTGGGTGACCACCCTCCTCCCGCCGCTTCCGGTGCGCACCGTCCGGCACCGCGACGCCACCGAGGGCCGGGACCTGCCCGCACTCCTGTGGCGGCCGGGACCGGGCCACCGGATGATCTCCAGCGCCGTGCTCGGCGGCGGCATCGGTGAGCGGTCCTGGGTGCTCAACGCGCAGGTGGCGCACGGCTATACGCGCCGCGACCCGGAGGCGCACCTCGCGGAGATCGCGGCGGCGGCCGGGGCGTCCGGGCCCGGCGTCGGCATGATGACGGCGACGGACGTCCTGTCCACCCGCGCGTTGGCCCACGACGGGGGCGCACAGGCGCTCGTCACGGCGGGAACAGGCGTGCACGGCTGGGCGGCGACGGACGGGACGGAGGCCGCCACGTATGACGCGTCGGACGCGCGCCCCGAGGGCGCGGCACCGGACGGCCCCGGGGCGCCGTACTGCCCTGAGCCTCCGTACCGCCCAGGAACGATCAACATCCTCGTCGCGCTGCCCGTCCCCCTCAGCGACGCCGCCCTGGTCAACTCCGTGATGACGGCGACCGAGGCGAAGGTGCAGGCACTGCTCGAGTACGGCCTGGACGCTTCGGGCACCCCCACGGACGCGGTGTGCGTCGCCGCACGAGTGCCGCGGCCGGGCGCGCCCGTGGAGGAGTTCGCCGGGCCGCGCTCCCTCTGGGGCGCGCGGCTGGCCCGCGCCGTGTACGAAGCCACGCTCCGCGCCCTGATACAGGAGCGCGGCGGCTCCGGGAAGGAGGCCGCCGCGCTCCCGTGGCAGGGTCAGGCGCCGATCCGGCGGTCCCGGCCCGCGCCCAGCCCCAGCAGGACGAGCGCCCCGCAGACGGCGAGCAGCAGCACGATCGGCAGCGTCCAGCCGTCCGTCACCTGGTGCACCGCGCCCAGCGCCAACGGGCCCACGGCGGCCAGCAGATAGCCCCAGGTCTGCGCCATGCCGGAGAGGCGCGCCGCGGTGTGCGGGTCGCCGGCCCGCAGCACCATCATGGTCAGCGCCAGGCCCAGCGCACCGCCCTGGCCGACCCCGAGCAGCGCGGCCCAGAGCCACGCCCCGGCGACGGGGGCGACCAGCAGGCCCGCGCAGGCGAGCGCCATCAGCAGCGCGACGCACGCGGCCAGCAGCCGCTGCCGCCGCATCCTGCCCGCCAGCACCGGCACCACGAACGAGCCGGCCATCTGCAGCAGCGTGCTGAACGCGAAGACCAGTCCCGCCTGCGCCTTGTCCATCCCGTGGTCGGTGAAGACGGTCGGCAGCCAGGCGATGGCCACGTAGGCGATGAGCGACTGCGAGCCCATGAAGAGCGTGACCTGCCAGGCCAGCGGCGAGCGGCCGAGCTTCGGGCCGGTCCCGGCGGTGTGCTTCGGCGCCGCGGCGGCCTGCCCGTGGCGCGCGCCGCGCCGCGCGATGACCACCTGCGGGATCCAGACCAGCGCGGCGACCGCGGCGAGCAGCCCCCACGAGAGCAGCGAGCCCCGCCAGCCGCCCAGGGCGTTCTCCAGCGGTACGGAGGTGGCGGCGGAGACGGTCGCGCCGAGGATCATCGCCGTCGAGTACAACGCGGTCATGGGAGCGGCCCGGTCGGGGAAGTCCCGCTTGATCAGGCCGGGCATCAGGACGTTGAGCAGGGCTATGGACCCGCCGACCAGCGCACAGCCCAGGAACAGCGCGGCCAGCGGCGGCGCGACCCGCACGACGATGCCGCCGCAGAGCAGCACCAGCGCGCTGAACAGCACGGTCTCGGTGCCCCAGCGGCCGGCCAGCTTCGGCGCCACGTACGAGCCGAGGCCCATGAAGACCAGCGGAATGACGGTGACCAGGCTGCTGGCGGTGGCGTTCAGCCCGAAGTGGTCGCCGATCTCGCCGAGCAGCGGCGAGACGCCCGCGAGCGCGGCCCGCATGTTCAGGGACGCGAGGACGATGCCGAGGAGCAGCAGCGCGGGGTGCGTGCGCAGCCGGCGGCGGGCCGCGGCCGGCTGGGGCGCCGGGGTGAGGTCCTCCTCGGCGTCGATCAGGGGCACGCCGTCACGCGGCGGCGCGCCGGCGGTCGGCGGAGCATCGGGTCCGGTCCCGGACATGGTGCGGTGACTCTCCTGTCGGTACGGGGTTCCCGCACGCGGCGCGCGACGTGACGTCCGGCGTGCGGCAGGGACGGCGAAGGGGGCGGACACGGCCCGTACAGCGGGCCGGCCGTTCAGGCGGGGCGGGGCGGTCGTACGGCGCTGCCCGCGGCCGTACGACGGGGGGCGGCGGCCGTACGGCAGGCCCGCGGCAGGCGGCAGTACGCGTACGGCCGACGCGACGGGCCCGCTCACCGTTCGGCGAGCAGGGCCTCCACCGCGCGTTTCGGCCGGTCCAGCAGCGTGCGGGCGGCCGACTCGGCGGCGTCCGGGTCGCCCGAGGCGATCGCCTCCAGGACGGCGTGGTGGTCGCCGTGCAGGAGGTGCGGCATCTCCCGGTCCCCGAGCCCCGAGACCAGCGCCTCGCGCACCGAGCCGCTGAACCACTCGTACAGAGCGCTCAGCGCGGCGTTGTGCGCGGCGCCCACGACGGCCTGGTGGAACTCGATGTCGTGGTCCGCGTACAGCTCCAGGCTCCCGGCCGCGGGGCGGCCCCCGGCGCCCTCCAGCGCCCGCTGTGCGTCCAGCGCGGCCCGCATCCGCTCCAGGTCGGCCGGTTCGTGCCGCAGGGCCGCCAGCCGGGCGGCCTCCGTCTCCAGCGCGATGCGGACTTCGAGGACGTCCCGCACGCCCGACCGCTGCACGCCGCGTACGACCGCGGCCGGGTCGGTGGCGGAGACGACGAACGTGCCCTCGCCCTGGCGCGAGCGGAGCATCCCGGCGTGCACGAGTACGCGCACCGCCTCGCGGACGGTGTTCCGCCCCACCTGGAGCTGTTCGGCGAGCGCGTGCTCGGTGGGGATGCGCTCCCCGACCTGCCACTCGCCGGCGCCGATCTGCGCGCGCAGCGCGTCGACCACGGTGTCCACCAGCGACTGCCGCCCGGCGGCCTGCAACGCCATCTGGCTCCCCCATTCACCCGGTTGCCCGGTCACCCTACAACTGAGCTCGCCGTGAACGGCCGCGACGGACAGTTGTCCACAGGTGGCTGTGGACAAAGTACGGGCCGGGCCCAGCGGGCAGCCGACGGGCCGCCGCCTGCGGACCGGCTCGCGCGGCCTCAGCCCGCGAGCAGCCGCTCCAGTACCACCGCGATCCCGTCGTCCTCGTTCGACGTGGTGATCTCGTCGGCGACGGCCTTCAGCTCGTCGTGCGCGTTGGCCATGGCGACGCCGTACGCGGCCCAGCCGAACATCGGGACGTCGTTCGGCATGTCGCCGAAGGCGATCGTGCCGGCCGCCTTGACGCCGAGCCGGCGGGCCGCGAGCGACAGGCCGGTGGCCTTGCTCAGCCCGAGCGGCAGCAGCTCGACGATGCCGGGCCCGGCCATGATCACGCCGACCAGGTCGCCGGCCACCTCACGCGCGGCCGCCGCGAGCGCGTCGTCCGACAGCTCGGGGTGCTGGATGTAGACCTTGTTGATCGGTTCGGCCCACAGATCGGCCGGATTGTCGACCAGGACGTTCGGCAGCGGACCCTCGTGGACGCGGTAGCCGGGGGCGACCACGACGGCGCCCTCCAGCCCGTCCCGGCTCGCCGCCAGGTGGAGCGGGCCGACCTCCGCCTCGATCTTGGCGATCGCCAGCCCGGCCAGCTGCCGGTCCAGCGTCACCGAGGTCAGCAGCCGGCGCTCCCCGGCGTGGTAGACCTGTCCGCCCTGTGCGCACACCGCGAGACCGTCGTAGCCCAGGTCGTCCAGTATGTGCCGGGTCCAGGGCGCCGCACGGCCGGTCACGACGATGTGCGCGGCGCCCGCCGCGGTGACCGCGGCGAGCGCTTCGCGGGTGCGCGCCGAGATGGTGTCGTCGGGACGCAGCAGCGTGCCGTCGAGGTCCGTCGCGACGAGCGAGTACGGGAAGGCGGAGGTGGCGGGCAGGGTCACTTGGCGACGGGCTCCAGGACTTCCCGGCCGCCCAGGTACGGGCGCAGCATCTCGGGGACGCGCACGGAGCCGTCCGCCAGCTGGTGGTTCTCGAAGAGCGCCACGATGGTGCGCGGGACCGCGCACAGCGTGCCGTTCAGCGTGGCCAGCGGCTGCACCTTCTTGCCGTCGCGCATCCGGACCGAGAGCCGGCGCGCCTGGAACTCGTCGCAGTTCGAAGCGGAGGTCAGCTCGCGGTACTTGCCCTGGGTGGGGATCCACGCCTCGCAGTCGAACTTGCGGGAGGCGGAGGCGCCCAGGTCACCCGTGGCGACGTCGATCACCTGGAAGGGCAGCTCCAGGCCGTTCAGCCACTGCTTCTCCCAGTCCAGCAGGCGCTTGTGCTCGTTCTCCGCGTCGTCCGGCGCGACGTACGAGAACATCTCGACCTTGTCGAACTGGTGCACGCGGAAGATGCCGCGGGTGTCCTTGCCGTACGTGCCGGCCTCGCGGCGGAAGCACGGCGAGAATCCGGCGTACCGCAGCGGCAGCTTGTCCGCGTCGACGATCTCGTCCATGTGGTACGCGGCGAGCGGGACCTCGGAGGTGCCGACCAGGTAGTAGTCGTCCTTCTCCAGGTGGTAGACGTTCTCCGCGGCCTGGCCGAGGAAGCCGGTGCCCTCCATGGCGTGCGGACGCACCAGCGCCGGGGTCAGCATCGGCGTGAAGCCGGCCTCGGTGGCCTGCGCGATGGCGGCGTTGACCAGCGCGAGCTCCAGGAGCGCGCCGATGCCGGTCAGGTAGTAGAAGCGCGAGCCGGAGACCTTGGCGGCGCGCTCGACGTCGATCGCGCCCAGCGCCTGGCCGATCTCCAGGTGGTCCTTGGGTTCGAAGCCCTCGGCGCCGAAGTCGCGGATCGTGCCGTGCGTCTCCAGGACCGTGAAGTCCTCCTCGCCGCCGACGGGCACGTCGGGGTGGACGAGGTTGCCCAGCTTCATCAGGAGGGACTGGGTCTCCTCCTTGGCCCGGTCCTGCTCGGCGTCGGCGGCCTTGACGGCGGCGGACAGCTCGCCGGCCTTCTTCAGCAGCTCGGCCTTCTCGTCGCCGGAGGCCTTGGGGATGAGCTTGCCGAGCGACTTCTGCTCGGCACGCAGCTCGTCGAAGCGGACGCTGGAGGACCTGCGCCGCTCGTCGGCGGAGAGCAGCGCGTCGACGAGCGCGACGTCCTCTCCACGGGCGCGCTGGGACGCGCGCACACGGTCGGGGTCCTCACGGAGCAGGCGAAGGTCAATCACCCCACCAGGCTACCGGGGCCCGGCCGGGGCGCTCGACGCGATATTGACCCGCCGGGCAATTTGTCCGGTTTGGAGTTATTTCTGTGGTGTTCTGAGAAGGTCCGGGAAGACCGGGAATTGCAGAGAGGAATTCCCGCTGGAGTGCCGGCCGTGCGTGCCGGGAGGACTGTCGACGGGATGGCGCGCGAGTGGTCGGAAGGTGTCGGCGGGGCGTCGGGGGCCTTTCCGGCAAGGCCGTCCGGGCCTGTGGGAACGGGGAGTTGGCGGTCTGCGCACAGCCACTTGTCCACAGCTCCGGTCGGCTGCCGAAAAGTTATCCACAGGCTGTGCGTTGCTTCTGTGGAAGTCGGAAAGCGGCATCCGTTTTCTGAATCCCGGGCGAAGAAATCCTTGCTGAAACCCGCTTCCGGTACTCTTTCGTGTGGGATTTCCTCGCCCTAAAGGATTGTTCCCAGGAATTATGCTGACGCGCCCCTCCGTGGGCGGCTGTGCGCGCCTGTGGACGGGTGTGGGGTCGGTAGGGCGATTTGTCGACTGTGCGACGCGTGAGAATCGACTTGTCCCCAGGTCGAGAACCACCCCTGTGGATAACTCTGTGGACAGTCCTGTGGGCAACCTGGGGACAACTGTGTGCGGTGCGGTCAGGCCCGGCCGTCCAGGCAGCGGGTCAGCCAGTCCGAAGCGGCCAGGAAGGCGTCGTCGTCGGTCTCGGGGCGGACCTCGGCCACGACCTGGTCCGCACGCGGGTACGAACCGAGGAACCGTACGTCCCGGCAGATCCGCTTCAGCCCCATCAGCACCTCGCCGACCCGCCGGTCGGTGATGTGCCCCTCGCAGTCCACGGAGAAGCAGTACTGGCCGATGCCCTCACCGGTCGGCCGCGACTCGATCCGCATCATGCTGACGCCGCGCCCCGCGAATTCCTGCAGCAGCTCCAGCAGCGCACCGGGGTGGTTCTCGCGCAGCCACAGCACGACCGAGGTCTTGTCGGCGCCGGTCCGGGCCGCGGGCCGCGCCGGCTTGCCCACCAGGACGAACCGGGTCGCCGCGTTCTGCGCGTCGTGGATGTCGGTGGCCAGCGGCGTCAGGCCGTACGTGGCGGCCGCGAACTCGCCCGCGAACGCCGCGTCGTACCGGCCCTCCTGCACCAGCCGCGCACCGTCGGCGTTGGAAGCGGCCGACTCCCACACCGCGTCCGGCAGGTGCTCGCGCAGCCACTTGCGCACCTGCGCCTGGGCCGCGGGGTGGCCGGTCACGGTCTTCACCCCGGACAGCTCGGTGCCGGGCCGGGCCAGCAGCGCGAAGGCGATCGGCAGCAGCACCTCGCGGTAGATCATCAGGTGGCCGCCGGCGGCCAGTTCGTCGAGGGTGGTCGTGATGCCGCCCTCCACGGAGTTCTCGATCGGCACCAGCGCGCCGGCCGCCTCCCCCGCGCGGACCGCGTCCAGCGCTGCGGGCACGGACACCATCGGCACCAGCTCGCGCGTCGCCGCCTCGGGCAGGGTGCGCAGGGCTGCCTCGGTGAAGGTGCCCGCGGGCCCGAGATACGTATAGCGGCTGGCCGACATCCGTTCACTCCTTCTCCGGGGCTCGCTTCTGTCCCGGGCCCCTTACCGTACTCGCCCGCCGGCGGCCGTCCGGCGCCACCGACGGTCCGGCCGCCACCGGCGGACCGGGCGCACCCCGCGGAGCGCGCGGCCGGTCAGCCCTCCAGCAGCGGCTGGCCCACGTACCCCGACGGCTCCACCGCCGGCACCGCGTACAGCCCGCTCGCCTCGTGCCGGAGGAACGGCGAGAGCGCGTCCCCGCGGTCGAGCTTCCGCTGGACCTGCGTGAACGCGCGCAGCGGATCGGCCTGCCAGGCCATGAAGAGCAGACCGGCGTCCGGTGCGCCGTCGTCGCGGAAGCCGTCGTGGTACGAGAACGGCCGGCGCAGCATCGCGGCCCCCTGATTGGACTCGGGCGCCGCGATCCGGGCGTGCGCGTCCGCCGGGATCACCGGGGAGCCGTCCTTGCCGATCTTGTTCAGGTCCATCGGGGTGTGCTCGTCGCCGCCGGTCAGCGGCGCGCCGTCGGCCTTGCGGCGGCCGATCACCCGCTCCTGCTCGGCCCGCGACTTCTTCTCCCACGCGTCGAGCAGCATCCGGATGCGGCGCAGCACGACGTACGAGCCGCCGCGCATCCACTCCTGGTCGGCGTCGCGCCCGACGAAGATCTTCTCCTCGAAGTCCGGGTCCGACTGCTTGGGGTTGTTCGTGCCGTCGACCTGGCCCATGAGGTTGCGGGTGGTCATCGGGTGCGCCGTGGCGCCGGGGCTGCGGTTGAAGCCGTTCATCTGCCAGCGCAGCCGCGCGGTGTCCCCGGCCTCCTTCTGCAGCGCGCGCAGCGCGTGGAAGGCGACCAGCGCGTCGTCGGCGCCGATCTGGATCCACAGGTCACCGTTGCTGCGCTTCGGGTCGAGCGCGTCGGCGGAGAAGTGCGGCAGCGGGTCGAGCTGCAGCGGCCGGCGCGCGGTCAGCCCCGTACGGCCGAAGAAACTGTGGCCGAAACCGAAGGTCACGCTGAGGGAGGCGGGCCCCGCGTCCAGCGCCACTCCCGTGTCGTCGGCGGGCACCTCCCCGGCCATCAGCCGCTCGGCCAGCGCCGACCAGCGGCGCATCAGGGCGGCCGCGCCCTTGCGCCCTGCCCCCGGTGCCAGGTCGAACGCGACCAGGTGGCAGCGGGCCTGCATGGGCGTGGTGATGCCGGCCTGCGGCGCCCGGCGGTCGGTGCGGAACGCGACCTCGCCGGTGCCGACCGTGCTGAGCTTCGGCGCGTCGTCCTCGGCCGCCACGGCACCGAACGCGCCGCCCGCGCCGCCGACGACGAGACCGGCGGCCCCGGCGGCGCCGACCGTGCCGAGGAGCCGGCGGCGGGAGAGCGTGACGGAGGGCGCGGCGTCCGCGTCGGACGCCGCGGGGGTGCCGGTGGCCTCGGCGGCCTCGGCCGGCTTGGTGGAGTTCTCGGTCATCAGCTGATCTTCACGTTCCTGGTCTCGGTCACCTGATCGATGTCGGAGGTGCGGACTACGAGGGAGAGCTGCCAGCTGCCGGCCGCCGGCAGCTGCACGTCCCGCGCCGTCCAGTGTCCGGTACCGGTGTGCTGGAGCGTGGCCCGGAGCGGGCCGAGGTTCTTCGCCTTGGAGGTGAAGGACACCCGTACCTCCGGGACGTCCCGCGCGCTGCCGTCCGGCGCGGAGATCCGCAGGTGCAGGACGTTGGCCTGGCCGGTGCGCGCCGGGTCGAGGTCGAGCCGCGCGGTGCCCTTGCCCTTCGGGCCCAGCGTGTCGAACGGGATGTTCACCGAGACCGGCCGGGCGGCCTCGGCGAACTGGCCCGAGTCGCGTACGGACTCCTCCGTACGGGCCGGTTCCGTGGTGGTGAGGACGGTGGTGACGGCGAGCAGGACGACCGCGACACCGGTCTCGGCGAGCACGGAGCGGCGCAGCCCGTACCGCACGGGGTCGGCGTCCCGCACGCGCTTGCGCCGCGCGTCGGCGACGGCGGCCCGCTGCCGCGCGAGCTGCGCGGCTCGCTCGGGGGAGGTGTCCACGGGGTGCGTACCGGTGTCAGCGGCGTTTGCGGCAGCGGTCTTCGTGTCCGCGGTCTTGGTGTCCGCGGTCCTCGTGTCAGCGGCCTTGGTGTCCGTGCCGGCGGCCACCGGCGCCGGTTCGGGCGCCGTCTGCTGCTCGGGGACGCTCCCTGCCGTGTCCGCCGCGGCCTCCGCCAGCCGTCCCGTCCAGCGCCGCGAGACCGAGGCGATCCCGACCAGCACCACGACCAGCCCGGCCTTGAGCAGCAGCAGCCGCCCGTACGCGGTGTCCGTGAGCGCGCCCCAGCTGCCCACCTGGCGCCAGGACTGGTAGACGCCGGTGACGACCAGTACGAGGACGGCCCCGAAGGCGAGGCGGGAGAAGCGGTGCACGGCCGCGCGTTCGACGACCGGGCCGCGGTAGAGGGAGACCAGCAGGGTGGTCAGCCCGCCGAGCCAGACGGCGACGGCCAGCAGGTGCACGACGTCCACCGGCATCGCCACCGCGGTCTGCAGACCGGTCGAGGCGTGCTCGGCCATCGCCCAGGTCGCGGCGAGCCCCGCCGCGACCACCGCGCCGCCGACGCCGAGCCCGAAGGCGAGGTCCTTGTGGCGCTTGGCGTCGCCCTCCTCCTCGGCCCGCGCGTACGCGCCGAAGAGCACGGCCATGAAGAGCGCGGCAGCGGCGAGCAGCAGCACGCGCGAGATCAGGGCGCCGCCCGCCTTGGTTCCCAGCACCGCCTTGAGCGCGGCCAGGTCGACGACGTCCGCGAGGTCGCCGGAGCCCGTGTACGGGGCACGCAGCAGGAGCAGCACGATCGTGGCGCCGGTGAGCACCGCCCAGCTCCAGACCACCAGCCGCTGCACCGGACGGCTGAGCGCCGCCGCGGGCCGGCAGGCCAGGACGAAGCACGCGCCGCCCACGAGGAGCGCGAACGCCGCGTACGCCACGTACCGCGCGATGCCGTACAGCGCGCCGACCAGCCCGCCGCCGGCCTCCTGCTGGGGCACCACGGCGGCGGACTTCGAGGGCGCGCCGACGGAGAAGGTGAAGGCGCCGGAGACCGGGTGGCTGTCGGCCGAGACGGCCTGCCAGGCCACGGTGTACGTGCCGTCCGGAAGGCCCGGCGGCAGCCCCGTGCCGTACTTGACGGTGCTGCCGCTGCACAGGTCCAGCAGCTTGCCGCGGTCGACGCGCTTGCCCTTCGGGTCCAGCACCCGGATGGAGTCGTCGCCCATCGAGACGCCTTCGGAGAAGGAGAGCGAGACCTGCGCGGGCGCCTTCTGCAGCACCGCTCCCTGCGCCGGGGAGCTGCCGGTCAGCGCGGCGTGCGCGGACGCCGGCGCGGCGCCGCCCAGCAGCACGCCGAGCAGCGCGGCGGCGAGGACCAGCAGGCGCAGCGCGGCGGCGGTCCGGCCGCTGTGCGGTGCGGCGGCCGGGCCGGGCCGGCGGACAGCGGCCGCGGCGCGGGGAACGGTGAGCGTCATGGCGGTTCTCCCCCTACTCGTGCCCGGCGTGCTGCGGGCTGTAGTTGGTGGCCTTGACCGGCAGCACGGCCTTGATCGGCTTCGCCTTGCCGAAGTGCAGCTCGACGGCGACCTCGTCGCCCTTCACCGGCTTCTTCTTCAGTGCCATGAACATCAGGTGGTTGCCGCCGCGGGAGAGCTTCAGCTCGCCGTGCGCGGGGACGGTCAGCGAGCCGACCTGCTCCATCTTGGCGCCGACGGTCCGGTGCATCGTCACGTCGTCGGAGAGGTCGCTGGTCACCGAGGTCAGCTTGTCGGCGGTGTCTCCGGTGTTCTTGATGACGAGGAAGCCGCCCGCCATGTCCTTCATGACGGGCTGCGGCATGTACGCGCCGGAGACCTTCAGCTGAGGCGCGCTGTCACCGCCGCAGCCGGCGAGGGCGAGCGCTGCGGTGGCGGCGAGCGCGGCGGCGACAGCGGCACGGCGCTTCACGGGTGCAGTACGGCGCTTCACGGGAGCGGTGCGGCGGTTCACGGGTTCTGCCCCTTGATGATCTTGGGAAGGGCGTGGGCGTAGTCCTCGGCCCCCGCGTCCTTCATGCCGAGCCAGTGGATCTTGTCGTCCTTCGGGGAGGCCATCAGGACCTGCAGCCCGTGGTCGACGACGACGTCACCGTTCTTCTTCTTGACCGGCTTGGAGACGCCGACGTTCACGGACGAGGCGGCGCCCTGGATGGTGTCGAAGTCGCCGGTCAGACCGACGATGTCGGCGCCGAAACCGGTCAGCCAGGACTTCAGCCGCTTCGGGGTGTCCCGCTCCGGGTCGGTCGTGACGAAGACGATCCGCAGCTTCTTCTGCTCCGCCTTCGGGAGCTGCTTGCGCGCCACGTCGATGTTGCCCATGACGGCCGGGCAGGCGTCGGGGCAGTGGGTGTAGCCGAAGTAGATCAGCGTCGGCCGCCCCTTGGTCTCCTTGATCAGGTCGTACTTCTTGCCGTCGCTGTCCGTGAGGACCAGGTCCGGCTTCTCCATCGGCTGGTCGAGCGTCACGACCGGCTTGGACTGCGTGCCGGAGACGCTGGCCGCGGGGCCGTCGCCCCCGCCGTCGCCGTCGCTGCCGCAGGCCGTGAGGGTGAGGGCCGCGACGGCCACGAGGGCGGCGGCCGCGAGCTTGGGTGTTCTGCGCATTACTGAGTGATATCCCGTATGTCCGTTGGTGGTGTCGACCGGGGTACGCGGCCGGGCCGGGCGGGGCTCGCCCGCCGGCGGCCGGGTGCCGGCGGGACCGGGCGCCGGTCGCCCGGCGCCCGGCCGGTCCCGCCCGGCCGGGTCACATGAGGTGACGGCCGGTTCAGGCCGAACGGCGGCGGCCGGCGAAGACGCCGAACCCGATGCCGATCACGCCCACCACGATGCCGACCGCGCCCAGGACGCGGGCGGTGTTGTCGGTGCCGCCGTCGGCCGCTGCCGTGGTGCTCCTGCCGGCGTCCGTGCCGCCCTTGCCGTCCTGGGCGCTCGCGGTGTCCGTACCGCCGTCCTGCCCGGCCTTGTCCGCGTCGACGAGCTTGAGGACCGGCGCGGGGTTCTCCGGCTCCGGCGCGCCCTCCTTCGCGGGCTCGATCCAGCGCACGACCTCCTTGTTGTCGTACGTCTGGAGCGCCTTGAAGACGAGCTGGTCGGTGTCCTCGGGGAGGGCGCCGATCGAGACCGGGAACTGCTGGAACTGGCCGGGCTCGATCTTGCCGCCGGACCAGGTGATCTTGGTGACCGCCTCGGTGAGCTTCTCGCCGTGCGACTCGATCGGCTTGTCCAGCTTGGACTTGGTGACCTTCACGTCCCAGCCCGGCACCGGCTGCGGCATCGCGGACGCCAGCGGGTGGTCGGCGGGCAGGTCGACCTCGACCTTCACGGTCGAGGCGTCGTCCTGCTCGTTGGGGACCTTGAAGTCGACGGTCGCGTAGTCGCCCTTGGCGGCCTGCCCCGGCTGCACGGTCACGTGCGCGAACGCGGGGCCGGCGAGCAGCAGGACGGTGCCGGCAGCGGCACCGCCGACGAGGGAGGCGCGGCGCAGCGCCGTACGGCGGCGGGCGGGCGTGGCGGCGGGGGTGGCCGGCGCGGCCTGGGTGACCGGGGTGGCCGGGGTGGTGCTCGACAGGGTGTTGTCCGACATGACAGGACACTCCTCAGACAGGAGAGAAGGACGGCTGATGGGTGGCGCGCGTGCGGCGACGGCACGTCAGCCCGCCCGGACTCGCGTCCGGGGCCCCTCCTGAGGCGTGCGTGAGCTGCGTGTGACGTCAGGCCGCGAGGGCGAAGTGCGGCGGGCCCCGCCTGACGACACTGTGCTGGAGCGCGAGCTCTTCGGGCCCGGCTTTGTCATGCTCGTACGAAACGGGGGCGCGGGGGGTAGGGTCCGCGGCGCCCAGCAGCCCGGCGCACAGCGCGTGCACGAGGCGCAGCGCGGTACGCAGCGCGCCCATCGACGCGGCCGCCGTCGCTTCCCGCGCGGCGGGCGCCGACAGCCGTACCAGCCGCCAGAGCGCGGCCTCGCCGCGGCGCAGCAGCCACCCGGCGGCCAGCGCCGCGAGCAGGTGCCCGAGCAGCATGGGCAGCGACGGCAGCAGCCCGGTCAGGGAACCGAGGCCGAGGTGCTGGGCGGCGGCGGACAGCCCGGAGCCGGCACCGGCCGCACCGTGCGCGGCCATGTCGTGTCCGGCCATGCCGTGGCCTGCCATGCCGGGTCCGGTGGCGCCGTGCGTCATGGCGGCGTGGGCCGCCGAGGCGTCCGCGGCCGCGCCCTGCCCGGCGTGTGCGCCGGCGGCGGCCGCCGCGGTGCTCCCCGAGGGCCCGATGCCGGCCGCGGCGAGCATCTGCCGCGCCTGCGACGCGGAGAGCTGCCCCGTACCGAAACCGCAGGTCATCTGGCGTGCGAGCCCGATCGCCGCGCGGTCGCTGAGCCCGTTCACGCCGCCCTGCGGCAGCTGGATCGCCAGGCCGCGCTGGCCCAGCATGAAGACGGCGTGCAGCACCAGCTGTCCGAGGGCGAGTGCCGTGGCGATGCCCGGCAGCGAGCGTTCGCGGCCGGCGAGGGGGGCGGCGACGGCCAGTACGCCGACGCAGCCCGCGCCGAGCGACCACAGCGGGACGGTGGCGCAGGAACCGATCATGTGCCCCGCTGCGGCAAGCGCGACGCAGACCGCGGTGAACACCGCGGCCCTCAGCAGCCGCAGATCGGCCGCGGCGCGCCCCTCGGGGGAAGTCATGACGGCCGCCATCATCCCACTGCGCGTACCGGACGCATACGGCAGGGCGGGCGGTGTTGGACAGGGGGCGAGGGTGAGGCGCGGCCGGAACGGAAGTACGGCCTGGCAGGGGCGCGGGTGGCGGCCAGGCGGGGACCGGGGGCCGCAATTTCGCATAAGTGAGCGAGCCCGGGTAGGAGCATCTTTGCGGGGCCGTCCAGGGCCCCTGGTCGATTCCGGACATTCCGGAGACCCGCTCGCTGAACGCCCCGAGGGCGGCCAGACGGTCACCGACAGCCTTTCTGGCGCCCTTATCGCACAGACGTGCGGCACAGTATTCGCAGGGGCAATCAGTAGAAAGATGCAAACGGTCATAGACGGTCAGTAAGCGGTTTCATTTGTTCATCCGCGCGGCGCGCCATCCGTGCCGTGACCAGGGCGGGAGGCCGGACGGCGCGTCAGCGGCCCGGCGAATCCGTGCGAGATCGGCCGGAGTCCCGCTACCGCAATTGCAGGGGCGCACGAAGGGGCGCGCCGGTGGGCCTTTTACACCGGTACGCTCAATCACCGCGTCCGCCGAATGGGCGGAGTCACGTCAAACCCACGCTTACCGACCATGGAGTGCGGCAATACGTATCGATATGTCGAGCCGCGGCCAGGAGGCTGGAGCGATGAGCATCTGGTGGTCCCTCCATCTTCGGCGGGAGGCAGCGAGCGTTCCGCTCGCGCGCCGTCTGCTGCTGGGGACGATGGAGACCGCGGGCGTCGACCCGGAGGTCTGCTACGACCTCTCGCTCGCCCTGTCCGAAGCCTGTGCGAACGCCGTCGAGCACGGTGACGGCACGGCCGAGGAGTACCGCGTCACGGCGTTCATCGACGGTGACACGTGCCGTATCGAGGTGACCGACTCCGGGCCCGGCTTCCATGACCGGCTCGCGGGAGCGGGTGCGGGAGCGGGTGCGAGTGCCGGTGCGGGTGCCGGCGCCGGGGCGCTCGACCACTCCGGCGGCTCCGGTCCCGGCGCGCACGACGGCGCGGCGGGCTCGGGCTCCGACCCCGGTTCCGGTTCCGACCCCGGTCCGCACGGCCGTGCGCCGCTGACGGAACCCGCACCGCCCCGCCGCCACGCCCCCGCCCCCGCTCAGGCCGAGCACGGGCGGGGGCTCTTCTTGATCGAGGCCCTGACCGACCAGGTCCGCTACCGCAACCGCACCGGCCGCCGCGGCGCCGTGGTCAGCTTCGACAAGGCCCTCAAATGGCGAGAGGGCGCGCTGCTCCAGATGCCGTGACGTTTCTCCGGGACGTCGGGACGGGGTGCGGCTCCGCGCCCAGGTACGGACCGATGGCGAGGTCCCCTCTTCCCGGTCCCTCCGTCGAGGCGTTCCGCCCTCCTTCCCCAACACCCTGACCAGGCACGCCGTGGTGATCTACGCTGAACTCCCGTGCCGTGCAAGGCGGGAGGGGGAACGGGGTGAACGGGGGCGATCCCGGTACCGGGGGCAACGACGCCAGGGCCATGGGCCATGGCCGTGTCTACCAGGCGTCCGGTGACCAGCACATCATCGAGCACCACCACCACGGCTCCGAGGGCGGCACCGGCGGCGCCGGCGGCGGGGCGTGGTCCGGCCTGGACTCCGTCCGCTGGCCGTCCGTGGGCCGGGCTCCGGTGGTCCTGCGCGACCGCACCGGCCTGATGGAACGTCTGCGCGCCGCGGTGGCTCCGGGTGCGGGCGGCCAGGTGTACGTCCTGCACGGCCTGGGCGGCTGCGGCAAGACGGCCGTCGCGTACACCCTCTTCCAGCACGCGACGTCCGAGGCGGGCCGCATCGGCCTGTGGGTGAACGCCTCGGACACGGCGTCCTTGCGTACGGGCATGCTCGCGGTGGCGGCCGACCGGGGCGCGGGCGACGGGGAACTGACGGCGGCCCGCAGCGGGCTTCGCGCGGCGGCCGACCTGGTCTGGGACCACCTGGACCGGTCCGACCGCCCCTGGCTGCTGGTGCTCGACAACGCCGATGACCCCGCGGTGCTGAGGGACGGCGGCTGGCTGCGCACCAGCCCTCGCGGCACGGTCCTGGTCACGACGCGTCAGGCGGCCCGCCACTGGTGGCCGGGCGCGGAGCTGCTGCAGCTGGGCGTCCTCCCGAAGTCCGACGCCGCGCAGGTCCTCTGCGATCTGGCCCCGGAGGCCGGCACCCTCGAGGAGGCCGAAGCCGTCGCCGAACGCCTGGGCCGCCTGCCATTGGCGTTGACGCTGGCCGGCGGTTTCCTGGCCCACCAGGTCATCGACCCCTGGACGATGGCCCAGTACGGCGCCAACCTCGACGGCGGCGAGGGCATCGACCC
Organism: Streptomyces sp. Ru73; assembly: GCF_002920575.1. Classification (GTDB taxonomy): domain Bacteria; phylum Actinomycetota; class Actinomycetes; order Streptomycetales; family Streptomycetaceae; genus Streptomyces. Next base: position 29,274 of record NZ_PQSQ01000035.1, on the reverse strand, counting down.
GATAGACCTCCTCGACCAGGGCGCGCAGGTCGCCGGTGACAGCGACTCCCGCCACTTGGTCAGCAGCACGTGGCAGTTCTCCTTGAACGCCCTGGAACGGCAGGGCCTGCCGGAGTCCGTCACCCTCCTCCGCCTCCTCTCCTGCTGGTCGGGCGACCCACTGCCGCTGTCCTTGCTGTCCGGCCTCGCCATCGAGGAGGCGCTTCCTCCCCGCCGCGTCGAAGTGGCCCTGCGCGGACTCCTCGATCAGTCCCTGACGGAACTGGCGCCGGGAACGGTCCGGTGCCTCCGCACGCACGGTGTGCTGCTCGACAGCGTGTCCCGCGACACGCCCGCCGAGCAGCGCCACAGGCTCGTCACCGCGGCTGCGCGGCAGCTGACGGCCGCACTCCCGGACGTGTCGGAGCGCCGGAGGAACGATCCGGTGGCCCTCCTCCTGGCGCCGCACGTGACGGCCTTGCTCACACGATCGGCCGCGTGGGCGGAGGTGGGGCAGCAGGCCGTGGTGGCGGTGGCCGAAGCGGCCCTGCGCCTCGTGGTGGCCCTGCACCGGGACAGCGACTACGCCTCGGCGCTGACGGTCGTGCGGGCGGCGGTGGACCTCGCGGTGCCTCGTCTGGGAGCGGACCACCCGGTGACCCTGCGACTGCGGGAACGCCTGGGGCGGGTGCTCTTCCGGATCGGGCGGTTCGAGGAGTCCGAGGCGCTGCACCGTGAGGTGCTCGCGGAGCGGGAACGGACGCTCGGCCACGATGCGCTGGACACCCTGACGAGCTGCCTCGCCCTGGTGTACCCGCTGCAGCACCTCGGCGGGCCGGCGGAGTGCATGCCGTTCATCCGGCGCGCGCTGGCGGGACGCACGGCCGCGCTCGGTGCCGCGCATCCTCTGACGCTCCAGGCGCGGACCTTCTTGCTGGACGTGCCGACCGGGGCGGAGCTGGCCGCAGAGGTCGACGGAGGAACGGAACTCGTCGAGGACTGCCTCCGCGAACTCGGGCCGGACCACCCCATCACGGTGGTGAGCCAGGTCGTCCACGCCCGCGCGCTGTTCCACGCCGGCCGGCCCGAGGCGGCCCTGACCGCTGCCCGCGAGGCCGTGGCGGCGTCCGGGCGGCTGTACGGGCCGGACTACCCCCTCTCCCTGAACTCCCGGTCACTGATGAGCTCGGTCCTTCACGCGCTCGGGGAGACGGCGGAGGCCATCGAACAGGGCACCGCCGTTGTGGAGGGACGCACGCGGACGCTGGGCCCGACGCACCCGTGGACCGTGGAGGCCGAGGAGTTCCTCGCCGAGTACCGGGCCGGCGCATAGGAGAAGGAAACGCGCCCCGGGCGCACCCCCATGCCGAGTCCCCCGTGCTCGGCGTCCCCCGGTGGGTGCGCCTCAGGGCGCGGGTTGCGCTAATGCGAACGCGTTCGCGTTAGCGGCTGTTTGGACAATACTTGCTGTGATCGATCGCTGGCAATCCGGAGCACTTCTATGAGCACCGCGCAGCTCCCCCCGGGCGGCCCCGGCCGAACCCGGCCCGGTGGCCGTACCGCGCGCACGCGTGACGCCGTGTACGCCGCCGTCTTCGACGAACTCGGCGAGGGCGGGTTCGCCGCGCTGTCCGTGGAGCGGGTCGCCCAGCGGTCGGGCGTGCACCCGGCGACGATCTACCGCCGCTGGCGCTCCATGGAGGGCCTGGTCTGCGGGCTGCTCAGCGAACGCAGCGCCGTCGTCCCCGTACCCGACACCGGCACCCTCTGCGGCGACCTGCGCGCCCTGGCCCGCGGCATCGGCACGTTCTACGAGGACAGCCGCAACCGCGCCATGATCGAGGCCGTCGTCTCGGCGGCCGCCCGCGACCCCCGCGCGGAAGAGGTGCTGCGGGACTTCTTCGTCGACCGGCTGGGCCTGGCGGGCGCCCTCGTGCGGCGCGCGATCGACCGCGGCGAGCTGCCCGAGGGCACGGACGCGGAGACCGTGGTCGGCGCCCTGGGCGCGCCGTTCTACTACCGGATGCTGGTCGTGCGCCGCCCGCTGGACCTGGAACTCGCCGAGTCCGCGACGATCGCCACGTACACGGCGGCCAAGGCGGGCGCGTACGTCCGCAGGGAGCGCACCGGCACGGAGGGGGAGGTCAGGGAGGTCTCCGATACGAAGGAAGCCGGTGTCCCCTCCTCCAGAGGGAACACCGGCTGAGCCTTCAGGCGCGCCCGGCGTGGCGCGGCCGACGCTCGCGCGGAAACGCCGACGCTCGCCCGGAAGCGTCCGGCGCGGAACGCCGGCCCGTCAGCAGGACGTCAGCCCTTCAGGCGGGCCATCCACTCCTCGACCTCGTCCGCGCGGCGCGGCAGGGCCGCCGAAAGGTTTCGGTTGCCGTCGGAGGTGACGAGGATGTCGTCCTCGATGCGGACGCCGATGCCGCGGTACTCCTCCGGCACCGTCAGGTCGTCGGCCTGGAAGTACAGGCCCGGCTCGACGGTGAGGACCATGCCCGGCTCCAGCGTGCCGTTCACGTACGACTCGGTACGCGCGGCCGCGCAGTCGTGGACGTCCAGGCCGAGCATGTGGCCCGTGCCGTGCAGGGTCCAGCGGCGCTGGAGGCCCAGCTCCAGGACGCGCTCGACCGGCCCCTCGACGAGGCCCCACTCCACCAGGTGCTCGGTCAGCACGCGCTGCGCCGCGTCGTGGAAGTCACGGAACCCGGCCCCCGGCTTCACCGCCGCGATGCCCGCCTCCTGCGCCGCGTACACCGCGTCGTAGATCTTGCGCTGCACGTCGGAGTAGCGGCCGTTGATCGGCAGCGTGCGGGTGACGTCCGCGGTGTACAGGGAGTTCGTCTCCACGCCCGCGTCGAGCAGCAGCAGGTCGCCGGAGCGGACCTCGCCGTTGTTGCGCACCCAGTGCAGGGTGCAGGCGTGCGGTCCCGCGGCGCAGATCGAGCCGTAGCCGACGTCGTTGCCCTCGACGCGGGCCCGGAGGAAGAACGTTCCCTCGATGTAGCGCTCGGACGTGGCCTCCGCCTTGTCCAGGACCTTCACGACGTCCTCGAAGCCGCGGACCGTGGAGTCGACGGCCTTCTGCAGCTCGGCGACCTCGAAGGCGTCCTTCACCAGGCGGGCCTCGGAGAGGTACACGCGCAGCTCTTCGTCGCGCTCGGCGGTGACCTTGTCGGTCAGCGCGGCCTCGATGCCGGCGTCGTGGCCGCGCACGACGCGGACCGGCCCGGTGGCCTCCTTCAGCGCGTCGGCCAGCTCCCGCACGTCCTTGCAGGGCATGCCGTACAGCACCTCGGCCTCGGTGAGGCTGTGCCGGCGGCCGACCCACAGCTCGCCCATGCCGTCCAGCCAGAACTCGCCGTTCTCGCGGTTGGAGCGGGGCAGGCGGTACAGCGTCGCGTCGTGCCCGTCGCCGTTGGGCTCCAGGACGAGCACGCTGTCGTCGGTCTGGTCACCGGTGAGGTACACGTACTCCGTCGCGGCGCGGAAGGAGTACTCGGTGTCGTTGGAGCGCGTCTTGAGGTTGCCCGCGGGGATCACCAGGCGCTCGCCCGGGAACCGGCGGGACAGCGCGGCGCGCCGCTCGGCGGCGTTGGCGGCCTGCTCGACGGGCTGGAGGTCGCGCAGTTCCGTATCGGCCCAGCCGGACTTCATGTTGTCGGCGAGCTCGTCGGAAACGCCCGGGTAAAGGCCGTTCTTGCGCTGCTTGATCGGCTGCTCGTCCTCGTCCGGGGTCTCCGGAGTGAGCTCGTCGGCCACGGTGCCTCCTCGTCGTATGGGAACGCCTTCCATCGTATGTGCGGGCGGAAAGCGGTCCAGAGGGAGGAAGCTGTGACTTCTCAGGCACTCCGGCCTTGGGAGCGATGACTTTGGGCCTGGCGGGCGGGGCGGGCGGCCCGGGTGGTCCGGGCGGCGCCGGGCCTACCGGGTGTGCTGGGTCTGCCCGGCCTGGTGGGGCTTCGGGCTGCCGGTGCCGGGCCTCCGGGCTGCTGACGACAGGCCCGGCCCCCGGCGGCCCGTCGCCCTCCGGCCTCGGCCCGCGGCAGCCCGCCGACGTTCGACCCGGCCCCGGCAGCCGTCCGCGCCCCCCTCACCGTTCGAAGTGTGCCGCCAGCAGTACGACGTCCTCGGGTGAGGTCTCGTCCGTGAGGCCCTGGGGCAGCATCGCGCGGACGACGTGATCGACCAGGGCTTCCGGGTCCTCCCGTACGGTGCGGGACGCCCCGGCCGCCGCGGCGTGCAGCCGGGCGAAGGCGCGGTCCACCGGATCGCCGGTACGGTGCAGCAGCCCGTCGCTGTACAGCAGAAGGGTTTCTCCGGGCGCCGGTTCCAGCTCCACGCTCGGCGCCTCCCAGCACGACAGCATGCCCAGCGGCGCGGACAGCGTGGTCTCCATGAACTCCGTACGGTGCTCACCGACGAGCAGCGGCGGGCAGTGGCCGGCACCCGCCAGCACGATCCTGTGGTTCGGCGGCCCGCCGAGCGGATCGGCCACCGGCGGCTCCGCGAAGGCGAACAGCGCGGTCGCGCTGCGCGCCGGCTCGGTCAGCCGCAGCAGCAGTTCGAGGTCGGAGAGGACGGCGACCGGGTCCTCGCCCTCCATGACGGCGTACGCGCGCAGGGCGGCCCGCAGCCGTCCCATGGCCCCCACCGCGCTCGGCCCGGAGCCGGTGACGGAGCCGACGGACAGGCTCAGCGCGCCGTCCGGGAGCGGCAGCGCGTCGTACCAGTCGCCGCCGCCGTGCGGTCCCGCCGCGTGCCGTACGGCGAGCCGGACGCCGGGCACCCGGGGGAGCCGGGCGGGCAGCAGCTCGGCGCGCAGGGTTTCCTCGGCACGGCGCCGGCGGTCCAGTTCGATCAGGCGGGTGACGTGCTCGGTGGCGTACGCGCGGTACATCCCGAGCAGGCGGCGGCCGCGCTCGCTGGGCTCGGCGGGCTCGTCGTAGAACCAGACGGCAGCGCCGAGGGGGCGAGAGCCGGGGGGATGGGCGCCGAGGGGACGGGAGGGGAGGGAGGCCGCGGGGGAGGCCGGCCGCTCCGCCGGCCAGGGGGTGCGGTCCGCGTGCCGGTGGGGGCCCGGGAGCGGGCTTCCCGCCGCTGCCCCCGTTTTCCCTTCTTCTGCCGGTGCGGCAGGTGGTGTGCGCCCGGGAGGTGGTGTCGATCCAGGAGACGGTGTGGGTCCTGGAGGCGGTGTCGGCCTCGTTCCGGTTGTTTCGGCCGGTGCTCCCTCGGGGTGTGGGGGGCCGTCGGACCGGGGCGCCTCGGTGATCAGCGGTGCGGCGATCAGCGGTACGGCGTAGCTCGCGGCGTATCCGAGGCGGGCCGCGACCTGGCGCAACCGGGGGTCGAGCCCCGGCTCCGAGGCGAGGTCGGGCTGGGAGAGTTCGCAGGGAACGGCGGCGGGCGGCCCGGTCGAGGGCCCTTCGGGCGAGCCGGCCGCCGTCCCCGGAGGAGCGCCGCCCGCTGCCCCCGGAGGGGCACCTGCCACCGGCCCCGGAGGGGACCCGAGCGCTGGACCCGGAGGTGCGCCTGTCGCCGTACCTGGAGGAGCGCCGACCACCGGCCCCGAAGGTGCGCCGGAAGGCGGGCCGGAGGAGGGCACGCGCCCTGCCGCTCCGTCCAGGAGCCGCCCCACCGGTGTCGCGCGGCGGGGGACCGTCTCCAAGTGGCCGAGGTCAGCGGGACCGAGGCCCAGGCCCACGGTGATGTCGGGGCCGAGGCCGTCGGGCGGTTCGAGGGTGACCAGGCCGCGGCGGGCGCCGACCAGGAAGGCACCGGCCCGCAGCAGTTCGTCGAGCGCGCCGCCGAGGGTGTCCGTACGCGCCAGCCGCTCGGTGAGTTCGTGGAGGGTACTGAGGTCCGAGAGCCACGCGGCCAGCCGGTCGTGGGCGGCGGCCGGCGGGGTGACGGAAGGAGCCTCCGGGGTAGTGGGGGCCGCAGTGTGCGCCGGGCCGGGAAGCGTGGGTTCGATTCCGGCCACTTTCGGGGCGTGGGGGGCTGTCATGGTGTGCGACCTACGTAGGCCCGGGCGTCATCAGAGGTGAGGCCGCAGGTCAGGGAGGTTCGCTGTCGTGGAGTGCGGGCGTTTGCCTCATTTGCCCGCCAGTTCGTGTCGCTCAATAGCATCGCAAACCCCCATGTGATGCTGCTCCGCTATGAATGGGTCCACATGTACACGCAGCGATGTTGCGTGTCCAGCACTGTCCTGGTGAGGATTGTGGTGTCAGTGTGGCCAAGAGGTTGGCCGAAAAATAGCCCCATGAAGGTCAATTTGCGGTCGACTGACGGCGATCAACAGCGCGTCATCTCCACCATGGGGGTACGTACTCGGATAGGTGCGGGGCCAGTTGGGGCCGCGCCGGAACTCTCCGAAGGGCACGGGCGTCTTACGCGGTGACGACCGGGCCGCACCCCCACGTGGCGGGATTGCACCACAGGACAGCAAGCGCCATGCGCGCGCCACCCCCCGCCATGTTCCACGCTCGGCGTACGGCGTGATGCGCTGCCTTGTACGCGCAGTGACGAATGATCCACGTGGTGTGATCCGCGCCCGGTGCGGCGGCGCGCACCGCGCAACGGCATGAACCTGGCATGTAGTGCGATGGACATGGCCCTCGGCGTTTACGGAAAGGAACGAGCGCTCATGCGCGAGATCCTCGGAAGGCGACGCAAGTTCCAGCTCCGGCGCGGTGGAAGGTCGGCACTGCTCGGCGCGGCGCTCCAGTGCGCCACCGAGTGGCACTGGCCCGTCCTCCCCGGCGTCGGTCTGCGCACGGGCGGCAGGCCCGGCTGGGGAGCGCAGCAGACGCGCCCCTGCGGCTGCCCGGACCCGGACTGTGCGGTGCCCGGTGCGCACCCCTTCGACCCCGGCCTGCTGGCCGCCACGACCGACGCCCGGATGGTGCGCTGGTGGTGGACGAACCGCCCGGACGCGCCGGTCCTGCTGGCCACCGGCGGCAGGGCGCCGTGCGCGGTGAGCCTGCCGGCCGTGGCCGGTGCCCGGGCGCTCGCCGAGCTGGACCGCGCGGGCGTGGCGGTCGGCCCGGTCGTGGCGACCCCGACCCGCTGGACGCTGCTGGTCGCGCCGTACTCCCTGCCCGAGCTGGGGGAGTTGCTGTACGCGCAGGACCTGGTGCCCAGCTCGCTGCGGTTCCACGGCGAGGGCGGTTACGTCGTACTGCCGCCGTCGCAGACCGGCGCGGGCAAGGTGCGCTGGGAGCGCCCGCCGGCCACGCGCGCCGCCACGAAGCGCTCCGGCGCGCCGTGGCTCCCGGAGGTCTCCACGGTCGTGGACGCGCTGGTGGAAGCGAGCGCCGGCGCCTCGGGCGGCGGCAGCCGGCTCGCGTACTGAGCCGTGCTGAGCCGTACCGGTCCGCACTGGTCTGCACTGGTCCGTACTGACCCTTCGGCCACGGGACCTGCGGGAGGTCCGAGGAACGGGCGGGCTGCGGACTCCGCGCGGCCCGGCGGTCCAGGCAGGGCCGGCGGTCCATGGGTGCCGACGGCCCGTGACGGGCGGCAGTCCCTGGGCGGGCGACGGTTCGCAGTCATCGACGGTCCGTAGGCGGGCGGCAGTCCCTGGGCGGGCGACGGTCCGCAGGCATCGACGGTCCGTAGGCGGGCGACGGTCCCCAGACCGGCGGTGGTGGCCGAGATCGCTCCTTCCCGGCACCCCACACCGGTGAAACGGCGCGCGGGAGATTCACTCGTACGGGTGTGAGCCAGGCGTCCATCCTCGGGAAACGGGTGCGCGGCCCCAGAAAGGGCGCCCCGTGCCCGATATGTTCGGCCCACCGTCCAGCCGTTCGGGGTGCCCGGCGGCTCTCCGCATTCGTGGCGGAGGCCCACCGGGCACCCCGAAGGCTCAGCCAGAGCCCGCGAGCGGACCCGGTCACCGGGCCGGCCGCGGGCGCTCAACCGCAGGTGGTCCCATGGTTCGCGAGTCGAACATCCGCATGATCGCGCTCGCGAGCACCATCGCGCTCGCCCTGACCCTCCCCCTGGCCGCCGCCATCGCCGGCCCCTCGGGACCCGGCGACCCGGCGACCGCGGCCAAGCCGTCGGTGTCCCCGCTGCCCCATGGCGGCACCGTCGCCCAGGGCACCGCCGGGGGCGGTGACGACCGCCCGCAGGGCACCCCGCGGGGCTCCGCCCAGGAACCCCCGCACCCCGCCCGCCCAGGCGACCTGCTCGCCGGCCTCGGCCTCGGAAAGGGCGCGGGCCGGGCCAACGGCGGTACCACCCACTGCGGCCCCCACGTCACCTCGTCCCGCGGCATCGAGGCGCAGACCTGCGTCCTGACCACGGACGGCGACACCACCGAACGCGGTACGCAGCGTGACACCGAGGACGGCGACGGGAGTCCGGAGGCGGGCAGCGGCTCGCCCGATGTCGCCCGCACCCGCACCAAGGCAGTCGTGTACTACCGCAATTCCTCGGGCGAACCGCTGCGCGCCGTGCTGACCCTGATGCGGCCCGACGGCCGGACCGTACAGACGCACTGCGAGCTGCCGGCGGCCAACGAGCCGGGGAGTTGCGGGACGCCGTCCGGGGCGACCGTGCGGGGGAGCGCGACGTACTCGGCGGTCGCGGAGATCGCGGACGTACGGAGCGACCGGCTGCTGCTCCGTGCCGGGAGCAACTCCGCGCCCTCGGCGCCGCGTTAGGCCCGCCGGTAGCTGTTGCGGCGCCCGAGGTGCGCGTCACGAGGCGCACGCCGCGTACGTCGCGACGGGCGTCCAAGGGCGAGTCGGAGGGCGCTGCGGAGCGCGTGACCGGGGTGGTGCCCGGTGGTGCATGACCGCGGACCCGGAGGCGGCCTCGAACGGGTCCGGACATGGAAGCGCCCGGTCGCTGGCGACGGGGGATGCACCAGCGACCGGGCTCCTAGAACGGTAACAAGAGATCGGCCGTTCGCAAATTCGATCGCGGAATTCCGGACGCTTATTTACCCATGAGTACGGCCGGTGTGACGCGAGTCACCGCAAGCGTTTCCGCGGCGGTTACTGTCAGCTCAGCGTCACCTGACGGTTGGTGAGCCCGCCGCGCGCCCGGCGCTCGGCCGGCGTGAGCGGCGCGTCCGAGGCCAGCGCCTCCGCCAGCCGCTCGCCGAACTCCGTGGCCGGCTTGGTGATCTCCTCGGCCGTCAGATCCGACGGCAGGTCCCAGACCGGTACGACCAGCCCGTGCGCCCGGAACGAGCCGACGAGCCGGGTGCCCTCGCCCAGCGACGAGGCGTCGGCGGCGTGCAGCCGGGCGAGCGCGTCCAGCAGCTTCTCCTCGGGGTGGTCCATCACCCAGCGCAGGTGGTTCTTCTCGCCGGCGTCGCACCAGTACGCGCCGGTGAGGCCCTCCAGGCGGGCAGTGGGGATGGCGGCCGCGTTGGCCCGCTCCAGGGAGGCCGCGACCTCACCGGTGGCGTTCTCGGCGTTCTCGATCCAGAACTCGAAGCCGCTGTGCACGGTGGGCTCGAACGGCGCCGACGTGTCCAGCAGGTCCTGCAGGCGCGGACCGTCGGCAGCTGCCCGGCCCGCCGCGACCGGGGTGCCCGGGTCGGCGGCCAGCGCGCGCTGGAGGGTGTCGGCGAGGTCGCGGCTGAGGTCACCGGACGCGGTGTCGTTCTGCAGGCCGAGCAGGATCGAACCGTCGTCACGGCGCAGCGCGGGCCAGGCCATCGGCAGTACGGTCGCCAGCGTCACCGAGGGCACGCCCTCGGGCAGCCCGCCCTTCAGGGACAGCTCGGCGGTGGCGGCGGGCACCAGCTCGCGCAGCGCCACCCAGTCGCATTCGCCCGGCAGGCCCTCGAAGGGGCGCTGCACCAGCTCGGTCACCGCGTGCGCCGCGGCGCGTCCGTGGCAGGCCTTGTAACGGCGGCCCGACCCGCAGGGGCAGGGCTCGCGGGCGCCGACGACCGGCACCTCGCCGTCCGTGATCTGCGGGGTGACGGCCTTGGTCTGGGGACGGCGCTTCTTGCCCATGGTGAGGGGTTCTCCTGGTCGTTCCGACGCGTATCGGCGCGAGCCTAGGGCATGTCCCGCGCCGACGCCCCTGCCCACGGCGCGTGCCGACACGGTGCCGGCACCAAGCCGGGAGCGCGCCGTAAGTGCGCTGACGCCGCGCCCGGCGCCGGGTGGGAGGAACGAACGACCTGAGCACTCGAGCACCTGAGCAACGTATGCGGGAACGTGCAGGGAAACGTGCGGCGAAGGGGGCACCCGATTCCGGGCCGGTCGCGTCCTGGCCTGCTTTACTTCCCTGCCCTGCCCTGCCCTGCCCTGCCCTGCCCTGCCCTGCTTCGCGTCCTCGGCCCGGTCGCGTCCTCGTCCGGGCCCCGTGCCGCCCCGCCCTACGCCGGCTCGTCCAAGTCCGCCAGGGCGTCCCGCAACTCGGCGGGGAGGCCCGTCTCGAGGTCCATGCGGGTGGCGAACGCGTCGTGCAGGGAGAGCGTCGCCCAGACCGTCACCTCGCCGTGCCCGTCCCGTACGCCCCAGTCCTTGGCCAGCGAGCGGATGATGGCCAGTCCCCGGCCACCGCGTGCGGTGACGGACGGAGTGGCCGGAAGTGGTCGGGTCGGACCTCCGCCGTCGGTGACCGAAACGGTCAGCTGGCCTCGTGCGTCGATGCGCCAGGCGGCCCGAACCGCGTCGGCTTCGCCTTCCGGTGACCCCTCCGCGCATATCGGACGCGCATGTCTACAAGAATTGCTGAGCAGTTCGGAAAGAATGAGTACGGCGTCATCGACGACCGTGTCCTGAACTCCACTTGTCAGCAGCTCATCGCGCATACGCCGCCTGGCCGAGCCCACGCCCGCAGGACCATGGGGTACGGCCATGGTCGACGACGTCGGCACCTCCTGTGCCACCACCAACGCCACCCCCGAGACCTCCTTTGCCCCACGCCACGGGATGAATGCCCCATTGAGATGGACCGGAAACCGGCCAATCCGTATGCGGTGACGCACTCGGATCGATCAGATACGGGCTGAATGCGCCGGTGCACTCCCTGTGAGGGATCTCCGCCCGATGTGGCCGTGCCGAAGATCCCCGGACACCGTTCGCGCCTTTCGTCCGCATGCGTCCTCGCTGCTCAGGGGCTTACGGGCGTGCCGATCCGGACAGGCACGCGCCCGGCCGGCAACGGGAGCGGACCCTGTCCTTCTGCCCGGCCGACAACGGGAGCGGACCCCGTCCTTGCCCGGCCCGGCAACGGGAGCAGGCCCCGTCCGCTGCCCGGCCGCCCGAGGGCAGGCTCCGAGGCCCCGCCCCCTGTCCCGCCTTCTGGGGCCCCTAGGCCAGCCCCAGCTGCCTCCGCACCTCCCTGGGGCGGTTGGTGATGATCGCGTCCACGCCCAGCTCGCGGCAGAGCGCGACGTCGGCCTCCGTGTTCACGGTCCATACGTGCACTTCGTGGCCCGCGTGATGGGCCTTGGCCACATAGTCGGGGTGCGCGCGCAGTATCCGGATGCTCGGGCCCGCGATCCGTACGCCAGGCGGCAGCCGCCCCTCCCGGTGCCGCGGGGTCATGAACTGCATGAGGTACACGGCGGGTACGGCCGGAGCAGCCGCTCGTACGCGCTGCAGCGAGCGGGCCGAGAAGCTCATGACGCGGGCCGCGGGCGCCGTGCCGGGCGCCGGCTTCGTGTGCCCGAAGCGCTCCAGCAGCTCGACCAGCCGCTCCTCGACCTGCCCGGCCCACCGGGTCGGGTGCTTGGTCTCGATGGCCAGCTCCACCCGGCGGTCCGCGTCGGCGACCAGCTCCAGCAGCCGCTCCAGGGTCAGTACGGACGTGCGCTCGGTGTCGCCCGCGAGCTCGTGGACGCTGCCCAGCTCCGGGTGACGGCCGTCGGGCGCCTCGTCGACCGCGTCGTCCTTCCAGGAGCCGAAGTCCAGCGCGGCCAGGTCGGACAGCTCCAGGGCGGACACCGCGCCGCGCCCGTTGGAGGTGCGGTTCACCCGGCGGTCGTGCACGCACACCAGGTGGCCGTCGGCGGTCAGCCGGACGTCGCACTCCAGGGCGTCCGCGCCGTCCTCGATGGCCTTCCGGTACGCGGCCAGGGTGTGCTCGGGGGCGTCCTCGGACGCTCCTCTGTGTGCTACGACGGAGATGGCGGGTGATCCGGGGTGGACACCGTGTGCCGGGCGCGCAGTGGTCACCGGGTTATCGTGCCATCGCGCGGTGGCGCGCGGTCCGGTTGACCGCCGAACCCCCACCGGCCGGCGGCGGCCTGCGCCGACACCCGAAGAATTACCTGGGGATGCGCGGCAAATGTCCGGGATAAAGGATGAAGGCAAGGTCACAGCCTCGGCTTACGGTGCCCTGACGGCCCGTGGGAAAGGCTGGAACCGGACACTTCCGTATACCGTCACGCCGACATGTCACCGTCAAGCCAAGACGCCACGCACCGCTCGAACATGCCGGCCGGTCATCGGGCCGGCATGGTCAGGAAGCTGAGGAGAGAGCTGTGAGCACCGAGAACGAGGGCGCCGCCGTCCCGCCGGAGGCGGAGCCGCAGGCACCCGCCGGGGCCCAGGGGTCGGCCGCGCCCGCGTCCGGCGCGCAGACTCCGCACACCCCGGACACCGCACCGCCCCGCCCGGACTTCGCGCCGGCGGTGGGCTCACCGGCCGACCCGCAGCACAAGACCCCGACGCCCCCCGCGGCCCCCGAAGCGCAGTCCGCCACGCCTCCCGGAGCGCAGCCCGCCGCGGCCCCTGAAGGCCAGCGGCCCGCGGCCCCCGGTACGGCCACCGACGCCGCCCCCGTGGCGCAGCCTTCCGCGCCCCCTGGTGCGCAGCCGCCCGCGGCCCCTCAAGGCGACGCCCCCACGACCCCCCTGGGAGCGGCCCCCGGCACCTCCCCCCAAACCGCATCCGCGTCCTCCTCGTCCTCCTCCTCCTCGTCCTCTTCCTCCGGCTGGTCGCAGGACCCGCAGCACACCGCGGCCTTCGGTGCCGTACCGCCCGGTGGCGACCCGTACGGCGGGGGCACTCCGCACGGCGGTACGCCGCACGGTGGCGGCGCCGGCGGCTGGGGCGGCCCGCCGCAGCCCCCGTACGGCGGTGGCGGCTGGGGAGCCCCGATGGGCCCGCCCGCCGACAAGCCGCGCCGCCGCGGCGGCCTGATCGCCGCCGTACTGGTCGCCGCGCTGGTCGCGGGCGGCGTCGGCGGCGGCATCGGCTACTGGGCCGCCGGGCAGAACGACACGACCTCCACGACCGTCTCCTCGTCCGGCGACCCCCAGGCCCTGAACCGCAAGCCGACCTCGGTCTCCGGCATCGCCCAGCGCGCGCTGCCCAGCGTCGTGACCATAGAGGCGCAGGGCGCGGGCGGCGAGGGCGGCACGGGCACCGGCTTCGTGTATGACAAGCAGGGCCACATCCTCACCAACAACCACGTCGTGGCGAGCGCCGCCGACGGCGGCAAGCTGACGGTGACGTTCTCCAACGGCAAGAAGTACGACGCCGAGGTCCTGGGCCGGGCCCAGGGCTACGACGTCGCCGTCATAAAGCTCAAGAACCCCTCCGATGCCAAGCTCACCCCGCTGCCGCTGGGCAAGTCCGCGAACGTCGCGGTGGGCGACGCGACCATCGCCATCGGCGCGCCGTTCGGCCTGTCCGGCACGGTCACCACCGGCATCATCAGCGCCAAGGACCGCCCGGTGGCGTCCAGCGACGGCGGCGGGACGAACGCCTCGTACATGTCCGCGCTGCAGACGGACGCGTCGATCAACCCCGGCAACTCCGGCGGCCCGCTCATGGACGCCTCCGGCAACGTGATCGGCATCAACTCCGCGATCCAGTCGGCGAGCGGCGGCGGCAGCGACCCGTTCGGCGGCGAGAGCCAGTCCGGCAGCATCGGCCTGGGCTTCGCGATCCCGATCGACCAGGCGCGGCGGGTCGCCGACGACCTGATCCGCACCGGCAAGCCGGTCTACCCGCAGATCGGGGTGCAGGTCGGCATGCGGGAGACCAGCGACGGCGCGACGATCGCCCAGCGCGGCAACGGCGGCACGGACGCCGTCACCCCGAACGGCCCGGCCGACAAGGCCGGCCTCAAGCCCGGCGACAAGATCACCAAGCTCGACGACACGGCCATCGACAGCGGCCCGACCCTGATCAGCGAAATCTGGCAGCACCGCCCCGGCGACAAGGTCACCCTCACCTACGAACGCAACGGCAAGGAGCACACCGCCGAGGTCACCCTGGGCCAGCGAGTCGGCGACAGCTGACGCCCCGGCGAGCCCCGGCCAGCGGCAAGCGGACCCACGCGGGACCGAGGGCCGACGGGCGCACCCGGCGGGCCCGCCAGAACCGGCACCCGGGCCCGCCCGGGCCGGCGTCCGGACCATCCGGATGCCTGGTCCGGCGCCTGGACAGCGCATCGAAACAGCTGACGCGCTACCCTGATCCCCGCGTCACCGTCGGCCGGCCGCCGACCGGTGCCGCGGGGAGGCTTGCCCGAGCGGCCTAAGGGAACAGTCTTGAAAACTGTCGTGGCGGCAACGCCACCGTGGGTTCAAATCCCACAGCCTCCGCCACAGGCCACATAGCCGCAGATGAAAAGGGGTGCCCGAGGGGTCGGGCACCCCTTTCGTGTTGAGGTGGGCTAGCGCTGGCGTGAGGTCCTCGGCGGGGCCTGGGTGATGTGCTGGACCTTGTAGTAGTCGGCGATGCAGGAGGCGGGCCATTTGGCGCGGCCGCCGTGGCGGAAGGGTTCGGTCATCTTGCTCAGGGGGAGGCGCTTGTAGGGCAGGGTCTGGGCGCCGGAGGCGGCCTGACTGCGCATCACGCGGTTCTGGTGGTCCCAGCCGTGGGCGCGGGTGATCATGTGGGTTTCGAGGCCGGCGAGTGATGCGGCGAGGGCGACGCAGACGACGGCGTACACCACGGATCCCGTGGCCAGGACCGGCCAGGTCCGCCGGACGCGGCTTCGCAGGGTGCGGGCGGCGAGGGTGCCGGCGTAGACGAGCAGCAGGATGTAGAGCAGCAGGTAGTCGTTCCACAGGCGGGTCGACGACACCACTCCCGCTCCGAAGACGGGGTAGGTGATGACCGTGCACACGTAGCCGGCGGCGAGCAGGGCGCAGCCGCCGGCCGCGGCTGTCAGTCCGTCCTTCTTCCCGGGGGCGCGCCGGCCGAGGGGGCCGCGGATCAGCAGGCCGAGGAGGAGGCCCGCCGCGATGGCTCCCAGGTACTGCCAGGTCGTGAGGAGCGTGGTGAGGATCTCGCGGAAGCCGTGCAGGGACGCGAGGAGCGAGTCGGGGGTGAGCATCGTCGAGGCGTTCTTCCTCTCGCGCCGGTGCAGCGACCCCGGGGACGTGTAGAGGATCAGGGTGCCGAGTACGGTGCTCGCGATGCCGGTGGCGCAGCACGCGCGCAGGAACCGGCGGCGTGCTTCCGGGAAGACGTGGCTGCTGATCAGCAGTGCGGATGCGAGGACGGCCGAGACGACGACGCTGGTCTCTTCGGAGAGGAGGCCCAGGGACGTTCCGGTGACGGCGACGGCGAGCAGCGCCAGGTACTTGCCGCGCCGCGACGTCGCCCGCAGTACGGGGACGGCCGCCGCGCAGGCGAAGACCGGGGGCAGGGTGTGGGAGACCGAGGCGGCCGGCCAGTAGAACGTCTTGTAGGTGTTGGGCGAGCCGAAGAGGAACAACGCCGTCACCATGGACGCGACCAGGAGCGGCACACCCCGCGGGACCCTGAGCCGCGCGGCGGACAGGACGGCGGCTGCGAAGGCCCAGAGGAGGACGAGCATGAGCGCGCCGCTCACCGGTGCGAACCATTGCTGACCCGCCTCACCGAACCTGGCGTACGCCCAGACCAGTACGGCGTTGACGAGGCGCCCATTGTCATGGCCGTAGAACTTCTGCACCATCGCGGGCAGTCCGCCGTCGCGCACCACCGGCAGGAAGCACCAGTCGTCGCCACCGGGGCGCACCCACCGGGCGTTCCAGGCCGCGAACGCGAACACGGCGAGCGGGAGAAGTGAGAGCAGGCCCACCCCCGCCGGTGTCCGCCACCACGGCTTCCGCTTATCCGGAACGCTTGTGGTGTGCCGGTCCTGAACAGCCGGTTCCGACGCTTGCACTACAGGCTGCCCCCTCTCCCCTCAGGGCCGAGAAAAGAAATTTTTCGTCGCAAAGATACGGATTGCAGTTCCGTGCGTTTTGCGCCACGGTCCGACCATGTTCCGGCCAAAGGCTGATCCGTAAAGAATGTGACGACTGGTTCTTCCCTATGGTTCCACTCGTTCCTTCCTCTATGGTTCCATCGCGCTGGACGTGCTGCCCGGTGAGCGTACAGGAATCACATGGGACACACCTTTTTCTTACCGTGGTCTTAAGAAGATGCGTCATGGTGGCGGACGCAGACGGGAAGGCTGCACTCACACCTGCTGGGGTATCGAATGGAAGAGTGTCAGATCTCGGTCGTCGTTCCGTGTTTCAATGAGGAAGAGGTGATCAATACCTTTCACTCCGCACTGATGTCGGTCCTCGACGAGACGCGGCGCTCCTTCGAGATCTGTTACGTCGACGACGGCAGCCGCGACACGACCCTCGGTCAGCTGCGCGCTCTCGCCGCCGCTGACCAGCGCATCCGCTATACGTCCCTCAGCCGGAACTTCGGCAAGGAAGCGGCCATGCTGGCCGGGCTGCGCATGTCACGCGGCGACGCGGTGGTCCTCATGGACGCCGACCTCCAGCACCCGCCGGGGCTGCTGCACCGCATGCTGGAACTGCGGCAACACGGCTACGACCAGGTCATCGCGCGCCGCGACCGGTCCGGTGAGGGACTGCTGCGCAGGACGGCCAGTTCGGCGTACTACCGTGCCATCGGCCACTGCATGGACGTCGACGTCGTCGACGGCGAGGGAGACTTCAGGCTGCTGTCGCGCCGGGCCGTCGACGCGGTGCTGGCACTGCCGGAAGCCAACCGGTTCTCCAAGGGGATCTTCTCCTGGATCGGCTTCGACACCGTCAGCTTCACGTACCACAATGTCAGCCGCGCCGCGGGACGTTCGAAATGGGGCGGCCGGCGGCTCCTCAATTACGGTATCGATGGCCTCATATCCTTCAACAGCCGCCCACTGCGCCTGGTCATCTACGCCGGACTCGCCCTGTCCTTCGCGGCATTCACGTACGCACTGTGGATCATTGCGCACGTCGTGCTGCACGGCGTGGAGGTGCCCGGATTCGCGACCCTGCTGACCGCCGTCGTGGCCCTGAGTGGAATTCAGCTCGCCACGCTCGGCGTCATCGGCGAATACGTCGGCCGCATCTACGGTGAGACGAAACGCCGGCCGCTCTATGTGGTGCGGGAGACGGAAGAGGATTCGTACCGGGGGCGAGGGCGAGGGCGGGAGCAGGGGAGGGGGCTGGGCCAGGCCCCGGGCCGTGCCGTACCCGCCACGGACGGAACCAGCGGAACCAGCGGAACCAGTGGGACCAGTGGAAGCGGCGGAATGAGCGGAATCGGCCCGCCGGTCGCCAGAGGGGCGTCCGTGCAGGGGAAAGCCACAGGCCCCGGGGCCGCCAGGCTGCGTACCGTGAGGCAGTTCTTCATCTTCGGGTGCATCGGAATCGTCAACACCGCCGTCTACATGGCCGTCTACGCCACGCTCAACCGGTGGATTCCGTATCTGGTCGCTCACGTCCTCGGTTTCGCGGTCAGCATCGTCGGTTCGTTCCTGCTGAACACCTACGTCACCTGTCGCACGAGGCCGACGTGGCGGGCATTCTTCCGCTTCCCCTTGTCGAGCCTCGTCAATCTGGTATTCAGCGGCACGCTTCTCTTCCTCGGCGTGCACTCCCTGGGGATGGGGAAGAACATCGCCGCCCTGGCCGCAGGCATTCTCGCCACACCCCTTTCGTTCCTGGTCGCCCGCTGGGCCATCGACTCCGGTACCGCACACTCCCCGCAGCGGACCGTCGCCGTCCGGCTGCCCGTGCCCGACAGCACCGAGGCGCTCCTGCAACCCGAAGAGCGCCAGAGTTCGTAAAGCGATTCTCCCGCGATCGGTGCCTTCAGCAGGAAAGCAAAAAACGGTAGCTGGAACTCCGAATACCGCTGTCGAGTTGTCGAGCCGTCGAGCCGTCGCACTTCGACGCTGTCTCCCTGTCGCGCTCTCTCCCTGCGACGCTGCCTCCCTGTCTTCCTGTCTCGCTGTCAAGGAATCGTGCAGCGTCCCTGAATGGTCGCCGGGTAAGAAAAGCGTAAGTCTTCTGTCGCGGCATTCATCTGTGCGCGCATTCCGTGTTCTCGTGTGGTGGCCGCCCTTGGGGGGAGGCAAAATCGGTGAGCGGAGCCCAGGGACGCCCCGCGACGGCAGGTGAAGGTGTGGCCCACGGTGAATGACACAGCGAGGCGGGAATCGTGCGCGGCGACCCGTCGGCAGGTGCTCGCGGGCGGTCTCGGCGCTCTGGCCGCCGCCATGGTGGCCGGGTGCGGGACCAACGGGCGCCCCGGCGGCCCCGTGGCGCCGGTCCATGCCGTGGACCCGCAGGCGACGGGCTCCTTCGCCGCCGGCCGGAAGAGCCTGTTGCTGCAGGTCATAGCCCATCCCGACGACGACCTGTTCTTCATGAACCCCGAGTGCCGGCGGCTGCTGTCCTCGGGGGTGCCGGTGGTCACCGTCGTCGTCACGGCAGGCGAGTCCTCCGGCCGGAACCGCGTGCCGCATGAGCTCGCGCCGGTGGCCCGCAACAAGCCGGGGTACTCCGCCGCGCGGCAGCAGGGGATGCGGCAGGCGTACGCCGAGATGCTGGGCGTGGACCGCTTCACCCGCTGGCAGCGCACGGTCCTGGCCCTGCCGCACGGCGTCAGAGCCGAGACGGACGGGCTGGCGGCGGGCGGCCGGCGGGCGCGGCTGATCTTCCTCAACATCGCCATGCGGTCCGAGGGCGGCGTACGCCTGCCCGCCCTGTGGGACGTCCCGGGCACCGTGATGCGTACGGTGGTCGCCACCGCCTCCCTGGTCTCGCAGGTGCACACCTACGACCACCAGACCCTCGTCGATGTCCTCGCCTGGCTCATGGGCCATTACCGGCCCACCGTCATCCACACCATGGACCCCGACCCCGACTACCAGGTGCACGACGCGACGCACCCGAAGGGCAGCGATCAGCGGCACTTCTCCGATCACCGGGACCACACCCCGACGGCCCTGTTCACGTGGAAGGCGATCTCCCAGTGGGTGGCCGATGCCACGCGGCGGGGCGGGCGCGCGCCGGGCTTCACCACCGTGGCCTTCCGCGGGTACTACAACCAGCGCTGGCCGCACAATCTCCCGCCGGCCGTCCTCGAGGACAAGGTCCGCTACATCGCCGCCTACGGGGGCGGCGCCCGGTGGGAGTGCGGCGACCCGGCCGGCTGCGGCGACTACAGCCAGAGCGGCACCCACGCCCTGACCAGCCGGAAGGGCTGGGCGCGCAGCACCCACCCGCGTTACCCGGGGGCGCTGCCCGTGCCCACCACCGACCGCTCGGGACGGATCGTCGCCTACGGAGTACTCGGCACCCAGGCCGTCCGCTGGCGGGAGACCGACCCCGGCAGCGGACGGTTCGGCGCCCCGCGCAACCTCGGCGGCGGGCCGCTCGCCCCGGCCCTGAGCGTGGTGACCGACACCGCCGGCCGTCAGCTGCTCTTCGCGCTGCGGTTCTCCGCGCTGGACGGCCAGGGCGGGCCCAATACGCGCGAGATCGTCGTACGGGAACAGCGCGGCACGGACGGGCAGTTCGGGCCCTGGCGGGGGCTCGGCACCCCCGACGCCGGTGCCGCGAGGGGACGGCGGGCCGGCTGCCCGGTGGCCGTGGCCACCGCCGATCACCGCGTCCACCTCTTCGTCCGTACGGCGGCCAAGGGCCTGGCCACGCGCATACGTGGGGCCTCCGGCCGGTGGGGGCCCTGGCACCGGCTGGGCGGCCGGGAGATACAGGACGGGCTGTCCGTCGTCCTCGACGGGGCGGGGCGGATACACGTCTACGCGGCGGGGCACGACGGCGTGCACCACTGGGCCCAGGAGCGCCCGGGCGGCCCGGTCACCTTCCGTCGGCCGTCCGGCGTGCGGGGCCCGGTACCGGACGACCCGCCGGCCGCCGTCCGCGAGGCGTCCGGCCGCACCGCGCTGATCTACCGCGCCCCGGCCGCGGCCACGCCGTACGTGTACGGCGCGTCGGCGGGCGCGGCCGGCACCCCGCTGCCGCACTTCACCGGGTACGGACTTCTCACCGCACACCTGGCCGCCGGCCCCGACGGGGAGAAGGCCGCACCGGTACTGCTGGGCCTGACCGACGGCGGCCGGGTCCAGGTCCAGTACGGCACGTCCGCCGACGCGCGTCCCGTGACGGCCCCCGCCCGCACGGTCACCGTGGGCGCACCGGCGCTCCTGGCCCCGCACGGGGGCCCCGTGTCGGTCGTGGGAATGTCACCCGACGCGACGCCGTGGGTCTGGCGGCCGCAGACCACTCCGCGGGCCTGAGCGCGGCCCGCCCGAGTACGCCGTACGCCCCCGAGCAGGGCCGCCCGCGCGGAGCGGCTCGACCGGAGCGCCGGCGCGAACTCCCGTACGCACGCGCTCGCAGCCGGGGAAATTCCGGTGTGAAGCCGTGCCGCGTACCGCGATTACGCGACGTTAGTCGGCCGTTAGCCGATCACCAGCGTGATCTTCGAGGCTGGTTGTCGTCCGGGAGCAGACGAGAGACCAGCAACGGGAGACACGATGAAGACCGCCACCGCCACCCACCGTTTCCGCGGCCGTTCCGGCCGCCGCATCGTCGCCGCCGTGGTCGCCGCAGCGGCGCTGGGGCTGGGGGCCACGGCCTGCGGGCAGGACTCCGGGTCGGCGGGCGCCGCGTCCTCGTCCGGTTCGTCGAGCGCGTCCGGCTCGCAGCAGGGTTCGGCCTCGTCGGACCAGGCCGGTGCCGGTTCCTCCGCCGGCAAGGCCGACAAGGGCGCGCAGGGACAGAACGGCGGGCAGGCACAGCACACCGGTAAGTCGGAGCCGGCGCCGTCCACCGGTGCCGACAGCAAGTCCGCCGCCGACGGGGGCGGCGTCGCCAACGCGGGCAACCACCGTACGGTCGTCGGCAAGCTGGAGTACCTCGCGCCCGGCAAGCTGATCGTCGATCCCGAGGACGGCGGCATGGACCAGGCCTTCTTCGTCGCCAACGCCACCAAGATCCTCGGCGCGGCCGCGATCTGCTCCGACGACTCCGGAAGCGTGTCGATCGGCGACGACGGCTACGGCACCGCCGAGTGCACCGTGGAGCAGCTGGAGAAGGCCGCGAAGACGAAGGCCGTGACCGTCCGCGTCACCATGAGCACCAAGTCCGGCGCCGCCGAGACGGTCGAGGAGAAGTACCACCCGTAAGCCCGCGCCCCCCGCCCCGCGTCACGCACGTCGCACCACACGCCACGCGCGCCCGGTGGGTCCCTGCCGACCCGCCGGGCGGGAGCGTTTCCCCGGCGGCCGTCGGCCACGGCGCTCTGCTCAAGCCGTGAGCAGGTGGGTCGCCTGCCAGGCGAGGCCGAGGTGCAGGACGGCACAGGAGGACCAGCCTTCGGCGCCCTTGGCGCCGTGCCTCGCCACCTGGACCCAGCCCGCGACCGCCAGCAGCGCCGCGAGGCTTGTGTCGGTCGCCGCCCCGCGCATCCCCGAGTTGCCTCGCCCCGGCGCGCGTTGATCACTCGGGAGTGCCGTACACCACCCGGTGTGGGTCAATGCGGACGTTTGAGGGGGGACAATCACGCTTGCGGGCGAATAGGCGGGCTTAGCCGATTCGGGCTACGCCGCTTGGGCAGTTCTGGGGCGCGACGTCGTCACGCAACAGACCCGGGGGGGTCGGCCAACCACCCAGGGAATGCCCGTTCCATGTGGTTCCGCAGGAGGAAAAGTCATGGCAAGCATCCGTACCGCCCGCACCATCGCCGCCGTTGCCTCGCTGCCGCTCGCCGCGGCCCTGTTCGCCGGGGTCGCCTACGCGGACAACGGTTCGTTCGCGTCGGACGGGTCCGGGGCGGTGTCGGCGAGCCAGGAAGGCACCGGCGTCGGGAACGACAACAACGGCAACTCCACCACCACTCAGCAGGTCGCCAACGGGGACGGTGCCTCCAACCAGAACAACACCGCCAGCGTGAACGGTTCCGGCTTCACGCACATCGACCAGGACAACGCCACGGTGAACTTCACCAACCTGTGGTGAACCCGCCGGTGACTCCTCGGGCGGCCCGCCGGGCGGCCTGAGGGAGGGGCGGCCGGTCCTGGGGAGAGCCGGCCGCCCGTACCTTGACAGTGAGCGGTTTCTGACGGACAGTCAGAAACCGCTCGTTCGTATGTGCCGGTGAGCTGTGCGTGCGCATGCGTCCGTGCCCTGTCCGCCCGTCCCTGGTGGAGGCCGTCGACGTGCACCTCGCTCCCACGCCGCGCCAGCGGCAGCTCAGGACACGGCTGCGGGAGTACTTCCGCGGGCTGCTCCCGGACGGCGCCGTCGAGGACCCGCAGGAGCAGCGCGCCGTCCTGAAGCGGATCGGCGCCGACGGGCTCCTCGGGCTCGGCTGGCCGGAGGAGTACGGCGGCCAAGGGCGCGGCGCCGACGAGCAGTTCGTCTTCTTCGACGAGGCGTACCGGGCCGGCGCACCGGTCTCGATGGTCACGCTGAACACCGTCGGCCCCACCCTGATGAAGTACGGCAGCGCGGAGCAGAAGGCGTTCTTCCTGCCGCGCATCCTGAGCGGGGAGATCGTCTTCGCGATCGGCTACACCGAGCCGGAGGCCGGTACGGACCTGGCGGCGCTGCGCACCCGCGCGGTCAGGAGCGGCCCGGACGGCGCCTGGCTGATCGACGGCGCGAAGGTCTTCACCAGCAACGCGCAGCACGCCGACTGGGTCTGGCTGGCCTGCCGTACGGACCCGGCCGCCGCCAAGCACAAGGGGATCTCGATCCTGCTGGTGCCGACGGACGCACCGGGGTTCTCGTGGACGCCGATCGAGACGGTGGGCGGGCTGGTGACGACGGCCACGTACTACGACGGGGTGCGGGTGCCGGCCGGGAACCTGGTCGGCGAGGAGAACGGCGGCTGGGGGCTCCTCACCAACCAGCTGAACCACGAGCGGGTGGCGCTGGCAGCCCTCGGCATGCAGGCGGAGGACTGTTACGAGGCGGCGCTCGCGTACGCGCGCACACCGGACCCGTGCACCGGTGAGCGGCCCGCCGATCAGCCCTGGGTACGCGCCCGGCTCGCGGAGGCGCACGCCCGGCTCGCGGCGACGCGGCTGCTCAACTGGCGGCTGGTGGGCGACGTCGGCGCCGGGACGCTGAGCCCGGGGGACGCGAGCGGGGTGAAGTTCGCGGGGACCGAGAGCGCGGTGGAGGTCTACCGGCTGTGCCAGGAGGCGGTCGGCGAGGCGGGGCTCGTACGGGCCGGGTCCCCGGGCGCCTTCGGGGCCGGTACGGCGGCCGAGGGCGAGCTGGAGCGGATGAACCGGGCCGCGCAGATCAACACCTTCGGCGGCGGGGTCAGCGAGGTGCAGCGGGAGATCGTGGCGACGATGCGGCTGGGGATGCGGAGGGCGCGGCGGTGACCGGTGCGGTGCGGGACGCGGACAGCGGCGTGGTGCGGGACTCGGCGATCGAGGCGGGGAGGCGCGAGGAGGCGGATCTCGACGCGCGGCTGCGGGAGTTCGTGGGGCGGCCCGCCGCGACCGCGAAGGCCGGCAAGGACCCGGTCAACCTGCCGATGATCCGGCACTGGTGCGAGGCGGTGGGCGACGCGAACCCGGCGTACACCGGCGAGGCCGCGATCGCGCCGCCCACCATGCTGCAGACCTGGACCATGGGCGGGCTCTCGGGGCACACGGACGGCTCGGCGGCGCACGACGAGCTGTTCGCGCTGCTGGACGGCGCCGGGTACACCGCGGTGGTCGCCACCGACTGCGAACAGGAGTACCTGCGGCCGCTGCGGCCCGGCGACGAGATCGTGTTCGACTCCGTGATCGAGGCGGTGTCGGCACGCAAGACGACGAAGCTGGGCACCGGGTACTTCCTGACGACGCGGATGGACGTACGGGTGGACGGCGAGCTCGCCGGTACCCACCGCTTCCGGATTCTGAAGTACGCACCCGGGCCGAGGAATTCCGTCCCGGCCCCAACTGCCGCGGCCCCGGCCGCATCCGCCGCGACCGCCCCCGCCTCGGCCGCCCGCGCCGAGCCCCCGCGCCGCCCCCGCCCGGTGATCAACCGGGACAACGCCGGTTTCTGGGCGGGCGTCGACGAGCGGCGGCTGCTGATCCAGCGGTGCGCCGGCTGCGGCCGGCTGCGTTTTCCCTGGCTGCCCGGCTGCAACGGCTGCGGCGGGCAGGACTGGGACACCGTCGAGGCGTGCGGCGACGGCACCGTCTTCTCGTACGTCGTGATGCACCACCCGCCGTTCCCCGCCTTCGACCCGCCGTACGCGGTCGCGCTGATCGAGCTGGCCGAGGGCGTGCGGATGGTCAGCGACGTGGTGGGCGTGGCGCCCGACGAGGTACGGGTCGGGATGCCCGTACGGCTGGAGTTCCGGCAGGTGGACGAGGAGCTGGTGCTGCCGGTGTTCCGGGCCGCCGGGGAGGGCACGGAACGGGGCGCGGCGGCCGGGGCGGCGGACTGATGGACTTCACGCCCACGGAGGAGCAGCGGGCCGCCGCGGAACTGGCCGCCGAGATCTTCGGCGATCTGGCGACCCATGATCGGATGAACGCGCTGGACGGGGCGACGGACGCCGAGCTGTGGGGCGCGCTGTGCAGGGCCGGGCTGGTGGGCGCGGTGGAGGAGACCGGACTGCTGGGGCTCGTCCTGCTGCTGGAGGAGCAGGGCCGGCGTACCGCGCAGGTGCCGCTCGCCGCGACGGCCGCGTACGGACTGCTGCCGGTCGCGGCGCACGGAAGCCCGGAGCAGCGGGAGCGGCTGCTGCCCGTGCTGGCCACGGGGGCGGCCGTCGCCACCGGTGCGCTCCCCGGTCGCGGCAGGGGCCGGGTGCGCGCCGATGCCGTGGGGCGGCTGAGCGGGGTGCTGCCGGTCGTCCCCTGGCTGCGCGACGCCACCCATGTGCTGGTGCCCGTGCACGTGTCCGAGGCGGCGGGGTGGCGGCCGTGGCTGGTCGAGACCGCGGGGCCGGGCGCCGTACGGGAGCCGGTGGAGACGACGGCGCCCTGGTCGGCGGGGCGGCTGACGCTGGCGGACACGCCGGCCGAGGCGCTCGGTACCGGCCCGGAGGCGTACGAGGACGTGCTCGGGTGCGCGCGGACGGCGTTCGCCGGGCTGCAGGCGGGCGTGTGCGCCGGGTCGCTCGCGCGGGCGGTCGGCCACGTCAGCACCCGCGAGCAGTTCGGCCGCCCGCTCGCCACGCACCAGGGGGTCATGCTGCGGGCCGCCGACGCGTACATGGACACCGAGGCGATCCGGGTCACGGCGTACGAAGCGGCCTGGCGCCGGGACGCGGGCCTGGACGCGCGGCAGCACGCGCTGACCGCCGCATGGTGGGCGGCCGAGGCGGGCCGCCGGGTCGTCCACGTGGGCCAGCACCTGCACGGCGGCATCGGCGCTGACCTCGGCCACCCGGTGCACCGGCACTTCCTGTGGGGCCGGCAGCTGGCCGCGCAGTTCGGCGGCGGCGCCGGGCTGCTGGAGGAACTGGGGCAGTCGCTCACCGGATCGGGGTGCTCATGAGCAAGCAGTACAGCGGCAACGAAGGCCCGGTGCCGATACGGCCGGGGGCCGAACTCCCGCCGCTCACCGTCCCCGTCACCCGCACCCTGATCGTCGCGGGCGCCGTCGCCTCCCGCGACTACCAGGACGTGCACCACGACGCCGAGGCGGCGCGGGAGAAGGGCTCGCCGGACATCTTCATGAACATCCTCACCACCAACGGGCTGGTCGGGCGGTACATCACCGACCACTTCGGGCCGCGGTGCACGCTGCGCAAGGTGGCCATCCGGCTGGGCGCGCCCAATCACCCGGGCGACACGATGGTGCTGCGGGGCACGGTGAGCGAGGTGGCGGACGGCACCGCGGTCGTGCGGGTGACCGGCGAGAACGGCCGGGGCCACCACGTCACCGGTACGGTCACCGTCGCACTGGACGGCGGGGGCGCGGCATGAGCGTACGCAGCGGGGACCGCCTCGGGGGCCGGGCCGCGATCGCGGGCATCGGCGCGACGGAGTTCTCCAAGGACTCCGGGCGCAGCGAGCTGAAGCTGGCGGTCGAGGCCGTACAGGCCGCGCTGGACGACGCCGGGCTGGGCCCCGAGGACGTGGACGGGCTGGTCACCTTCACCATGGACACCAGCCCGGAGATCACCGTCGCGCAGGCGGCGGGCATTGGCGACCTGTCGTTCTTCTCGCGCGTGCACTACGGGGGCGGCGCGGCGTGCGCGACGGTCCAGCAGGCCGCGATGGCGGTGGCGACGGGCGTCGCGGAGGTGGTGGTCTGCTACCGCGCGTTCAATGAACGCTCGGGCCGCCGCTTCGGTTCCGGCGTCCAGCACCGCGAGCCGTCCGCCGAGGGCGCGGCGCTCGGCTGGAACCTCCCGTTCGGGCTGCTGACGCCCGCTTCGTGGGTGGCCATGGCGGCCCGCCGCTACCTGCACGTGTACGGGCTGACGCCGGAGGCGTTCGGGCACGTCGCCGTCACGGGACGGCGGCACGCGGCGCGCAACCCCGCGGCGTACTTCCACGGCAGGCCGATCACGCTCGCCGACCACGCGGCCTCGCGCTGGATCGTCGAGCCGCTGCGGCTGCTGGACTGCTGTCAGGAGACCGACGGCGGGCAGGCGCTCGTGGTGACCTCCGCCGAGCGCGCCCGCGACCTGCGACGGCCGCCCGCGGTGATCACGGCGGCGGCACAGGGCGCGGGCCGCGGCCAGGAGCAGATGACGAGCTACTACCGGGACGGGCTGACCGGGCTGCCCGAAATGGGCGTGGTGGCGCGGCAGTTGTGGCGGAGCAGCGGGCTGCGGCCGGACGCGGTCGACGTGGGGATCCTGTACGACCACTTCACGCCGTTCGTGCTGATGCAGCTGGAGGAGTTCGGGTTCTGCGGCCCCGGCGAGGCGGCGGACTTCGTGGCCGCGGACGCGCTGCCGCTCAACACGCACGGCGGCCAGCTCGGCGAGGCGTACCTGCACGGCATGAACGGCATCGCGGAGGGCGTCCGGCAGATCCGCGGCACGTCCGTGAACCAGGTGCCCGGTGCGTCGCACGTCCTGGTCACGGCCGGTACGGGCGTCCCCACCTCCGGCCTGGTGCTGGGCGCGGACACGGGCCGGTGACCGCGGGCGCGGGGCGATGAGCCAGGGCGCGCGCCGGTGACCGCGTACGGCCGACCGCCGCGCCCGGCATCCGGCTGAACGGGCGGCGCCACCCGCGTGTCCGGGCCCGGGTGCCGCGGCGGGCCGTTTTCACTCGCGGTATGAGATGGACAAAATCTGCAAAAAGTATCGCGTTGCTGCTCCTGGTGCCGGCCGTCGGGCTGGCTGTCGCCCTGGCGGCGCTGCTTCCTTCCTGGCGTACCCCGGCGGCGTCCGGCGGTGACCGGACCGCTGCGGCGCCCGGCGGGAGCGGGGCGGCGGCGGGCCGGGCCGGTGACGGCCCGGTGGCGGCCGACGACGCCGCCGTCTCCCGCCGCGGCCCCGCTCCGAGGGCCGCCAATCCGGTGCCGGGGGAGGGCCCCAGCCTCTACAAGGGCTTCGGCATCGACACCTGCGAGGCCCCCGCGGTGAGCTCGCTGCGGGCCTGGAACAGCACCCGCTACCGGGCCATCGGCGTCTACTTCGCCGGCCACGGACGGGCCTGTCCCAAGCAGCACAACCTCAGTCCCCAGTGGTTCCAGGGCGCGAAGTGGGCCGGCTGGAAGGTGCTGCCGGTCTACCTCGGCGCCCAGTCGCCGTGCGTGAAGAACAAGCACAAGCGGCGGTACGCCATCGGCTCCGACCCCTACCAGCAGGGCACGAACGAGGCCAGGGTGGCGGTGCAGCGCGCCCGCGCCTACGGGATCATGCCGCGCAGCCCGATCTACCTGGACATCGAGGCGTACGACCTGAAGAACCAGCGCTGCAAGGACGTCACCCTGCGCTTCATCCGGTCCTGGAGCCGCGAGGTGCGCCGCTTCGGCTACATCGCGGGCTTCTACAGCAGCGCGAACTCCGGCGTGCGGCACATGGCGGCGGCGCGCGCGAAGGGCATCACCGACCTGCCGTCGGTGATCTGGTTCGCGCGCTGGCACGTCGCGCCCTCCACGTACGGTGAGAAGTGGCTGCCGGACACGGCCTGGCAGCCCAACCGGCGGATCCACCAGTACGCCGGGCACGTGCTGGAGGAACACGGCGGCCGCAAGCTGCGCATCGACCGCAACTGGGTGGACGCGCCGGTCGCGGTGATCAAGTGACCCGCCACCCCGCCGGGGCGCTCCGGCCGCGGGGGCTCCGGCGGGCCGACCCCGACGGGAGCGGGTGCGCGCTCCGCCCTGAGGAGGTGGGGTCAGCCCCACCGCTACAACTTGAGGCGGAGGCGGCTTCGGCACCTCGGACCGATCCCCGGCCGGGCCCGCGCTCCTAGCGTGGAGGACATGACCACGCCAGTGTGCAAGGGCGCTTCGACCGCCGCGGTGGCCCCGTCGCCGACGCCGCTCCCGAGGCCGTCGTCGCTGCCCTCCTTCCCGACGTTCCCGTCGTTCGCGGCGTACGTACGGGACCGGGGGCCGGCGCTGCTGCGTGCGGCCCGCTCGCTCTGCGCCAACCCCAACGACGCGGAGGACCTGCTCCAGACCGCGCTGACCAAGACCTTCGCGGCCTGGGAGCGCATCGAGGACCACCGGGCGCTGGACGGTTACGTGCGGCGGGCGCTGGTCAACACCCGTACGTCGCAGTGGCGCAAGCGGAAGATCGAGGAGTACGCCTGCGACGAGCTGCCGGAGCCGGGGCCGGTGCCGGCCTCCGACCCGGCCGAGCTGCAGGCGCTGCGGGACGCGATGTGGCGGGCGGTGCTGAGGCTGCCCGACCGGCAGCGGGCCATGGTCGTGCTGCGCTACTACGAGGACCTGAGCGAGGCGCAGACCGCCGAGGTGATGGACGTCTCCGTGGGCACGGTCAAGAGCGCCGTCTCCCGCGCGCTGGCGAAGCTGCGCGAGGACCCCGACCTCGCGCGGGCGGCCTGACGACAGGCCCTGGCCGCGGCCCCGCAGCCCCGTCGGCACGGGCGATTCCGCACGTCAGCGGTACAGCAGCGTGACGGGTGACACGCCTGTTTTTCTCGCGCGGT
>NZ_PQSQ01000034.1 GCF_002920575.1 Streptomyces sp. Ru73 | reverse complement strand
CGGCGAGCGGGACAAGGCCGGGGAGCGCTTCAACGACATGGTCGCCTCCGGCGAGCTGGCCGCGCCGCTGGCGATCGGCCGGGATCACCTGGACTGCGGCTCGGTGGCCTCCCCCTACCGGGAGACCGAGGCGATGCTCGATGGCTCGGATGCGATCGCGGACTGGCCGCTGCTGAACGCCATGGTCAACGTCGCCTCGGGCGCCTCCTGGGTGTCGATCCACCACGGCGGTGGCGTGGGCATGGGCCGCTCCATTCACGCGGGTCAGGTGTCGGTTGCGGACGGCACCAAGCTGGCGGGGGAGAAGGTGCGCCGGGTGCTGACCAATGACCCGGGGATGGGTGTCATCCGGCACGTGGACGCCGGATACGACATCGCCGAGTCCGTCGCGGCCGAGCGCGGCGTCCGCGTCCCGATGCGCGAGGGCGGCGACCAGTGAGCACTTCGTTCCTCGAAATGTGGCGGGACCTGCTGCCCCTCGGCCGGGACGCCGGCAGCACGGGCTACCGCCGCTACGCCTGGACCGGCGCCGACGCCGACTGCCGGGCCTGGTTCCGGGCGCAGGCCGAAGCCCGCGGGCTGACGTACGAGGTGGACAGGAACGGCAACCAGTGGGCCTGGCTCGGCGACCCGGACGCCGGGGACGCCGTGGTCACCGGGTCGCACCTGGACTCCGTGCCGGACGGCGGCGCCTTCGACGGGCCGCTCGGCGTGGTGTCCTCCTTCGCGGCGCTGGACGAACTCCGGGACCGCGGAGCCGTGTTCACCCGGCCGCTGGCGATCACCAACTTCGGTGACGAGGAGGGTGCCCGCTTCGGGCTCGCCTGCGTCGGGTCCCGGCTCGCGGCCGGACAGCTGACCGTGGAGAAGGCCCATCAGCTGACGGACGCCGACGGGATCAGCCTTCCGCAGGCCATGGAGCGGGCCGGGTACGACCCGGAGGCCATCGGCGCCGACGACGAGCGGCTCGCCCGCATCGGCGCGTTCGTCGAGCTGCACGTGGAGCAGGGCCGCGCGCTCGACCTCTCCGGCGACCCCGTGGGCGTCGCGTCCGCGATCTGGCCGCACGGCCGCTGGCGGTTCGACTTCAGCGGCGAGGCCAACCACGCGGGCACGACGCGCCTGGAGGACCGCCGCGACCCGATGCTCACCTACGCGCAGACCGTGCTCGCCGCGCGCGAGCAGGCCGCGCGGCACGGCGCGCTGGCCACCTTCGGCAAGGTCGGCGTCGAGCCCAACGGCGTGAACGCCATCCCGTCGCTGGTACGCGGCTGGCTGGACTCGCGCGCCGCCGACCAGGAGACGCTGGACGCGGTGGTCGGCGGGATCGAGCGGGCCGCGGCCGAGCGGGCCCGGACCGACGGGGTGGACGTGAGCGTCACCCGGGAGTCCTTCACGCCGGTCGTGGAGTTCGCGCACGACCTGCGCGACCGGCTCGCCAAGATGCTCGGCGGCGTACCGGTGCTGCCGACGGGCGCGGGACACGACGCGGGTATTTTGTCCGCCACTGTCCCGACCGCCATGCTGTTCGTACGCAACCCCACCGGCGTCTCGCACTCGCCCGCCGAGCACGCGGCGGAGGACGACTGCGTCGCGGGGGTCCGCGCACTCGCCGACGTACTGGAGGGTTTGGCGTGCAGCTGACGCCGACGACGTACTGGCTGGAGCACGCCTGGCTCGGCACGAATGTCGAGCCGGGAGTGGTCGTGGAGACCGGTGAGGGGCGGATCACCGCCGTCCGCACCGGCATCGAGGCGCCGCCGCCCGGCGCGGAAATACTGCGCGGACTGACCCTCCCGGGCCTGGCCAACGCGCACTCGCACGCCTTCCACCGCGCGCTGCGCGGCACCGTGCAGGTGGGTTCCGGCACGTTCTGGACCTGGCGCGAGGTGATGTACACGACCGCCGCGCAGCTCACGCCGGACAGCTACCACGCGCTGGCCCGCGCGGTGTACGCGGAGATGGCGCTCGCCGGGATCACCTGCGTCGGGGAGTTCCACTACCTGCACCACGCGCCCGGCGGCGAGCGCTACGCCGACCCGAACGCGATGGGCGAGGCGCTGATCGCCGCCGCGGAGGAAGCGGGCATCCGCATCACGCTGCTGGACACCGCGTACCTGTCGTCGGGCTTCGGCGAGCCGCCCAACCGGCAGCAGCTGCGGTTCAGCGACGGCGACGCGCAGGGCTGGGCCGAGCGCGCCGGGCAGCTCAAGGAGGGCCGCGCGCACGCCCGCATCGGCGCCGCCGTGCACTCCGTACGCGCCGTGCCCGCGGATCAGCTCCGTACGGTCGCGCGGTGGGCCCAGGACCGCGAGGCCCCGCTGCACGTCCACCTCTCCGAGCAGACCGCCGAGAACGACGCGTGCCAGGCCGCGCACGGCTGCACCCCGACCCGGCTGCTCGCCGACCACGGTGTGCTCGGGCCCCGCACCACGGCCGTGCACGCCACGCACCTCACCGACGAGGACATCCGGCTGCTCGGCGGCTCGGGCACCGGCGTGTGCATGTGCCCCACCACCGAACGGGACCTCGCCGACGGCATCGGCCCGGCCGTCGCCGTCCAGGAGGCGGGCTCCCCGCTCTCGCTGGGCAGCGACAGCCACGCCGTCATCGACCTGTTCGAAGAGGCGCGCGGGATGGAGCTGAACGAGCGGCTGCGCACCCGTACGCGGGGCCACTGGACCGCCGCCGCGCTGCTGCGCGCCGCGTCGGCCGACGGCCACCGGGCGCTCGGCTGGGACGAAGCGGGCGCGCTGCGGGCCGGCGCGCTCGCCGACTTCACCACGATCGCGCTGGACACCGTCCGCACCGCCGGACCGCTGCCCCGGCTCGGCGCGGAGACCGCCGTCTTCGCGGCCACCGGCGCCGACGTGCGGCACACCGTCGTCGGCGGCCGCCAGGTCGTCCGGGACGGCGAGCACACCCTCGTCCCCGACGTCCCCGCCGCGCTGGCCGCCGCGATCGACGCGCTGCGCGCCTGACCACGCCGGGCCCCGTGCTCCCCACCGGGGGGTGCGGGGCCTCGGCACGTACCGAGCCCGCGACACGTACGGGACCGCGCACGACCGGTGCCGCGCGGGCACCGGAACACCATCCGAGAGGAACCTCCCACGCCATGTCGTCCACCGCCATCACGCACATCGGCAGCCTGGTCACCAACGATCCCTCGCTCGGCGCCGGCCCGATCGGCCTGATCGAGGACGCCGCCGTCGTCTTCGAGGGCGACCGCGTCGCCTGGGTGGGGCCCAGCGGCAGCGCGCCGGCCGCCGACACCGTCCACGACGCGGGCGGCAGGGCCGCCATCCCCGGCTTCGTCGACTCCCACTCCCACCTGGTCTTCGGCGGCGACCGCACGCAGGAGTTCAACGCCCGGATGTCGGGGCGCGCCTACTCGGCCGGCGGCATCCGCACGACGGTGGCCGCGACCCGGGCCGCCACCGACGAGGAGCTGTCCGCGAACGTCGCGCACTACATGGCGGAGGCGCTGCGCCAGGGCACCACGACCTTCGAGACCAAGTCCGGGTACGGCCTCACCGTCGAGGACGAGGCCCGCGCGCTGCGCATCGCGGCCGCGCACACCGACGAGGTCACCTACCTCGGCGCGCACATCGTCTCGCCGGACTACGCCGAGGACCCGGCCGGGTACGTGAGCCTCGTCACCGGCCCGATGCTGGACGCCTGCGCTCCGCACGCGCGCTGGATCGACGTGTTCTGCGAGAAGGGCGCCTTCGACGGCGACCAGGCCCGCGCGATCCTCACGGCGGGCAAGGAGCGCGGCCTGCTGCCCCGCATCCACGCCAACCAGCTCTCCTACGGGCCCGGCGTGCAGCTGGGCGTGGAGCTGGACGCGGCCTCCGCCGACCACTGCACGCACCTCACGGACGCGGACGTGGACGCGCTGGCCCAGGGCAACACCGTGGCCACGCTGCTGCCCGGCGCGGAGTTCTCCACCCGCGCCGAGTGGCCCGACGCGCGCCGTCTGCTGGACGCGGGAGCCACGGTCGCGCTCTCCACGGACTGCAACCCCGGCTCGTCCTTCACGTCCTCGATGCCGTTCTGCATCGCGCTCGCCGTCCGCGACATGAAGATGACGCCCGACGAGGCGATCTGGTCGGCCACGGCCGGCGGCGCGCAGGCCCTGCGCCGCACCGATGTGGGCCGTCTCACCCCCGGCGCCCGCGCCGACCTCGCGCTCCTGGACGCCCCCTCGCACGTCCACCTCGCCTACCGCCCGGGTGTGCCCCTGGTCACGGAGGTCTGGCGCGCGGGCGTACGCGCCGTCTGAGGCGCTCCGGGCGGCCGGGGCGCGGAAAGGGTGCCCGCCCCGGCCGAACGGCCCGGAAAAGCGAAAGGGGGCCCGCCCCGAGGTGCTCGGGGCCGGCCCTCCTCCGCGCGGTCCGGCGTACGGGCGCCGTGACCGCGGTCGCTCACTCCTCGATCATCAGGCCCTTGCGGAGCCGGACCAAGGTGCGGGACAGCAGGCGGGAGACGTGCATCTGCGAGATGCCCAGCTCCTCGCCGATCTCCGACTGCGTCATGTTCGCGACGAAGCGGAGGGAGAGGATCTTGCGATCGCGCGGCGGGAGCTCCGCGATCAGCGGCTTCAGGGACTCGACGTACTCGATGCCCTCGAGCCCGTGGTCCTCGTAGCCGATCCGGTCCGCCAGCGCGCCCTCGGTGTCGTCCTCCTCGGGCTGGGCGTCCAGCGAGCTCGCGGTGTACGCGTTGCTCGCGGCCATCCCCTCGACGACCTCGTCCTTGGTGATGGACAGGCGCTCGGCCAGCTCGCTCACGGTGGGTGCGCGGTCGAGCTTCTGCGCCAGCTCGTCACCGGCCTTGGCCAGGTCCAGGCGCAGCTCCTGCAGGCGCCGCGGGACCCGTACCGACCAGCTGGTGTCGCGGAAGAAACGCTTGATCTCGCCGACGATCGTCGGCATGGCGAAAGTGGGGAACTCTACTCCGCGGTCCAGTTCGAAGCGGTCGATCGCCTTGATCAGGCCTATGGTGCCGACCTGGACGATGTCCTCCATGGGCTCGCTGCGGGAGCGGAACCGGGAGGCCGCGAACTTCACCAGGGCGAGGTTGAGCTCGACCAGGGTGTTGCGGACGTACGCGTACTCGTGCGTGCCCTCTTCCAGGGTCTCCAGCCGCCGGAAGAGCGTCTTGGAGAGCGCCCGGGCGTCGACCGGTCCGACCTCGTCGTAGGGCGGGATCTCGGGCAGGCCGTCGATCTCCGGCATTCCGTCGAATCCGGTGGCATCGATCGGCAGGTGCTGGGCAGGGATCTGTTCGGACAGGGGTGTCGACGACGCGTTGTCCGTGGTGTGGTCGGTGCGCACTTCGTCGAGCCGGGGTGACATGGTGTCCTCCATCGTTCTCGGCATATGGCTGCCGATGCCTGTACGTGAAGCTGCGGTCTGCGGCGCCTCCAAAGCCGGCTGTTTCGAATGTGTTCCTTCTACGCCTACCCGCCTTCACCTGAAGAAGGCAAGTGCGTGTTGTCCGTATTCGTGTAAGTACGCGTATTGTTCGGGTACCAGCCTGCGTATCTAAGGCGTAGGCTTCGACGTGCGCAGTCGTAAGCAGAATCAGACGCCGAGACAGCAAGAGGGGTGCGCGCGCATGGACCGTGGGACGGTCGGCAGTGCAAGCCGGGGACGGCTCCACGTCGGGGTCCGCCAGCACGGCGCCAGTGCGGTCGTCACCGCGGCGGGTGAGCTGGATCACCACACCGCGGAGTTGTTGCGCGAGTCGCTCGAGGGCTGTGTTGCCGATGGCTTTGTGCGATTGGTCGTGGACTGTTCGCAACTGGAGTTCATGGATTCCACGGGGCTGAACGTCCTGCTCGGGGCCCGTCTGAAGGTGGAGGCGGAAGGCGGCGGGGTGCACCTGGCGGCGATGCAGCCGGTGGTGGCCCGGGTCTTCGAGATCACCGGCGCGGACGCGGTCTTCACCGTGCACGACACGGTCGACGCGGCGCTGGCCGCCGACTGAGCCGGATGCTCAGGGGGCGGCTGTGACGGAAGGTCTGCGGAAGGGCCGATTCCGGTCGCGTTGGGTCCGTCACAACTTCCGTCCCCAAGAAGTGGGTGTTCTCACGGTCCGGCCGGGCAGGAGACATCTGAATCTTTTTGAACCCGTCAGGTATCCGTCATCCGTGAAAAGGCGAATCGGTGAGGTGAAGCGCTGATGAGCACCACCCGGCCGTACCCGCCGGGCGATCTGGGCCCGGACCAGGGGAACGCCGGCGCCGCCGCCACCCCGGCCACCACCGCTCCGGCCGGTCAGGTCCGCAGGCTGCGCCTCGCGGGCGCCCGTGGCGCTGTCGCTCGTGCCCGTGACTTCGCCCGGCAGGCGCTGCACGACTGGGGCTGGCTGCCGGCCGCGGGCGCCGATCAGCGCGCTGCCGCCGAGGACGTCCTGCTCGTCGTGTCGGAGCTGGTCACCAACGCCTGCCTGCACGCCGAGGGCCCGGAGGAACTGCGGCTGCGCTGCAACGCCAAGATGCTGCGCCTGGAGGTCACCGACCTCGGGGCGGGCTCGCCGGCGCCGCGCACCCCGCACCGCGCCGGCCGCCCCGGCGGCCACGGCATGTTCATCGTCCAGCGGCTCTGCCTGGACTGGGGCGTCGTCCGCAATCCCGACGGGGCCGGCAAGACCGTCTGGGCGGAGCTGGCCGCGCCCTCGTAGCGAAGTGGGCGGTGGTACCGGTACCGGATCGCCGCCTTCGTCACCTCACCCGCACTGCACCGCTCACGCCGTTCCGGCGGGGGCGGTTTTCTTCTGCCGGCAGGCGGGCTCCGCGCTTCCCTTCTGCGCTCTCTCTTCCCTCTCCAGGGCCCCCGGCGTACCTTGACGCCCAATCTGATGTGCCGTCAGTTACGTCCGGCGGTGCGCTCACCGGAAGAAGGGGAGATCGAGGTGGCCCGCTTCAACGCCCAGCGCAGCCGGCGCCGCACGGGCCCGGCCGGACCGGCGGCCGCCGTGCTGCTCACCGCGGCGACGTCGGTGATGCTCGCGGCCCCCGCCGCGCACGCCGAGGTCGTCGACGTCAACTACCAGTGCAAGACGCCGATCGGCAACAAGGGCGCCGTCTCGCCCATCGACATCAAGTCCACCGAGTCCGGCGACGGCTACAAGCTCGTGATGTCCTTCCAGAAGGGCGTCTCCTCCAGCCCCATCGAGCTGGGCAAGGGCGCGATGAAGCCCAGCGCGCTCATCAAGCTCGGCGGCGCCGAGAGCGGAGACGTACCGGTGTCCGGGCCGCCCAACGACAAGGCGATCCCCGCCAACACCCCCATCAAGATCAGCGACTTGAGCGGGACGTACACGCCGAAGAAGAGCGGCAAGGTCACCTTCACGG
The DNA here is from genome assembly GCF_002920575.1 of Streptomyces sp. Ru73. Taxonomy (GTDB): domain Bacteria; phylum Actinomycetota; class Actinomycetes; order Streptomycetales; family Streptomycetaceae; genus Streptomyces. The sequence continues at coordinate 59,748 of NZ_PQSQ01000034.1, read as the reverse complement.
CCTCCACGCTCACCATCAAGGCGATGGGCACGACCACCACCTGCACGCCCAGCAACAACCCCAAGCCCGCGCTCTCCCTGGACGTCAAGGGGAGCGGCGGCTCGTCGGCACCGTCCGGCGGCGAGCTGCCGCAGACCGGGCCCGCCGACGACGCCGTGGCGCTGGGCACCCTCGGCGGCACCGTGCTGCTCGCCGGGGCCGCCGGCACGCTCTGGCTGACCCGCCGCCGGCAGCAGCGCGCCTGACGCGCCGGGCGCCGCACGAGGACGACGAGCCCGTACCAGCACCGGGAGCCGCCGATGCCCTGCCGTATCCGTGCCGCCGCCGCGGGAGCGGCCGCGCTGACCGTCGCCGCGCTGCCCTGCGCGCCGCCGTCCGCCGCAGCGGACGGCGGGCGGTTCGCGGCGCCCGCGGGAACGCACGCGCGCCCGTACTTCTACCTGGAGGGCGGCCCCGGCAGCGTGCTCACCGACCGGCTCGCGCTCACCAACTCCGGTGACAGAGCCCGGACGTTCACCCTGCGCGCCGCCGGCCGCGGCGGGTCGGGGTCCGGTGCCTGGCTCGTCACCGCGGCGCGGACGGTGCAGGTGCCGCCGCGCACCCGCGCCGAGGTGCCGTTCACGGTCACGGTGCCGCGCGACGCGCTGCCCGGCGACCACCCGGCCGCGCTCGCCGTACGGGACACGGGCCCGGGCGCGCGGACCGCTTCCGTACCGGTCCACCTGCGGGTCGCCGGGCCCACGCTGGCGGCCCTCACCGTGGAGAACGTCTCCGTCGCGGACCGCGGCGGTACGGCCGTCGTCCGGTACGACCTGGTCAACCGCGGCAACACCACGCTGGACCCGCGGGTCGCGGTCCGCGCGGACGGGCTGCTCGGCAGCGCGCTGCGCCGCACGGCGCACCGGCTCCCCGACGGGCTGCCGCCGGGCCGCCGGATCACCCGTACCGAGACCTGGCAGGACCCGCCCGCGCTGGACTCCGTGGACCTGACGGTCACCGCCACGGCGGCGGGCGGCGCGCACGGCACGGCCCGCGCGACGTACACGGCGGTGCCGTGGGGCGCGCTGGGCCTGCTGTGCGCCGGGGCAGGCGCCGCTGCAGGCGGCTGGTACCTGCGGCGGCGGCGCGCGGCCGGGGCCGCCACGCCGGACCAAGAGGCGGACGCGGGGCGGGAGTTGGCGACGGGGGTGCCGGCATGAGCGGCGTACGCGACGGACGGCCGGCGGCGGTCCGGCGGCCGGCCGGCACCGGTACGGCCGCCCGGCGGCGAGGGGCGGGCCGCCGGGCGTCGGCCGTCGCCGCGCTGGCCCTCGCCGCCGGGCTCGTCGTACCGCCCCTGGCCGGTACGGCACGGGCGGCGGACGGCGACGGCGGCAAGCCCGCCGTGCAGCTCTCCCAGCGGCAGGCGGGCAAGGGTGGCTCGATCACCGTGACCGGCACCGGCTGGCGGCCGAAGGCCCTGCTCACCCTGGTGATCTGCGGCCAGAACATGATCGGCGGGACCAACGCCTGCGCCAACGCCGACGGCCGCGCCGTCACCACCGGCAAGGACGGCCGCTTCCACGCGCGGCTGCCGGTCGCCGAACCGCCGAAGCCGTGCCCGTGCGTCGTCCACGTGGCCACCGTGACCGGCCGGAGCGCCGCGGCCGACGCGCCGTTCACCGTCGCGGGGCATCCGGTGGCCCCGCTGCCCGAGCGGACCGGCGGCGGCCGGCTGGCCGTCCTGGCCCCGGCCCGGCTGCGCGGCAGCTCGAACCTGCTGACCTGGTTCGGCGCGCCCCCGCAGCGGGAGCTGGTGCTCACGGTCGGCAACCTCGGCACCGACCCCGCGAAGAACCCGGTCTTCCGGGTCGGCACCGGGCACGGCGTCCTCGCCCCGCAGTGGGAGGACCAGCAGTGGCGGGGCACCATCCCGGCCGGGCGGAAGGCCCGGGTCACAGTGCCGGTCGAGCTGGCGGCCGGCGCGCACGGCGACTACACGGTCGCCGTGAAGTACGGCGGGAAGGTGCTGGCCGAGCAGCCGTGGCAGGTCAGCCGGCCGTGGGGCGTGACCCTCTTCTGGATCCTGCTGTGCGTCGTCGTGCCGGCCGCGGTCTTCCGCGTCGGCATGGCGATCGTCGACAAGGTCAGGCCGCGCGGCCCGGCGCCCGGGGCGGTACCCGCCGACGGCACGGCACCGCGCGCCCTGCCCTGGTTCACCCCGGACACCGCACCGTCCATCACCACATCCACCGAGCGACCGACGTCGAAAGGTACTTCGTGATGAGGCAACGGAGGAGAGCGGCCGCGGCCGGCAGCGCGCTGATGCTCGCGGGCGCGGGGCTGCTGGCGGTGTCCGGCACGGCAGCGGCGGCGGACCCGGTACCGGGCCTGCCGGCCGCCGCGAGCGCGGTGTCGTACGCGACCGAGTGCGTCCCGCCGCCCATCTCGGGCCTGGACCCGGTGCGGGGCACGACCGAGGTCGAGATCAGCGCGCCGGCCACGGCGAAGGTGGGCGACACGGTCGAGGTGGTGTGGAAGACGGTCACGGCTGCGTCGAAGAACCCGGACGTACTGGACCTTGGCAAGGACACCGTGCTGCCGACCGGGGTGCTGACGGCGGCCGGCGCGCAGGCCGGTGAGATCGCCATGAAGGGCCTGCGGCAGAACCCGCCGATACCGAAGAACAGCCCGATGGCGCTGTCCGACATGACGGGCAGGCTGAAGCTGGAGAAGCCGGGGGAGGTCACGCTGACCCCGGGCGCGTACACGATCAACGTCAACAAGCCGGTCTCGACGGACACCAAGTGCACGCCGAAGGAGAAGGTGAAGCCGGCCCTCACGATCAAGGTCACGGACGGCAGCGGCTCGTCGGGCGGGTCCTCGTCGGGCGGCTCGGCCTCGGGCGGGTCCGGCTCGGGCGGTACGTCGACGTCCGGCGGGTCGTCCTCCGGCGGGTCGTCCTCCGGCGGATCGGACACCGGCGGCTCGGGCACCGGGGGTTCGTCCTCCGGCGGTGTCTCCGGAGCGTCGGGCGGGAGCACGGGCGGCGGCTCCGGCGGCGGCAACGGCGACCCCGACGGCACCGCGTACAAGGGCAAGCAGGTCGACGTCCCGTACGCCTGCAAGACGCCGATCGGGGACAAGAAGGCCACCTCGCCGGTGCAGATCAACGGCACCAAGAAGGGCGGCGCCTTCGACCTGACCGTGAAGTTCGCCAAGTCCGTGATGGACAGCCCGGCGGACATCCCCAAGGACTCGGTCAAGCCGACGATGGAGGTGAAGCTGGGCGGCGCCGACAAGGGCACGGTGCACGTCGAGGGCCCGGCCAACAAGAAGGAGATCAAGTCCGGCGACCCCATCGAGATCCCCGACCTCAAGGGCACGTACAAGCCCGGCGCCAGCGGCAAGGCCACGCTCACGCCCGGCGTCCTGACGGTCAAGGCCATGGGTACGACGACGACCTGCACGCCGGAGAAGGACCCGGGCGTCTCGCTGGAACTGGACACCAGTGCCCAGCCGGGCGGCGCGAGCGGCGGCACCGGCTCCGGAGGAACCAGCGGCGGTGACGCGAGCGGCGGCGGCACGGGCAGCGGCGGTGCCGCGGGCTCCGCGGGCGGCGCCGGCGGCCTCGCCGACACCGGGGCTGCCGACCACGGCGGCCTGCAGGCGCTCGGGCTGGCCGCCGGCACCGTGATCCTGCTCGGCGGCGCCGTCTTCACCTTCATGCCGCGCCGCTACCTGCGGCGCTGAGCGACCGGGACGGGGCGGCGGCGCGCGGCCGCGCCACGGGCCGGCCGGCGGGGCCGGGCGGTGTGCCTACGGGCGCGCCGCGCGGTCCGCCGCCCGCTCCGTCCTGGCCAGCAGCCAGTTCACCACCCGGCGCTCGGTCTCCGGGCGGGTGAGCGCCGTCATGCCGTGGCCCGTCCCGGGCACGACCGACACCGTGGCCGCTGGCTCGGCCTTCGCCAGGCTCCGCGAGTGCGCCACGGGGACGAAGTCGTGCGCGAAGTGCAGCAGCAGCATCGGCATCCCGGGCCCGCCGGGCCGCTTCGGTCCGCCGGGCGCCCAGGTGCGTGCGGCCATGTCGTCCCACACGGCCCGGCACCCGGCCGCCGCCACCGCCGGCGCCTTCTTGGCCTTCGGGTCGCATCCCGCGAGCTTCTGCGCCTCGCGCCGCAGCCGGCGCTGCTCGGCCGAGGCACCGGCGCGGGCGCCGTCCCGCCACGCCAGGTACGGATCGGCGACCGGCGACAGCGCGACCACCCCGGCCGGCCGGTAGGCGGTGCCGGCTGCGTACTCCGCGGTGTTCGCCGCGATCTGGCCGCCCGCCGACGAGCCGAGCAGCACGATCCGCCGGGGATCGGCGCGGAAGCGGGCGGTCTGGGCGTGGATCCAGCGCAGCGCGGTGAGCGCGTCGGTGCGCTGCGCGGGCCAGGGCGCGTCGGTGTTCAGCCGGTAGTCCACGTCGAAGACGACGAAGCCGCGGTCGGCCAGCTTCCGTGCCCAGCCGCTCCAGTCGGAGTCCTGCGCCCAGTACCCGCCGTGCAGGATCATCACCGCCGGCCGGACGTCCTGGCCGGCGGCCCGGTAGACCCCGATGGTCTGCCGCTTCCCCGTGCCGTACGCATACGTCCCCACGTACGGGTCGGCGCCGCGCTGCGCCTCCGCCGCCGGCTGCCCGCGCTGTGCCGCAGCGGCCCGCCCGGCCTGCGGCGCCGCCGTCAGACACACGACGGCCAGCACCCCGCAGACCCCGGCCCACACACTCCCTCGGCGCATACGCCGATCGTTACCGCACCGCGCCGGGGCTCTCCCGGGCCGCCGGGCGCCCCACCCGAACGGCGGCACACGCGAAAGGGCCCCGGCGCGCCGTGGCGCCGGGGCCCTGAATCCGCTGCGAGCGGGGGTCCGTCAGTGGATCTCGCCCATGCGGGCGCGGACCTGCTTGCGGAACATGTAGACCGCGAAGCCCGCGAGGGCGGCGAGGATGGCCTCGATGAGGACCGCGCGCGAGCCGCTCATGTCGACGTTGCCGATGGACAGCAGGCTGGTGACGGAGTCGCCCGCGGTGTTCGCGAGGAACCAGATGCCCATCATCTGGCTGGCGTACTTCACCGGCGCCATCTTCGTCGTCAGCGACAGGCCGACGGGGGAGAGGCACAGCTCACCGATGGTCTGGATGAAGTAGATGCCGAGCACCCACATCGGGCTGACCTTCGTGCCGTCGGAGGCGACGGCCAGCGGCAGCAGGAAGAAGAAGAACGAGACGCCGATGAGGAACAGGCCGGCGGCGAACTTCAGGATCGTGCTGGGCTCCTTGCCCTTCCGGTTCAGCCACAGCCACAGCCAGGCGAAGACCGGGGCCAGCGCCATGACGAAGATCGGGTTCAGCGACTGGAACCAGGTGGTCGGGAAGGAGAGCCCGAACAGCTCGCCGGAGGTCTTGGTGGTGCCGAACGCCTGGACGGTGGAGCCGCCCTGGTCGTAGATCATCCAGAAGGCCGCGGCGGCGATGAAGAACCAGATGTACGCGGACACCTTGCTCTGGTCGTCGCGGGACAGCTCCCGGTCCCGCTTGATGCGGAACAGCACGGCGGCCGGGATGAGGATGCCGAGCACGCCCAGCGGGATCATCGCCCAGTTCAGGGTGAAGTGACCGGTGAAGGCGACCACGCCGTAGAAGACGACGGCGATGATCAGCCAGGTCAGGCCCTTGCGCAGCCAGGAGTTGCGCTCCTCGGCGGAGAGCGGCGTGGGGACCTTGTTGCTCTCCGGGCTGAGGTGCTTGGTGCCCAGCAGGAACTGGAGCAGGCCCAGGCCCATGCCGATGGCGGCGAGCGCGAAGCCCAGGTGCCAGTTGTGGCTCTCACCGACGGTGCCGATGACGAGCGGCGCGAGGAAGGCACCGACGTTGATGCCGATGTAGAAGATCGTGAAGCCGCCGTCGCGACGGGGGTCGTTCGGCCCGTCGTAGAGGTGGCCGACCATCGTGGAGATGTTGGCCTTCAGCAGACCGGAGCCGAGCGCCACCAGCGCCAGGCCGGCGAAGAAGAAGCCCTGGCCCGGGCCGGCCAGCGAGAGGTGGCCGAGCATGATGATCGACGCCGCGATGGCGACCGTCTTGCGCGGGCCCCAGACACGGTCGGCGAGCCAGCCGCCGGGCATGGCCAGCAGGTAGACCATCGCCATGTAGATGGAGTAGATGGCCGTGGTGGTGGCCGCGTTGAACCCGAGACCGCCCTCGCGGATGCCCGATCCGTCCGGACCGCCGGACAACAGGTAGATCGTCAGCAGGGCCCGCATGCCGTAGAAGCTGAAGCGCTCCCACATCTCGGTCATGAACAGGGTGGCCAGTCCGCGGGGGTGGCCGAAGAAGGTCTTGCCGCCGGCAGGGGTCCCCTGCCCGGGGGAATCCTTCGTCAGGCTGGACGCCATGGTCGATCCTTGGGTGATCGGGACGCACAGGTGGGGCTGCGCGCCCGGGTCGGCTGACCGGCACCGGCGCAGTGCCGTCCGCCTTCCCACGCCCGGTAGGGAGGTGCGACACCACTGTGGAGAGAGGAATCGACAGGACGGCCGTACACCGGAATCCACGCCCCCGTGTATGTGCGATGGACCCGGTCTAGGAGGTCATTTGCCCGCGGGCCCGGTCGTGCCGGCCCCGCACACAACAGGGACCGTGACGTCACATGAGCGCCAAGGTCCCGGGTTGTACGACGGACGTTCCAGCCACTGTACGACGCGCGTAGCTGAGGTTGGTGACAGTGAGACAACGGTCACACCACGGGCCGGGAACCGGGAGGCGCACCCCCGGGCTCACCCGAGGACCCCCGGAGGGGCATCGGGGCCGTGACCTGTCGGACTACCATCGGGCCATGACCCGTGTACTGCTCGCCGAGGACGACGCGTCCATCTCGGAGCCGCTGGCCCGCGCACTCCGCCGTGAGGGTTACGAAGTCGAGGTGCGTGAGGACGGGCCCACGGCGCTCGACGCCGGTCTGCAGGGCAACATCGACCTGCTCGTGCTCGACCTGGGCCTGCCCGGCATGGACGGCCTGGAGGTCGCCCGCCGGCTGCGCAACGAAGGCCACTCCTTCCCGATCCTGGTCCTCACCGCCCGCGCGGACGAGGTGGACACCGTGGTCGGCCTGGACGCCGGCGCCGACGACTACGTCACCAAGCCCTTCCGGCTGGCCGAGCTGCTCGCGCGGGTGCGGGCGCTGCTCCGCCGCGGCACGACCGCCGAGCCCCAGCAGCCGCCGGCCACCCACGGCGTACGGATCGACGTGGAGTCCCACCGCGCCTGGATGGGCGAGGAGGAACTGCAGCTCACCGCGAAGGAGTTCGACCTGCTCCGGGTGCTGGTGCGGGACGCCGGCCGGGTGGTGACCCGCGACCAGCTGATGCGCGAGGTCTGGGACACCACCTGGTGGTCCTCGACGAAGACGCTCGACATGCACATCTCCTGGCTCCGCAAGAAGCTCGGCGACGACGCGGCCAACCCGCGCTACATCGCCACCGTGCGCGGCGTGGGCTTCCGGTTCGAGAAGAGCTGAAGCCACCACAGCAGCCTCCCCCACCCTGCCCGGAGGGCACCGTGCGCCGCCGACTGATCAACTCCACGCTCGCCGTGGTGCTCGTCGTGATCGCCGTCTTCGGCGTCTCGCTCGTCATCGTGGAGACCCGCACCATCCAGGCGGGCGCCCGGGAGAGCGTGGGCGCCGAGGCGGTACGGCTGGTGGGCATGGTGGAGAGCCGGCTGAGCGGCGGCGAGAAGATCACCGCCGAGGTGCTCTCGGAGCAGATCACCACCGACCGGTACGCCCTGATCGACGTGCCGGGCCATCCGCCGGTGGAGATCGGGGACCGGCCCTCGGGCGATGTCATCGCCACCACCGTGCACGGCGAGCGGGGCGAGACCGTCACCGTCGAGGAGCCCCGCTCGGCGGTCAGCGCCGAGATCGGCCGGACCCTGCTGATCATCCTGGCGGTCGCCGCGCTGGCCGTCCTCGCCGCCGTGGTCCTCGCCGTGCGCCAGGCCCGCAAGCTGACCGCGCCGCTCACCGACCTCGCCGAGACCGCCGAGCGCCTCGGCTCCGGCGACCCCCGGCCGCGCCACCGCCGCTACGGCGTGCAGGAGCTGGACCGGGTCGCGGACGTGCTGGACGCCTCGGCCGAGCGGATCGCGCGGATGCTCACCGCCGAGCGCCGGCTCGCCGCGGACGCCTCCCACCAGCTCCGTACGCCGCTGACCGCGCTGTCCATGCGGCTGGAGGAGATCACCCTCACCGACGACCCGGAGACGGTGAAGGAGGAGGCGACGATCGCCCTGGGCCAGGTCGACCGGCTGAGCGACGTCGTCCAGCGGCTGCTGACGAACTCCCGCGACCCGCGCTCGGGCTCGGCCGTCGCCTTCGACCTGGACGAGGTCGTCAAGCAGCAGATCGAGGAGTGGCGGCCCGCCTACCGCAGCGCCGGCCGGGCCATCGTCCGCTCCGGCAAGAAGCACCTGCGGGCGGTGGGCACGCCCGGCGCTGTGGCCCAGGTGCTCGCCACGCTCATCGAGAACGCGCTGATGCACGGTGACGGCACGGTGGCGCTGCGTACCCGGGTCACCGGCAACCAGGCCGTCGTGGAGGTCACCGACGCCGGCCCCGGCGTACCGCCCGACCTGGGCTCCCGGGTCTTCGAGCGGACGGTGAGCGGCCGGAACTCCACGGGCCTCGGCCTCGCGGTCGCCCGGGACCTGGCGGAGGCGGACGGCGGCCGGCTGGAGCTGCTCCAGCAGGAGCCGCCGGTCTTCGCGCTCTTCCTCAGCCGGGAGTCCGAGCAGTACGGGCCGGGCGGTGCCGTGGACGAGCGAGGTCCGGCCTCCGGGCCGCGCTGAGCCGAGGGCCCGCCCGGGCTGCGGCCGGTTCCCTTACGCGCGCGGGCCGCGCCGGGACGCGCCGGCCGGGGCGTCCTCGGAGTCCGCGAGGAAACCCTCGGCGGTCTCCACGGCCTCCCGGGCCGGCAGCGCCTTGAAGACCCAGGAGCGGTAGGACCAGAAGCGGAAGAGCGTGGCGATGCCGATGCCGAGGAACTTGAAGACGTTGTTCTGCAGCGGGGTGTTCCAGCCGCACCAGTACGTCGCGGCGTAGAGGATGCCGTTCTCGATCACCAGGCCGACCGCGCTGAAGAAGACGAAGAGCGCCAGTTCCTTGGTGCGGCCGCTCTTGTCCCGGTCCCGGTAGGTGAAGTAGCGGAAGCCGACGTAGTTGAAGAGGATCGCGACGACCGTGGCCACGATCCCGGCCCGCACCACGGGCAGCTCGGTGGTGTGCCGTACGAGGTTGAAGACCACGAGGTTGACCAGCACGCCGGCCCCGCCGACCGCGCCGAACTTCACGATCTCACGGGTCAGCAGCCGAAGCCGCGAGCGCAGCGCGCTCCGTCCAGACATGGTGGTGGCTCAGCTCCCCGTGACGGCGTCGTGTCCGGCGGGCCGTGGTCGGCGGCCCCGCCGCCCACTCATGCTAACCAGCGCGCCTGCCGCCCGCCCGTGGCCCTCGCGCCACCCCGGACGGGCGGTGACCGGCCCGTCACCGCGGTCCGTCAGTCGGTCACCGTGACGCGGAAGGCGAGCTGCTCGCCGCCGCGGTCCGGGTCGGCCTGCCCGGTGCCGCACTGGAAGCAGTGCCGCAGGGCCAGCTCGGTGCGGCCCGCGCGGACCGCCTGGAACTCCAGGTAGCGGGTGCCGCCGGAGCCGGTCACCACCGGCTCGTCGGCGTCGTAGTGGCTGCCGGCCGGCTTGAGGACGTCCGGGTCGGGCGCCGGGGACTCGATGCTCCAGCGGTAGCCGGTGCTGGGGTTGTCGTCCAGCTCTATGACGAAGCGCTCCCCGGGCGAGACGGAGATGACGGTGTCCTGCGGCCCGTACACCTCGGGGCCCGCGGTGAGCACGGCGATCAGGGAGTACACGGCCACCAGGAGGGCGGTCACCGCGACCGCTATGCCGATCCTGCGGGACGGCGTCGATATGCCGTCGGTGCCCTCCATGCGTCCTCCCCCGGTCCGCGCGTGCGATGAGCCTACCGTCCGGTGGCGGCTCGTACAGAGGTGCGGAATGTCCGGTGTCGGAGGATCCTCCAAGGGGTGGCCGGGAACGGTCGGCCGGAGCGGATACCCTGAAGACGTGACGTTTCCGGTAGTCGGCATGGTCGGCGGCGGACAGCTGGCTCGTATGACCCACGAGGCAGGCATCCCCCTCGGCATCAGGTTCAAGCTCCTCAGTGACACCCCGCAGGACTCCGCTGCGCAGGTCGTCGGCGACGTCGTCGTCGGCGACTACCGCGACCTGGAGACCCTGCGCGCGTTCGCGCGCGGCTGCGACGTGATCACTTTCGACCACGAGCACGTTCCCACCGAGCACCTACGGGCCCTGGAGGCGGACGGCATCCCCGTGCGCCCCGGCCCGGACGCGCTGGTGCACGCCCAGGACAAGGGCGTGATGCGGGCGAAGCTCACCGAGATCGGTGCGCCGTGCCCGCGCCACCGCATCGTCTCGGACCCGGCGGACGTGGCGGCCTTCGCGGCGGAGGGTGACGGTTTCCCGGTCATCCTCAAGACCGTCCGCGGGGGCTACGACGGCAAGGGCGTATGGGTCGTACGATCCTCCAAGGACGCCGAGGAGCCGTTCCGCGCCGGGGTGCCGGTTCTCGCCGAGGAGAAGGTCGACTTCACCCGCGAGCTGGCCGCCAACATCGTTCGTTCCCCGCACGGCCAGGCCGTCGCGTACCCGGTCGTGGAGTCCATCCAGGTCGACGGCGTCTGCGACACGGTGATCGCGCCCGCGCCCGGCCTCTCCGAGGAGCTGTCGGCACAGGCCCAGGAGCTGGCGCTGCGCATCGCCAAGGAGCTGGACGTCGTCGGGCACCTCGCGGTCGAGCTCTTCGAGACCGCCGACGGCCGCATCCTGGTCAACGAGCTGGCCATGCGCCCGCACAACTCCGGCCACTGGACCCAGGACGGCGCCGTCACCTCGCAGTTCGCCAACCACGTCCGCGCGGTCCTGGACCTGCCGCTGGGCGACCCGCGCCCGCGCGCCGAGTGGACCGTGATGGCCAACGTGCTCGGCGGCGACTACCCCGACATGTACAGCGCGTACCTGCACTGCATGGCACGGGACCCGCAGCTGAAGATCCACATGTACGGCAAGGACGTGAAGCCGGGCCGTAAGGTCGGGCACGTCAACACCTACGGCGACGACCTGGCCGACGTGCGCGAGCGCGCCGCGCACGCCGCCGGCTACCTGCGAGGAACGATCACCGAATGAGCGAGAGCAGCTCCCCCCTGGTCGGCATCGTCATGGGCTCGGACTCCGACTGGCCCGTCATGGAGGCCGCGGCCCAGGCCCTCGACGAGTTCGGCATCCCCTACGAGGTCGACGTCGTCTCCGCGCACCGCATGCCGCGCGAGATGGTCGCGTACGGCGAGGAGGCCGCGGGCCGCGGTCTGAAGGCGATCATCGCGGGCGCCGGGGGAGCCGCTCACCTGCCGGGCATGCTGGCCTCGGTCACCCCGCTGCCGGTCATCGGCGTGCCCGTGCCGCTGAAGTACCTCGACGGCATGGACTCGCTGCTCTCCATCGTGCAGATGCCGGCCGGCGTGCCGGTCGCCACGGTCTCCGTCGGCGGCGCCCGCAACGCGGGGCTGCTCGCCGCCCGGATGCTGGCCGCGCACGACGCGGAGCTGCAGGAGCGGATGCGCGAATTCCAGCAGGAGCTGAACGACCAGGCCACCGAGAAGGGCAAGCGGCTGCGGAACAAGGTCGCGGGCAACGAGGGCTTCGGCTTCGGGGGCGGCAAGTGAGCGAGGCGGCCCGGGAGCTGCTGGCCCGCTGGCCCGTCGTCGACGGCCACAACGACCTGCCCTGGGCGCTGCGCGAGCAGGTCCGCTACGACCTGGACCGGCGCGACATCGCGGCCGACCAGTCCGCGCACCTGCACACCGACATCCCCCGGCTGCGCGCGGGCGGCGTCGGCGCGCAGTTCTGGTCGGTGTACGTGCGCTCGGACTACGACGGCGACCGGGCGGTCAGCGCCACCCTGGAGCAGGTCGACTGCGTACGGCAGCTGATCGACCGTTACCCGGGCGACCTGCGGCGCGCGCTCACCGCCGACGACATGGAGGCCGCCCGCGCCGAGGGGAGGATCGCTTCCCTCATGGGCGCCGAGGGCGGCCACTCCATCCACTGCTCGCTGGCCACCCTGCGCGCCCTGTACGCGCTCGGCGTGCGCTACCTGACGCTGACCCACAACGACACCATCGCCTGGGCCGACTCGGCGACCGACGAGCCGCGCCACGGCGGCCTCACCGCCTTCGGCGAGGAGGTCGTCCGGGAGATGAACCGGCTCGGCATGCTCGTCGACCTCAGCCACGTCTCCGCCGACACCATGCGGGACGCGCTGCGGGTCAGCGAGGCGCCGGTGGTCTTCTCGCACTCCTCGGCGCGCGCCGTCTGCGACCACCCGCGCAACATCCCCGACGACGTGCTGGCCCAGCTGCCCGCCAACGGCGGCGTCGCGATGGCCACCTTCGTGCCGAAGTTCGTGCTGCCCGAGGCCGGGGAGTGGACCAGGCGCGCCGACGAGAACATGCGCGCGCACGGCCTGCACCACCTGGACACCACCGAGGCCGGCATGAAGGTGCAGCGCGCCTTCGAGGCGGCGCACCCGCGCCCGGTGGCCACCGCCGCCACCGTCGCCGACCACCTCGACCACATGCGCGAGGTCGCCGGCGTCGACCACATCGGCATCGGCGGCGACTACGACGGCACCGCTTTCACCCCGGACGGCCTCGCCGACGTCGCGGGCTACCCGAACCTGATCGCGGAGCTGCTGGACCGCAAGTGGTCCGAGGCCGACCTCGCCAAGCTCACCTGGCAGAACGCGGTCCGTACGCTCCGCGACGCGGAGGACGTGGCCCGCGGCCTCCAGGAGCGGCGCGGCCCGTCGAACGCGACGATCGAGCAGCTGGACGGCTGAGGACCGGTCAGGTCCCGGCCGGGGCGCGGGCAGCCGCGCGAACTGACCCATTCGCCGGGGGTGTCGGCCGTTCGGCCGACACCCCCGGACGCATGTCCGAGTGCAAGATGCCCCGTACGCATCACTCACCGCGAACTAGTGGATCTCCCGTGTCACGGTGGCCCTACTGCCACCGATCCAGGAGTTCCGAAATGGCCGACCTCGCCCCCGATCTGGAAGCCGCAGACCTCACCGGTGCCGCCGGGGATCTCGGCGCCGCCGAGGACGCCCACTCCCCGTACGGAACGCTCGGGCGCCCCGCCGACCCGCCGCTGCGCCGGGACCCGCTCTCCCGCGCGCACGCGCTGCTCGCCGCGCACCCCGTCTTCGACGGCCACAACGCCCTGCCGTGGGCCCTGCGGCTGCACCACGGCGATGACCTGACACCGGGTCACTACTACGACCTCGAATACGGCGAACCCGCCGTCAGCACCGACATCCCGCGGCTCCAGCAGGGCCGGGTGGGCGCGCAGTTCTGGTCGGTGCAGGTGCCGACCGCGCTCAGCGGCGACCACGCCATCAGCGCCACGCTCGAACAGATCGACTTCGTGCACCAGCTGGTGCGGGCCTACCCCGAGGCGCTGCGGCTGGCGATGACCGCCGACGACGTCACCGAGTGCCGCAACCGCGGCCGCATCGCCTGCCTGCTCGGCTCGGCCGGCGGCCAGATCATCGACAGCTCGCTCGGCGCGCTGCGCGCCCTGCACACCCTCGGCGTCCGCTCGATGCTGCTGACGCCGGACCGCAACACCCCGTGGGCGGACGCGGCGGCCGACACCCCGTGCGCGGGCGGCCTCACCGCCTTCGGCGAGGAGGTGGTCCGGGAGATGAACCGCCTCGGGATGCTCATCGACCTCTCGTACGCCTCGCACGACACGATGCGGCACACGCTGGGCATCACCAAGGCGCCGGTCTTCCTGCACCGCTCGGCCGCCCGGAACCTGACCAACCACCGGTACAACGTCCCCGACGACGTGCTCGCGCAGCTGCCCCGCAACGGCGGCATCTGCATGGTCACCTTCGCGCCGCAGCGGGTCGCGGGGCCGGTGGGCGCCGCGACCATCGAGGACGTCGCCGACCACCTGGACCACGTACGGAACGTGGCGGGGGCGCAGCACGTCGGCCTCGGCGGCGGGTTCGACACCGATCCGGCCGACGGGCGGCCGCAGGGCCTGGAGGACGTCTCCGGCTATCCGCGGCTGATCGCCGAGCTGATCTCGCGCGGCTGGTCCTTCTCCGACCTGGCCGGGCTGACCTGGGGGAACGCGCTGCGCGCGATGCGCGGCGCGGAGTTCGCCGCGCGCGAGGCCCGGCACCGCCGCGGGCCGTCCACGGCGACCATCGACCGGCTGGACCGGGCCGACCGGCGGGACCGGATGACCCGGCTGCACTGGGCCTGGACCTGACGGGCGCGGAACGGCGGAGGGGCGGGCGGGAAGCTCCCGCCCGCCCCGCGCCGGCCCGTCGTCAGTGCAGGCAGAGACAGAACGGATGCCCGGCCGGGTCGAGGTAGACCCGCCAGTTGCGGTCGCCGTCGTCGGTCTGGACGAGCCGCGCGCCCAGCTTCAGCGCCTCGCGCTCGGCCTCCTCGATCCGCTCCCGCGGCACCCGGAAGTCCAGGTGGAACTGCTGGGACCGCTCTCCGCTGGGCCAGTCCGGCGGCACCATGTCGGGCGCCTTCTGGAAGGCGAGCAGCCGGCCCTGCGGCCCGTTCACCTCGATCCAGGTGCCGTCCTCCTCGAGCTCGCCGACCTGCCAGCCGAGCAGTCCGGCGTAGAACTCGGCGAGCGCCACGGGGTCGGGGGCGTCGAGCACGACGACGCCGAACTCAGCGATGGCCATGGTGTTACCTCCTGCGCAGGGGTAGCGGTAACTCGGTTACTGCATGATGGCCCAGTGCCGGTAACGTGGCAAGGGTGGCCGACCGCAGCGCGCCGCCTCCCCTGGCCCTGGTCCAGGAGCTGGCGAACACCCTCGACATCGAAACCGGACAGGACGCGCTGGCGGCCCCCGGCGCACTCGCCGCCTTCCTGCGCGACCACGGCGTGCCGCCGGCGTCCGCCGGCACGCACGAGCTGGACGCCGTCCGGCGGCTCCGCGAGGCGCTGCGCGCCGCCTGTCTCGCGCACACCGGCCAGGACGTGCCCGCGGAGACCGGGCGGACGCTGAACGCGCTGCTCGCCGACGCGCCCCTCACCCTCGCCGTCGACGCCCGCGGCGAGGCCGCGCTGCGCCCGGCCGCCGGGCTCACCGGCGCCGCCGCGCTGACCGCCCGGATCGCCGCCGGCATCGCGACCGCTGCGGCCGACGGCAGCTGGCCCCGCCTCAAGGCATGCGAGGCGCACGACTGCCAGTGGGTGTTCTACGACCGCAGCCCAGGCGGGCGGGGCCGGTGGTGCTCCATGGCGGTGTGCGGCAGCCGGGCGAAGATGCGCACGTACCGGGCCCGGCGCGCGGCGGAGTCCGGCTGACGGCCGCGCGGCTCCGTACTGCTCCGCCGCCCGGCGGCCGGAGCCTGCCGCGGCCGGAAAACGGCACCGCCCGCCCCGCCGGTGCGGCGGGACGGGCGGTACGGAAGTCCGGTACGGCTTACGCGCGCGGGCGGCCCAGCGCCCGGTACGTCCAGCCGGCCTTGCGCCACAGCTCCGGGTCGAGCGCGTTGCGGCCGTCCAGGATGCGGCGGTGCGCCGCGACCTCGCCCAGCGTCGCCGGGTCCAGCTCGCGGAACTCGCGCCACTCGGTCAGGTGCAGCACCACGTCGGCGCCGCGCACCGCGTCCAGCGCGGTCGGCGCGTACCCGAGGGTGGGGAAGACCCGGCGGGCGTTCTCCATGCCCTTGGGGTCGTACACCGTGACCTGGCCGCCCTGGAGGTGGATCTGGCCCGCGACGTTCAGCGCGGGGGAGTCGCGCACGTCGTCGGAGTCCGGCTTGAAGGTCGCGCCCAGGACGGCGACCCGCTTGCCGAGGAAGCCGCCGCCGACCGCCTCGCGCGCCAGCTCCACCATGTGCCCGCGGCGGCGCATGTTGATCGAGTCGATCTCGCGGAGGAAGGTCAGCGCCTGGTCGGCGCCCAGCTCACCGGCGCGCGCCATGAAGGCGCGCAGGTCCTTGGGCAGGCAACCGCCGCCGAAGCCGACCCCGGCGCGCAGGAACTTCTTGCCGATCCGCTCGTCGTGGCCGATCGCCTCGGCCAGCTTCATGACGTCGCCGTCGGCCGCCTCACAGATCTCGGCCATCGCGTTGATGAAGGAGATCTTGGTGGCCAGGAAGGAGTTGGCCGCGGTCTTCACCAGCTCGGCGGTCGGGTAGTCCATGACGACGAACGGCGAGCCCTCGGCCAGCGGCGTGGCGTACACCTCGCGCAGCAGCGACTCGGCGCGGTCGCTCGCGACGCCGACCACGATCCGGTCCGGGTGCAGGGTGTCCTGGACCGCGAAGCCCTCGCGCAGGAATTCGGGGTTCCAGGCCAGCTCGGCCTCCTCGCCGGCCGGGGCCAGCTCGGCCAGCCGCTTCGCGAGCCGCGCCGCGCTGCCGACCGGCACGGTGGACTTGCCGACCACCAGCGTGGGGCGCGTCAGGTGCGGCGCCAGCGACTCGAAGGCGCTGTCGACGTAGGACATGTCACAGGCGTACTCGCCGTGCTTCTGCGGGGTGTTCACGCACACGAAGTGCACGTCACCGAAGGCACCGGCCTCTTCCCACGAGGTGGTGAACCGCAGCCGCCCGCTGGAGCCCGGCAGCCCGGCGACGTGCTTGCGCAGCAGCTCCTCCAGGCCGGGCTCGTACAGGGGCACCTCACCGCGGCCGAGCATCTCGATCTTCTCGGGCACGATGTCGAGCCCCAGCACCTCGAAGCCGAGCTCGGCCATGGCGGCGGCGTGCGTGGCGCCGAGGTAGCCGGTGCCGATCACGGTGATCTTGAGGGGCATGGATGCTCCAAATGCGAACTCGGTGACGCTGCGGGCCCGAGCATATCCGTGACGGGGCGTGCGCGATCCGGACGTTGTCGGCAACCTCACGTACCCCAGGGCATGCCACGGCTCTAGAATTCGGGGAAACGCGACAGGTTACTTAACGGTAGTTAGCACTCAGGGGAGATGAGAGACCTTGGCGGGAAACGCCGATTTCGATCTGTACCGGCCGGCCGAGGAGCACGACATGCTCCGCGAGTCGGTGCGCGCGCTCGCCGAGGCGAAGATCGCGCCGTTCGCCACCGAGGTCGACGAGGAGGCGCGCTTCCCGCAGGAGGCGCTGGACGCGCTGGTCGCCAATGACCTGCACGCCGTGCACGTCCCCGAGTCCTACGGCGGCGCCGGCGCCGACGCGCTGGCCACCGTCATCGTCATCGAGGAGGTGGCCCGCGTCTGCGCCTCCTCCTCCCTGATCCCCGCGGTGAACAAGCTGGGCTCGCTGCCGGTGATCCTCTCCGGCTCCGAGGAGCTGAAGAAGAAGTACCTGGGCCCGCTGGCCAAGGGCGACGCGATGTTCTCCTACTGCCTCTCCGAGCCGGACGCGGGCTCGGACGCGGCGGGCATGAAGACCCGTGCCGTGCGCGACGGCGACTCCTGGGTGCTCAACGGCGTCAAGCGCTGGATCACCAACGCCGGCGTCTCGGAGTACTACACCGTGATGGCCGTCACCGACCCCGAGAAGCGCTCCAAGGGCATCTCCGCCTTCGTGGTGGAGAAGGGCGACGAGGGCGTCTCCTTCGGCGCGCCGGAGAAGAAGCTGGGCATCAAGGGCTCGCCGACCCGCGAGGTCTACCTGGACAACGTGCGCATCCCCGCCGACCGCATGATCGGCGCGGAGGGCACCGGCTTCGCCACCGCCATGAAGACCCTGGACCACACCCGCATCACCATCGCGGCCCAGGCGCTGGGCATCGCCCAGGGCGCGCTGGACTACGCCAAGGGGTACGTCCAGGAGCGCAAGCAGTTCGGCAAGCCGATCGGCGACTTCCAGGGCGTGCAGTTCATGCTCGCCGACATGGCCATGAAGCTGGAGGCCGCCCGCCAGCTCACCTACGCGGCGGCCGCCAAGTCCGAGCGGATCTCCGCCGGCGGCAAGGACGAGGACCTCACCTTCTTCGGTGCGGCCGCCAAGTGCTACGCCTCCGACGCGGCCATGGAGATCACCACCGACGCGGTCCAGCTCCTCGGCGGCTACGGCTACACCCGGGACTACCCGCTGGAGCGCATGATGCGCGACGCGAAGATCACCCAGATCTACGAGGGCACCAACCAGGTCCAGCGCATCGTCATGGCGCGGAACCTGCCGTAACGGCGGGCCCCCTGCACGCGGGAAGGCCCCGGCTCCTCCGAGGAGCCGGGGCCTTCCCGCGTGCCGGACGACGGGTCACTGGTCGGCGGAGACCGTCACCGGGTCGTCGTTCTTCAGCTCGTTCACCAGCTGCTTGACCTTGGGCATGTCCCACGCGAGGTTGCCGCCGACGCTGCCGGAGACCGGCATGTTCATCGACTTCCCGTCGCCGCCCTTGCTGGTGACGTCCTTCAGCGCGAAGAACATCTTGGCCAGCGAGTACGGGCCCATGTCCTTGTCGACGATCAGGGTGTCCAGGCCGGCGCCCATCGCGGGGTACAGCTCGAAGGGGTTCAGCAGCGTGCCGGGCGAGGCCACCTGGTGGGCCAGCGTGGAGAGGAACTTCTGCTGGTTCTTGGTGCGGTCCAGGTCGCTGCCGGCGAAGGCGTGCCGGGTACGGACGTACGCCAGGGCCTGCTGGCCGTTGAGG
Source organism: Streptomyces sp. Ru73 (assembly GCF_002920575.1). Classification (GTDB taxonomy): domain Bacteria; phylum Actinomycetota; class Actinomycetes; order Streptomycetales; family Streptomycetaceae; genus Streptomyces. The sequence continues at coordinate 40,952 of NZ_PQSQ01000034.1, read as the reverse complement.
GTCTGCTCGCCGGCCTTGAAGTCGGCGCCGGACCACTTGTCCTTGAAGCCCTTGTCCAGCTTCATGTCCACGCCGCCGATGGCGTCCACGATGTTCGCGAAGCCGGCGAAGCCGATCTCGGCGTAGTGGTCGATGTGCAGGCCGGTGTTGTACTCGACCGTGCGGACCAGCAGCTGCGGGCCGTCGATGGAGTACGCGGCGTTGAGCTTGTTGGCGCCCATGGCGGGCTGCATCTTGCCGGACTCCGAGCCGCGGAACTGCGGGATCGTGACGTTGGAGTCACGCGGCAGCGAGATCAGCGTCGGGCCGTTGGACCCGGTGTGCAGGATCATCATCGAGTCGGTGCGCTTGCCCTCGGCGGAGCCGGTGTGCAGGTCCTTCTTCTGCTGCGCCGACATGCCCTCGCGGCTGTCCGAGCCGACGATCAGGTAGTTGGTGCCGTCGCCCTCCTCGGGGCGGTCGATCACCTTGCTGAGGTCGACCTCCTTGCGCATCTTGGAGTCGGCCCAGAAGTACGTGCCGACCGTGGCGACGAGCAGGACGACGACCAGCGTGAGGACGGTCGCCTTGATGCGCCGGCCCCAGTTCGGGCGCGGCCGGTAGCCGTCGTCGTAGCCGCCGCCACCGCCGCGGCCGCCGCCGTAGACCTGACCGGTGTTGTACCCGTCGTCGTACCGGCCGCCGCCGTACCCGCCGTCGTGCCCCGGCTGCGGCGGCACGGCCTGCCGGCGCGGGGACATGCCGGGCGGCAGCGGCGGCTCGCCGTGGGCGGGAGCGGGCTCCCGGCGCACCTGTCGCATGGCGCGCGCGCCCTCCGGCTGGGCGCTGCCGCTGCCGCGTCCGTACCGGTTCCTGTCGTCGTCACGGGCGAGCCCGTCGCGCCACTCGTTCATGCAGCAAAGTGTGCCTGCCGGTCCGGCCCGCCATACAGGGCGGGGACGGGATCGGACCCCGGCTGTTGCAGAGCTGATGCAAAACGGGGCGGCATAAAGGGGAGCGCGTGACCATTGGGCCGGGTGGGACGGGAGGCGACGTTTCGGGACGCTCGGGACGTACGTTTGCGCGCGATTGCGACCGTAATGACATGAATCACAAGCAAACCGGACCGGTCGGGGACCTCCGCGACGGTCTCGGGCAGAAGGTGTCTCCCGGGGTGCATAGGGTGGACGTATGACCGATCTCGTCACCGACAGCCAGGAGGGCAGCCTCCCGGGCAAGCCCACCTCCGTCTCGCGTACGACGCTCAGCCACATCATGGATGCGAGCCACACCAATCTCCTCGGCACCGTCCACGGTGGCGTGATCATGAAGCTGGTGGACGACGCGGCGGGCGCGGTGGCCGGCCGGCACTCCGGCGGCCCGGCCGTCACCGCCTCCATGGACGAGATGGCCTTCCTGGAGCCGGTCAGGGTCGGCGACCTGGTGCATGTGAAGGCCCAGGTCAACTGGACCGGCCGGTCCTCGATGGAGATCGGCGTGCGGGTGCTGGCCGAGCGCTGGAACGAGTCCACCCCCGCCCAGCAGGTCGGCTCCGCCTACCTGGTCTTCGCCGCCGTCGACGAGAACGGCAAGCCGCGCCCGGTCCCGCCGGTGATCCCCGAGACCGAGCGCGACAAGCGCCGCTACCAGGAGGCCCAGATCCGCCGCACGCACCGGCTGGCCCGCCGGCGTGCCATCAAGGAGCTGCGCGAGCGCCGCACCGCCGACGGCGTCGTCGACGACTGAGCCGCGCGGCTCACCGGCACTCCTCCTCGTCCCCCGTGACCGCCGGGGCATCGCCCGAGCCCGGCTCCGGCACCTCGGCGCGCACCTTGTGCACCTCCTTGTGGTCGGGGCCGAGCGTGACCCGCAGCACCGGGCCCTGGCCCGGCACCTTCCGCAGCTTCGCGCCGGGCAGCGCGGCGGCCAGCGTCCGTACGGAGCGGTCCCAGCGCGGGTCGTAGCTGATCTCGGTGTGCTCGGCGGGCGACTGCGCGTTGCGCGGCGCACCCGTGGTCGCGAAGCCCTCGGCCCGCAGCGCCTTGTCGGTCCTGGCGGCCTGCCCGCTGACCCGGGTGCCGTTCTCGACCTGCACCCGGACCTCGCCCGGCGCCACGTCGACCATGGTCGCGCGCTGCTTGCGCTTCTTGTGCACGGCGAGCGGGCGGTCCGCGCGGATGGCCTCGAAGAGCTTCTTCGCGCGGTCCTCGTCCCACTTCACCGTCGAGCCCAGCTTCGGGTCGGTGTAGTTCATGTCACCGATGGGCACGGAGACGAACTCCGACGAGGAGGGCTTGAAGCCGCGCAGCGCCTGGCCGAGGGCCATCATCTCGTCCGGGCCGAAGCCGGCGTCGGCCCGCAGCGAGTCCAGCACGGTCGAGGTGACCTTCTTGAACCGTACGGGGTTCACCAGGGCGTCCGAGTCGGTGATCCGGTGCAGCAGGGCCACCAGGAAGCGCTGCTGGCGCTGCATGCGGCCCAGGTCCGAGCCGCCGTCCAGGTGCCGGGCGCGTACGTACTGCAGTGCCTCGCCGCCGTTCAGCTCGCTGCGGCCGCGCGGCAGGTCCAGGCCGGTGTAGCGGTCCTTCAGCGGGGTGGAGGTGCACACCTGCACCCCGCCGACCGCGTCCACCGTCTTCATGAAGCTGGTGAAGTCGACCTCCAGGTAGTGATCGATGTGCACGCCGGTCATGTGCTCGACGGTGCGGACGGTGAGGTTCGGGCCGCCCTCCGCGTACGCCGCGTTCAGCCGGATGGGGTGGGCCGGCACCGTCCGCCCGGACTTCTCGTCCCTGTACTCCGGCGCCTCGGCGTAGGAGTCGCGCGGCAGGCTGATCACGCTGGCCCGGTCCCTGGCCGCCGAGAGGTGGACGAGCATGAGCGTGTCGGTGCAGTGACAGGGCGCACCGCCGAGGTGGTAGCGGTCCTTCTCCGCCTTGGACAGCCGGTCCCGGCCGTCCGTCCCCGCGACCAGGAAGGTCATCCCGTGGCCGGTGGCGGGGCGCGGCCGGTGGTCCATGCCCTTGAAGGCGTCCACCCGGGTGATGCCCTTCTCCACCCCGGTGACCATCGCGTGCCCGACGCCGCTCGCGGCCAGCAGGACGACGGAGGCGGCGGCGGTCACCCGCACGATCCACCGGGCGCGCCGGCGCCGCCTGCCGGGTGCGGGGAGCGGGAGGGTGCGGGGCGGTGGGGACATGGCGGGGCACCTCCTCGTAGGGAGCAGGGGGACGGACGACAGTACGTCGATATGATCGGCTGACTGTCATCACACGCCGCTCCCGTCCACAGCGCCACTCGGCTGCCGTCAGGCCCGTACGCCCGTTCGCGGTAACGTGAACACCGATGAACGCCACGCCGAGCCAGCACCCCGCAGTCTCCGTGATCATGCCGGTGCTCAATGAGGAACGTCATCTGCGCGACTCCGTGCGCCACATCCTGGAGCAGGAGTACGACGGCGAGATGGAGGTGGTGATCGCGCTCGGGCCGTCCACGGACCGCACCGACGAGATCGCCGCCGAGCTGGTACGGGAGGACCCGCGGGTCCACACCGTGCCGAACCCCACCGGCCGTACGCCCGCAGCGCTGAACGCCGCCATCAAGGCGTCCCGGCACCCGATCGTGGTGCGCGTCGACGGCCACGGCATGCTGTCGCGCAACTACATCGCGACCGCGGTGCGCCTCCTGGAGGAGACCGGCGCGCAGAACGTCGGCGGCATCATGAACGCCGAGGGCGAGACGCCCTGGGAGGAGGCCGTCGCGGCCGCCATGACCTCGAAGATCGGGGTGGGCAACGCGGCCTTCCACACCGGCGGCCAGGCGGGTCCCGCCGAGACCGTCTTCCTGGGCGTCTTCCGGCGCGAGGCGCTGGAGCAGCAGGGCGGGTACAACGTGGAGTTCATCCGCGCCCAGGACTGGGAGCTGAACTTCCGCATCCGCGAGGCCGGCGGGCTGATCTGGTTCTCGCCCGAGCTGAAGGTGCAGTACCGCCCCCGGCCGAGCGTGAAGGCGCTCGCGAAGCAGTACAAGGACTACGGCAAGTGGCGGCACGTCGTCGCGCGCTACCACTCCGGTTCGATCAACGCCCGCTACCTCGCCCCGCCGGCCGCGGTGTGCGCGATCGCCGCCGGCCTCGTGGTCGGCGCGGCCGTGACCCCGTGGGGCTTCGTCGTCCCGGGCGCCTACCTCGCGGCCATCACGGCGGGTTCCGTCCCGGCCGGCAAGGGCCTGTCGCTCAAGGCCCGCGTCCAGATCCCCGTCGCGCTGGCGACCATGCACATGTCGTGGGGCTGGGGCTTCCTGACCAGCCCGCGCTCGCTGGCCAAGCGGGTCATCGCCAGCCGCCGCCCGGCGGTGAAGGCCCCGGCCGAGACGGTCTGAGGACTCCGCGCACGAGAACGGCGGCGGCCGGCTCCCCTCGGGGAACCGGCCGCCGCCGTTCGTGCTTCCGGCCGGGCCTCACCAGGTGTAGCCGGGGTTCACCTTCATGCACGCGCCCTTGTCCTCGCCGTTGAGGGCATCCGCGCTCTCCGGGGCCTTGTCCGCCTGCTTCTTGCCGCCGGCCGCCTTCGGGTACGCGGTGCCGGCGCGCCAGTCGTTGCCGACCACCAGCCGGATGCCCTGGGCCGAACTGGACTCCTTCACCGCGCTCTTGGGCAGCCCGAGCGCCTTGGCGACGCCGAGCGCGTCCCCCTCGGCGTCCTTGCCCCCGTACGTGATCGTGGTGTCCGCCTGGGCGATCAGCGTGGCGTCGGTGCCCGCCGCGGTGTAGCCGAGCGACGCCAGCTGCCCCTGTACCTGGCTCGCGCGGCCGACCACCGGGCCCTGGATCGCGCCGTTGGTGCCGTTCTGCACGGTGATCTGCAGCTGGTCCTTGGCCGTGGTGGGCTTCGGGTCGGCGGCGGGCTTCTTCTTCGCCTTGTCCTTGCCGTCCAGCGCGGTGTCGTTGCGCAGCATCGCGAAGACCTGGTCGGCGTCGCCCGGCTTGGGTATCACGTAGGACTCGCCGGGACCGTACGCCCACGGCATCGTCGCCATGGTGATCCGCTTGACCGGCACCCGGTTGAGGTCGCCGCCGAGGTCGTAGAGCTTCTTGACCGTGCCGAGGCCCTCGTCCACGGTCAGCGCCTTGGTGGCGGCCTCGGCGAGCGCCTGCAGCTTGCCCGGGTCGGTGAGCTTGGCGCTCGACTTCAGCTGACGGATCATCGAGTTCATGTACATGTGCTGGGCCTTGGCCCGGCCGATGTCGGTGTTGTCCTCGAAGCCGTAGCGGGTGCGCAGCCACTGGAGCGCCTGGACGCCCTTGATGGTGTGCTCGCCCTTGGTCAGCTTCAGCCCGCTGCCGTGGCCCTTGCTGTCGTGCGAGTAGACGTTGCCGTCGACGCAGACGGGGACGCCGCCCACCGCGTCGGCCATCTGCACCACGCCCGCGAAGTCGATCATCATGAAGTGATCGATGTAGATGCCGGTCAGCTCTTTCCAGGTGGCGACCGTGCAGCCCGGACCGCCGTGCTGCAGCGACTGGTTGATGGGCGCGGTGGTCTGCGGGTACTTCTCACCGCTCTTGGGGTCGGTGCACTCGGGGATGGTGACGCGGGTGTCCCGCGGTATGGAGAGCACCGACATGCTGGAGCGGTCGGCGGAGACGTGCAGCAGCATCTGCACGTCCGCCAGCGGCTTGCGCCCCACGTCGCCCTTGGCGCCGCCGAGCTTGAGGTTCTCCTTGCTGTTCCGGCTGTCCGAGCCGAGCAGCAGGATGTTCATCGGGGTCTGCCCGAAGGCGTTCGGCTCGGGTTTCTTCAGCCCGCCGTCGCCGAGGTCCAGCGCGCCCTTGCGGAGGTTCCCGTTGAGGTGCTCGTAGTAGAGGTAGCCGGCGCCCGCGGTGCCGAGCACGAGGAGCGCGGCGATGCCGGCGGTCCACCGCAGGACCCGGCGCCCTCTTCGGCGCCGGCGCCTGCCGTGGCCCGCGGGCCCGGCGGGGTCCGCGGCGCCCTCGCCGCCGTCCCCGCTCCGCCCTTCGTAAAGGCTGTCGTCCCAGCCCAGTTCCTGGGCGTCGGGCTGGTGCCTGCGTGATCGGTCACCCCGCACACTGCTCTGCCGCATCGGCTGCCCCTCCCCGTTTCCTTCATCCGGTGGTGCGCTCGGCGGCCTGGCAGGGCGGCCGGTCGTTGTTCACTTGGTCGTACTGGTCCTGCGGTACTGCACGCCTACTTGGCGCAGACGTTCTTGTCGTCGGCGTTGACGTTCTGCACGCCGTCCGGCGTCTTCGTCGGCGCCTCGATGGGCTCGCCGGCACCGGTGAAGTCCTTGCCGAGGATCAGTTTCATCGGCACCTTGGGCCCGGCGTCACCCGACGTCTCCTTCATCGCCGACTTCGGCAGGCCCATCCACTCGGCCAGCGTCGCCGCCTGGCCCGCCTGGTTCGGCGCGTACTCCAGACGCGTCGTGTCCAGGGTGGTGGTCGCGTTGCCGGCGTTGGTGGACAGCGGTGCGCCCTTGGTGTTCTGCAGCCAGTCGACGGTCTCCTGCGCGGCGCCCAGCGGGCCGCCGCCGTTCGAGACGTCGACCCGGACCTCCGCGGCGGGAGCCTTGGTGACCGGCTTGGCCTTCTTCTTGGTCTTTTCCTTCTTCGTCTTCGTCAGCGAGTGGTCGGCCTGGACCATCTTGAACAGCGGATCGGCCTTGGCCTTGTCCAATATGACGGTCGCGGGGTCCTCAGGGTTGTCCAGAACCGGCACGGTCGCGAAGGTGACGTTCTTGACGTCCACCCGGCTGAGGTCCTTGGCCAGGTCCATCAGCTTGCTCGCGGTGCCGATGCCGGTGTCGACGGTGAGCGCCTTGGTGGCGGCGTTGCTCAGCTTCCACAGCTTGCTCGGGTTGCTGAGCGTGTCGTCGGACTTCATCTTGCGGATCATCGAGCTGAGGAACTGCTGCTGCAGCTCGATGCGGCTCAGGTCACTGCCGGTCCCGACGGTGTGCCGGGTCCGTACGAACGCCAGCGCCTGCTCGCCCTGGACGACGTGCTTGCCGGCCTTGAGGTGCAGGTGCGACTTGGGGTCGTCGATGTCCTTGCCGGCGCACACCTCGACGCCGCCCACCGCGGTGGACAGCTCCTTGACGGCGTTGAAGTCCGCCATCATGAAGTGGTTGATCTTCAGGCCGGTCATCTTCTCGACGGTCCGCCAGGTGCAGCCCGGGTCCCGGCCCTCCTGGCCGAGGCTGGTGTTGAAGCGCACCCCCGTCTCGCCGGGAATGTTCTTCGTCGAGCCGTCCTTCTGCTTCGTGGGGCAGTCCGGGATGTCGGTGATCATGTCGCGCGGAATGCTCAGCGCGGTGGCGTTCGTCCGGTCCTCGGAGACGTGCATCAGGATCGTGGTGTCGGCGTGGCCGACGCTGCCCAGGTCCCCGTAGCCGGCGTTGCCCTTGCCCTCACGGGAGTCCGTTCCCATGATCAGTATGTTCACGGGGCCGTCGGTGACCGCGTCGTTGTTGATGCCGACGTCGACCTTGGAGATGTTGCCGTCGAGGTGCTGGTAGACGAAGTACGCGCCCGTGCAGCCGGCGACCAGCACGAATCCCATCGCGCCCGCGCCCCAGTACAGGGCTTTCTTCTTCTTCGACGCCCTCGGCTTGGGCTTGCGGCGCCCGGTGCTCGCCGCCGGGGCCGTCGCCGCTGCCGCCGCCGCGCGGTGCCCGGCGCGGCCGCCGGCCCGGCGGTTGCGCTGGGCGGGCAGCTCCCGGGTCGGCGTGTCACGGCCGGAACCGGCCGACCGTCCGCGTTCCTGCGCGCGCCGCTGCTTCCGGCCACTTTCCGCGGGGGCCGCGGAGGGGGCTTCGGCTCTCCGGCCGCCCTGCCTGGGGGCTGACTTTGAGCCAGCATCCAGTCGCAGTTCGTAGTTGCCGGTGTTCGGATCGAACACCCACTGATCGGCGGGATCGATGTCGCCCGCCTGCCCACGGCCTTGCGCGTCCACGGTGCCTTGAGTCCTCCGTCGGTGCCACGCGGCGCCTGCCCCCTCAAGGCGCTCGGTCGGTCGGATTGCAGTGCGCGGTCAGCCAGTCTTGCGACCGGATCGCTCACACTATCCGCCCAGTTCAGCGTCAAGCGACGCCCGTGACAAATTCCACGTCCCTACAACTGGGCAATCCACCCGATACTTTCGCGTCCTTGATGCACGCTTTATGGAGGGTTTATCGGCAAATGCCCCGGTCTGCTGTGGTTCCCCGGAAGGTGGTCACGGGGCCGGGCGTGGCCGATTCGGGATGGTCGGGCTTGTCAGCTTCGTCCCCGCTGTTCGAACGTCCCGCTCCGCGCGCGTCCGTCTGTCCGGTCTGCGGGTCCTTGGCGGGATCGTCGTATTCGGTGGTGTCGGTCTGTTCCGTCGGCGCCGGCCGTACCGGAACGGGACGGTCCGCGCGCAGCCGGCCGAAGAGCCGGTCGGCGTCCGGCTGCACCAGTTCGTCGCGGTTGATGTTGAGTGCGTACGCCTGGCGCGGCACCGTCAGGAAATGAATCTTGTCGGTGGGAATGCCGCGGACGCTGCGCACCAGATTGAAGAGGCCCTTCAGCGACGCCAGCCCCTCGTCGGTGGTGAGGGAGCTCGTCGCGGCGTCCAGGAGCGGGTACAGGCGCGTGGGATTGAGCAGCACGCCGTTGCCCTGCACCTTCTTCACCAGCGCCGCCAGGAACTGCTGCTGGCGCTCCATCCGCTGGGTGTCGCTGCCGTTCCCGAGCGTCTTGCGGGCCCGTACGTACCCCAGCGCCTGCTCGCCGCGGAGCAGATGACGGCCCGCCGCCAGGTTCAGGTGCGAGTCCCGGTCGGCGACGGCCTGCGGCAGGCAGACCTCCACGCCGTCCACCGCGTCCACCATCTTCTTGAAGCCGGTGAAGTCCAGGATCATGTGGTGGTCGATGCGGATGTCGGTCATCCGCTCGACCGTGCGGATCGTGCAGGCCGGGCCCGCCGCCTCGAACGCGTAGTTGAACTGCGTGAATTGGGGCTGCGTACGGCTGCCGTCCTCCTTGGTGCAGGTCGGCACCTGCACCATCAGGTCGCGCGGGATGCTGACCGCCGTCGCGCTCTTCCGGTCCGCCGCCAGGTGCAGCAGGATCGTGGTGTCCGAGCGCTGGGTGCCGTCGTCGGCGCCGTACTCGCGGTTCCCGCCGCCGCGGTTGTCCGAGCCGATCAGCAGGATGTTCTGCACGTTCTTCGCCGAGGCGGGCGGCCGCTCCGCCTCGTACCCGCGCAGCTGCGCCGCGGTGTCGGAGTCGGCCGTGATGTTCCCGTTGAGCTTGTCGTACGCCAGCCAGCCGACGGCGCCGGCGCCCAGCACGACGACTCCCGTGCCCAGCGCGGTCCAGCGCAGCCACCGCCGCCGCGGCGGCCGGCCGTCGCCGGCCGCGGTCCGCTCGTTGCAGCGCTGCAGTTCTTCGGGGATCTCCGGCCTGTCGTCCACGGCGACCACCCCTCGTGCGTCGGCCGCACGGGGTACGGCCGGTCACCCGGTGCCGGGGTCGGGCGAGGCCCGGGCCCCGGTACTCAGGCAGACGGCCGAGTCCCGCGCAGGGTTGTACGTCTCCCTGATCATGGACCGCGCGGGACGGATCGGCGCCCGCTCGGGGCGCCGGCTGGGCCGGTCGGGCGATGCCCCGGATGCCGGGGCCGCGTGCTCAGGCCGCCGCGGGCGCCTCGACGGTGACCTGCTCGGCCTCCTTGCGCCGGGCGAGCCCGTCCGCGTCCAGCCGGTCGGCGTTGCGGCACAGGACGACCGAGCCGCCCGTCGCCAGCGGTGCGTACAGCCCGTACGCCAGCCCGTCCCAGGTGCCGTACGGCAGTGCGGAGAGCACCCGCTGCCGCTCGGGCAGCGCCGCCAGCTCCACGGCCGCGGCGCCGATCTCCGCGCCGGTGAACTCGCGCCCGTCCACGGCGAGCGCGGGCGCCTGCGGATCGACCGGCGCGTACGGAGCGAAGCGGTCGCCCTGGGCCGGCACCTCGGCCGCGTAGTCGGCGAAGCCGGCCGGCGGCTCGGGGAACCGGCCGCCCAGCGGGCGCAGCGCGAGCGCCACCCGCTCCCCGGAGCAGGCGCGTGCCGCCTCCAGGGTGTCCGGGCCGCTGACGACCACGTCCGCGGCCGCCGGGTCGCCGCCCACGTCCGCGACCACTCCGACGGAGGAGCAGGCCAGCAGCCAGACGGCGGTCTGCCAGTGCGTCGGCAGCAGCAGCGCGAGCCGGTCGCCGGGCTCGGCCGACAGCTCGTCCTGGAGGTAGTTGGCGGTCTTGGCCACCCAATTGGCGAAGGTGGCGACGGACAGTTCGACGCGTTCGCCGGTGGCGTCGTCGTAGAAGGTCACGAGCGGCCGCGCCGGATCGGTGGCCAGCGCGGATCGCAGCAGGTCGGCGGGGGTTCGGTCGGTGGCGTTCATCGCCGCCAGCCTACGCGCGCGGCGCGCCGCCGTACGGCGTACCCGGCAGGACCCGTGGTGCCGTGACGCGCCGATGAGGCGTCAGTTACCGAATGGCGGATTTGTCGTACTTCGCACACGATCGCTTCCATGCGTGCCTTCGTTGCCACTTCGCTCGGCGCCGCGACCTTCGCGGCCCTCGTCGTACCGCTCGCGCTGCCGGCCGGGGCGAACCCCGCCAAGGCCCCCGCAGCCGCCGCTCCCGAGGCCGCCAAGGCGGGCGTCCCCGGAAGCACCCAGTCCCTGCCGCTCGTCCCGCTGGGCGACCGCGACCGCGTCCTGCCCGGCCGGGGCTCGGCGCGGGCCGGCACCGCCGCCCGCCTGGGCATGCCCGTCAAGGACGTACGGCCCTTCTCGCTCGTCGGCGTCGTCTGGGACGACGCCAAGGCCGAACTGCACGGCCAGCCGCAGGTCCGCACCCGGGCCACCGGCAGCCACAAGTGGGGTGCCTGGCAGGACGTGCAGACGCACTACGACGACGCCCCCGACCTGGACTCCCCGGAGCGCGGTCAGAAGCCGCGCGGCGGCACCGCGCCGCTGTGGGTGGGCGACTCCGACGCCGTGCAGATGCGGATCGCCCCGGAGACCGGCCGGCAGGCCGTGACCGAGCTCCCGGACGGCATGCGGCTGGAGCTGGTCGACCCCGGCTCGCCCGCCAAGTCGCGCGACCCCGCGCCGGCCGCCGCCGGGCAGCAGGCCAACGACAGCTCGGCCGCCAACGCCGGGCTCGCCCCGGCCGGCGCCACCGAGATCCCGGCGGCCCCCGCCGACCAGCTGCAGGCCGACCTCGCGGCGGCCGGCCAGGAGGACCGGGGCCAGGCGGCCGAGCCGCGGAACGGCCCCCGGCCGAAGATCATCACCCGGGCCGGCTGGGGCGCCGACGAGAAGCTGCGGGAGCCGAAGTTCGGGTACACCAAGACCGTGAAGGCGGCCTTCGTGCACCACAGCGCGACCGGCAACACCTACTCCTGCAGCCAGTCGCCGGCGATCATCCGCGGCATCTACCGCTACCACGTCAAGAGCAACCACTGGCGGGACCTCGGCTACAACTTCGTGATCGACAAGTGCGGCACGATCTACGAGGGCCGGGCCGGCGGCGTCGCCAAGCCCGTCATGGGCGCCCACACCCTCGGCTTCAACAGCGACACCACGGGCATCGCGGTCATCGGCACCTTCGACAAGGCCAAGCCGTCGGCCGCCGCCGTCGAGGCGCTCGGCAAGCTCACCGCGTGGAAGCTGGGGCTGTACGGCCGCAACCCGAGCGGCAAGACCACACTGGTCTCGGGAGGCGGCAACCGTTTCAAGAAGGGAACCAAAGTCCGGCTGAATGTCATCTCCGGACACAGGGACGGCTATGTGACCAGCTGCCCGGGTGCCGCGCTGTACGGCACACTCGGCTCGGCGCGTACCGCCTCCGCCCGCTTCCAAGGGCGCTGAGGGCCCGGGGTCGGAGCCCGTGACTGCGCACGGGCTCCCAGGCCGGGCGGCGCCGGACAGCCCGCCTACCGGCGGGTAAGCCCGCTGGCAAAGCGGGCAAACCGTCTGCCTACACTGGTCCGCCGTCCGGCCGACCCCAGCAGGAAGCAGAGAAGACAAAGGTGACTGAAGCGATCCTTCTGGTCGGCGGCAAGGGCACCCGGCTGCGTCCGCTCACGGTGCACACGCCCAAGCCCATGGTCCCGGCCGCGGGCGTGCCGTTCCTGACGCACCAGCTGGCCCGGGCCCGCGCGGCGGGCGTGGAGCACATCGTGCTGGCCACTTCCTACCTCGCCGAGGTTTTCGAGCCGTATTTCGGTGATGGGGCGGAATGGGGGCTTCATCTCGAGTACGTCACCGAAGTGGAACCGCTCGGCACCGGCGGCGCCATCCGCAACGTCGCCCACCGGCTGCACTCGGGCCCCGACGACCCGGTACTGATCTTCAACGGGGACATCCTCACCGGGCTCGACATCGAGGCCCTGGTCCGCACCCACCAGGAGACCTCGGCCGACGTCTCGCTGCACCTCACCCGGGTCGAGGACCCGCGCGCCTACGGGCTCGTCCCCACCGATGACACCGGCCGGGTCACCGCCTTCCTGGAGAAGCCGCAGACGCCCGAGGAGATCGTCACCGACCAGATCAACGCGGGCGCCTACGTCTTCAACCGCTCCGTGATCGACTCCATCCCGCAGGGCCGCCCGGTCTCCGTCGAGCGCGAGACCTTCCCCGGCCTGCTGGAGTCCGGCGCGCACCTGCAGGGCATGGTCGACTCCACCTACTGGCTCGACCTCGGCACCCCGCAGGCCTTCGTGCGCGGCTCCGCCGACCTGGTCCTCGGGCACGCGCCCTCCCCGGCCGTACCGGGCCGGCGCGGCGAGTACCTCGTGCTGGAGGGCGCCGACGTCGCGCCGGACGCCAAGCTCAGCGGCGGCACGGTCGTCGGCAGCGGCGCCCGGATCGGCGCGGGCGCGCGCATCGCGGGCAGCACGGTGCTGGCGGACGCGGTGGTCGAGCCCGGCGCCCAGATCCACGACTCGCTCATCGGTGCCGGGGCCCGCATCGGCGCCCGTACGGTGCTGCGCGACGCGGTCATCGGCGACGGCGCGACCGTCGGCCCGGACAACGAGCTGCGCGAGGGCATCCGCGTGTGGTGCGGCGCCGACCTGCCCGCCGCGGCGGTCCGCTTCTCCTCGGACCAGTGACGGTCGCGTTCAGTGCCGGCTGCCCGGTCTGCTTCTCCTCCGGCCGGTGGCTCCCGGCCGGGCCGTGACGTCCGCCACCCGGTGACGACCGCCACGCCGTGACGGGGGCCGCAGGGCGGCCGGAGCGCCGCCCTGCTCCCGTACGCTGAACGGGTGTCCCGCACCCGCACCCGCACCTGGGCCCCGCCCGGCCCGTACGACCTCCTGCGCACCCTCGGTGTGCTGGGGCGCGGCCCGGGCGACCCCGCGTACCGGGTGGAGGCCGGCACCGTCTGGCGGGCCTCCCGCACGCCCGACGGACCCGCGACCGTCCGGATCGCCGCGCGCCCCGCCGAGGGGTGCGTCGAGGCCGAGGCGTGGGGCCCCGGCGCGGACTGGATGCTGGACCAACTCCCTTCGCTGCTGGGCGGGTCGGACGATCCCGCGGCCTTCACGGCCCGGCACCGGATCGTGCACGAGGCGCACCGGCGCAACCCCGGCCTGCGGCTCGCCCGCACCGGCCTCGTCCTCGAATCGCTGGTGCCCTCGATCCTGGAGCAGAAGGTCACCAGCGACGAGGCGTACCGGGCCTGGCGGCTGCTCCTGCAGCGGTTCGGGGAGCCGGCGCCGGGGCCGCACGAGCGGCTGCGGGTGATGCCGGACCCGCGCGGCTGGGCCATGATCCCGTCCTGGGAGTGGCACCGAGCGGGCGTCGACGCCAAGCGCTCCGACACCGTCGTACGCGCCGCCCGGGTCGCCCGCCGCCTCGAAGAGGCCGCGCACATGGACCTGCCGGACGCGCTGCACCGCCTCCAGCTCGTCCAGGGCATCGGCCCGTGGACCGCGGCGGAGGTCCTGCAGCGCTCCAACGGCGCGCCCGACGCGCTGACCCTCGGCGACCTGCACCTGCCGCGCATCGCCGTCTACGCGCTCACCGGCCGGACGGGCGGGACCGACGAGGAGATGGTGGAGCTGCTCGCGCCGTACGAGGGCCAGCGCCACCGCGCGACCCGCCTCCTGCTCCTCTCCGGCCGGGTCCCGCCCCGGCGCGCCCCCCGCTACTCGGTACGCGACATCGCCCGCCTCTGACCGCTCCGCGTCAGCGGACGGCCAGGAACTCCTCCGGGTCCCGCGGCGCCCGCGGCTTCGGCTCCCCGGCGGGCCGTCCGATGGCCACGGCGCCCATCGGGTCCCAGTCCGACGGCAGCCCGAGCACCTCCCGTACGACGTCCCGGCAGAACATCGTCGAGGACACCCACGCCGACCCCAGCCGCTCACCGGCCAGCGCGACGAGGAAGTTCTGCACCCCGGCGCCCGCAGCGACCACGAACATCTCCCGCTCGGCGGCGTTGCGCCGCGCGTCGGCCGCGGCGTCCGGCCCTTCGTACGTGTGCGAGCCGTCCATGACCAGGCACGGCACCGCCAGGTACGGCGCGTTGCGCAGCACGTCGCCGCGGCGCACGCGCTTCGCGACGGACTCCTCCGACTTGCCGTCGCCGCGCAGGTCCGCGAGCCAGGCGTCCCGCATCGCGTCCAGCAGCCGGGTCCTGGCCTCCGGGGTCTCCAGCAGCACGAAGCGCCACGGAGTGGTGTGGTGCGGCGCGGGCGCGGTCACGGCCGCCGCGACGGCGCGCCGTACGGCCCCGCTGTCCACCGGGTCGTCGGTGAACTCCCGGACCGTGCGGCGCAGCGACAGCGCCTCCCGCACGGCCTCCGAGGTGCCGAGCCGGAACATGTCGTCGGCGGCGGAGCGGACCAGCGCCCGGGCACCGGTGTCCGCCTCGCCGCCGGCGCTCTCCGCACCGTCCGCGCTCTCCGCCCCGCCGGGGCGTTCCGTGCCGCCCGTGCCCTCCTGAGGGCCCGTCAGCACGTGCGGCAGGCCGCGCACCACCGCGACCGGCAGCCCGCCCGCCTTGCCCTTGACCAGGTCGCCCGCGCTCGCCAGCTCGTCGGCGGTGGCCACGACCGTGGCGCTCAGCGGGTTCCCGTGGCCGTCGGTGCCGCCGCGCAGGTCCTCCAGGACCCGTACGCCGGCCGCGCCGATGGCGACGTCGGTCAGGCCGTTGCGCCAGGGCCGCCCGAAGGTGTCGGTGACGACCACGCCGACGTCCACGCCGAGCGCGGCGCGCAGCCCGGCCCGGACGGCGCGGGCCGAGGCGTCCGGGTCCTCGGGCAGCAGCAGGATCGTGCCCCGCGGGGTGTTCGAGGCGTCGACCCCGGCGGCGGCCATGACCAGCCCGTTGCGGTTCTCGACGATGCGCAGCGCACCGCGGCGCGCCACGACCCGTACGGTCTCCTGGTCTATCGCGGCCTCACGGTCGTCGGCCGCCACGATCCGGTCCTCGGCCTTGCTGACGATCTTCGAGGTGACCAGCAGCACGTCGCCGTCGGCCAGCCCCGGCATGCCGGGCGCGGTGGCCGCGGCGGCGATCAGCTTGGCGAGGTCGTCGCCGGGGCGCACCTCGGGGATGCCGGGCAGCGCCCAGACCCGGTACGAGGGCACCTCGGCGTCCTCGCCGTACGGGGCGCGCGGGGCAGCGGGGGAGTCCTGCGCTCCGGCGGTCACGCCCGTACCTCTTCGGCCAGCGCCAGCGCCTCGCGGGCCATCGCGGCGGTCGCCTCGACGTCGGTCATCATCAGCGGCACCGCGCGGCAGCGGATGCCGGCCGCCTCCACCTCGTCGGCCTTGTCCGCGTCGACGGTGTCCACCAGCCAGCCGTCCAGCAGCCCCATGCCGTAGTGGGCGGCCACGGCCGAGGCCGTGGACTCCACGCCGACCGCGGCCAGCACCTTGTCGGCCATGCCGCGCACCGGCGCGTCGCCGACGATGGGGGAGAGGCCGACGACCGGCGCGCCCGCCTCGGCGATCGCCTCCCGGATGCCGGGCACGGCGAGGATGGTGCCGATGCTGACCACGGGGTTGGACGGCGGGAAGAGGATCACGTCGGCGTCGGCGATCGCCTCCAGCACGCCGGGCGCGGGCTTGGCCTGCTCGGCGCCGACCGGGACGACGGCCTCGGCGGGCACGGAGGCGCGCAGCCGGACCCAGTACTCCTGGAAGTGCACGGCCTTTTTCTCGCCGTCCACCTCCACGGCGACGTGGGTCTCGACCCGGTCGTCGGTCATCGGGACCAGCCGGACGCCGGGCTGCCAGCGGTCGCACAGCGCCTCGGTGACGGCGCTGAGCGGATAGCCCGCGCTCATCATCTGCGTACGGACGATGTGGGTGGCGAAGTCCCGGTCGCCGAGCCCGAACCACTCGGGCCCGACGCCGTAGGCGGCCAGCTCCTCCTTCACGCGGAAGGTCTCGTCCGAACGCCCCCAGCCCTGTTCCTCGTTGATGCCGCCGCCGAGCGTGTACATCACGGTGTCCAGGTCCGGGCAGACCTTCAGCCCGAACAGATGGATGTCGTCACCGGTGTTGCCGATGACCGTGATGTCCGCGTCCGGAGCCGCTGCCTTCAGTCCCCGCAGAAAGCGGGCGCCGCCGATGCCGCCGGCGAGAACCACAATGCGCATGGGGCCAGTCTCTCGCAGCCGGGGGCCGTGTCCATCAGGGGTGCGTGGCCGCGCGCTGTGCGGCGGGTGCGCCCTCGTGCCGGGCCCTGGCCCTGGGGTGCATCGGCATGTCGGTCAGGCCCGGGAAGTAGACGTGCAGGCTGACGGCCGGGGTGAGCGCGTCGTTGGTGACCTCGTGGACGTAACCGGGCGCGAAGACCCGCTGGGTGCCGGACGTCAGCAGGCGGCTGCCGCTCGTGCTGTGCTCGGTCAACTCGCCGTCCAGGACGGTCAGTACGCCGGAGGACCGGCCGTGGTCGTGGCGGCCGCTGCCCTGGCCCGGCAGCCAGCTCAGGAGCCAGACCTCGTAGCCGGGTCCGGTGCGCAGGCGGTGGTACCAGCGGGTGGTGGCGTCGTACTCGACGAGGGGCGCCCACTGGTCGCGGTCGGCGGCGACGGCGCGGGCGAGACCGACGAATTCGGCCACGGTGGCGGGGTGCTCGCGCGGGGGCTGGAGGAGGTGGGTGACCTCGAAGATGTCGCCTGCGATCTGGAGGTCGCTGTCGCTGTTCATGAACTTCTGGTTCCTCGGAGGAGAAGAGCACGGAGAGGGCGGTGCGGCGGTACGCGCCGGGCCGGGCCACAGGGGTGCCGGGTACGGCGGCGCGGTAGCGCTCAGGGGTGATGCGGGAGGGAAAAGCCGGAGCTCAGTGGCTTCAACAGCTGGAACAGCGACAGCGAGCCTGGGCAGCGCAGCGGGACCCGTAGGAACGGGTCAGGCGGGGCGCGGGCTTCACTGGCATGGACTCAAGGAGAGCGGGTACTTGCCGCCCGTGTCAACCGGATGCCGGGTTTGGGGTAATTGTTTCACCTCATCCGGTTACTGTGCCGGGCGAAAGGTTTGTGCACCCGAACGTCAGGAGAGGTGGCCCACCAGTCACGCCATCAAACGCCGTTGTGGTTCCGTGATCTGAATGTGATCAAGCCCGCTTCTGTTGATGGAGTGCAACGTGATCGCCGTCCGTTGAGTCCTTCAGAGACAGAAGGGGGTTGCGGGATGTCTGGGGCGAATGTTTGTCCTGGTTTTAGCGGATTTGAACACTTACCGCGTACCCTTGGTTCCGCAGAGTGAATAAGGGGCCCAATAGCAGATCTCGGCTTGACTGGCCCGGATCGGCACACTTGTAATTTCACTCGTGTCGTTCAGCCGTCATCGGTAACGGCAACATCACGGGGACGCAATGACAGACGAGGGGCGCACATGACCGAGCTGTTCGAAGAATTGCTGGTCGAGGAGGCGGACGAGGAGCTCGGCTGGCAGGAGCGCGCGCTGTGCGCCCAGACCGATCCCGAGTCCTTCTTCCCGGAAAAGGGCGGCTCCACCCGCGAGGCCAAGAAGGTCTGCCTCGCCTGTGAGGTCCGTTCCGAATGTCTTGAATACGCTCTTGCCAATGACGAACGCTTCGGTATTTGGGGCGGTCTGTCCGAGCGCGAGCGGCGCCGGCTGAAGAAGGCCGCGGTCTGAAGCCCGGCCACGGTACCCCGGGCAGCAGCCGCCCGGCACCGGTCGGCACAGCGCACGGGCACCGGCCGACGGGCCGGTCCGGTCACCGAGGAACACCAAGAGCACCCGCTCCGCCCCCGGCAGACAGCCGGGGGCGGAGTGCTGTCTGCGCAGCCCGGAGGGGCCGCCGCACGGACCCGGCCGACGGGCCCGCGTGAACCATTAGTGTGGGGCTCCGTCCGAGACGCACCAACACCCGCATGGTGAGCGCGCGTCCATCGCAGTCCATCGCAGTGTCTTCCGGGGGCCACACCCGCAGCGGCCCGCCCGCCGCGGGAGACGGCAGCCCCGGGTCCGGAGGGCCCGTACCTCGATGTCCGTGCACAGCCAGTCGGCGGCGCAGGCCGCCTCATACGAAGCCGCCGCGCCACAGTTCCCGCGGCATGTCGTCACCGCCGTGATCGTCTCGCACGACGGCGCGCGCTGGCTGCCCGACGCGCTCTCCGGCCTGCTCGGCCAGGAGCGCCCGGTGCAGAACGTCATCGGCGCCGACACCGGGAGCGCCGACGACTCCGCCCGGCTGCTGACCGAAGCCCTCGGCGACGAGCGGGTGCTGCACCTGGCCCGCCGCTCCGGCTTCGGCACCGCCGTCGACGAGGCCGTCCGCGCCGCGCCGGTGCTCACCCCCGACGACCTGCCCTACCTCAAGCGCCCCAGCGGTTGGGACCCGGTGACCCGGACCTGGCACGACGAGGCGTACGACATGCCCGAGCTGCCGCACGGCGAGCCCGTGCAGTGGCTCTGGCTGCTGCACGACGACTGCGCGCCCGCGCCCGACGCGCTCGCCGAACTGCTGCGCGTCGCCGACGCCAGCCCCTCCACCGCCGTCATCGGCCCGAAGCTGCGCAGCTGGTACGACCGCAGGCAGCTCCTCGAAGCCGGCGTCAGCATCGCGCGCTCCGGCCGCCGCTGGACCGGCCTGGACCGCCGCGAGCAGGACCAGGGCCAGCACGACCAGGTGCGCGCGGTCCTCTCCGTCTCCACCGCCGGCATGCTCATCCGCCGCGACGTCTACGAACAGCTCGGCGGCTTCGACCGCCGGCTGCCCCTGATGCGCGACGACGTGGACCTGTGCTGGCGCGCCCAGGCCGCCGGACACCAGGTGCTCATCGCGCCGGACGCGGTCCTGCGGCACGCCGAGGCCGCGTCCCGCGAGCGCCGCCCCATCGACTGCGTCGGCCGCTCGGTGGCGGGCCCGCACCGCGTCGACAAGGCCGGTGCCGTCTACACACTGCTGGTCAACGCCCGCGGCGCGGTGCTCCCGTACGTCCTGCTCCGCCTCGTCCTCGGCACCTTCCTGCGGGTCCTCGCCTATCTGGTCGGCAAGGTGCCGGGCCAGGCGCTGGACGAACTCGCCGGGCTCTTCGGCGTCCTGCTGCGGCCCGGCCGGATCATGGCCGCCCGGCGCAGACGCGGCAAACCGGCGGTCGAGGCGAGCGAGCTGCGCCCCCTCTTCCCGCCGCCCGGCGCGACCGTACGGGCCACCGTCGAGCAGGTCGCCAGCAACTTCGCGGGCCGCGCCGCGCCCGACGCCTCCGCCGGCGGCCGGCACGGCGCCGTGGAGTCCGGGCCCGGCGACGACGACGCGGACTTCCTGGAGGTCGAGCAGTTCGCGCGGCTGAAGCGGATGGCCCGCAGGCCCGCGCCCGTCCTCTTCGCCGTCCTGCTCCTGGTCTCCCTGATCGCCTGCCGCGGCCTGCTCGGCGGCGGCGCGCTGACCGGCGGCGCCCTGCTGCCCGCGCCCGGCGAGGTCTCCGACCTCTGGGCGCGCTACTTCCACGGCTGGCACGACGTCGGCATCGGCTCCACCGCCTCGGCGCCGCCCTACCTCGCGGTCGTCGCCCTCGTGGCGACCGTCTGCTTCGGCAGCACCGGCTTCGCCGTCACCCTGCTGCTCGTCGCCTCCGTCCCGCTGGCCGGCCTGACCGCGTACTTCGCCTCCCGGCCGCTGGTCACCTCGCGCCTGCTGCGCGCCTGGGCGAGCGTCGCGTACGCCTTCCTGCCCGCCGCCACCGGC
This sequence comes from Streptomyces sp. Ru73, assembly GCF_002920575.1. Classification (GTDB taxonomy): domain Bacteria; phylum Actinomycetota; class Actinomycetes; order Streptomycetales; family Streptomycetaceae; genus Streptomyces. The sequence goes on along the minus strand of NZ_PQSQ01000034.1, from coordinate 20,772 downwards.
GCGCTGGCCGGCGGCCGCATCGGCACCGCCGTCCTCGCGATCCTGCTGCCGCTGATGGCACGCGCCGCGATCGCCGCGAGCGGACTGCGGCTCGCGCCGGGCGTGCGGCCCAGCTTCCGCGCCGCCTGGGCGTACGCGCTCCTGCTGACCTTCACCACGGCCTTCACCCCGGTGGTCTGGCCGATCGCGGTCCTCCTCGGCCTCGGCCTGCTGGTCCTGCGCTTCCTCGACGGCAACCGCGACAAGATCGTGGCGTACCTGCTGCGCTTCCTCGCCGTCGTCGTCTCCCCGATGGTCGTGCTCGCGCCCTGGTCGCTGTCGCTGCTGACCGAGCCGTCCCGCTTCTTCCTGGAGGCCGGGCTCGCCTCGAAGCCCGGCCAGGCGTCCTGGCTGGACCTCCTCGGCTTCAGCCCCGGCGGCCCCAAGGCGTACGGCAGCGTGCTGCTGCTCGGCGTCGTGCTGGCGGCCCTCGGCGCGCTGCTGCGCGACGAGCGGCAGCGCGCCGTCCGCACCGCGTGGGTCGCCAGCCTCGTCGGCCTGCTCTTCGCGGGCCTGGCCAACGGCTCCGGCTGGGCCGGCCCGCCCGCGCTGGTCTACGGCCTGGCGCTGCTGTGCGCCGCCGCGATCGGCGCCGAGGGCATCCGCACCCGCATGATGGCGCTCGGCTTCGGCTGGAAGCAGCCGGTGGCCGTGCTCATCGCGCTGGCCGCCGCGCTGGCCCCGCTGTGGGCGGCGGTCGGCTGGATGATCGGCGGCGCCGCCGGGCCGGTGGAGCGCCGCAACCCCGAGCAGGTCCCGGCGTTCGTCGCCGAGGAGTCCGGCAGCGCCGATCGCCCCCGCACCCTCGTGCTGGACGGCGATGCGGGGCACGTCGCGTACTCCCTGGTCCGCGGCTCCGGCGCGCGCCTGGGCGACGCCGACATCGCCGCCGAGGCCGGCGAGGACAGCCGGCTGAACGACGTGGTCGCGCACCTCGTCGCCGGCTCCGGCGCCGACCAGACCGACCGGCTCGGCGGCTACGCCGTGCGGTACGTCCTGGTCAAGGACGGCGCCCCGCGCGAGATGGGCCGGATCCTGGACGCCACGCCGGGCCTGACCCGGATGAGCCAGGAGGACGGCAGCGCCCTGTGGCGGGTGGACCGCCGGGTCTCCCGCGTCGCCATCGTCAGCGGCTCCGGGGGCGGTACGGCCGCCGAACCGGTCGCGGTCGCGGCCGACCCGGTCGACGCGCACACGAAGGTGCCGGCCGGCCCCGGCGGGCGGGTGCTGCGCATCGCCGACGCCGCCGACGAGGGCTGGCAGGCCACCCTCGACGGCAAGCCGCTGAAGCCGGTCACCGTCGACGGCTGGGCACAGGGCTTCGAGCTGCCCGCCTCGGGGGGCCGCCTGGACCTCACCCATGAGAGCCCGCTGACGCACACCCTCTGGATGACGGCACAGGGACTGCTCGCCGTGGTCCTGGTGGTGATGGCCCTGCCGGGCCGCCGCCGGGACGTGGACGACGACCTGCCCGAGGAGGGCCTGGCGGCGGTGCCCGCACAGCCCGTGGAGGGCGAGGGGCGCCGCGCCCGCAGGCTGCGCGCCGCACAGGAGGCACAGGCCGCGGCGGCGCCCGAGGCGGCTGTGCCCGGCGCACGGGACGGTGCCGACCCGGTGGCCGACCCGTACGCGGCGGCCGCACAGCAGGCCGACCCGTACGCCGCCCAGGCCGATCCCTACGCGCCGGCCGGGCACGACCCCCAGTACGCCGCCGATCCGTACGCCGCCGACCCCTACGCGGCGGGCCAGGGCGTCCCGCAACAGGCGGTGCCCGGGATGCCGCAGCAGCAGCCGTACCAGGACTGGCAGGGCGCCTCGCAGCCCGACCCGTACGGGGCCGCGCAGTACGGGCAGCAGTACCCGCCCGCCTACCAGGCCGACCCGTACGCGCAGCACTACGGAGGCGCGTACGACCCGTACGGCTACGGACAGCAGCAGCCCTACGGGGACGGCACGGCCTACGACGGCATGCCGCACGAAGGGGCCGCCGACGGCACCACGCACGACGGCTCGTACCGCGAGCCCCGCCGCGACGGGAGCGACCAGCAGTGAAGCGCACCACGATGTCCCTGATCGGCGCGGTCGCCGCGCTCGCCGCCGTCACCGGTGCCGCCGCCGTCGCGGCCCCCGGCGAGGACGCCGGCAGCACCACCGCGAAGGCCGCCACGCTGCCCGTGCAGCGCTCGGCGCTGACGTGCCCGGCCCCGACCTCCTCCGAGGTCGGCGAGACCACGTACACCGCCTTCACGCCTCAGGGGGAGAAGGCGGGCAAGGGCAGCGCGAGCCTGCGGCCCGCGGCGGACGGCCGGCCGGACGACACCGGCAAGAAGGGCAAGGACGCCAAGAGCCCGAAGAAGGGCGACGACAAGCCCGTCGCGCCCCTGAAGGCCCCTGGCACGCCGGTCACGCAGAGCACCGACAGGTCCGACGCGCCGGCCCTCATCGGCACCGCCGACGGCGGCCTCGCGCCGGGCTGGAGCGTCCAGCAGACCACCGAGGTCAGCGCGGGCACCGGCCGCGGCGTCCTCGGCACCGCCTGCACCGCGCCCGACACCGACTTCTGGTTCCCCGGCGCCAGCACCTCGCCGGACCGCCAGGACTACGTCCACCTGACCAACCCGGACGACACCGCGGCCGTCGTCGACCTGAAGCTGTACGGCAAGGACGGCGGCCTGAAGGGGACGTCCGGCGAGGACATCCAGGTGCCGCCGCACGCCAGCGTCCCCGTGCTGCTCTCCACGCTCTCCGACACCCGCGCCGCCAACGTCACGCTGCACGTCAGCGCGCGGGAGGGCCGGGTCGGCGCGGCCGTGCAGGCGGGCGACGACAAGCTGGGCGGCGACTGGCTGCCGGCCACCGCCGACCCCGCCTCCGCCGGCTCCGGACTGGTGCTCCCCGGCATCCCGGCCGACGCCACCTCCGTACGGCTGGTGGCCCTCGCCCCCGGTTCCGCCGACGCCGACCTGAAGGTGCAGCTGGCCACGCCCACCGGCGCGATCGTGCCGGCCGGGCTGGAGACGCTGCACCTGAAGAGCGGCGCGACCACCGCGGTCGACCTCAAGGACCTCACCAAGGGGGAGGCGGGCTCGCTGGTCCTCACGCCGACCGACGGCTCCAAGGCGCCGGTCACCGCCGCGCTGCGGGTCGTCCGCGGCAAGGGCGCCGACCAGGAGATGGCGTTCATCCCGGCGACCCGGCCGGTCGGCACCCGGGCCACCGTCGCCGACAACCGCGCCAAGGGCAGCACGCTCTCGCTCGTCGCCCCGCAGAAGGGCAAGGACGCGCGGGTGAAGGTCACCGCGTCGGCGGGCAGCGGGGGCGGCAGCCCGGTCTCCAGGACGTACACGGTCAAGGGCGGCAGCACGCTCGCGGTCCAGCCGCCCCGCCCGAACGGCCTCAAGGGCTCCTACGCGCTCACCGTGGAGCCGGAGAAGGGCACCGGGCCCGTCTACGCGGCCCGCACGCTCGCACTGCCGCACGGCGGCGTACAGGGCTTCACGGTCCAGACACTGCCGGACGACCGCGGACTGGTCGAGGTGCCGACGGCGGGCTGGAACATGTCCGTGCTGAACGACTGACGGCACGCACCGCGACGGGCCCCTCGGGAAGCGCTTCCCGAGGGGCCCGTCCTTTCGGCCCTGTCCGTACCCGGAGGCGGCTCAGTCCTGCCCGTACCGGGGGTCGACCGACTCCGGGGCCAGGCCCAGCAGTTCCGCCACCTGTTCCACGACGACCTCGTGCACGAGGAGCGCGCGCTCCTCGCGGTTCTTGGTCCGTATCTCCACGGGCCGGCGGTAGACCACGATCCGGTCCCGGCGGCCGGCCTCGGAGGGCAGCAGCCTGCCCAGCGGCACGATGTCCTCGTCCGCTGTGAACCCCTCGTCCCCGCCCGGGCCCAGCCGCGGCACCTCGCGCACCGAGAACTCCACCTCGGACAGCTGCGGCCAGCGCCGCTCCAGGCGCTCCACCGAGTCGTGCACGAGGTCCACGAAGGCATCGGCGCGGCTCACCGAGAGCGGCACCTGGGGCGGCGCGATCGGGCCGCGCATCCCGCGGCCGTGGCGGTCGCGGCGGCGCGGGCGCGGCTCCGTCGGGCTGGAGTTCTCCCCGGCACCGGCCGGGGGAGGTACGGGGCTGTCCATCAGTCACGAGCGTAGCCGCAGCGGGCCGGGGACGGCCGAACTCTCGCACCGTACGCCTCATGTCGCTCACTGATCGGTACGGGTTCTGTTCCGTTCGTTCATCCGAGGCCATGTGATCACCGAACGGTCATGGAGCGCCCGCGATATGACACGAAATGACTGGAGTGGGTACGGGAATCATCGCCTCCACTCGGGCGGCAACGGGATCTCGGCGCAGGTCAGGCCGAGCGTGCGCAGGTCAGACAGGTCGGGCGAACCGGGACGACACGGCCGGGTGAGGTCGTGGAGAGTCGTCGCGGCCCGCTCAAGAGTGCGGTACCGTCCAACGTCGTGAGCCCTGTACGTCGCTGTTCGCGCACTGCGTGCGGCCGTCCCGCCGTCGCAACGCTGACGTACGTCTATGCGGATTCGACCGCTGTGCTCGGCCCGCTCGCCACCTACGCGGAACCCCACTGTTACGACCTGTGTGCCGAGCACTCCGAGCGCCTGACCGCGCCGCGCGGGTGGGAGGTCGTCCGGCTGGCCGCCGACCCCGGCGCCGTCCAGCCGAGCGGTGACGACCTCGAAGCGCTCGCCAACGCGGTGCGCGAGGCGGCGCGTCCGCAGGAACGTGCGGCCGGCGGTCCCGAGGCGGCCGCCTCCCGTGAGGCGGACCCCATGGAGGTGGCCCGGCGCGGTCACCTCCGTGTGCTGCGCTCGCCCGACTCCTGAGAGCCGCGGCCCGCCGCGCCTCGGTAACGCCCGGTCGTACGGGCCTTCGTGGGCAGCCGTCACCGCCCTCTCGTGCGCCGTGCTCCCCGAGCCTTCGTGGGCAGTCGTCCCCCGCGCCTTCGTGGACGCCGGTCCCCGCCTCTTCGTAGGCACGGCTCCGCGCGCCCCCGTACGGCCCGGTACCGCGTGCCCGTAGATGTGCGGGCGCCGCTTCCCGTAGGCGGGCAGGAGTCGGTTTCCGGCCGATTCACCGGTGCGTCCGCGCCTGATGCCCACTCACTTCCGATCTCCTGCCATCTCGTGACGACCCATTGACTCCGGCTTGGCGCGGACACGACCATTCCTCCACTCCTGCGAGATCGCCTTCCGCATGGCGGAAGGAAGGGAGCCGCCACGCCGCCGGGGAGGCCGCCGCATGTCCGGAGTGTTCGTCCAGCAGCTTCAGCCGATCGCCGATTCGCTCGCCCTGTCCGCGCTCGTCGCGGCGCTGCCCCTGCTCACCGTCCTGGTCCTGCTCGGCGCCGTGCGGATGCGGGCCCACCACGCCGGCCTCATCGGCCTCGCCGTCGCCCTCGTCACCGCCTGGGCCGGTTCGGGCATGCCCGTGACGCAGGCGCTCTCCAGCGCGGTGCAGGGCGCCGTCTTCGGGCTCTTCCCCATCATGTGGATCGTCGTCAACGCCCTGTGGGTGTACCGGATGACGGTCCGTACGCACCACTTCGACGTGCTGCGCCGCTCCTTCTCCCGGCTCTCCGACGACCCCCGCATCCAGGCCCTGGTCATCGCCTTCTGCTTCGGCGCCCTCCTGGAGGCACTGGCCGGCTTCGGTGCCCCGGTCGCCATCAGCGCCGTCATGCTGGTCGCCCTCGGCTTCGACCCGGTCAAGGCCGCGGTCGTCGCCCTGGTGGCCAACACGGCGCCCGTCGCGTTCGGCGCCATGGGCACCCCGGTCGTCACCCTCGCCCAGGTCACCGGCCTCCCGCTGGACTCCGTCGCCTCCGTGGTGGGCCGTCAGACGCCGCTGCTCGCCCTCGTCGTGCCGCTCCTGCTCGTCGCCCTCGTGGACGGCCGGCGCGGCCTGCGCGAGACCTGGCTGCCCGCGCTCACCTGCGGGGTGGCCTTCGCCGCCGTCCAGTTCGCCGCCGCCAACTTCGTCTCGGCGCAGCTCGCCGACATCGGTGCCGCGCTGGCCGGCGCGGCGGCCCTGGTCGCGGTGCCCGCTGCCCGCCGCCCCGCCTCCGCCGACGTACGCGCCGCCGTCCTCACCGGTGCCCGCAGCGAGGACCTGGACGTACGGGACAGCCGCCGCGAGACCGTCCGGGCCTACGCCCCGTACGGCCTGATCATCGTGATCTTCTCGCTCGCGCAGATCCCGCCCTTCAAGGACTGGGCGGCGGCCGCCACGCAGTCCTTCGACTGGCCGCTGCTGGACGTCGCGGGTCCCGACGGCAAGCCGGTCGGCGGCAACGTCCTCGCCCTCCCGCTGGTCGCCACCGGCGGCACCCTCGTCCTCCTCGCCGGCCTGGTCACCGCTGCCGTCCTCGGCGTACGCGCCGGCAGCGCCGCCAGGGAGTGGCTGGCCACCGTGCACGAGCTGCGCTTCGCCATCCTGACCGTGACGTCCGTGCTCGCCCTGGCCTACGTCATGAACCTCTCCGGGCAGGCGGCCACCATCGGCCACTTCGTGGCCGCGGCCGGCGCGGGCCTGGCGTTCCTCTCGCCCGTACTGGGCTGGTTCGGCGTCGCCGTCACCGGCTCCGACACCTCCGCCAACGCCCTCTTCGGCGCCCTCCAGGTCACCGCCGCCCAGCAGTCCGGGCTCGGGCCCGAGCTCCTCGCCGCGGCCAACAGCTCCGGCGGTGTCCTGGGCAAGATGATCTCCCCGCAGAACCTCACCATCGCCTGTGCCGCCGTCGGCCTGGCCGGACGCGAGGGGGACCTGCTCCGCAAGGTCCTGCCGTGGAGCCTCGTACTCCTGCTGGTCATGTGCCTGATCGTGCTCGGGCAGAGCACCGCGGCGCTCGGCTGGATGCTGCCCTGAGCCACGCCCCGGCCGCGACCGGTCGCGAAGCCGTCCCTGTCGGTCGTTTTCGGGCCGGAAGCAGTCGTACGGGAACATCGTTCACCGATGGTTCACGGCTGGTCCACAGATCTTCCCGGTAGCTTGGGTGACCCGAAGAGACTTCAGGAGGGTGGCTGTGGCTGATCTGTCGCAGATCGTGAAGGCGTACGACGTGCGCGGTGTGGTCCCCGACCAGTGGGACGAGACCCTGGCCGAGCTGTTCGGGGCGGCCTTCGTCCGGGTCACCGAGGCGGACGCGATCGTCATCGGGCACGACATGCGCCCCTCCTCGCCGGGCCTGGCCCGCGCGTTCGCCCGCGGTGCCGCCGCGCGCGGGGCCGACGTCACCGAGATCGGGCTGTGCTCGACCGACGAGCTGTACTACGCGAGCGGCGCGCTGGGCCTGCCCGGCGCGATGTTCACCGCCTCGCACAACCCGGCCCAGTACAACGGCATCAAGATGTGCCGGGCCGGCGCCGCGCCCATCGGCCAGGACACCGGCCTCGCCGACATCCGGGCCCTGGTGGAGGAGTGGATGGAGGGCGGCGCGCCCGAGCCGGTCGCCGAGACCGGCTCCATCACCCAGCGCGACGTGCTGGGCGACTACGCCGCCCACCTGCGCTCCCTGGTGGACCTGGTGCACATCCGCCCGCTGAAGGTCGTGGTGGACGCGGGCAACGGCATGGGCGGCCACACCGTCCCCACCGTGCTCCAGGGCCTGCCGGTCGAGCTGGACCCGATGTACTTCGAGCTGGACGGCACGTTCCCGAACCACGAGGCCAACCCGCTGGACCCGAAGAACATCGTCGACCTCCAGGCCCGCGTCCGGGAGACCGGCGCCGACATCGGCCTGGCCTTCGACGGGGACGCCGACCGCTGCTTCGTCGTCGACGAGAACGGCGACCCGGTGTCGCCCTCGGCCGTCACCGCCCTGGTGGCCTCGCGCGAGCTGGCCAAGGAGCCCGGCGCCACGGTGATCCACAACTGCATCACCTCCTGGTCGGTGCCCGAGGTCGTCAAGGAGAGCGGCGGCAAGCCGGTCCGCACCCGGGTCGGCCACTCCTTCATCAAGGCCGAGATGGCCAGGACCGGCGCGATCTTCGGCGGCGAGCACTCCGCGCACTACTACTTCCGCGACTTCTGGAACGCCGACACCGGCATGCTCGCCGCCCTGCACGTCCTCGCGGCGCTCGGCGGCCAGGACGGCCCGCTCTCGGGCCTGGTCGCCCAGTACGACCGGTACGCGGCCTCCGGCGAGATCAACAGCACCGTCGACGACCAGGCCGGCCGGCTCGCCGCCATCAAGGAGGCCTACGAGGGCCGCGAGGGCGTGGAGCTGGACGAACTGGACGGCCTGACCGTCACCGCCGCCGACTGGTGGTTCAACCTCCGCCCCTCCAACACCGAGCCGCTGCTCCGCCTGAACGCCGAGGCGCGCGACGCGGCCACCGTCGACCGGGTACGGGACGAGGTCCTGGCCATCGTCCGCGGCTGACCCGGGCACGCGCACGGAAGCGGGCCGGCGACGGGTGCGAGGAGCACGCGCGCCGGCCCCGCCGTTCCGCTGGGCGGCGGGCCGGCCCACCCCCGCCCACCGGCCGAAAGACGCCCAGCACCGCCACCCGGCGGTACGCTGACGAGGCGAAACACCTCACCACTTGGAAGGGGCCGCCACCGTGCCGGTCGAAGCCAGCCTCCTCGAGATCCTCGCCTGCCCGGCGTGCCACGCCCCGCTCGCGGACAAGTCCGCCGACGACCCCGCCGAGCTGGTCTGCACCGGCACCGGCTGCGGTCTCGCCTACCCCGTGCGCGACGGCATCCCCGTCCTCCTCGTGGACGAGGCCCGCAAGCCGGCCTGACCCCCCGGGGCGGCGGCCGCTCCGACCGGCCCGCCCGGCGACCGGAAGGCAGCATCACCATGCTCGACGAGTCACTTCTCGACGCCCCCGAGGCCCTGGCCGAGGCGGACCGGTACGGCCTGCTGCGTGCCGTGGCCGAGTCCGGCGCCCGCGTCCGCACCGCGGCCCGCAACGCCGCCGAGGCGGGGATACCGGACCTCGCGCCCGACGGCCGCCCCCGCACCGTCCTGGTCGCGGGCCCCGGCCCCGCCGCGCCCTGCGTCGCCGACCTCTTCGGCGCGCTCGGCGGCGGCAGCTGCCCGGTCACGCTGATCCGGCCCACCGGCGTCGCCCCCGAGCCCGGCGCGCTGCGCTGGGCCCTGCCCGGCTGGACCGGCCCGCTCGACCTGCTGCTCGTCGCGGCCCCCGACGGCGCCGACGCCGGCCTCGCCGAGCTGATCGAGAACGCCTACCGCCGGGGCTGCTCCGTCGTGGGCGTCACCCCGGCCGGCAGCCCGCTCGCCGACGCCATCGAGCAGGCACGCGGCCTTGCCGTACCGCTCGCCACCACCCCGTACGACGGCGAGTTCGACGTCGAGGGCGCGCCGCCCGCCGCACCCGGCACCCTCTGGTCGCTGCTCACCCCGCTGCTGGCGCTCGCCGACCGGATCGGGCTGCTTGCGGCCCCGCCCGACGAGCTGGCGCGGCTCGCCGACAAGCTCGACGAGATCGCGGCCCAGTGCGGCCCGGCCACCGCCACGTACGGCAACCCCGCCAAGACCCTCGCCGCCGAGCTCGCCGACAGCCTCCCGCTGATCTGGACCGAGGGCACGGTCGCGGGCGCCGTCGGCCGCCACTTCGCGACCGTACTGACCGGCCTCGCGGGCCGCCCCGCGCTCGCCGCCGAACTTCCCGAAGCACTCACCGCGCACCGCATGCTGCTGGCCGGAGCGCTGGCCGCCGGCGCCGACCCGGACGACTTCTTCCGCGACCGGGTCGAACAGCCCGAGGCGCTGCACGCCCGCGCCCTGCTGCTGCGTGAGGGCCCGCCGGGACCGCTGTCCGCGGCCCCCGCCGCCCGCGACCTCGCCCTCGAACAGGACACGCCGGTCAGCGAGCTGGCGGCGGACGAGGGCGGCAGCCCCCTGGAGAACGCCGCACAGCTCCTCGCCACCACCGATTTCGCCGCCGTTTACCTGGCGCTCGCCGGAGCCGAGGGATCATGAGGCGGGGCGGTGCGCGGTGTCCCAGCGGGCCGCCGCCGTGCCGCTCCGCCGCCCGCCCGGCCGCCGTCCCCGACCCCTACCGATTCCACCAGGAGCCCGCCCGCCATGGACCGCCTCACCAACACCGTGCGCCCCTACGCCTGGGGCTCCACCACCGCGATCCCTTACCTCCTCGGCGTCGAGCCGACCGGTGAGCCGCAGGCGGAGATGTGGATGGGCGCCCACCCCGGCGCGCCGTCCCGCGTCGACCGGGGCATCGGCCCGCAGTCCCTGGCGGAGATCATCGACGAGGGCCCCGAGGACGAGCTCGGCCCCGACGCCGTACGCGCCTTCGGGCCCCGCCTGCCCTTCCTGCTGAAGCTGCTCGCGGCCGGCTCGCCGCTCTCCCTCCAGGTCCACCCCGACCGCACGCAGGCCGAGGCGGGCTTCGCCGACGAGGAGCGGCGCGGCGTCCCGATCGACGCGCCGCACCGCAACTACAAGGACGCCAACCACAAGCCCGAGCTGATCTGCGCGCTCACCCCCTTCGACGGCCTGTGCGGCTTCCGGCACCCCGCCGAGGCCGCCGACCTGCTCGCCGGCCTCGGCGTCGACAGCCTCAAGCCGTACGTCGACATCCTGCGCGCCGGCCCCGAGGAGGACGCGCTGCGCGAGGTCCTCACCGCCGTCCTCACCGCCGACAAGCACGCCATGGCCGAGACGGTCGGCGAGGCCACCGCCGCCGCCGAACGCCTGGGCAAGGCCGACGGCCCGCACGCCGGGTCCTACGCCGCGTACGCCGCGATCGCCCATCACTACCCGGGCGACCCCGGCGTGATCGCCGCGATGCTGCTCAACTACGTGACGCTGCAGCCCGGCGAGGCCCTCTTCCTCGGCGCCGGCATCCCGCACGCCTACCTCAACGGCCTCGGCGTCGAGCTGATGGCCAACTCCGACAACGTCCTGCGCTGCGGCCTCACCCCGAAGCACGTGGACGTCCCCGAACTGCTGCGCATCGTCCGCTTCGAGGCGGGCGACGCGGGCGTGCTGCGCCCCGAGGCCGGCCCGTCGGGCGAGGAGGTCTACGAGACGCCCATCGACGAATTCCGGCTCTCGCGGTACGTCCTGGCCCCCGGCGCCGCGCCCGCGCCGCTGCCGAGCCGCACGCCGCAGATCCTGCTCTGCACCGCCGGCTCCGTCGTCCTGCGCAACGCCGAGAGCGCGGCGGGCCCGGCCGGCCAACTGTCGCTCGCGCCCGGTGAGTCCGCCTTCGTCCCGGCCGGGGAGGACGTCACGGCGGGCGGTGAGGGCACGCTCTTCCGCGCCACGGTCGTCGTCTGAGCGCGGGCGCTCCCGTGCCACGGCCGCCGTCCGGACGCGGGGTCTCCCGCGTCACGGTGGTCACCCGGTGCACGCCTGCGTCACGGGTGCGACAATGACCATCCCCATTGGGTTAAAGGGGCGGTAAAGCCCGGTCGACGGAAGGGATATGCGGCACTCATGAGTGCATCAGGTGGCACCAAGGCCATCGTCGCGGCGCTGGGCGCCAATCTGGCCATCGCCGTAGCGAAGTTCGTGGCGTTCGCCTTCAGCGGTTCGTCCTCCATGCTGGCCGAGGGCGTGCACTCGATCGCCGACTCCGGCAACCAGGGCCTGCTGCTGCTCGGCGGGAAGAAGGCCAAGCGCGCCGCCACCGAGGAGCACCCCTTCGGGTACGGCCGCGAGCGCTACATCTACGGCTTCCTCGTCTCCATCGTCCTCTTCACCATCGGCGGCGTCTTCGCGCTGTACGAGGGCTGGGAGAAGATCCAGCACCCGCACGACCTGGAGCACTGGTACTGGCCGGTGGGCGTCCTGGTCTTCGCGATCGTCGCCGAGGGCTACTCCTTCACCACGGCCATCAAGGAGTCGAACTCCCTGCGCGGCCAGCAGTCCTGGGCCCAGTTCGTCCGCCGCGCCAAGGCCCCCGAGCTGCCCGTCGTCCTCCTGGAGGACTTCGGCGCGCTCGTCGGCCTGGTGCTCGCGCTGCTCGGCGTCTCCCTCACCCTGATCACCGGCGACGCGATCTGGGACGGCATCGGCACGATGTGCATCGGCGCCCTGCTCGTGCTGATCGCCCTGATCCTGGCGGCCGAGACCAAGTCCCTCCTCCTGGGCGAGGCGGCGGGCGCCGACCAGGTCGCCAAGATCCGTGCGGCCATCGTCGACGGCGACACCGTCACCCGCGTCATCCACATGCGCACCCTCCACCTCGGCCCCGAGGAACTGCTGGTCGCCGCGAAGATCGCGGTCCAGCACGACGACACGGCCACGGAGGTCGCCGACGCGATCAACGCGGCGGAGGACCGCATCCGCGCCGCCGTGCCGATCGCCCGCGTCATCTACCTGGAGCCGGACATCTACTCGGCGGAGGCCGCGGCCTCGGGCAGCCCGGTACCGGGCGTCTGACCAGGCTCTCGCGAAGCGGGCCCCGCACTCAGTGGTGCTGAGTGCGGGGCCCGCTTTCTTCTGCCGCCGTTCGCTTGCTGGATCTCGTTACTGGATCTCGGTGAGTACGGCCATGATCCCGTCGGCATCCGGCGCCGCCTGCAGCCGCGCCCGGAAGTCCGGGTCCATCAGCTTCCGCGACAGCAGCGCGAGGATCCGCAGGTGCTCGTCGCCCGCCGCGGCCTCCGGTACCGAGATCATGAAGACCAGCTTCGCGAGCGTGCCGTCCAGCGACCCCCAGTCGATGCCCTCGGCGGACCGCGCGAACCCGACGACCGGCGCCGTCACCGCGTCCGTCTTGGCGTGCGGGATCGCGATCTCCTCACCGAGCCCGGTGGTGCCCTGCGCCTCCCGCGCGAGCGCCACCCGCACCAGCTCGTCCACGTCCGCGACCTTCCCGGCCCCGGCCGCGAGCTCCGCCATCTCCCGGATCGCCGCCTCCTTCTCCGTGGCGTCCAGCTGCACCTTCACGGTGGCGGGGGTGAGGTAACCGGAGAGGACGGCGGGCGCGGGGGCATCGGCCGCGTCCGCGGCGCGGGGAGCCGCTGCGCCGGCGCCCGTACCGACCTTCGCGCCGGCGTCGGGGGCGGTGTCCGCTCCGGCCTCGGGGCCGGTGTCCGCGTCGGCCTTGGGGCCGGTCTTCGCGTCGTCTTCCGTGCGCGCGTCGGTACGGGAGCCCGGTGCGGCGGCCGTACGGGCTTCCTCAGCGGTGGCCCGGTCCGTCGGGGCCGGTGCGCCCGCGTCCTGCGCTGCCGTACGGGCCGAGCCCTGCGCCGCCGTACCGACCGCACCCGCAGCCGTCGCACCCGCGGCGGACGCGCCCCCGGCGGTCGCCCCCGTCAGGGCCGGCTCCGGAGCGGACACTCCGGCGTCCTCCTTGGCGCCTCCGGTGCCCCGCGCGCCCCCGCGCCGCTCCGCCATCGACATCAGCGTCACCGTGCACAGCGCGGTGACGACCGTACCCGCAGCGACGGCCACGAAGAACATCGCGATGCCGCCCACCGCGCCCAGCACGGCCACGATCGGCCCGCCGTGCGGCACGTTGTCCGTCACCCCGGCCAGACCGGCGATCGCACCGGCCACCGCGCCGCCGGCCATGTTCGACGGAATGATCCGGGCGGGCCGGGCCGCCGCGAACGGGATCGCGCCCTCCGTGATGCCGAAGCACCCCATGAACAGCGCCGCGAGCCCCGTCTCACGCTCCTGGTCGTCGTAGAGCCGGCGGCGCACCAGCGTCGCCAGGCCCTGCCCGAGCGGCGGCACCGGAATGGCCGCCGCGCACATACCCATGATCTCGGGGTTCTTGGAGACCAGGCCCGCGCCGAAGAGGAACGCCGTCTTGTTGACAGGCCCGCCCATGTCGAACGCGATCATGAGCCCGAGGAGCACCCCGAGCAGGGCCGCGCTCGATCCCGTGAGCCCGCCCAGCCAGCTCGTCAGGTGCTCGAACACCCAGGAGATCGGCCGCCCGATGACGTAGATGAAGAACAGGCCCAGCGCCGTCGTCGCCACGATCGGGATCACGATGATCGGCATGATCGGCTGGACGAACTTCGGGACCCGGACCTTCTTGATCCACAGGACCAGGTATCCGGCGAGGAAGCCGGTGACGATCGCCCCGATGAAGCCCGCGCCCGACTTGGAGTCGTACAGCGCGCCCGTATTGGCGATCCAGCCACCGATCATGCCCGGTACCAGCGCGGGCCGGTCCCCGATCGCGTACGCGATGTACCCGGACAGGATCGGCACCATCAGCGTGAAGCCGATCGTCCCGATGTCGTTGACGTGCTTCCAGAACGAGCCGTCGGGGATGACGAGTCCGCCGTCGGCCTGCGGATGGCCGCCCAGTGCCAGTGAGACGGCGATGAGCAGCCCGCCCACGACCACGAACGGAATCATGTAGCTGACGCCGTTCATCAGCGCCTTGTACGCGACGCTGCGCTCCCGGCCACCGCCGCTCCCGCCGCCGGCCGCGCCCGCGGAACCCGTACCGGCCGTGCCGCCGCCGGCCCCCGCCGCGGTGCCGTCCGCGCCGTACACCGGCGCGCTGCGTACCCGCTCGATCAGCTGCTCGGGGTGGTGGATGCCCTCGGCCACCCCGACCACGACGACGCGCTTACCGACGAACCGGGCGCGGTCGACGTCCTTGTCCGCCGCGATGATGATCCCGTCGGCGTCCCTGACATCGTTGTCAGACAGAACGTTCTCGGCCCCGATCGACCCCTGCGTCTCCACCTTCATCTCGTGCCCGAGCGCCTCGGCGGCCTGCGCCAGCTTCTCGGCGGCCATGTACGTGTGGGCGATGCCCGTCGGGCAGGCGGTCACGGCGAGCAGCCGCAGCCGCTCCCCGCCCCGGGCACCTTCGGGCGCCGCGGCCCGCGCGCCCTCGGAAGCCGCGCCTCCGGACCCCGCGCCGCCGGGCCCCGCACCCTCAGGGGGCTCCGCTGAACTGCTGGTCACGTCACTCTCCTCACAAAGTCCGCGCAAGATCGTGCAAGTGTTCCCGCGCACTCCGATCCTGCATCACGAACCCCACCCCTCCAACCCGCCACCACACCCCTCACCCACAACACTCACCCCACTGCCGCCCGCGCCCTGTCCCTGACCGGCGACCGGCGCCGCGGCTCGTCCTGCCCCGTATCGCAGCGGAGTCCCTGTCCCGCGAGGCGACCTGTGCCCGGTTCGCGCCACGACCGCTTCCCTGCCCCCCGCCGATCCACCCGCACCCGCCCCCGACACGCGCCGCGCACCCGTGTGTGACGCGCCGCACCCTTCCGGAGGGGCTGGGGTTCACTGGGCCGATCGGTGTAGATTCGTGACCAGTGCCAGACGTCGCTGCTGATGGCGGTCGGGCGGCCCGCAGCGCGGACCGGCCGAGGGAGAGAGGGCCTCCGACGGACTGCGTGCTGCGGCCAGGGGACAGGTATGTCCAGGGCGGGTGCCTCCCGGTTCGATCACGTCCCGGTGAGGAACGCGCCGGGTGACGGCCATGTCCAGGTGATCCGTCCGGACCAGCCATGTCCGGTACGGGGTGTCCGTACGGCGCCCGAAGCGCGCCTGCGTACCCGCTCACCCACCCCGCCTGCCCGCGCCGCAGACTGCCGACCGCAACCACCCTCCGACCACCGGGGAGCAGCCCGACATGACGACAGCAGCCATCGGTCAGGACTTCAAGGTCGCCGACCTTTCCCTGGCCGCCTTCGGCCGCAAGGAGATCACCCTCGCCGAGCACGAGATGCCCGGCCTGATGGCGATCCGCAAGGAGTACGCGGACCAGCAGCCGCTGGCCGGCGCCCGGATCACCGGCTCGCTGCACATGACCGTGCAGACCGCCGTCCTGATCGAGACCCTGGTCGCGCTGGGCGCCGAGGTCCGCTGGGCCTCCTGCAACATCTTCTCCACCCAGGACCACGCCGCCGCGGCCATCGCCGTCGGCCCGAACGGCACCCCCGACGATCCCCAGGGCGTCCCGGTCTTCGCCTGGAAGGGCGAGACCCTGGAGGAGTACTGGTGGTGCACCGAGCAGGCCCTGACCTGGCCGAACTCGCCCACCGGCGGCCCGAACATGATCCTGGACGACGGCGGTGACGCCACCCTCCTGGTCCACAAGGGCGTCGAGTACGAGAAGGCCGGCAAGGCCCCCTCGGTCGACACCGCCGAGAGCGACGAGCACCGCGCCATCCTGGAGCTGCTCAACCGCACCCTCGCCGAGTCCCCGCAGAAGTGGACCCGCCTCGCCTCGGAGATCCGCGGCGTGACCGAGGAGACCACCACCGGCGTGCACCGCCTGTACGAGATGCAGCGCGACGGCGTGCTCCTCTTCCCGGCGATCAACGTCAACGACGCCGTCACCAAGTCGAAGTTCGACAACAAGTACGGCTGCCGGCACTCGCTGGTGGACGGCATCAACCGCGCCACCGACGTCCTCATCGGCGGCAAGACCGCCGTGGTCTGCGGCTACGGCGACGTGGGCAAGGGCTGCGCCGAGTCGCTGCGCGGCCAGGGCGCCCGCGTGATCGTCACCGAGATCGACCCGATCTGCGCGCTCCAGGCGGCGATGGACGGCTACCAGGTCACCACGCTGGACGAGGTCGTCGAGACCGCCGACATCTTCATCACCACGACCGGCAACAAGGACATCATCATGGCCTCGGACATGGCCAAGATGAAGCACCAGGCGATCGTGGGCAACATCGGCCACTTCGACAACGAGATCGACATGGCCGGTCTCGCGCAGATCCCGGGCATCGTCAAGGACGAGGTCAAGCCCCAGGTGCACACCTGGACCTTCCCCGACGGCAAGGTCCTGATCGTGCTGTCCGAGGGCCGCCTCCTGAACCTCGGCAACGCCACCGGCCACCCGTCCTTCGTGATGTCCAACTCCTTCGCGGACCAGACGCTGGCCCAGATCGAGCTGTTCACCAAGCCCGAGCAGTACCCGACCGACGTCTACGTCCTGCCGAAGCACCTGGACGAGAAGGTCGCCCGCCTCCACCTGGACGCGCTGGGCGTCAAGCTCACCACCCTCCGCCCGGAGCAGGCCGCCTACATCGGCGTCGAGGTCGAGGGCCCCTACAAGCCCGACCACTACCGCTACTGAGCCGCGGCACCGACCGCCCCGGTACCGCCCCGGCACGCCTTCGCGGTACCTGGCGGCACCCCGCGGCACGCCGTGACGCCGCCCGGTGATCACCGCCGTACGCGTCACGCAGTCAGCCGGTGAACCAGGCCCCCGTCCTCCCCGGGCGGGGGCCTGGCCCGCGCCCGGGCTTGCGTAGCCTCGACGGCAGTCCCTTCGCGGGAACGACTGACGGAACCATCGAAGGACCCCCATGCCCCGCGGCCGCTATTCGCTGCACGATCCGCACGATCACACCCCCCTCGGTGAAGAGCACTTCCACTGCGCCACCGGCCCCTCCGGCTGGCGTTACGTCTCGCAGATCACCACCCCCTCCGGCGACCACGCGGGCTCCGTCGACCTCACCCTCGACGACCTCGGCCGCCCCATCCGCCTCGAACTCCACGCCGCGTCCTGGCAGGTACGCGGCGCCGCACTCGAAGGCGTCACCTGGGTACGGTCCGACCCCTCCGGCACGCACGCCACCGAGGGCAACGTCGCCGCCCACGCCTTCACCGGCGCGTCCCCCGCCTTCCTCGTGGCCACCGCCCGGCTGCTGCGCCCCGCCCACGGCTCCGGAGCCGTCCGCACCCGCCTGGTGGCCTTCACACCCCCCGTCCTCGCACCCCGCACCCTCGACCAGTCCTGGGCCCTGATGAACAGGACAGCACACGCCACTGACAACGGCCCGCTGACCGTGGACGAGTACCAGGTCAACGACCTGGAGACCGGCGAACAGCACGCCGTCCACCTCGCCGGCGACGTCGTCCTCTCCGCCCCCGGCATCGAGCTCGAAAACCTCGAATCCCCGCCGTCGACGTTCCCGACCGAGGCGGACCCGACGTTCTGACCGCCCGTCCCGTCCCGCCCCGGGCACGACCTGGCGCGGCCCGCGCGAAGCCGCCCGGCACGACCTGACACGGCCCGCGGGCAGCTGCCCGGCGCCGTACTGGCCCTTCCCGCACCGCCGCCTTACGCGGGCGGCGCGAACCCCGTCCTGCGCCCGGGCTCCGCCGTACGGTCGTCCGGTCCCGCCGCGCGCCCCGGTCCCGCCGTACGGCCCGATCCGGCCCCCGCTGAGCTCTCCGCCGAGGAGACAACAGCCGAGGAGGCAACGGGAGCCACCGGCGCCACCGGCGGTACGTCGGACGCCGCCGGCGCCCCACCCGGCGTCGCCCACGGGCCCGTACCCGTCGCCGCCGAAGGCACCGCCGCCGAGGGCACCGCCGGCGCGGGCCCCGGCGACGCACTCGCCGCCACCGGCCCCGGCACCGCTCCCTGCCCGGCGCCCTCCCCACCGAAGGCGCGCCGCGCTTCCCGCCCCTGCCGCTCGAACACCACCGCCGACAGATAGGCGACCGGGTGCACGTCCTGCGGCGGCGCGGCTCCCGTCCACCCCACGAAGTCCTCGGTCAGCCGCCCCGCCAGCCGCCAGCCGGCCTGCGGATCCAGCTGCCCCGCCCGCGCCAGGAACTGCCGCACGGCCAGCCACCAGCTGTCCGGCACCCGCGACAGGTCCAGCGCACCGAGCTGCCCCATCAGCCACGGCGGCGGAGGCGGCAGCGCCGGCGACCCGCCCCGTGGCACGGGTATCCGCTCCCGTACGACGACGGTGCCCGCGAACACGTCCCCGAGCCGCCGCCCGCGCGCCGACACCAGCGACGCGATACAGGCCACGACCCCCATCGTCAGCACGATCTCGATGGCCCCGAGCGCCCCGCGCACCAGCGCGTGCCGGAACCGCACCGGGCCGCCGTCCTCGCGCACCACCCGTAGCCCGCACGCGAGCTTCCCCAGCGAGCGGCCGTGGCTCAGCGTCTCGACGACGATCGGGATGCCGATCAGTACGAGTACGAAGGCCGCGACCGACAGCGCCGCTACCGCGGCCGGGTCCAGCGAGCCCGTCGCGGCGAACAGCGCGATGGAGACGGCGATGTAGGCCGCCCACGCCACGGTGAGGTCGATCAGGACCGCCAGCGCCCGGCTCGGCAGCCTGGCCGGCCGCAGCCCGAGGACGACCGCCTCACCCGTCACCAGCTCGTTCATCCCCGCCGTCCTCCTCGCCCGCGTCGCCGCCACCCCGTTGCCGGCACCGCCAGTCTGCCAAGCCGATACGACAATGGGACCGGTACGTTCATCATGAGCACCAGGACCGTCACCACGGGGGCGAGGAGCGCTACCGAATGGACCTCGATGTCTTCGTCACCGCGCACCGCACCGAGTGGGACCGCCTCGAGACACTCGTACGCCGCAAGCGCCGCCTCTCGGGTGCCGAGGCCGACGAACTGATCGCCCTCTACCAGCGCGCCACGACCCACCTGTCGCTGCTGCAGTCCACCGCACCGGACCCCGCCGTGACCGCCCGGCTGACCTCCCTGGTCGCGCGCGCTCGCAGCGCCGTCACGGGGGCACGCAAGGCCTCCTGGCGGGACGCCGCCCGCTTCTTCACGACCGCGTTCCCCGCCGCGCTCTACCGGCTGCGCCACTGGTGGATACCGACCGCGGTCCTCTCCACGGTGGTCGCCGCCCTCATCGGGTGGTGGATCGCGGCCCACCCGGAGGTGCAGGCGTCCATCGGGGCTCCCGAAGCCCTGCGCGAGATGACCAAGCCGGGCGGTGAGTACGAGACGTACTACTCGAGCCACCCCGCCGCGGCCTTCGCGGCCCAGGTCTGGACGAACAACGCCCAGACCGCCGCCCTGTGCCTGGTGCTCGGCGCCTTCCTGTGCGTCCCCGTCCTCTGGGTCCTCTTCCAGAACATGCTCAACGTGGGCGTCGGCATCGGGCTGATGGCCTCCGCCGGCCGCCTCTCCACCTTCCTCGGGCTGATCCTTCCGCACGGCCTCCTGGAGCTGACCGCCGTCTTCGTCGCCGGCGGCGTGGGCCTGAAGCTCGGCTGGACCGTCGTCGACCCGGGACCGCGCACCCGCCGCGAAGCCCTCGCACAGGAGGGCCGCGCGGCACTCGGCGTCGCCCTGGGACTGGCCGCCGTACTCCTCGTCTCCGGAGCCATCGAAGGCTTCGTCACCCCGTCAGGGCTGCCCACCTGGCTCCGCATCGGCATCGGAGTCGTCGCCGAACTGGCCTTCCTGGCGTACGTCTACGGCCCCGGCCGCCGTGCAGTGCGCGCGGGGGAGACCGGCGACATCGAGGACGCGGACCGCGCCGCCTCGGTGCCGACCGCCGCCTGACCTGCGCTCACGGCGCTACAGAGGGCCGGATGTGCATCGGGCACCCCCGAGCTGCTAATCTCCTCTTCACCCCAGGAAACCCGTTGACACGGACGACTGGGGGAGGTAGATTCGAACGGTTGCCAGGGAGCTGGACAAGCCCCTCTGTGATGGTTAAGATCTACTGCGCTCCGGTCGGAATTCAATTCGATGGAGCCCTTCCGAATCCTTATCGGGAACGCTGAGCCGATCAAATCGGCGAAAACGCTTCTGATAAAGTCGGAACAGCCGAAAGGCAAGGCCAATCCAAAGGCCACCGGAAACAAAATTCGAGTCGGAAACGACACGGACGAGGATCTGGTAAAGTCGGAACCGCCGAAAGGGAAAGCCCGCAAGGGCCGAACCGGAAAGCGAACCCCGCTCCAACAGGGGGCCGGATCACGAAAAACGATCTGGTAAGGTTGGAAACACCGAAGGGAAGCGCCCGGAGGAAAGCCCGA
>NZ_PQSQ01000033.1 GCF_002920575.1 Streptomyces sp. Ru73 | reverse complement strand
CAGAACCGTTACGGCTGTGTGGCAACTCGGAGAACACTACGGATCGGGGTACCCCGTGTCAACCGGTGTCCGGGGCATCCGTGGCGCCCATGACGGCGGGCCTCAGTCGAGGTCGCTGAGGCGGCCGTCCGCGTCGGGCTGGGCGTCCTCGACCCGGCGCAGCAGCCGGGTGAGCACGTCGCCGAGGAGCCCCCGTTCGCGGGAGTCGAGGTCCTGGAGGAGATCCTCCTCGAACACCGAGGCGAGGCGCATGGCCTCCAGCCACTTCTCGCGGCCTTCGGTGGTGAGCTCGACGATGACCCGTACGCGGTTGTTCTCGTCGCGCTCCCGGTTGACGAGTCCCTCGTTCGCCATGCGGTCGATGCGGTGCGTCATCGCGGCCGGCGTGAGGCCGAGCCGCTTGGCCAGCTCGCCCGGTCCCAGGCGGTACGGAGCGCCGGAGACCACGAGGGCCTTCAGTACCTCCCACTCCGCATTGCTGATCCCCAGCGTCGCGGTCTGCCGGCCGTAGGCGACGTTCATCCGGCGGTTGAGGCGCTGCAGCGCGGAGACGACCTTCTCCACCTGCGGGTCGAGGTCCTGGAACTCGCGCTGGTAGGCCGCGATCTGTTCCTCGAGGCTCGGCTCGGCCGGGCTCTGGACCGCTTCTGAGGGCTCTGACATGCGGCGCAGTATGGCACGGAACGCATTGGCGTTGAAGTCCTTGGTCATGTACTCTTTAGCTTCGAACTTTAGAGTTGAAGTCTTCAGCTTGTGACTGTCCGGGACGGACCGGACACGTTGCGGCTCTCCTCTTCCTCTGAAGTCCGCCAGTGCTGGGGGGCACCAGGCCTGCTCCGGGGGGTTCTCGATTCCCGCGTGCCGCCGCGCCCTGCCCTGCACGCCTGCATACGTGACTGACGGCTTTCTCGACCTAGGTAGGTGAGTGTGACCACCGCAATGGGCGCCGCGCTGCGCCGGATCCAGCTGGGCAACGCGCTGAGCGCGTTCGGCAACGGCTTCACGGTCCCGTATCTGTACGTCTACGTGGCGAAGGTGCGTGATCTGGGTGCGAGTACGGCAGGCGTCGTGCTCGCCATGCTCGCCGTCGCCGCGCTCGTCGTACTGCCCTTCACCGGTCGTGCCATCGACCGGCGGGGTCCGCTGCCGGTGGCCGTGGTGGGTACGTTCGCCGCCGCCATCGGTGCGCTGGGCCTCGGCCTGTCCGACAGCGAACCGCTGGTCATCGCCGCGACGGTGGCGCTCGGCGCGGGCATCGCGGTCATCCAGCCGGCGCTGGCGACGATGATCGTGTGGTGCTCGACGACCGTGACCCGGTCGCGCGCCTTCGCGACCCAGTTCTTCCTGAACAACCTGGGGCTGGGCATCGGCGGGCTGATCGGCGGCATGCTCGTCGACGAGAACGACCCGGCGAGCTTCGTGCGGCTCTTCGCGATCGAGGCCGCGATGTTCCTGGTGCTGGGCGCCGCCGTGGCGACCGTCCGGCTGCCGAAGGCGCCCAGGGTCGAGGGCGAGGTCCCGGTCGAGGCGCGGGCCGAGGGCGCCTGGCGGGCGCTGCTCGCCGACCGGCGGATGCTGTGGCTGTGCCTGCTCGGGTTCGTGCTGTTCTTCGCCTGCTACGGGCAGTTCGAGTCGGGCCTCGCGGCGTACGCCACCGAGGTCACCCACATCGCGCCGTCGACGCTGGGCATCGCGCTGGCGGCCAACACAGCGGCCATCGTGATGGCGCAGTTCGTCGTGCTGAAGCTGGTCGAGCGGCGGCGCCGCAGCCGGGTCATCGCGACGGTCGGCGTCATCTGGACCGTGGCCTGGATCGCCGCGGGTCTCTCCGGTCTAGTGCACGGCGCGCAGGCGGTGGCCACGGGGCTGCTGATCTCGACGTACATGCTGTTCGGCGTGGGCGAGTCGCTGCTGTCGCCGACGGTGTCGCCGCTGGTCGCCGACCTGGCGCCGAGCCGGCTGATCGGTCAGTACAACTCGGTCTTCGCCCTGGTGAAGCAGCTGGCGCTGGCGGTCGGGCCGGCCGTGGGCGCCCTGATGGTCGGCCACGGCGCGTCGGCCGCTTACATCGTGATGCTGATGGTGTGCGCGCTCGGCATCTCGGCGCTGGCCCTGCGGCTGGGCCGGATGCTGACCCCGGCGCAGGACAACCCGCGGGCCGTGGCCGCGCCGGCGGAGGTGCCGGTGCGGGACGAGGTGGCCTGCGTGGCGTGAGCCGGGTGACCGGCCGGGGCCGGGTCCGTACTTCTGTACGGGCCCGGCCCCTTTCGTGCGTGCGGCGTCCCGGCCGGCCGGTCAGCTCTCGCGCGGCAGGGCGAACTCGCACCAGACCGCCTTGCCGCCGCCCGGCGTGCGGCGGGAGCCCCAGTTCGAGGCGATGGTGGCGATGATCGAGATGCCGCGGCCCGCCTCGTCCACCGGCTCGGCGCGGCGGCGGCGCGGCAGGTGGTCGTCGCCGTCGGTGACCTCGACGATCAGCCGGCGGTCCGTACGCCGCAGCCGCAGCCGCATGGGCGGCGTGCCGTGCTGCAGGGAGTTGGCGACCAGCTCGCTCGCGGCCAGTACGCCGAGGTCGTGCAGCTCCGGGGAGAAGCGCCAGGAGGCGAGCACGCCGGAGGCGAACGCGCGGGCGCGCGGCGCCGCCTCGGTGCCGCCGTGCAGTTCGAGAGCGGCGTTGTGGAAGAGCTCGGCCTCGGGGCCGGTGCGGTCCGGGTGCTGGAGGACCAGGACGGCGACGTCGTCGTCGTGGTCGTTGGAGATGCCCAGGGAACGCAGCAGGCGGTCGCAGATGATGTCGGGGGCGCCGGTGGCGCCGGCCACGGCGCTCTCCAGGGCGGCGACGCCTTCGTCGATGTCCTTGTCGCGGCGCTCGACCAGGCCGTCGGTGTAGAGGACGGCGGTGGAGCCGGGGCCGAGCGGGACGCTGCCGGAGGTGTGCAGCCAGCCGCCCGTGCCGAGGGGCGGGCCGGTCGGCTCCTCGGCGCGGTGGACCGTGCCGTCCTGGTCGCGCACGAGGATCGGCAGATGGCCTGCCGAGGCGTAGACCAGCCGGCCCTCGTTCGGGTCGTGCACGGCGTACACGCAGGTGGCGATCTGGCTGGCGTCGATCTCCGCGGCGAGGCCGTCCAGCAGCTGGAGGACTTCGTGCGGTGGGAGGTCGAGCCGGGCGTAGGCGCGGACGGCCGTGCGGAGCTGGCCCATGACGGCGGCGGCGCGCACGCCGCGGCCCATGACGTCGCCGATGACCAGCGCGGTACGGCCGGCGCCGAGGGTGATCACGTCGTACCAGTCGCCGCCGACCGCCGCGTCGGTGCCGCCGGGGTGGTAGATCGCGGCGACCCGGAGGTCGTCGGGCTGTTCCAGCTCCTGGGGGAGCAGGGAGCGCTGGAGGGTGACGGCGGCCTCGCGCTGGCGGCGCTCCGCCGCGCGCAGCCGCTCGGCGGCCTCGACCTGGTCGGTGACGTCGGCGGCGAAGACGAGGACGCCCTTGTGCGGCGCGACGCAGGCGACCTCGGGATCGGGGGCCGGTGCGCTGGCCGCCGCGACCTCGATGGGGGTGCAGGTGAAGGTGTAGTAGCCGTCGCGGCTGAGGTCGGAGCCCGCGCCGCCGGGGACCTTGCGGGCCTTGACCGTACGGGGCTTGCGGCTGCGCAGCACCTGGTCCATCAGGGGCAGCAGGCCCAGCTCGGCGAGCTCGGGGAGGGCTTCGCGCGCGGTCAGGCCGGCGGGGCGGCTGCCGAAGACCTTGGCGTACGCGCCGTTGACGTACGCGATGCGGTGCTCGGGGCCGTAGACGACGGCGACCAGCGCGGGGATCGTGCCGAGGATCTCGTGGGCGGAGAGCGCGTCGACGGTGGGCGGGCCGGAGGCGCCGCCCGTGGCGGGGGCGTGCGCGTCGGTGTGCTCGGCGCGCGCGGCGGGGACCGAGCCGCCGGCGGTATCGGGCGGGCCGGCCGCGGTGTCCGTCGTGGTGCCGGCGGCGGGGGCTGACGGGTCGGCCTCGGCGTGGTCGGCGGCGTCGGCGGACGGGGCAGCGGACGCGCCGGAGGTCCCCGTGGGCTGCGTGGCCGCGGGGGCGGTGGTTCTCCGGGGCGGCTTGGGCGACGACGCGCCCGGCGCCGCGCCGCGGTCGGCCCGCGCGGCACGGCGCTGTGTGCCGGGGAAACGGGCGCTCCAGCGAGTGAAGTTCACGAAGGTGTCCCTCTTAGTCCGCGACGCGGCGCCGAGTCGGTCCGGCGGCCGGGAGGTGCCGCCCGGCCGCCGGCCGGCGGAAGGTCGGGCGGGGGCGCGCCGAGCGCCCTCTGGCGTGATGCAGCAAACGTCCCAATTCCTCGCGCTTGTCACTCTTTGCAAATACGAGCCCACCCATGGTCACACGTCCAGTGTGACCGACCGGACTGACATCCGTCAGACGCCGGAGTGGCGGCTGGAGTTCCTGTCCTGGTACGGCACCGCCCGTTCGACTGAACGCAACGGTGAACGTATGACCGACGAGTGCGCATGGTCCAGGCCCTGACCACGGCAGGCACAGGGGGCACACGGTGTCTCGGGGCGCGCGGACCGCGGCGTCACGGAGCCGGCCCCGCCGGCGCGGAACCCGGAAGGGGCGTCAACTCCGCGCCGGACAGGACGTCAACCCGCCTCGCCGGGCCGGCCGGTGCCGGCGGCGAGTTCGAACTCCGCCCTCGGGTTCTCCAGCGACCCGAGGGAGACGATCTCGCGTTTGAAGAACGCGGCGAGCGACCATTCGGCGACCACGCGCGCCTTGCGGTTGAGCGTCGGGACGCGGCTGAGGTGGTAGGCGCGGTGCATGAACCACGCCGGATAGCCCTTCAGCTTCCGTCCGTACACGTGGGCCACGCCCTTGTGCAGCCCGAGGGAGGCGACCGAGCCGACGTACTTGTGCGCGTAGTCGTGGACGGGCTCGTTCCGCAGGGCGGCGGCGATGTTCTCGGCGAGCACCCTGGCCTGGCGCACGGCGTGCTGCGCGTTGGGCGCGCACTCCTTGCCGGGTTCCTCGGCCGTGACGTCCGGTACGGCGGCGGCGTCACCGGCGCCCCAGGCGTGCTCGACGCCCGCCACCCGGAGCGCGGCGGTGCACTTCAGGCGGCCGCGTTCGTTGAGCGGCAGGTCGGTCGCGGCCAGGATGGGGTGCGGCTTGACGCCGGCCGTCCACACGAGGGTGCGGGTCGGGAAGCGCGAGCCGTCGTCCAGGACGGCGACGCGGTTCTCGCACGACTCCAGGCGCGTGTCGAGCCGCACATCGATGTTGCGGCCGCGCAGCTCCCGTAGGGCGTACGTGCCCATCTCCTCGCCCACCTCGGGCAGGATGCGGCCGGTCGCCTCGACCAGCAGCCACTTCATGTCCTCGGCGCGCACGTTGTGGTAGTACCGCACCGCGTAGCGGGCCATGTCCTCCAGCTCGGCGAGCGCCTCGACGCCCGCGTAGCCGCCGCCCACGAAGACGAACGTGAGCGCGGCGTCCCGGACGGCGGGGTCACGGGTGGAGGACGCGATGTCCAGCTGCTCCAGTACGTGGTTGCGCAGCCCGATGGCTTCCTCGACGGTCTTGAAGCCGATACCGAATTCGGCCAATCCCGGGACGGGCAGCGTGCGCGAGATCGAGCCGGGTGCGAGTACCAGCTCGTCGTACTGCATCTCGATGCCGCCGGTGCCCTCCTCCTCCGTGGCCAGCGTGGACAGGGTGGCGGTGCGCTTGGCGTGGTCGATGCCCGTCACCTCGCCGATGACGACGCGGCACCGGTCCAGGACGCGGCGCAGGGGGACGACGACATGGCGGGGCGAGATGGAGCCGGCCGCCGCTTCGGGCAGGAACGGCTGGTAGGTCATGTACGGGTCGGGGTCGACCACCACGATCTCGACGGTGCCGCCCTGCAGTTCCTTGCGCAGCTTCCGCTGCAGACGGAGGGCGGTGTACATGCCGACGTAGCCGCCGCCGACTACGAGAATGCGCGCCGGGTGCTTCACAGAGGATCTCCTCGCGACGTCGCCCATGGCCCGTGGGGTGCTTCCGGGGGCGTCGGTCCGGCCCCGGCGGAGCCACGATCGGATAGCCGTGTACCCGCTCCGGGACACAGCATTTCTCCATGACGCCTCTCCGCCGTCCCTTTGTCCACAGGAAAGGCGAAATACGGACGGTGCGCGGTGTGCCCCGTTGGAAGCGCCCGTTCCGCAGGTGTGGAATGAGCTGCGCAGGTCAGGAGGGGGTACGAGATGGCGGGAGTGTACGGAAACGGGGCGGAACGGGCCCGTACTCCGTTCGAGGGGCGGACTGTACGGAACTGCCCCCTTCATTCTTGACCTGCGCTCAACTATGTTCGTACTCCGTCGGGGAGCCGGTTGTCGGCGATCCCCGGCAGTCAGGGCGGGGAGTCTCCGGGGGGAGACGTCATTACCGGGGGATCATCTATGCACATGCAGAGTTCTCATTGGCCGGCGGCCGTGGCGTCCGCTGCGGGCGACCGGACCGGCGGCGTGAGCGAGGCGGGCGCGCCCGCCCGGACCACACCGCTCCGGGTGGACGCACAGCGCAACTTGGAACACGTCCTGCGCGCCGCCCGTGAAGTCTTCGGGGAGCTGGGGTACGGCGCGCCCATGGAGGACGTGGCCCGCCGGGCCCGGGTGGGGGTGGGCACGGTCTACCGCCGCTTCCCGAGCAAGGACGTCCTGGTCCGCCGGATAGCGGAGGAGGAGACCGCCCGGCTGACGGACCAGGCGCGTACCGCGCTCGGGCAGGAGGACGACCCGTGGTCGGCCCTCTCGCGCTTCCTGCGCACGTCCGTGGCGTCCGGCGCCGGCCGGCTGCTGCCGCCGAGCATCCTGCGGGTCGGCAGCGGCGTGGACGGGGCCGACGGGCTCGCGGAGGCACGGGTGCCGCAGCAGCGGTCCGCGCCGGAGCCCGCCGTGGCGCCCGGCGAGCTGCGCATCGTCGCCCAGCGCACGGCGCCGGACGACGAGCCGGCGGCGTCGCACCCCAACGGCCAGGGCCCGGAGGCGACAGCGGCCGACAGCGGGGGCGCACAGGCCCTCCTGGAGGTCGTCGGGCAGCTCGTGGAGCGGGCGCGCGAGGCAGGGGAGCTGCGCGCCGACGTGACGGTCTCGGACGTGCTGCTGGTGATCGCCACGGGGGCGCCCTCGCTCCCGGACGCGGCGCAGCAGCAGGCCGCCTCGGCGCGGCTCCTGGAGATCCTGCTGGAGGGCCTCCGGTCGCGGCCGGTGGCCTGAGCGGACGCGTACGGACCGGTGGCCGGGGCGATCGCCCCGGCCACTGCCGCGTTCCCGGCCCTTTCCGCCCCGCCCCCAAGTGAGGAATCATGCCCCGGTCGGGTGACTTCTAGAGCTGTTGCCCGGCAAGTAACCCCGGACGAGTGATTGCCGGACTCCGCCATAAGGGTTCAGCCAACCTTGTGGCAGTCTTGCGCGATGGTCAGGGTGGGAGCGTAGGTCCGGGAGCCTCGGCAATGACATTTGAGGGGCGCGACGAGCGCGACGACGGCGCGGTCAGAGGCGCCGGCCCGGACACGGGCCGTCCGGAAGCCGTGCCGCAGCAGCGCACGCCCGGGTCCGGCACGGCCGGACAGGCCACGCCGTCCGGTGCCGAGCCCGGCGGGCCCCGTGCGCCCCTGTCCGACACCGAGCTGGTGGCCCGTATGCGGGCCGGCGACGACAGCGCCTACGAGGAGCTGTACCGCCGGCACGCCGACGCCGTACGCCGCTACGCCCGCACCTGCTGCCGGGACGCGCACACCGCCGAGGACCTGACCGGTGAGGTCTTCGCGCGCACCCTCCAGGCGGTGCGCCGCGGCTCGGGCCCGAAGACCGCGGTACGCGCGTACCTGCTCACCACCGTGCGCCGCGCGGCGGCCAACTGGAGCCGGACCGCCAAGCGCGAGCACCTGGTCGAGGACTTCGCGGTCTTCGCGTCCTCCGCCGCCGGCTCCTCGATGGACGACGACACGCTGGACCTGGGGGCGGACGTGCGCGCGATGCACGAGGCCGAGCGGTCGCTGGCCGTACGGGCGTTCCGCAGCCTGCCCGAGCGCTACCAGACGGTGCTGTGGCACACGACGGTCGAGGAGGAGTCCCCGAGCGAGGTGGCACCGCTCCTCGGGCTGTCCGCCAACGCCACGGCCGTGCTGGCGCACCGCGCACGGGAGGGCCTCAAGCAGGCGTACCTCCAGGCGCACGTCAGCGAGACCCTGACGGCGGGCGGCGACTGCGCCCGGTACGCGGACCGGCTGGGCGCGTACGCCCGCGGCGGTCTGCGCGTACGGGCCGAGCGCGGGCTGCGCAAGCACCTGGACGAGTGCGCGCGCTGCCGTCTCGCGGCGCGCGAGGTCGCCGACGTCAACCAGCGGATCCGCGCGGTGCTGCCGGTCGCGGTCATCGGCTGGTTCGCCGCCGGGTACGCCGTCAAGGCGGCGGCCGGGGTCGTGGGGGCCGCTGGAGCGGGCGCTGCGGCCGCCACGGGCGCCGCGGCGGCGGCCGGGGGCACCGGGCACTCCGCGGGGGCCGGAGCCGCCGCCGAGGGGCTCGGGACGCCCGCGAAGGTCGGCATCGGCGCGGGGCTCACGGTCGCCGCCGCGGGCGTGGCCATGGCCCTGGCCGGCCTGCACGACCCGCCGAAGCCACAGGCCGAGCCGCGCCCGCCGGCCCCGTCCAGCCCGGCACCGCAGAAGCCGGCGCCCAAGCCCACCCCGAAGCCGAAGCCCGAGCCGCCGGCGCCCAAGCCCGTACCGCCGAAGCCGAAGCCCAAGCCCACCCCGCCTCCGAAGCCGAAGCCGGCGAAGCCCGCGCCCGAGCCGACGCGCGCGCCGGCTCCGAAGCCCCCGCCGAAACCGAAGCCGACACCGCCCGCACCGGCGCCCCCGCCGGCCGCGCCGTTCCCGGTCAACACCCTGGACTGGGATTTCACCGGCAGCGGTGACAAGCCGGAGGTGCGCACCGCGGAGAGCAGCTTCCTGTGGAAGCGCCAGGGGAACGTCAGCATCGGCGGCAAGCAGTACCCCCGTGGAGTGACGACGCACGCACCGTCGTCGGTGACGATCGACCTCAACCGGGAGTGCACGGTCTTCGACGCCGTCGCGGGCGTGGACGACCTGGCACTGGGACGCGGCGCGGTGCGCTTCTCCGTGTACGCGGACGGCGTGCGGCAGTGGCGCTCCGGTGTGGTGCGGGGCGGTGACGCGGCCGTACCGGTGCACGTACCGCTGGCGGGCCGCAAGACCCTCCGGCTGGTCGCCGAGCCGGCGACGCCCGCCGACACCCTGACGTTCAGCGACTGGGCACAGTCACAGATCAGCTGTCGGTGAGCGCTGCGCCCGGTGGCGCGGCGCCTTGGCTGCGCCCGGTGGCGCGGCGCCTTAGAGGGCCAGTCGCTCGACCCCGCTGGAGACCGCGCGCTGCCTGGGGGCCGCGGCGCCGGTCCAGCAGGTGCCGCGCCGGGCGAGCAGGCGGCGCAGCCACAGCTCCGTGGAGACCAGCTCGGCCAGGCCGTCCAGCGGCAGCGGTGCCCCGTCGGCGGCAGCCCGCAGCGCCTTCCGTACGACGCGGGCCTCCACGAGCCCCGCGTCGGCGAGCAGCGGCGCGTCGAACAGCCGGAGCAGGTCGTCCATCGAGGCGCGCAGCCCGGCACGTACCGCCGCCGCGTGCGTCACGTGCGAGGTGGCGCCCCAGCCGGGCGGGAGGTCGCGGACGCCGGCTCCGGAGAGCACGGCGCGCAGGACCGAGGCGCGCGCGCCCGGTTGCACCCGCAGCGTGTCCGGGAGCGCGCGGCAGGCGAGTACCACCTGGTTGTCCAGGAAGGGCGCGTGCAGCCGCTGGTTCCGTACCTCGGCGGCCTGCTCGAAGACCCGGTGGTCGGCGGCGTGCCGGGCGAGTGCGGCGCGGGCGCGGCGCTCGCCGGGGCGCCCGACGGCCGGCGCGCGCAGCGCCGCGTCGCTCAGCCGAACCGATACTTCAGCGAGCGCCTCTCCTGTGAGCCAGCGCGCGGCGGGCCCTGGCCGGCACCACGTGAGCGCCGCCAGGGAGGCGTCCACGGCGCTGCCCGTCACCGGCTCGTCGGCGAACTCACGTGCCCGCAGCCTCCCGGCGGCCTCCGAGATGCCCGTCCCGTAGGGCGTACGGGCCAGCCGGCGCGCGGCCCGGTAGACCGTGAACGGTATGAGCACCGAGTGCGCCGCGGTGCCGTCCGCCTTCGCGAGCGCCGTGACGGGCCGCAGCAGGTGCCGGCGGTGCCGGTCCAGCAACAGGTCGGCCAGGCGCGCCGGATGGGCGTCCAGCACCTGCCGCGCGCCGTGCCCCACGAAGTGGTCGGCGCTCCCCGAGAGCAGCCGCCTGCGGTGCCGTTCGGCGGAGACCATCGAGGGCCCCGGCTCGTCCGTGAGCGGCCCGGCCCCGAGGTCCGCGTACGGCAGCGCCTCCTCGCCCGCGGCGACCACCACGTGGTGCAGCCGCGGGTTGTCCGCGATGCTGCGGGCCCGCTCCAGCTCGGCCTCCCGGTACTCCCTGCCGCCGTTGGTGGCCCGGTCGTTGAAGGTCACCGCGAGCAGCCGCTCGCCCTGCCCGTTGAGCCGGCCCGGCTGCCCCGGCAGGCCCGCGGCGAGCAGCGCCAGCGTGCCCGAGGCGCTGCCGCCGGACAGGTCGGCACCGACGCCGGGCGCCGGAGCGCCGCGGGCCGCCCGCCGGTCCGCCGGGCCCATGCCGGGCACCGGACCGGGGTCCAGGCCGCCGGGAGCGCCCGGGCCGCCGTGCGGGTCGGGCGCGTGCCGCGGGGCCGCCAGACGCGCCCGTACGGCCTCCACGAGCGCCTCCCGCACGCCGTCCACGGCCTGTTCGGGAGCGAGCTGCGGCGCGGAGACGGCCAGCGACTGGGTCCGCTCGTACGAGGTGATCTCGCTGGTCCCGCCGCGCAGCACGAGGGCGTGGCCGGGCGGGACGCGCCGCACGCCCGCGTAGGGCGTTCCGTGGCCCAGCGCCTCGGGCGCGTCCGGGCAGGCCAGCAGGGCCGCGAGGTGCCCGACGTCGAGGCTCGCCTCGATCAGGTCGGCGAGCGGCAGCGCGGCGGTCGCGTAGGCCGTGCCGCCCGCCCACCGGGTGTGGAACACCGGCCGAGCACCGGCCAGATCGCCCGTGACGGTCAGCCGGCGGCCCACCTGCGCGACGGCGGTGTAGCTCCCGGGCCAGGCGGTGAGGTGACGCAGCGCTCCGCCGCGCGCCGCCAGCAGGCCCACGCGCAACTGGTCGTCGGTGGCGCCGCAGACCCCGAAGACCGCGATCCGGGTCTCGGGGTCGGCCTGCACGACGCGCACCTCGTCGGGGCGCCAGTCGCCGACCGCCCACAGCGGATCGGGGCCGTCCCACAGGAGTTGGGCGCCCACGGGGAGCACCGTCCGGCTGTCGTCGGTGAGGTCCGGGCCCGTGGCGGTACTGCTCCACCCCACCAACCAGCGCATCGCGGCCTCCCCGCCCGTCTCCCCGTCGCTTCGCTCCGTACACCGGCCACGGGGCGCTCGGCCGCCCCGCACGGCGCACGGCACTGCTGTTGTGCGGAACACTCTGCCACGGCAGGGGCGTACGGGAGGTGGCACGGGGACGGCGTGTACGTGCCCGGCCACGCCCCCCGAAGAGCCCGCGCGACGCGCGCGGCGAGAAACCGGCGGGTGACGGTATTCAGCCAAAGTCCGTTCCGTACCGATACGTTGCGGAGGGGAGCACTCTCGGCGCTCACCCGGCGCACTCGGGGGCGGTCGGCGAAGCTCATGGCCCGCCGCCCGGACCGTACGGACCGCTGTACGGTCCGATCCCGAGGCGTTGCGGAAGTGATCGCGACAGTCCGGGAGGTGGGACTCACCCCCCGGACCGGACCGCCACCCGCGGGGAATGAGGTGGCGGTGTCCCCCAGCCCACTGGATCCAGTGCAGCGGGCCGACCCACGCAGGTTCCATGGAAACGTGCCCGCGGCGGGGCGGCCAGCGCGCACGGACGGGCGCACGGCAACACGTACCCGGAGCACATGCCCACACCCGTCCTCCCCTTCGGACATGAATCTCGCCATCCAAGACACCGGCCCTTAACGGTCGGGATTCAGCGAACTACTCTGGGTGGACGCATGCCCCGGGGAGTACGGGGTGGCCGTCGCTTGGTCGAGGGGTGCGCATGTCCAGGGATACTCGCGGGCCGAACGAAAAACTCGGCACCGTTCTCGCCCTCGCGGGGATCAGTAACGCCGGGCTCGCCCGTCGGGTCAACGACCTCGGTGCGCAGCGCGGACTGACGCTTCGTTACGACAAGACGTCCGTCGCCCGGTGGGTGTCGAAAGGCATGGTCCCGCAGGGTGCCGCGCCACATCTGATTGCGGCTGCGATCGGCAGCAAGCTCGGCCGTCCGGTGCCGCTGCACGAGATCGGGCTGGCCGACGCCGATCCCGCGCCCGAGGTCGGCCTGGCCTTCCCCCGTGACGTGAGCGCGGCCGTACGGTCCGCGACCGAGCTGTACCGGCTGGATCTGGCCGGACGCCGGGCGGGCGGCGGCGGCATCTGGCAGAGCCTGGCCGGTTCCTTCGCCGTGAGCGCGTACGCCACGCCCGCGTCCCGCTGGCTCATATCCCCGGCCGACAGTTCGGTGGCGCGCGGCGTGCCCGAAGCCGAGGCCGGCCGCGGCGGACCGCACGACACGGAGGCGGACACGGGCCCCGACGGCGCTCCTTCGGGGCCGGCCGCCGTGCCCGAGGGCAAGCCGGGCGCCGTCTCCGCGAGGGACAGAGCCACCGGCCGGGAGGAACCGAAGGAGGCGGCGGCCGGCAGCGAGCCGCTGCCGCAGCACGTCGGCCACAGCGACGTCTCCAAGCTCCGCGAGGCGGCCGAGGACGCGCGCCGCTGGGACTCCAAGTACGGGGGCGGCGACTGGCGTTCCTCGATGGTTCCGGAGTGCCTCCGGGTGGACGCGGCGCCGTTACTCCTCGCCTCGTACAGCGACGAGGTGGGGCGCGCGCTGTTCGGGGCCACCGCCGAACTGACCCGGCTGGCCGGGTGGATGGCGTTCGACACGGGCCAGCAGGAGGCGGCGCAGCGGTACTACATCCAGGCGCTGCGCCTGGCACGCGCCGCGGCCGACGTGCCCCTGGGGGGCTACGTCCTGGCGTCCATGTCGCTGCAGGCGACGTACCGGGGCTTCGCCGACGAGGGCGTCGACCTCGCCCAGGCGGCGCTGGAACGCAACCGCGGGCTGGCCACGGCCCGCACGATGAGCTTCTTCCGGCTGGTCGAGGCCAGAGCCCAGGCGAAGGCCGGCGAGGGCCGCGCCTGCGAGGTCGCCCTGAAGGCCTCCGAGGGCTGGCTCGAACGGTCCAGGGACGGCGACCCGGACCCGTCCTGGCTGGACTTCTACTCGTACGAGCGGTTCGCCGCCGACGCCGCCGAGTGCTACCGCGACCTGAGACTTCCGCGCCAGGTACGGCGCTTCACGGAACAGGCCCTGTCCCGCCCCACCGAGGAGTTCGTGCGCTCGCACGGCCTGCGGCTGGTGGTGTCGGCGGTGGCCGAGCTGGAGTCGGGCAATCTGGACGCGGCCTGCGCGGCGGGCACCCGCGCGGTCGAGGTGGCCGGGCGGATCTCCTCGGCGCGCACGACGGAGTACGTACGCGACCTCCTGCACCGCCTGGAGCCGTACGGCGACGAGCCCCGCGTGGTGGAGCTCCGCGAACGGGCCAGGCCGCTGCTGGTGGCGCAGGCCTGAGGCCGGGGCGGAGCTGCGTGTACGGGCCTGCCGCGGCAGGGCCGAGCGGAGGCGGGTGAGCGGACCGCGCGCCGGGGTGCGGGCCCGGGGTATCGGTGCGGGCTCGGGTTGGCGGTGCTGGGCCGGTCCGCCGGTGCTGGGCCGGTCCGCCGGCGCCGTCGGTCTCCGCGCCGTCGGTCTCCGCGCCGTCAGCCTCCGGTCCGTCGGCAGGTGGCTCTTTCGGCTGCTCCCGGCGGCCCGCCGTAGCGGCCGCCGCGCTGGTCGTACCCTGCCCGGCGGCCCGGCGGGGAAGCCGGCAGCGGTCGGATGTCAGTGCTCCCCGTCATGATGGGTATGTCGGTCGTGACGTGACGTTGCTCGTGATGGGGAGGTGCTGCCGCGATGGCGTTCGAGCAGGCGGAGGGGCGGCCCGAGGGGGAGGCACCCGAGGGCTCCGCGCAGGCTGCGCGGCGTGCGGAAGCGGGGCTGGGGAAGCCCGTGGGAGCGGAGCGGGCGGCCGCTGCCCCTGCCACCCGTGCCGCGCATACCGGCGCTGCTCCTGCCGTGCATGCCGACGATGCCGCGCGGGCGGTCCCGACGCCTGGCCCCACCCGCCACTCCGACTGCGACGTGGTGATCATCGGTGCCGGCATCGTCGGCCTGTCGACGGCGTACGCGATCACCCGGGCAGCCCCCGGCACCCGCGTCGTCGTGCTGGAGAAGGAGCCGGGACCGGCCCGCCACCAGACGGGCCGCAACAGCGGCGTGATCCACAGCGGTATCTACTACCCGCCCGGCTCCCTCAAGGCCCGCTTCGCGCTGGAGGGCTCGGCCGAGATGGCCAAGTTCTGCGCCGAGCACGACATACCCCACGAGATCACCGGCAAGCTGATCGTCGCCACCGACCGCGCCGAGCTGCCCCGCCTGCACTCCCTCATCCAGCGCGGCCGGGAGCACGGCATCCCCGTCCGCGAGCTGGGCCCCGCGCAGATCCTGGAGTACGAGCCGGAGGTGCGCGGCCTCGCCGCCATCCACGTCGGCACGACCGGCATCGCCGACTTCGGCGCGGTCGCCGCACGCCTGGCCGACCTGGCGACGGAGGCCGGCGCGCGCATCGAGTACGGCGCCGACGTGTGCACGATCGGCCGCCGCGCCGGCCGCGTCGCGGTCCGTACGTCCGGCGGCCGGGTCGTCCGCGCCCGGGCCCTGGTGAACTGCGCGGGTCTGCACTGCGACCGGGTCGCCCGGCTGGCCGGTGACGCCCCCGGCATGCGCATCGTCCCGTTCCGCGGCGAGTACTACTCCCTCTCCCCCGCGCGCGACTCCCTCGTACGCGGCCTGGTCTACCCCGTCCCCGACCCGGCGTTCCCGTTCCTCGGCGTCCATCTGACCCGCGGCATCCACGGCGACGTGCACATCGGGCCGAACGCCGTCCCGGCCCTGGCCCGCGAGGGGTACGACTGGCGCACGGTCCGGCCGGGCGAGCTGGCGGGCACCCTGGCGTACCCGGGCGCCTGGCAGATAGCCCGGCGCCACTGGCGGTACGGCACGGGTGAGCTGCACCGTTCCCTCTCGAAGCGCGCCTTCACCGACGCGGTCCGCCGCCTGCTCCCGGCCGTCACGCCCGGCGACCTCGTCCCGGCCCCGGCCGGCGTCCGCGCCCAGGCCGTCCTCCCTGACGGCACCCTCGTCGACGACTTCCTCATCACGGAGGGCCCGCACACCATCCACGTACTGAACGCCCCGTCCCCGGCAGCCACGGCGTCCCTCCCCATCGGCAGGGAAATAGCGGAACGGGCACTGCGACTGCTGGGGTGACCCGCGCGGCCTCTTTTCCCACCACCGCTGTGGGCAGCGGGGGCCGCTGGGGCAGCCGGCGGCCGTACGCAATCCCCGCTGTGGGCCGCGGACCGCTGGGGCGGTGGTGCCCCCTGCTCGAGCGGAACCGAGAGCTTGGGGAGGGGCGGGCACATCGGCACCCCGCCGACGGGCGCCGAGGCCGCGCCCCCACCCACCACCGGGCAGCCGGCGTCGCACCCCGCCCCACCCACCGGGCGGCCGGACCGCGTCCCGTCCCCGGCCTGCCCGCCCGCCTCGCCCCGTCCCCACCCGCCCGTAGAATCGACCCACTGTGTCCGAGAACCCCCGCCACCCCAGCCGAGCCCGCCCCCGCCACCACCGAGACGCGCGAGGGTGGCGCCGCCGTCCCGTCGGCGCCCGACGCGGAGGCCCCTCGGCAGCCGGCCGACCGGCCGACCCCGCACTCGGCCCCGCAGTCGGCCGACCAGCCGGCGGGCCGGCCGGCCCCGCAGACGCCCGCCGCAGGCACCCGGCCCGGCGGGCGCGAGCCCATGTTCCCGCACGGCACAGGCCCGGCCGCCGACCCGGCGGGCTCGCACCACGAGCGCCGCATCCGCTCGTTCCAGCCGCGCCGCAGCCGCGTCTCGCCCTCCCAGGCCGACGCGATCCGCCGCCTGTGGCCCAAGTGGGGCCTGGACATCGACGGCCTCTCCCGCATCGACCTGGACGAGCTGTTCGACGGCCTGCCCGTCGTCCTGGAGATCGGCTTCGGCATGGGCGAGGCGACGGCCCAGATGGCCGCCGCCGACCCGGACACCGGCATCCTCGCCTGCGACGTCCACACCCCTGGCCAGGGCAACCTCCTCGCCCTCGCCGAGCGCAACGGCCTGTCCAACATCCGGGTGGCCAACGGTGACGCGATCATCCTCCTCCGCGAGATGCTCGCCCCCGCCTCGTTGGCCGGACTGCGCGTGTACTTCCCTGACCCGTGGCCCAAAAAGCGTCACCACAAGCGCCGCCTGATCCAGCCGGAGTTCCTTTCCCTGGTCACGACGCGGCTCGCGCCGGGCGCGATCGTGCACTGCGCGACCGACTGGGAGCCGTACGCCGAGCAGATGCTCGAGGTCCTGAGCGCCGAGCCGACCCTGGAGAACCTGCACGACGGCTACGCGCCCCGCCCCGACTTCCGCCCCCTCACCAAGTTCGAGGGCCAGGGTCTGGACAAGGGGCACATCGTCCACGACCTCCTCTTCCGGCGCCGCGCCGACTGACCGGCAACGGCCGGTGGGCGACCGGCACCCCGCACGTTCTGGACGGCTCCCGCCCGGTTCCGAACAGCTCCCGCCCGCTCCGGACAGCTCCCACTCGGCTCCGGACGGCTCCCGCCCGCTTCCCAACCGGAAGCCGACCGGAATCCGACCGGAATCCGCCCCGTATTCGCCCCCGGTACCGACAGCTATCGGCCCGGGTACGTGAGTGCGCGCGCCGCCGCCACCTGGTGGTTACTGTCGAAGAGTGCACCCGTCACAGCCGTCACCGGACCGCCCCTCGGGTCCCTCGTACGGACCGCCGAGCGGGCCACCGGCCATGCCCCCGGCCCCGGACGGCACCACGACCGGTACGCGCGGCTGCCACCGGGGCGTCCTCGCCCGCCTGCTGTTCACGCGCCGGGAGTCACCGGCTTCCGCCCCCGCCTCGGCCTCCCGCCGAGCCTGGCTCCGCGTCCTCTCGCTCTTCACCCTCGTAGCGCTGCTGACCCTGTCCGGCATCGCCATCCTGACCATGGTCCGCCGGCAGACCGGCACCGAGGGCTTCCTGGTCGGCTTCGCACTCGCCGTCTTCCCGGTACCGGTTCTCGTCACGGTCTTCCGCTGGCTCGACCGCGTGGAGCCGGAGCCCTGGCGCAACCTCGCGTTCGCCTTCGCCTGGGGCGCGTGTGCCGCGACGCTCGTCGCGATCGTCGCCAACGGCTTCGCGACCCAGTGGCTGAGTACGAACATCGCCAGCGTCTCGCCCGCCGACGCCGAGACCTGGAGCAGTACGGTCGTGGCGCCCGTCGTGGAGGAGTCGGCGAAGGCCGCCGCCATCCTGCTGCTCTTCGTCTTCCGCAGACGGCACGTCGACGGCATCACGGACGGCATCGTCATCGCCGGCCTCACCGCCACCGGCTTCGCCTTCACCGAGAACGTCCTCTACCTAGGCAACGCCGTC
Source organism: Streptomyces sp. Ru73 (assembly GCF_002920575.1). GTDB lineage: Bacteria > Actinomycetota > Actinomycetes > Streptomycetales > Streptomycetaceae > Streptomyces. The sequence goes on along the minus strand of NZ_PQSQ01000033.1, from coordinate 50,955 downwards.
GGCCGTGACCTCTCCCTCGGCTCCCTCAGCCTGCACTCACTGGCCGGGCTCGCCGACTCGCTCACCGCGGGCACCTTCTTCGTACGCGTCATCATGTCGCCGTTCGCGCACCCGCTCTTCACGGTCCTGACCGGCCTGGCCTTCGGCATAGCCGCGACCCGTTACCCGCACCACCGCGCGCTGCGCCTGGCGCTGCCCGTCCTCGGCCTCACGACGGCGATCCTGCTGCACTCCATATGGAACAGCGCGTCCTCCCTCGGCAGCTTCGGCTTCCTGGCCGTCTACGGGCTCTTCATGGTCCCGGTCTTCGCGGCCGTCTCCTGCCTCGCGGTCTGGTCCCGCCGCCAGGAACTGCTCTCCCTGCGCACCTACCTCCCCCCGTACGCGGCCGCCGGCTGGCTCACCCCGACCGACCCGCTCACCCTCTCCTCCCTCAAGACCCGCGCCCTCGCCCGGACGATCGCCCGCCGCACCCACGGCCCGGCCGCGGCCCGCGCCGTCTCCGAGTACGCCGCCGTGGCCACGTCCCTCGCCTTCCTCCGCCGCCGCGCCCACCGCACCGGCCCCACCCCCGACTTCCACACCCGCGAACGCACCCTCCTCCACCACCTCTGGCAAACCAAACCCCTGGCCCACCCAGCCCTCACCCACGCCCACCACACCCGCCACACCCCACCCCCCGAATAACCGCGACCCCGGGCTCCGGCCCGACTAACGCGGCACCGCCACGCGGGGCTGGCCCGTGGCAGGGAGGGCGCTAGGACGTGGACAGCTTCTCGTCCCACCACGTGCGGTGGTACCTGATGTAGTCGATGCCGAGGTTGTGCCCGGGATACCGGGTGAGTTCGGGAAAGACGGCATCCGGCTGCGCGGCGGCCGCGCGGTCCACAACCCGCCAGTCGTCCGAGATGTAGAGGGCACCGTTGTCGAGGCGCACGTGGCAGTTGGCGCAAAGGCAGAGGACGTTCTGCTCCACATCAGGCCCCCGATGCCGTTTCCCCAGCGGCCGGATGTGCGCCCCTTCGCTGTATGCCTTGCCCCCGCGCCCACGAGGCGGATGCCACACACCTGGCACGTGTGGTCGTACATCTCCTTCACGCGCCGTACGACCGCGGTGTCCCGCACGATGCGCTGCACGGTCGTCGTACGCGTCTCCGGAAACTTCTCCTCCGCGTCGAAGTCGAAGAGCGCGGCGATGTCCTGCTCGGCCTTGGTGAGTTCCTGCTGTGAGTCCGTCAGGCGGTACAGGTCGAACTGGCAGATCTGCCAGCCGGACTTCCCCGGCACCATGCGGATGTCGGTGATCTCGTAGAGACCGTCGTACCGGTAGCCCTCCTTGGGCGAGTACTGCTTGTCGCCCTTGTGCCCACGGATGATGCGGATGGGGTGCCCACGCTCGTGGCTCCGCTTCAACGCCGCGTTGTCCTTGTAGTCCCAGTCCTGGTCAGCGATCTGCTTCTTCCGCTCATCGCGGGCGCCAGCACCGGTGTAGCGGATCCAGTCCCAGTGGTCTTCGTCGTCCTCGTAGCCACCGTTGAGGACGATCGCGTTCGCGACCCAGGCACCGTCCGAATCCTTGTTGATCGAGATACCGGACTGGTGCTGGTAGTGCAGCTTCGCCGCCTTGACGGCTTCCCTGTCGCCGAAGACGGTCCCGGGGACCACCCCGTCCACGTGCCCAATGAACGTTTCATTCGCCATCGACTCATCGTGGCAACGTTGTGATCATTTCAGACCGAAATAGGGCGCGGAGTGAGCGGCATCACTCCGCCCTCCGACGGGCGCCCAGATGCCCGGTCGTAGCATCGGCCGAAAGGTCCCATGATGTGGAGGTTGTCGTGATGGCTCGGGTTCCGGCGAGTGTGGTGGCGGCTGGTGGGCTGGTCGGGGGGTACGGCGTGGCTCGGTGGACGAAGAAGCGGCCGCTCGGGGGCGTGGCGCTGGCGGCGGCCGGGGCCGTGGCCGCTCGGGAGTGGCAGCGGAAGGGCGGGAACGGTACGGCGGCCGCGCTGAGCGGGCTGTACGTGGCGGCCTTCGCCGGGTCGCATCCGCTGGCGAAGAAGGTGGGCGCGTGGCCTTCGGTGTTCGCCGTGGCCGGGGCCGTGGCGGCGGCGTCCTGGCTGGCCGTCGACCGGAAGTGACCCCAGAGGCCAGAACCTCAGGGGAGGGGGCCCGGAGGGCCGGCACCTCGGGGAGCCAGAATCCCAGAGGCCAGAACCTCAGGAGAGGGGGCCGCAGGGGCGGGAACGCGTCGAGGGCGGCTGCGTACGGTTTGTACGCGGCCGCCCTCGGTGTGTGGCGCGAGTGCGTGCCAGGTCGCGGGTTACTCCGAGGCCTCCGTCAGCTGGGAGACGTCCTCCTTGGTGAGGCGGAGGGTCGAGAGGGCCATGAGGGCCGGGAGCTGGGCGACGGTGCGGGCGCTGGCGATGGGGGCCGTGACCGTGGGCTGGGCGGCGAGCCAGGCGAGGGCGACGGTGGCCTGCTCGGCGCCGTGGCGTTCGGCGACCTCGTCGAGGGCGGCGAGGACGCGGCGGCCGCGCTCGGTGGCGAGGTGTTCGGCGGCCTTGCCGGAGCGGGCGCTCTCCACGTCCGTGCCCGGGCGGTACTTGCCGGTCAGGAAGCCGGAGGCGAGGCCGTAGTACGGCATGGCGCCCAGACCGTGCTGGGCGGCGACGTCGCGCAGCGGGCCCTCGTACGTGTCGCGGGAGACGAGGTTGTAGTGCGGCTGGACGGCGACGTACTTGGCCAGCCCCTCGCGGTCGGAGAACTCCAGGGACTCCCGGAGGCGTTCCGGGGAGATGTTGGAGGCGCCGATCTCGCGGACCTTGCCGGCCTTCACCAGCTCGTCGAGGGTGGAGATGATCTCGGAGACCTCGACCGACTCGTCGTCGTAGTGGGTGTAGTAGAGGTCGATGTAGTCCGTGCGGAGGCGGGTCAGGGACTCGTCGACGGCCGCCTTGATGGTGGCGGCGGACAGGCCCTTGCGCTCGGGGAGGGCGCCGACCTTCGTGGCGATGACCAGGTCGGAGCGGCGGCCGCGGGCGGTGTGCCAGTCGCCGATGATCGCCTCGGATTCGCCGCCCTTGTTGCCGGGCGCGAAGAAGGAGTACGCGTCGGCGGTGTCGACGAAGTTGCCGCCGGCCGCGGTGAACGCGTCCAGGACCTCGAACGACGTCGTCGTGTCGGCGGTCCAGCCGAAGACGTTGCCGCCGAGCGACAGCGGGGAGACGGACAGCGAGCCGAGCGGCTTGGAGGCGGGCACCGGACCGGGCGCGGATGCGGGTGTAGAAGTGGCCATGTTGTCGTTCAGCGGGCGGGGTCGGGGAGATATTCCGTTTCCGTTGCGTGCCCCACCCGGGTGGGTCAACGGAGGACGGATCCGCGCCAGCCGCGCCATCCGCGCCCTGGCCAGTACGGTCGCCATGGGGCGATGGTGGCCGTGAGCGGTCGCTAGTAGTCGCTAGCGGTCGCTGGTGGTCGTGAGCAGGCGCTGGTGGTCGTGAGCAGGCGCTGGTGGTTGTCAGCAGGCGCTGGTGGTTGCTAACGGGCGCTCAGTGGGGCCGGGGCCTCCTGGACCGTCCAGCCGTTGCCGTCGGGGTCCTTGAAGAACAGGAACGAGTTCCAGGTCTCGCCGCGGCCCTCGGTCCAGCCGTCCGCGCCGAGGTGCTGGACGGGGCCGACGTCGACGCCGCGCCCGAGCAGTTCGGCGCGGGCCGCCTCGATGTCCACCACGCACAGCTGGAGGCCCTGGAGCGCGCCCGGCGCCATGCCGGCCTGGCCGGGAGCGGCGGGCATGCCCTGGATGAGCGCGATCGAGCAGCGGGAGCCGGGCGGGGTCAGCTGGATGATCCGTACGCCCTCGCGGACCTTTGCGTCGACGTCGACCGTGAAGCCGCACCGCTCCGCGTAGAACGCCTTCGCGCGGTCCAGGTCGGTGACGGGGACGGTGATGACTTCGAGGGTCCACTCCACGGGGCCGTCCTTCGCTCGGCGCCGGGGCCGTGCCGCCCAGGCGCGATGGCCGTACCGCCCCGGGCACGATGGCGGGGCCGCCCCGAGTGCGGTGACGGGGTCTTCCATTCTGCGCGGGCGGACCGCCCCCTGCCTCTCGTAGGGCGCGAATGCCCCTTCCCCAGCCACATGAAAGGCCGACGGCCCCGATGTGTGGGGCATCGGGGCCGCCGGAGTGTGCGGGTCCGCGTACGGAGGGCCGGCGGCCCGTGCACGCGGAGACCCGGCCGTCGGCCACCGCCTCTCCCCTCCTGCTGTGTGCGCCCCCGCAGGGGCCGGGGCGCACGAGGCGGCGGCAACGGCAGACAAGTGCCCGGGGCGGGCGGCCGGAAGCCCGCGGGCGGCGGATCGGCCGAACTCAGACCTTCAGGCCGTGATCGCGGAGCCAGGGCATCGGGTCGATCGGGGAGTCCGGGCTGGGGCGGACCTCCAGGTGGAGGTGGGGGCCCGTGACGTTGCCCGTGGCGCCGACCCGGCCGATGACGTCGCCGGTGTTCACCTTGCCCGAGGTCTTCACCATCGAGGAGAGGTGGCAGTACCAGAGCTCGGTGCCGTCGTCGAGCGTGACGACGATGCGGTAGCCGTACGAACCCGCCCAGCCGGCCTGTGTGATCGTGCCGCTGTGCACGGCCTTGGCCGGGGTGCCCGTCGGGGCGGCGAAGTCCAGGCCGGTGTGGTCGGCGGCCCAGCGGTCGCCGGCCTGCCCGAAGGTGGCGGTGAGGGTGAAGGAGGAGACGGGCAGGGTGTAACTCTTGGCCAGTTCGGCGAGCTTGGCGGCGCGCTCGGCCGCCGCCTTCTTGCGCGCGGCCTCCTCGGCCTCGGCCTTGGCCTTGGCTTCGGCCTTCTTCTTGTCGGTCTCGGCCTGCTCCCGGCGCTCGGCCGCGGCCTTCTCCGCCCGTGCCACGGCGGCCCGTTCGGCCGCCTCGCCGGCCTCCTGGTCGGCGGAGTGCTGGGCCTGCTCGGCCTGTTCCAGGATGCGGGCGCGGAGTGCCTCGCCCCCGCCCTGGGCCTGCTCGGCGCCGGCGGCCCGGGTGAGCGGTCCGCCCTGCGCGTCCGCCGCGTCGGCGGAGTCGTGGGAGACCAGCTCGCCGATGCCCGGCAGGGATTCGGCCGCCGGGAGCTTCTCGGACACGTGCTCGGCCATGCCGCCCAGGTCGGGCATGGATATGGAGACCTGCGGCTTGCCCTGCGCGGTGGCGATGCCGCCCGCGCCGACCGCCGCCATCACGCCGACGCCCAGGACCGTGCTGCTGCGGGCGAGTCCGCCGCGCTGCTTGGCCACGCGGTGCCGGCCGCGCACCGGGCGTACGGACTCCTCCGTGGGGTTCCACTCCTCCCACGGTCCGTCGTCCTGACCGTCGCTCAGGCCCTCGTGCGCGCGGCCGGCTTGGGCGATGCCGGCGTGCGCGGCGCCGCCGTGGGAGAGGTCCGCGTGCGGAAGGCCGCCGCCGTGGAACGTGTCGGCATCACCGGCCCCGGCACCGCCCGCGGCGGGAAAGACGGCCGTGTCGGACACGGCCGGGAACGACGCGGTCTCGGACACAGCGGGGAACGACGCGGTGTCGGACACGGCAGCGAAGCTCGCGGTGTCCGAAGCGGTGGAAACGGTGGGGAACGGGGCGGCGGCGCGGGGCGCGGTACCGGTGAACGACGCATCGGCGTGCGTGCCGGGCGCCTCGTGGCCCGCGTAGGCGTACGGGTCGTAGGCCGCGCCCTCGTGGGTCGTGAGGGGTTCTCGCGCCGTGCGGGGCTCGGGCGCCGTAAAGGGCTCGTACGCGGTCCGGCGGGACGGGTCGGGGGCAGGCTTGTTGGACGCCACGAGGGCGCACTCCTTTCCTTCCTTCTCGCCTACCGGGTTAGCTGACGGGTTCGGAGCAGGAAGGTCTCCTACGGGCGGCTCCGAGGAGTCGCCCGATTCACCCCAAGGTGGTGGTTCCCCGGTTCCCTTGGCAGGTGGTGCGGTACTGAAGTGCGCTGTTGGGATTCGGCGTCGGCGCGCGGTGCCGCCACTTGCGACGGCTGAAACGACCGCGCTGCGTTATCGGACAGTAATAGACGGGGCGGCCGGATTCCAAGCGTTCCCCGGAATCCGTACGCGCTTTGACCAGGACTTATGCGTCCACCCGTGGGCAAATACGGGCGAGTTGACCGAGCATCGGAAACCCGTACCGGGCTGATCGTTTGTCAGTTGTTATGCGGAGGGGTGCGTAGCAATTACGGACAGTGAGAGCAGTAGCGTCTGATCATGGTCGTCAACAGCGCGCAGGCAGTGGCGGATCGGTACGCGGACTTCTCGTGGCAGCAGGCCCGGGGCGAGTCGGACGCCCATGAGGAGCTGACCGCCCGGATCAGTCGGGACCCGGAGTTCTGCGACTTCCTCGGCGCCTCGCTGCCGCCCGGCGACAAGCGGCAGCCCGGCCTCCTGCTCGCCGCCGTCCGCTACCTCGACGGCCCGCACGCCGCACAGGGGCCGCGCGGCGACTTCGCGTACCGCACCTGGCGCGAGTGGACCATCCGGCACTGGGACGACGTACGCGACGTCCTGACGCGGCGGTCCGCCGAATACGACGAGCCCGCGCGGTGCGCCGCGCTCCTCCCGCTCCTCGCCGGTCTCCCCCAGCCGCTCGCGCTCCTGGAGGCCGGCGCGTCGGCCGGGCTGTGCCTGTACCCGGACCGGTACCGCTACCGGTACGACGGCGGGCCCGAGACCGGTGGCCCGGGCAGCCCGGTGGTCCTTCCGTGCCGTACGTCCCCGGGCACGCCGGTGCCGGCGGCGCCGCCGCGGATCGTCTGGCGGGCCGGGATCGGGCCCGACCCCCTGGACGCGGCCGATCCGGACGACGTCCGCTGGCTCCGGGCCCTGGACTGGCCGGAGGCCGGAAGCGGTACGGATGCCGGAAGCGGTACGGGTGCCGAAGGCGGTGTCGGACCGGGCGCCGGGGCGGGCGGCGGACCGGGGGTCGGACCGGGCGTTGGATCGGCCCTCGAGGCCGTGCGCGGAGCGCCACCGGCCTCCCTCGTACGCGGCGACCTGCTGGACGAGCTCCCGGCACTGGCCGCACGGGCGCCGCGCGAGGCGACGCTGGTCGTCTTCCACACCGATGCGCTGGGCCGCCTTCCTCTGGAGCGGCGGGAGGAGTTCGTACGGGTCGTGCGGTCGCTGCTGGCGGACCGGCCCGGGCACTGGGTCTCCCTGGAGCACCACGACGTACTGCCGTGGCTGCCGGGACCGCGGCCCGCCGATCCGTACCGGCTCACCCTCGCCGTCGACGGCCGGCCGGTGGCCTTCACGGGGCGGCGCGGGCGCAGCGTGGAGTGGCTGGCGGAGCCCCGGGGGCGGGACCAGGAGCAGTAGCAAGAGCGGGGGGGGGAGCGGGAGCGGGGGCAGAGACAGAGGGAGGCCGGGCGGCAGGTCTCGGGGCCACGGGAGTACTGAGCCGGGGCGCGCCCATCAGGCGGGGCCGCGGCCTCAGCCCTCCGGTCTGCGGAGTGCCAGGAGGGCCATGTCGTCCGCCGTGTTGCCTCCCGTGTGCCGCGCGACGTCGTCCACGAGGGCGTCCAGGAGCGCGTCGGGGCCGGTGAACGTCCGCCCGGTGAGCCGGACGGCCGGCTCGTAGAACGCGCCGGCGGTGTTCCGCGCCTCGGTCACCCCGTCGGTGAACAGCAGCAGCGTCGCGCCGGGCGGGAACGGGGACTCGTCCGCCCGGTCCGGCCAGCCCGCGACCTCGCTCATCCCGAGCGGCAGCGCCGGGGTGCGCGGCTCCAGCGTGTGCAGCGTGCCGTCCGCGCACAGCAGCAGCGGCGCCGGATGGCCGCGGTTCAGCACCCGCAGCACCCCGCGCTCCTCGGACGGCACCTCGGCGAGCACGGCCGTGGTGAACCCCTCGAACTGGTCCAGCCCCTCCCGCCGGCTGCCCTCGCGCTGCAGCGCCCGTTCCAGCCGTCCGGCGACCGCCTCCAGCGTGGACTCCTGCTCGGCGGCCTCCCGGAAGGCACCGATGACGATCACGGCGGCCTCCACCGCCTCCAGGCCCTTGCCCCGTACGTCGCCGACGATCAGCCGTACGCCGTGCGGGGTGTCCTGCACGGCGTACAGATCGCCCCCGATACGGGCGTCCGCCTGCGCCGCTTCGTACCGCGCCGCCACGTCCAGGCCGCTGATGCGGTCCGGCGGCAGCGGCAGCACGGCCCGCTGGGCCGCCTCCGCCACGTCCCGCACGGAGGCGAGCCGGGCATCGCTCATCCGTACGACCCGGTTGATGGCGAGCGCGAGGACGGCGACGACCAGGACGGTCACCGCCTCGGTGTACGACGCGTAGCCGCCGTTCCGGCCGTGGAAGGCGACCACCCCGAGCTCGGCCAGTACGGACAGACCGGCGGTCAGGGCGGTGAGGCGCAGGGAGTACAGCGGAGCGGCCACCAGCGGAGCCGCCGAGAAGAAGGGCGCCGCGGTGTACTGCGTCGGGGTCAGCAGGTCGAAGGCGAGGCCGCCGACCAGGAACACGCCGGGCAGCCAGCAGACCAGCCGGCGGCCGAACCGCGGCAGCCCGTCCCGCCGGGCCTGCCGTTCCCGCTCTCCCGGCATGCCCGTCCCGCCTCGCCCCATCCGTACCGGCCTCTTTCCCGCGCCGCTTCCCGTGCCTGTTCACGCGCCCGTCAGCACCGCCGTCCCAGGGTGTCCGCCGGGACGCGGCACGGCGACCGGTCGGGGGCCGGACGGGTCATCCCCGGGCGCGGCACGCATCGCGAACGGGTCGCCTTCAGGTCCGGGGCCCGCACCGCGCAGCCCCACGGCCGCGCGCCGGACACATGCCCACGGCCGCGCACCGAGCACATGCCCATGGCCGCGCACCGAGCACATGCCCATGGCCGCGCGCCGGGCGCATGCTTCACGCGCCCCGCAGTCACCTCAATTCCTGCGGTGCGCGCTGCCGCAGTCACCCTGTTACCGCGGTGCGCGTTACCGCAGTTCCCGCAGGGCGCGCTCGCCCGGTTCGGCCGCCGTCAGGCGCGCCTCGGCGTCGGCGGCCCACGGCGCGTCGTAGGCGCGGGCCGCGGCGATCATCAGGGCCAGCTGCAGCCCGAGGTCGAAACCGAGCCGCTCGCGCTCCGCGAGCCGCCGGACGCCGCGGTCCACCGCGTCCCGCAAGGCGGGCAGGCACGCGGCCATCAGGTCGGCGCGGAGCAGGGCGCTGACCCGCCGGTCGAACTGGACGCGGTCGGCGACGGCCAGCAGCGCCTGCGCGGCGCGCACCCGCTCGTCCCGTGTGCCGCGCTCGTCGACCATGTCGGCGCTCTCGCCCACCGCCTCGGCCAGCAGCCCGAAGGTGTCGTCCTGGGCGTGCAGCCTGTCGTACGAGGCCCCGCGCCAGTCCACCGCCTCCGGGGCCGCCGCCGCTCCGGCGACGGCCGCATAGCCGGCCGCGTCGCCCCACCTGGTCAGCGCGAGGCAGGCGAGGAAGCGCTCGTACGGTCCTTCGTTCCGGTCGCCCAGCACCTCGGTCAGGGCTTCGGTGCGGTCCGCGTAGCCGCCGTCGAGTCCGTCGCTGATGACGTCGTCGGGGTCGGCGCGGTCACCGTCGAAGTCGGTGAAGAGGAGCCTCACGATCCGCTCGCCGGGCTCCCCGGAACGCGTGCTGTCGGCCATTCGGTGCTCTGCTCCTGTACTGCTCTCGGGTGCTGCGGCCGTGCGCGGGGCGGGCATGGCCTCACGTCCGGGCGGTGGGGTAGGGCCCCTTGACGTACTCCTTGGGCACGATGCCGCTGATCAGCCATTCTCCATCACGGCGCGTATTGAGGAGCGCCATCACGCGCCTCTGCACCTTGCTGGTCTTGCTCTTGCTGAGGCCCAGCTCCTTCACGAACCGGGTCACCGCGTCGGTGTCGGAGGGCTTCAGGTCGGCCGGTACGTCGACCTCCTTGCCGGCGGCCTTGTTGATCTCCCCGGCGATGTCCTGCTGGATCCGCTCGGGGCGCCAGATCTCCACGTCCCGTACCCGTCCGGCGTCGATGTCCGCCTGAAGGCGCCGGTAGTCGACGCTCACTTCGTGCGCGCCGTACACCTTGCCGGTGCCGTCCCGCGGGGCGAACGACGTGAACTGGCTGGCCTCCTTGGCGTCCTTGTTGGCGCCGCCCAGGACGTGCTCCAGGGGGGTGATGGTGCCGTCGGGCTTGGCCGGGACGATGCCGATGTCCGGGTCGAAGCGGGATTTCCGCAGTCCGAAGGTGTTGTGCGTGGCGCCGAAGTCGTCGTCCTGCCGGATGACCTCGGGGTCGTCGCCCCCGGTCCCCTTCGGCGGCAGCCCACCCGGCTCCGACGCTCCGGCATCGCCCCCGGACGCACCGTCCGTGCCGTCAGCACCGTCGGCCGGACGGCCGTCCCCGTCGGGCCCGCCCCCATGGCCATGCGGCGGCGCGTCACCTTCGTGCGGCTCCCCGGCACCGCCCTCGTGGGGCCGCACGGCATCGCCCTCGTGCGGCGACCCCGCACCGCCTTCGTGCGGCCGCGCGCCGTCACCTTCGTGCGGCGACCCCACGCTGCCCTCATGCGACGCCCCCGCAGCACCCTCGTGTGCCGCCCCCGCAGCACCGTCGTGCGGCGACTCCGCGCCACCTTCGTGCGGCGCCCCCGCACCGCCCTCGTGCGGCGACCCCGCGCCGCCCTCAGGGGCCCGCGTCCCGTCGCCCACGAAGCCGTCGGCCGGGGGCGGGGTGTGGCCGCCCCCGGCGGGCGGGGTGGCGTCGGCCGCGTGGGTGCCCGCGCCGACGAGTGCGGGCTCACGGGCCGGGGGCGCGGCCTCCGGCACGGCGTCCGCCGAGGCCGGGCGGACGTCCGGTACGCGCTCCCTGGGTGCGTCGGCCGCCTCGTGGAGGACGTTGCCGTGCGCGTCCAGCAGCCGGCCCTCGCCGTCGAAGTACCGGACCGGCTCGCCGGGCCCGGTCGGCAGCCGGGTGGCGTCGTCCGGCAGCCGTGCCGCGTCCGCCGCCAGGTCCGGCACCTCCACCCGGCCGGCGCCCCGCAGACCCCGGACGGCGTCGCCGATCCGGGACAGGCCGGCCCCGGCCGCCCTGCCCACGTACGTCATGGGGTCGATGAGCCGGCCGGCCCGGCCCGCCGCGGACAGCGCCCTGGCCACCGCGCCCGCCCGGCCGGCACCCGCCGCCGCGGCCCCCGCGCCGCCGGTGAAGACCGTGGTGAGCACGTTGAAGGTGACCGCACCGGCCGCCCGCCCCGGGTTCTCGCCCCACTGGTCCCAGGCGACCAGCGCCTTGCCGGTCTCCTTCATCGCCGTACGCGAGTCCCGCAGCCAGGACGGCAGCTGGTCGTCCGGCTGCGACCAGAAGGCCACGTTCACACCCGGTACGACGCTGATCGCCAGGCCGGTGATCAGCTGCCCCAGGCCCTTCCACGCCCGGCCGGCGGCCTCCCAGCCGTTGAAGCCGAGCAGCGTGCCCAGCCCCTTGATCGTGCCCCAGATCCCGTCGACGATCAGGCCGTCCCAGAAGAAGGACTTCAGCCAGTAACCGATCTCCCACCAGTGGTGCTTCTCCTCCACCGGCTCGCCCCACGGGAGTTCCTTGGACTTCTCCATGTCGTCGGCGGAGAAGCCGTACTGGTTCTCCTTGCCCGAGCCGTCCCCGGCCACCATCTGCGTGCCGCCCCACAGCGCGGTGATCTTGTTGTGGCAGGTGCGCTCGGCGGCCCAGAAGGCGGCGACGGTGGCGGTGATGTCGTTGAGGATGCGGTTGTGCTCGGCGATCAGGTCGCCGTCGTAGTCGCCGTCCTCGTCGTCCTTGTGGTCCCGGATGAAGTCCTGTGCCTCGGTCTTCAGCCTGGCGAGCTTCGGCACCAGCGGGCGGATCTCGTCGGCGTACGCGGACAGCGCCGAGGCGACCGTCTCCAGGTCACCGGCGAAGGCGTCGGCACGGTCCTTGACCGGCTTGGTCGAGGCGAACAGCTTCTCCGCCTCCGGCGCCTTGTAGTACGCCGACAGCCCCTGGAAGTGGGAGTGCACGTCCGAGCCCGTACCGCGGAGGTGCCCGGCGTCCGCCTTCAGCGCCGCGTGGTCCTTGTCCAGCTGCGTCAGATCGCCGGTGAACTGGGGTATCTGATCGGGCTTCAGCTCGATCTTCATGCGGCCGGCGCCCCCGTCGTCCTCAGTGCTGCCGCTTCCGGACTGTCCTGCGGTCGCGGGCTGCGCCCCGTCATTCGTGCACTCTCCGAGTCCCGCCGCCGGGAGCCCCGGTACTTCCCCGGCGGCCGGGCGGCCCAGTCGTTCGCCGGTTCATGATCGCAATCAGGAAGCGGCCATGACAAACGCCGTCCGGGGCGTGACCGCACGAGCCGCCGCCGATGCCCGTTCCCACCCGACCGGGAGAGCGTTTCCCCTCGCACCTTCGGCCCGGCCGGGTGCTCAAGATCGCGCGCCGAAGGGGCCGCCGCCCGACCCTCCACGACCTCTTGCGATCCGCCACGATCCGCCGTGCGGCACATACGGGCGGTTTGCCGTCAGCCGTCGCGCCACGCGGCGCACCTGGTGCAGGCTGCCGTCCTCAGCACACACAACGGGCCTGGGCCCGGCCCGAGGAGGCAATCGTTGTGGCGGCGAACAGCTGGCGGGGCGGGGAGCCGGGCGAAGAGCGGCGGGTGGGCAACCTGACCGCACCGCGGACGGAGATGGTCGACCGCCGCGCTGAAGTGGCGGAGATCGGCCGGATCTTCGAGGGCGCTCCGGGCGCGGCGCCGGCCCGGCTGGTGACGCTCACCGGGGTCGGCGGGGTGGGCAAGACCCGGGTGGCGCTGGACGCCGCCGCAGCCCTCCAGCCCCGCTTCCGCGACGGGGCGTGGCTGGTGGAGCTCTCGCCGCTGCGCCAGGGCGTCCTGCTGGCGCACACCATCGCCGAGGCGCTGCCGCTGGCCGACCAGACCACCCGCCCGATGATCGACGTGCTGGCGGAGTACCTGGCCGAGCGGGAGCTGCTGCTGGTGCTGGACACCTGCGAGCACCTCACCGACGCCTGCGCGCTGGTCACCGAGGCGCTGCTGCGGGCCGCGCCGGGCCTGCGCATCCTGGCCACCAGCCGCCGCGTCCTGGACGTCGTGGGCGAACGCATCCTCACCATCGATCCGCTGCCCGTACCCGAGGACGGCGACGCGCGGGCGAGTACGGCGGACGCGGTGGTCCTGCTGACCCTGCGCGCGCAGGAGGCGGTGCCCGGTTTCACGGTCACCGAGGACGACCACGCGGAGCTGGTACGGCTGTGCCGGCGGCTGGACGGGCTGCCGCTGGCGATCGAGCTGGCCGCGGCCCGCCTGCGCGACCTGCCTGTACGGGAACTGACCGCCCGGCTGGACGACCGCTTCGCCGTCCTGGGCGACACCGACGGCATCACCTCCGACGCCGAACCTCCCTGGCACCAGGCCCTGCGCACGGCCATCGGCTGGAGCCACCAGCTGTGCACCCCCGCCGAACGGCTCCTGTGGGCCCGGCTGTCGGTCTTCGCCGGCAGCTTCGACGCCGAGACGGCCCGGCAGGTCTGCGCCGACGACCACCTCCCGGCCTGGGAGAGCCCGGCCGTACTGGGCACGCTGACGGAGAAGTCGATCCTGATCTGGCAGCCCACCGGGGGCGGCGAGCGCTACCGGATGCTGGACACCCTCCGGGAGTACGGGGCGCACTGGCTGCGCGACCTCGGTGAGGAGGACGCACTGCGCCGCCGCCACCGGGATCACTACCTGGCCCTGGCCCGCCGGGGCGACGCCGCCTGGATCGGGCCCGACCAGTTCGCCTGGTTCGACCGGATGACCGCCGAGCACGACAACCTCCGCACGGCGCTGGAGTACAGCCTGGCCGAAGCCGAGGGCCGTGCCGAGGGCCATCTCGCGCTGGAGATGGCCGCGGCGCTGTGGTTCTTCTGGTACGGCTGCGGGTTCGTCAAAGAGGGCCGGCACTACCTGGACCAGGCTCTGGCCGCCGACACCGCTCCCTCCGCGACCCGGGTGAAGGCCCTGTACGTCAGCGGTCCGGTGCTGGTCTACCTCGGCGATCTGACAGCGCTCGAGGAACGGGCCGCCGAGTGCACCGCCCTGGCCGCGCACTTCGGCGACACCGAGCGGAGTTACGCGGCCGCAACCGAGCTGCGGGTATGGGTACTGCGCGGCGATCCGGAACAGGTGGTGCCCCGGGCCGAGGCCCTGCTCGCCACGGACTGGCGCGAGCGGCCGCTCACCTTGCTCCCCCTTGCGGCCCTGGTCTTCGGCACCCACTCGCTCGTCACCGCCGGCCGCTTCGAGGAAGCCATCGCCTGGCTGGACGAGCTGAGCGCCGCCTGCGACCGCAGCGGCGAGCGCAGCATGCGCGCCTGGGGCGACTTCGTCCGCGCCCAGGCCGAGCTGGCGCTGGGCCGGTTCGAGGAGGCCCAGGAGCACGCCCGGGCCGCACTGCTGGTCAAGCGCCGACTGCGCGACGGCGTGGGCACCGGCATGGCCCTGGAAGCGCTGGCCTGCGCCGCCACCGCCACGGGCCAGAACACGGAGGCCGCCTGGCTGCTCGGTCTGGCCACGCAGCTGTGGGAGACGCTCGGCCGGCCGCAGGCGGGCGTCCCCGCGGTGGTGGCCGCCCGCCAGACCTGCGAACGCCGGACCCGTGAAGCCCTCGGCGAGGACGCCTACCGGCACGCCTTCGAGGCCGGCTGCGCCACCGACCTGGACACCGGCATCGCCCAGGCCCTCCGCCACGCCGCTGCGCCGTCTCCCTGACCCGGCCACAAACGCGCGGCGTCCCCGCCGGCCAAGCCGACGGGGACGCCGCGCAGCAGGCCGGCGGGGTCTCCCCCGTTCTTCTGCGGTGGGCCATCAGGGGCTCGAACCCTGAACCAATGGATTAAAAGTCCACTGCTCTGCCAATTGAGCTAATGGCCCGCACCGAGCAGCATAGCCCGCGCTCGTGCCACAGCTGGAAGGCATTGTCACTCGGCGGGGTCGAAGTGGCCCGGAGCGGTCGTGCGCCGGCCGGTGCGAACGGCCGGTGGGCCCGCCCCAGAAGGGACGGGCCCACCGGTCTGCCTGCTGCGTACGGGCAGCTCAGCACGGTTCCGACGGCCGACGGCTCAGCCGCGTACGGGCGTTGCGGCGCCGGGCGCCGCGCCCGGGTCAGCCGTTGCGCTTCCAGCGCGGCTTGTCCGCACGGCGGTCGAAGGACCGGCCGCCGGCGTTGCCGCCGCGGTGGTCGTCCCGGCGGCCGTGCGGGCGACGGTCGTTGTCGCGGCCGAAGCGGTCCTCGCGGCGGTCGCGGTTGTACGGACGGTCGCCGCCACGGTGGTCCCGGCGCTCGAAGGGGCGGCCGCCGCGGTCGTCACGGCGGTCACGGCTGAAGCCGCGGTCGTTGCGGTCGAAGGAACGGCCACCACGGTCGTCGCGACGGTCGCGGTTGAAGCCGCCACGGTCGCCCCGGTCACCACGGTCGTTCCGGTCGAAGGAACGGCCACCACGGTCGTCCCGGCGGTCGCGGTTGAAGCCACCGCGGTCACCGCGGTCACCACGGTCGTCGCGGCGCTCGAAGGAACGGCCACCACGGTCGTCCCGGCGGTCACGGTTGAAACCGCCACGGTCGCCCCGGTCACCACGGTCGTTCCGGTCGAAGGAACGGCCACCACGGTCGTCGCGACGGTCAC
Source organism: Streptomyces sp. Ru73 (assembly GCF_002920575.1). Classification (GTDB taxonomy): domain Bacteria; phylum Actinomycetota; class Actinomycetes; order Streptomycetales; family Streptomycetaceae; genus Streptomyces. The sequence goes on along the minus strand of NZ_PQSQ01000033.1, from coordinate 35,271 downwards.
GGTTGAAACCGCCACGGTCACCGCGGTCGTCGCGGCGCTCGAAGGAACGGCCGCCGCGGTCGTCCCGGCGGTCACGGCGCTCGTAGTTGCCCCGCTCGTCGCGGTACGTGGAGCGGCGCTGCGTGTCGTCCGCGTCGGCGGTGCGCGCGGTCTGGGCCGGCAGCGACACCTCGGGCTCCGCGGCGCTCTCCGCCTCGGCGGCCTCCGCCTCTGCCTTGGCCTGTACCGCGGCCTCCGGGTCCTCGCCCCGCTCGCGCGCGGCCTTGGCGGTCAGCCGGTCGGCGTCCTCGCGCAGCTCGGCGGCGCGGCGCTGCAGCCGCTCCAGCTCGCGGGTCAGCTCGGCGACCTCGCGCTCGGCCTGCTTGGCGGAGTTCGCGGCCGACTCGGCCTGCACCTCGGTCAGCGAGCGGGCGCCGGTGATGCGGGCCACGTCCTCGTCGAACTGTCCGGCGCCGCCCACGATGTGGCGCGAGGCGTCCACGCCCGCGTCCTCCATGAGGCGGAAGATCTGCCGGCGCTGGTGCGGCAGGGCCAGCGACACGACCGTGCCGGACTGGCCCGCACGGGCGGTGCGGCCGGAACGGTGCAGGTAGTCCTTGTGGTCGCCGGCCGGGTCCACGTTCAGGACCAGGTCGATGCCGTCGACGTGGATGCCGCGCGCGGCGACGTCGGTGGCGACCAGGACGTTGACGTAACCGTCCTTGAAGTCGGCGAGCGTACGGGTGCGCGCGCCCTGGGTCATGCCGCCGTGCAGCGCGTCGGCGCGGACGCCCGCGTCGCACAGCTGCTCGGCGACGCGGTCGGCGCCCAGCTGCGTGCGGACGAAGATGATGGTGCGGCCCTTGCGGGCGGCGATGGCGGCCGTGACCGGCGCCTTGTCCTTCGGCTTCACGACCAGCACGTGGTGGGTCATGGTCGTGACCGCGCCCTGGGCCGCGTCGACCTCGTGGCTGACCGGGTTGTTCAGGTAGCGCTTGACCAGGGTGCCGATCTCGTTCTCCATGGTCGCGGAGAAGAGCATGCGCTGGCCGCCGGTGGGGACCAGGTCCAGCAGCTCGGTGACCTCGGGCAGGAAGCCCAGGTCGGCCATCTGGTCGGCCTCGTCCAGGACGGCGACCTCGACCTCGTCCAGCGAGCAGGCGCCGCGGTTGATGATGTCGCGCAGCCGGCCCGGGGTGGCGACGAGGATGTCGACGCCGCGCTCCAGGGCGTAGATCTGGTTGCCCATGGAGGTGCCGCCGCAGACGACCTTCAGCTTCAGGCCGAGGACGTCGCCGTACGGCTGCAGCGCGTCGCTCACCTGCATGGCGAGCTCACGGGTCGGGGTGAGGATGACGCCGCGGGGACGCTTCTTCTCGGTGCGGCCGCCGGCCAGGCGGGTCAGCAGCGGCAGGCCGAAGGAGAGCGTCTTGCCGGAGCCGGTGCGGCCACGGCCGAGGATGTCGCGTCCGGCGATGGCGTCCGGGATGGTCGCCGCCTGGATCGGGAACGGGGTGGTGACGCCGTTCTGCGCCAGCTTGCGGACGATCTTCTCGTCCAGGCCGAGGTCCGCGAAGGTGATCTGCGGCTCTTCGGCGGCCTGCGGCTCGTCGGCGACGGCCTCGGCGGCGACGTCCTGGCTCACGGCCTGGTCGTCGGTGAGGGGCGCCTGCTCGTCGTGTGCGGGCAGGGCGGACTGGTCAGTGGAAATGGACATGCGAAATGCGAAACCTTCCGGAGTCTCGGCACGCGCCCAAACTCCGTGTTGTTTCACAAAAGACCGCCTCTATGCGGTCAGCCACGGCAAGGAGAGAACGCGCCACGCGGCGCGCTTCGTCCTCTTCGGTGAAGGGGATCCGGTGGGCGCCGGGCAAATGGGATCAAACGATCTACCACCATACGCACCCGATCCCCCTCGAGGCAAATGCGGTGCCGCCCTGACGCTCCCGGCACCGCCGGTCGTCCGGTTTTCGCCGCTCAAAGGCCGATCAGCGCCCCTGCCGAGCCGCCCTCCGGCCGCCATGCTGGGCCCTTGCGGTCGTCTGCTGGAACCCTCCAGCTGCCCTGCCGAGCCGCCCTCCGGCCGTCTGCTGAACCCCTCCAGCTGCCCTGCCGGGCCGCCGGCCGTCTGCTGAGCCCCCGGCCCCCACCGGGCCGGCCGGTGGCCGCCTACTGGGTGCCGCCGCTCGCCGGTCCGGCCGACGCCGGCGAGCCGGACTGCGACCCGGTCTGCTCGGGGCTGCTCGGCGGCGGGTCCTGGCTCGGGGTGGGCGTCGGGTCCGGCGCCTCGGTCGTACGGGAGGGGGTGGGGGTGGGCTTCGGGTAACCGGTGGGCCGCGGCGGGGCCGGGCGGGACGGGCTGCCCTGCGTGGGGCTCTCCGAGCCGGTACGGCCGGCGCGCGGCTTCCTGCTGCCCTCCGTGACCCCGGGGGTGCGCTTCCCGTCGGCCGACGGCTTCGCGCGGTCCGTGGGCACCGCGGGGTCCTCGTCGGCCATGGGGCCGGCGGACCGGCCCATCCGGCGCGGCCCGCCGTCGGGCGCCTGGGCCGAGCCGCCGTCCGGCTGCGCGTCGCTGCCGTGGTGGCCGGCCGGCCCGGAGGGCCTGGGCTTCGGCGGGTGGTCGCTGACGCTCATGCAGCCGGTCAGCGACATCGCGAAGGCGGAGGCCACGGCGGCCGCGGCAGCCGTACGGGCCAGGGAACGGGCGGTGCGCGCCGCCGTACGGGGCGAGGCGGAGGCGTCGGTGGAAGCGGGCGACGAGGCGGTCGAGACCGAGGGCGGCAGCGGCGCGGCGGACCGGGGCGGACGGCTGACGGGGAGCGGGCGGGGCACGGGCGGGACCTCCGGTTCCGGAGCGGACACGCGGGACAGGTGCACTGCCCAACTCCCACCGCCCGCCGGAGGACACGCCCGGGCGGGGGCCCGGGGGCGCCCGCCCCCGCGCCCGGAGCGCCCCGCGCCCTCCGCACCGGTGCGGGCGGAGAGTCCGCTACCGAGGTGCGGCTCGGCGCGCACGAAGGTGCGGCCGAACGCGCGTACCGGGGCGGGCGGCGCGTGGCGCCCCGTAGTGCCCCTCACGTGGCCCCCGTAGTGCCCCTCACGTGGCCCCCGTAGTGCCCCTCAGCCGTACCCGAGGGCGTGCAGCCGGGCGTCGTCGATGCCGAAGTGGTGGGCGATCTCGTGCACGACCGTGACCTCGGTCTCGGCGACCACGTCCTCCCGGGTGTCGCACATCCGCAGCGTCGGGCCCCGGTAGATCGTGATGCGGTCCGGCAGCACGCCCGCGTACCACTCGCCGCGCTCGGTCAGCGGCGTCCCCTCGTAGAGCCCGAGCAGCTCGGGGTCGTCCGCCGGGGGCTCGTCCTCGACGAACACGGCGACGTTGTCCATCAGACGGGTCAGCTCCGGCGGGATCCGGTCGAGCGCCTCGCCGACCAGTTCCTCGAACTCCTCGCGCGTCATCTCCAGCACGCGCCCATTGTGGGTCACGGGACCGCGCGGGGCCCGCCCTCACACCGAACGCGGCCGCCAGGGGCCGCCGGGACCCGTGCGCACGCCGCCCCGCGCCCGCCTCCTTACTGCGCCCCGCGCGCACCCCGCCCCCCCCGCCGCGCCCGTCTTTCTGCCCCACCCGCGCGCACTCCGGCACCCCACCGCGGCGCACGCCCGGCACACGGGCACCGCACACGCCCAGCGCACCGACACCGCGCACGCCCAGCACACCGGCACCGCACACGCTCCGGCACACGACCACCCGCACGCCCGGAGATCCGCGCCGTCACCCACGTATGCCGCATCCCCCGGCATAACGGGCCCCGCGCCCGGGCATATGGGCACAATGGCCCGCACCGCGCCGTCCGGGGGGCCGTCCCCCGGCTCCTCCGTGCTCCGGCTGCTCCGCACCGCGTACGACCGCGTCCGGAGCGCCCCCGCCGCCGTCCTGCGGCACTACCGCGCCCACCGACAGGCCCCCACCTCCACGCTGACGCACCCGCCGCACCCGTACGCCCGCACGCTGGGGCTGATCTGCGTGACGCTCCTCGGCGCCTGGCTCGGCCTGCTGATAGTCGGCAGCATCCGCACGCCCGTCGGCCCCGTGGACACGACCATGGCGCTGCGCCCGTCCCTCAGCGGCGGCACGAAGATCAACGTGTCCCCGCTGGGCGCCCTGGAGCTGCGGAGCCACCACGCGCCGATACGGCTCGACGTGGACGTGGACCAGCTGGACCCGGCGCGCGCCCAGGCCCTGGTCGACCATCCCGAGCGCTTCTCCGGGCTGCAGGCCGAGGTCACCCGGGACGTCGAGCGCGGCACCGCCGACCTGGCCTTCCGGTCCTGCGTCGCGGTGGTCTCCGGGGCGACGGCGCTGGGCCTCGTCGTCTACCGCAGACCGCGCCGCGCGCTCGCCGCCGGCGGCCTCGCGCTCGTGCTGCTCGCCGCGTCCGGCGGCCTCGCGTACGCCACCTGGAACCCCAAGTCCGTACTGGAGCCGCGCTTCTCCGGGCTGCTGTCCTCCGCGCCCTCCGTGGTCGGCAACGCCCGCTCCATCGTGAGCGAGTTCGACGTCTACCAGAAGGAGCTGGCCCGCCTGGTCACCAACGTCACCAAGCTCTACGACGCGACCTCCACGCTGCCCGCGTACCAGCCGGACCCCACCACCGTCCGCGTCCTGCACGTCTCCGACATCCACCTGAACCCGGCCGCCTGGCAGATCATCAGGTCCCTGGTGCAGCAGTACGACATCGACGTGATCATCGACACCGGCGACACCATGGACCACGGCACGGCCGCCGAGAACCGCTTCCTGGACCCCATCGGCAAGCTCGGCGCCCCGTACGTCTGGGTCCGCGGCAACCACGACTCGATGAAGACGCAGAAGTACCTCGCGCGGGGCAAGAAGCTGAAGAACGTGAAGGTCGTGGACGAGGGCACCTCCGTGCGGGCCGGCGGGCTGCGGATCGCGGGCATCGGCGACCCGCAGTTCACGCCGGACCGCTCGGTGGCCGCGTCCGGCGACAAGGCGGAGCGCGCCTCGGGCCGGCGCCTGGCCGAGTCGCTGCGCACGCTCGCCCGGGCCCGTACGCCGGCGGACATCGCCCTGGCGCACAACCCGGTCGCCGCCTCCGAGACCGACGGGCTGGTCCCGCTGGTGCTCGCGGGCCACGTCCACCACCGCGACACGCGGGTGCTGCCGAAGGGCACCCGGCTGATGGTCGAGGGCTCCACGGGCGGCGGCGGACTGCGCGCGGTCGAGGGCGCGACACCCGAACAGGTGCAGGCCTCGGTGCTCTACCTGGACCGGAAGACGCGCCGCCTGCAGGCCTGGGACGAGATCACGCTGGGCGGGCTGGGCCTGTCGAAGGCCGAGGTCAGCCGCCATCTCCCGGCCGACAACCGGCCCGGCGCCACCCCGTCGGGCACGCCGTCGAAGGGCTCACCGAGCCCCTCCTCGTAAACCGTTTTGGCGAACCGTCCCCCCATCCCATATGCTTCTCACGTCCCCGACGGCGCCGACAAAGCGCCCAGGTGGGCCATCAGCCCTCATCGTCTAGTGGCCCAGGACGCCGCCCTTTCAAGGCGGTAGCACGGGTTCGAATCCCGTTGGGGGCACGCAACACCCTGTGCGAGACTAGTGCTCGCACAAAGCTTGGTCCTGTGGAGCAGTTTGGAGTGCTCGCCACCCTGTCAAGGTGGAGGCCGCGGGTTCAAATCCCGTCAGGACCGCTGCAGCCTTTCGAGGCTGCGTGGCTGGGTAGCTCAGTTGGTACGAGCGTCCGCCTGAAAAGCGGAAGGTCGCCGGTTCGACCCCGGCCCCAGCCACAGCCGCCCTATCAGGGCATTCGCCCCCTCCGGGTCATTCCGGAGGGGGCGTTCTCGTATGCGCTCGTGCGAAAAGACCATGTACCGGCGGCCAGTGTCCGAGATCATGAGGCCATGGATCAGGGTGTGGCAGCCGTGGTGGCCGGGTTGGCCGGCACTGTCGGTGCTCTGGCCGGCGCCCTTGCCGGCCTCCGGGGGGCTCGGCTCGGCGCACACAAAGCCGTGGAGGCCGCCCGGACGCAGGTCGAGGGACAGTCCGAAGCGGAGCACCGGCAATGGATCCGGGAGCAGCGCCGGCAGGCCTACATCCACACCAACCACATGTACGTCGAGGTTCTGCACAGCCTTCGAGCCTGCGCGGACGCCCTTAGAGGCGGGCACACCGCACTGGCCGCCGAACGGTTGCCGGTCGCGGACCGCACCGTCACGGATTTGCAGATAGCGGTCTTCGACCTGCGGCTCTGGGGTCCGCGCAAGGTGGTGCTCGAAGCCAAGGACCTGCGCCGCGCCGCCAACCAGGCTTTCGAAAGGCTCAAGTCCTGGCACGAGGAGTGTCTGTCAGGTGGGGATCACTCAGCTCAGCAGTCCGCCTTCCAGGAAGCCATGGACGCACTGGGAACCCCCTATGGCGAGTACTTGAGGGTGACGGCCGAAACCCTGGGGACGCTCGACAGCGAGCCCGACGCCGACGGGCAGCGGAACGTACCGGGGAGCGCGCCGGGCACAGGCCGGGCGAGAGCGGACAGCCACGGCGGATGACGCGGTACGCGGGCATGCCTCATCCGGGCGGCCCCCGTGCGCGCGGCCCGGTGCGGGTGTCGGTGCGGTGTCAGTCCGCCGCGTGGGACGGGCCCGTGGGGCGGCCGCCCGGGTGGCGGTGGCGCCAGGTCCAGAAGACCGCGCAGGACAGCAGGGACCAGCCGGCCAGCACCAGGTACGGGAAGACGTGCTGGTGGCCGGGGAAGTAGACGGCGGTGTGCTGGGCGTTCACCGACGCGCCCGGGGGCAGCCACCGGCCGATGTGGCCGAGGACGGACGGCAGCAGCGGCCAGGAGACCGCGCCGCCGGACGAGGGGTTGCCCAGCAGCACCATCAGTCCCCAGGTCGGCACCATCGCCCAGCGGCCGAGCAGGGTGTTGAACATCGTGAAGACCATGCCGCTCGTGAACATCGTGAACGCCAGGATCAGCCAGGACTGCACGAAGGGCAGGGTCAGCGCGCCCAGCAGCCAGTCCACCACCGCCGCGATGGTGAATCCGCCGAGCAGGCTGTAGGCGAGGGTGTACGCGATCCGCTCGGCCGGGTTGAGCGCGCGGGCGTGCACGCTGAGCTGGATCGCGCCGACGAAGCCGACGATCACCGCGGCGAGCGAGACGTAGAAGATCGCCAGGCCGCGCGGGTCGCCCTGCTGCAGCGGCTTGATGTCCTTGATCGTGACGGGTACGCCGGTCTTCTTGCCGACCTGCGGCGCCGTCTGCTGGAGCAGCTGGCCCACCGTGGCGCCCGAGGCGCTGGAGAGGTCCATCCGTACGCCCGAGCCGGTCACGCTGATGACGGTGAACGCCCGCTGCTCGTCGATCGCCTCGCGGGCCTCGTCGTACGTCCGGTACTCGTGCAGCTCCAGCGACGCGTTCAGGGCCTTCTCCATGCCCTGGACGAACGCCTTGCCGCGGCCGTCGGGGGAGCCGACGAGCGCGGTGGGGATGCGGTGCGGGGTCGGGTTGGCCATGGAGAAGGTGTACGAGCCCGCGAAGAGGCCGGCGGCAGCGGCGAGGATGAAGATCAGGACGGTCGCGGGCAGGAACGGCGACTTCTTGAAGGCCACCCACTTCTCGGCCGCGGTCCGGTGCCGGGCGTGCGCGCCGTGGGCGTGGGGCGCACCGGGTGTGCCGGGTACGCGGGGTGTGCCGTGCGCCTCACGGTCGGCGGGCACCTCGTGGCCGGCAGGCCCGCCACTCGCGGCGGGCGCCTCACGGTCGGCGGGCGCCTCACGACCGGCGGGTTCACCGTCGGCGGGCCCCTCACGGTCGGCGGGCGCGGCGTCGTGATCATCGGACATACGAACAACGCTAAAGCACCCATCCCGGACATTCTCAGCGTCCCGCGCCGACGGCCCGGGGAACGCCCGGATCCGGCCGGGCCCGGCCCTCCCGGGGCCGTGCGGCCGCAATTCGTTCGCCAGTCTTTTCCGCGAGGTGAGATCCTGGATCGCGTATGTCCAGTCAGCCTGCCTCCGCCGCGCCCAGGGGCGCCACGCCCGAGGGTGCCCCCGCCCTGCCCGCACTCCTGGCGCAGCTGCCCGAGCTGATGCTGCGTGACCAGCAGCGCCTCGGCCGCCGTCTCGACGGCGCGCGCCGGATCCGCAAGCCCGAGGCGCGTGCGGCCGTACTCGCCGAGATCGCCGAGGGCATCGAGGAAGCCGAGCTCCGCGTCGCGCAGCGCCGGGCCGCCGTTCCGGAGATCACCTATCCCGAGCAGCTGCCGGTCAGCCAGAAGAAGGACGACATCCTGGAGGCGATACGCGACCACCAGGTCGTGATCGTCGCCGGTGAGACCGGCTCCGGCAAGACGACGCAGATCCCGAAGATCTGCCTGGAGCTGGGCCGCGGGGTGAAGGGCCTGATCGGCCACACCCAGCCGCGCCGGATCGCCGCCCGCACGGTCGCGGAGCGGGTCGCCGAAGAGCTGAGGACCCCGCTGGGCGAGGCGGTCGGCTGGAAGGTCCGCTTCACCGACCAGGTCGGCGGCGACACGCTGGTCAAGCTGATGACGGACGGCATCCTGCTCGCCGAGATCCAGACGGACCGCGAGCTGCGCCAGTACGACACGATCATCATCGACGAGGCGCACGAGCGCAGCCTCAACATCGACTTCCTGCTCGGCTACCTCGCCCAGCTGCTGCCGAAGCGGCCGGACCTCAAGGTCGTCATCACCTCGGCCACGATCGATCCCGAGCGCTTCTCGCGGCACTTCGGGGACGCCCCGATCATCGAGGTCAGCGGGCGTACGTATCCGGTGGAGGTGCGGTACCGCCCGCTGCTGGAGGAGGGCTCCGAGGACGCGGACCGCGACCAGATCAGCGCCATCTGCGAGGCCGTGGACGAGCTGCAGGCCGAGGGGCCCGGCGACATCCTGGTCTTCCTCTCCGGCGAGCGCGAGATCCGGGACACCGCTGACGCGCTCACCAAACGGCTGAACCGGGGCGGCGCACTGGCGCGCGAGACCGAGGTACTGCCGTTGTACGCGCGCCTGTCGCACGCCGAGCAGCACCGCGTCTTCCAGCGCCATTCGGGCCGGCGGATCGTCCTCGCGACGAACGTCGCGGAGACCTCGCTGACGGTCCCCGGCATCCGGTACGTCATCGACACCGGCATGGCCCGCATCTCGCGCTACAGCTACCGCACGAAGGTCCAGCGGCTGCCGATCGAGCCGATCTCGCAGGCCAGCGCCAACCAGCGCAAGGGCCGCTGCGGCCGGCTCAGCGACGGCATCTGCATCCGGCTGTACTCCGAGGAGGACTTCGAGTCCCGGCCGGAGTTCACCGACGCGGAGATCCTGCGGACCAACCTCGCGTCGGTCATCCTGCAGATGACCGCGGCCGGCCTCGGCGACATCGAGAAGTTTCCTTTCATCGACCCGCCGGACCGCCGCAACATCAAGGACGGCGTGCAGCTCCTGGAGGAGCTGGGCGCGATCGACCCGAAGCAGAAGGACCCGAAGAAGCGGCTCACGCAGACGGGCCGCAAGCTCTCCCAGCTGCCGGTGGACCCGCGGCTCGCGCGGATGGTCCTGGAGGCCGACCGCAACGGCTGCGTACGCGAAGTCATGGTCATCGCCGCGGGGCTGTCCATCCAGGACCCGCGCGAGCGGCCCGCCGACAAGCAGCAGCAGGCCGACCAGCAGCACGCCCGCTTCAAGGACGAGACCAGCGACTTCCTGGCGTACCTGAACCTCTGGCGGTACATCAGGGAGCAGCAGAAGGCGCTGTCCTCGTCGGCGTTCCGCCGGATGTGCCGCAATGAGTTCCTGAACTACCTGCGGATACGCGAGTGGCAGGACATCTATACGCAGCTGCGTACGGTCGCCAAGACGATGGGCATCCACCTCTCCGAGCAGGACGCGGCACCGGAGCACATCCACACGTCCCTGCTCGCCGGTTTGCTCTCGCATATCGGACTGAAGGACACGGACGCCAAGAACGAGTATCTGGGCGCCCGCAGCGCCAAGTTCGCGGTCTTCCCCGGCTCGGCGCTCTTCAAGAAGCCGCCGCGCTGGATCATGTCGGCGGAGCTGGTCGAAACGTCCCGCCTGTGGGCGCGGGTGAACGCGAAGATCGAGCCAGAGTGGGTCGAGCCGCTCGCCCAGCACCTGGTGAAGCGGACGTACAGCGAGCCGCACTGGGAACAGAAGATGGCCGCGGTCATGGCGTACGAGCGGGTCACGCTCTACGGCGTGCCGATCGTGGCCCAGCGCAAGGTCAACTACGGCCGGATCGATCCGGAGACCTCCCGCGACCTGTTCATCCGCAACGCGCTGGTCGAGGGCGACTGGCGGACCCACCACCAGTTCTTCCACGACAACCGCAAGCTGCTGGGCGAGGTCGAGGAGCTGGAGCACCGGGCCCGGCGCCGCGACATCCTCGTGGACGACGAGACCCTCTTCGACTTCTACGACCAGCGCATCCCCGAACACGTCGTATCCGGTGCGCACTTCGACTCCTGGTGGAAGAAGAAGCGCAAGGAGGAGCCCGAACTCCTCAACTTCGAGCACTCGATGCTCATCAACGAGACCGCCGAGGCCGTCACCAAGGACGACTACCCGGACTCCTGGCGGCAGGGGAAGCTGAAGTTCCGGGTCACGTACCAGTTCGAGCCGGGCGCCGACGCGGACGGCGTGACCGTCCACATCCCGCTCCAGGTCCTCAACCAGGTGTCCGCCGAGGGCTTCGACTGGCAGATCCCGGGCCTGCGCGAGCAGTTGGTCACCGAGCTGATCCGGTCGCTGCCCAAGCCGATCCGGCGCAACTACGTGCCGGCGCCGAACTTCGCGGCGCGCTTCCTGGACGAAACGGTGCCCCTGCAGGGCCCGCTGACGGCGTCGCTGGCGGCGGGGCTGCAGCGGATGGTCGGCGTGCCCGTCGACGCGGCTGATTTTGACTGGTCCAAGGTGCCGGACCACCTGAAGATCACCTTCCGGGTGGTCGACGAGCGGCGGCGCAAGCTCGCCGAGGCCAAGGACCTCGAGGCGCTGCGGCTGAAGCTCAAGCCCAAGACGCAGGCCGCGATCTCCAAGGCGTTCGAGCAGGCCGCGCAGAAACAGGGCGGGCAGCGGTCCGGCGGGGCCGGCAAGGACGGCGGCCGGGGCGGCCCGGCCCCCGCCGGCATGGAGCAGCGCACCGGCCTGACCTCCTGGACCCTCGGCACGCTGCCGCACACCTTCGAGACCCGGCGGGCCGGCCAGCCGCTCAAGGCGTACCCGGCACTGGTGGACGAGGGCTCCTCGGTCGCCGTACGGCTCTTCGACACCGAGGCGGAGCAGAAGAGCGCGATGTGGGCCGGCACCCGCCGCCTCATCCTGCTCAACATCCCGTCCAACCCGGCCAAGTTCGCGCAGAGCAAGCTCACCAATCAGCAGAAGCTGGCGCTGTCCAGCAATCCGCATGGCTCAATTCAATCGCTCTTCGACGACTGCGTGACCGCGGCGGCCGACCGGCTGATCGCCGCGCACGGCGGCCCGGCCTGGGACGAGGAGGGCTTCCGGAAGCTCTTCGACGCGGTCAGGACCGACCTGGTCGACGCCACGATGAAGACCGTCCAGCAGGTGCGCGAGGTGCTGGCCGCCTGGCAGGCGTGCGAGCGGCGGCTGAAGGACACCACCTCGCCGGTGCTGCTGGACTCGGTCAAGGACGTCAGGGAGCAGCTGTCGGCGCTCATCAAGCCGGGCTTCGTCACCGAGCACGGCGCCAAGCGGCTGCCGGATCTGATGCGGTACCTGGTCGCGGCCGACCGCCGGCTGCAGCAGATGCCCACCAACGCCGAGCGGGACCGCTCCCGGATGGCGAAGGTGAAGGAGATGCAGGACGAATACGCCTGGCTGCTGGAGCAGTTCCCGGCGGGGCGGCCGGTGCCCCAGCAGGCGCTGGAGATCCGCTGGATGATCGAGGAGCTGCGGGTGAGCTACTTCGCGCACGCGCTGGGCACGGCGTACCCGGTCTCCGACAAGCGGATCGTGAAGGCGGTGGACGCGGCCGCGCCGTAGCCCTTCGGGGCGCGGCGCGGCGGGCGTCCGGGGCCCTGCGCGCTGTGCGCTGGGTCACTGCCGGGCGACGACCAGGGCCTTCTCCGGCAGCGAGTTCGACCGCACCCCCTGACCTGCTGTAGAGTCTTGCTTCGCAGGCACCCGAGAGGGCGCAGGCAGCAAGGTCCTGTGGAGCAGTTTGGAGTGCTCGCCACCCTGTCAAGGTGGAGGCCGCGGGTTCAAATCCCGTCAGGACCGCAATCGAAGGGCCCGCATCCGGTCAGGATGCGGGCCCTTTCGTCGTACTAGGCCTCGGCGTACGCGGCAACCGGATTTCCCGCACTCGGCGACCGGACGGGACCGGGCGCCGGCCGCTCCGCCCGGCGACGACGACCTCCCGTCCGCTCCCCCGCCCTTGACCGCGTCATCTGCCGTCGGTACGCACGAAGCAGGACCGGGCACGGGAGGTGCGCGCCATGGCGGCTTCGGAAAGGCACGCGACCGCCGCACTGCTCCGGGCCCATCTGTCCGCTGCCGCGTCCTTCCGGCACGCGACGCGGCGCTGTCCCGTGTGCCTCAGGCTCCTGCTGCTGGCGCTCGACCGCACTCCGGAGCCTCCACAGACCAAGATCGTCTCTACGGGGCCTTCCGCGGCCGCTCCCGCCGCCGCCCTTTCTTCCTCGCCCAGGACCGCCTCCGGGGCCCGCACGCGGCCCGTGACGCCCTCCTCGCGGCCGTCGGCGCTCCGGGCGGCCCCTCGTGCCGTCATTTCCGCGCCCGCACTCCGCGGCAGGGACGAAAGTCCGCTCCCCGGGTGACCAATGGCGCCTCCCTCAGCAGCCTTGCGGTGAGAGGCTGTTGGTGTGCGAGGAGGCCGCTGTGCATTACCGCAGCGGGCGCCGACGGGACAACCGGTGGCGCCTGTGACGGGTGTCACCGTACGGATTTTGGGATCAGCGGAACTTACGCCCCGCCTACAGGTGGTCAATTTAATATGTGCAATTGCACCGCCCACCCGGCAGCCTCCGGGCTGTACCGGCGAGTACCGGGACTGCTGCCCGAGAGTCCCCTGTGGGCGGTGACCAAGAGCTACCGCCGGACCCGCGGCGCTGCCCGGACCGGCGGGCCCGGCCGGCGGTCCGGGGGCAACAGGAACGCACAAAAAAGATCGCGCTGGACCCGGCGGAGTCCAGCGCGATCGATGACGTACCCATGTGCTGCGGGTGTGGGGCCTGTTGGGGCAGGCTCCGCGTCATAAGGAGCTATGTGGTGCTCTGTGGGCACGAGTCGGGTTGGGGGACCCGAAAATGCCCGGTTATGCGGTTTTTCAGGCCTCGCTGCGCTGCTGCGGGATACCCGCGAGCAGTGCGCGGACCTCAGCCTCGCGGTAGCGCCGATGTCCACCGAGAGTCCGGATGGACGTGAGCTTGCCTGCCTTGGCCCAGCGGGTCACCGTCTTCGGGTCGACACGGAACATCGTGGCAACCTCGGCAGGGGTCAGCAGCGGCTCGGCGTCAGGGGTGCGAGCGGTCATGAGCGGCCTCCTCGGGAGAACCGAACCATCACGGTTCTTTCCTCTAAATTCTGCACCTTGACCCGCGTTGCCCGAAATGGCGGACGCGGGCCGAGTCGGTTATAGGACGAACGGCTTGTCCTCGGCACTACAACTACACCATCTGTCCAGCCGCGTCGGCCAAACCGATGGAATTGCCCTCTCAGGTGTTCAACCTCGGCGGAAGCCGATGGACCGTGCCATAGCGGACAGTCACGCCCCTGTGACGATCAGTCACAACGTGATCAGGCGTCACCAGTCCCACCAAGGAGTGCAATACCGATCTATCCGCCCTTAGTTGGACGGAAGGAGCCCCAGTCAGGCTCCTTGTCCTATTTTGGCACGAGGGTGGTAGTTGGTGGCAAGGCCCGAAGTCAGTGCGTTAGGTCACTGTTGTTCGCAATGCCCCGGATCGGGACCTACGTCCTGTACCTCCGAACCAGTGTGCCGGAATCCGACAACACCGCACAGAAAACCCTCCACCACAGCTCAGGGATCGCCTGCGGCCCACAGCCCGTAGGCATGCGCCGGTATGCCCGCCGGGGGCGCACAACCGGGGCGCGCGCCATCACTACGCGTGCCTCCGAAAATGATCACCCAATGTCCGACGTCAGCTGGCGTACTGCCGCTCCCGGATCTCACGCCAGCGGTCCGACAGCTTCTCGTACGCCGCGCCGGCCCGCTCCCCGTCGCCCTCACGCAGCGCCGCGAGCCCCTCCGCCACATCGGCGGCGGAACGGTCCTCGGCGAGCTGCCCTTCGGGGACGGCGTGCACCAGTCCTCCGTAGTCCAGCTCCACGAGAGCGCGGGGGTGGAATTCCTCCAGCCAGCGCCCCACATCTACCAGGCCGTCGATCAGCGGGCCCTCTTCCAGCGTTTCCCGCAGCGTGCGCAGCCCGCGCGCGACCCGGCGCCTGGCCTCGACCATCGGCGTGCGGTAACGCAGCACGAGCCCCTGGTCACTCTTCGTGTACTCACGCTCCGCGTCGGCGAAGAGCACGAACCAGCGCACGGGCACGTGCCAGGTCGCCGTGCGGATCCAGGGCCGCGCGTCAGGGTTGCGATCCAGCCACCGCTCGTAGTCGGCGGCGGCCTGCCGGCGGACGACCGGGGGCAGGGCCGCGTCCAGCACCGGACCGGGCAACCGTTCGGGCAGCTCCTCCAGCGCCTGCCAGCCCCGCAGCCGCGTCCGCCAGGGGCACACGCACGTCACGCCGTCCTCGACCGCGATGAACGCGTCGCTGCTCTCGTGCACGGGCACCGCGACCGGCGGGGTCGGCAGCAGGTCGGCCAGCGACCGCCGCAGCTCGTCCTGGGCGGTGGGCGTGGAGTCGCGCTTGGCGTAGCGCGCCCAGTGCGAGCGCTCCGGCTCGGGGAACGCTGCCAGCGGTTCGTAGACCCGTAGATACGCCGCGTACGGGACCATCACCGATGACGCCAGGGCCACGCCCGCTCCATTCTTCCGTCGGTCTCCGGCGGCGGGCCGCGAGGAAGGCCCGCCACCCGGGAGTCTGCCAAGCGGCTGCGCGGTGCCGGGAGTTGCCTCCCCGCGAGCGGCCCGGCATGCGCAAATCGTCCCATGCCCGTACCCCACTAAGGGGTGATCCTCCGCACTGTGCCGATCAACGGGCGCCGAAGGTCATACGCTGCCCTCGACCGGCCCTCCCCCCGCTTCCCCTGCCACAAGCGGGGGGAACGACCCGAGGGCGTCCACCGCGACTATGGGAGTCACCACAGTGACCGACGTACGTCCCTCCCCCGAGCACTCCGTGCCGGGGGTTTCCGCAGCCCGCACCGACGGTGTGCTGCACACCCTGTTCCGGTCCGACCAGGGCGGACACGAGCAGGTCGTGCTCTGCCAGGACCGCGCCAGCGGCCTCAAGGCCGTGATCGCGATCCACAACACCGCGCTCGGCCCGGCCCTGGGCGGCACCCGCTTCCACGCGTACGCCTCCGAGGAGGAGGCCGTGCTGGACGCGCTGAACCTCGCACGCGGCATGTCGTACAAGAACGCGCTGGCGGGCCTGGACCACGGCGGCGGCAAGGCAGTGATCATCGGCGATCCCGAGGTGATCAAGACCGAAGAGCTGCTGCTCGCCTACGGCCGTTTCGTGTCCTCTCTCGGCGGTCGTTACGTCACGGCCTGCGACGTCGGCACCTATGTCGCCGACATGGACGTCGTCGCCCGGACGAACCGCTGGACCACCGGCCGCTCGCCGGAGAACGGCGGCGCCGGCGACTCCTCCGTGCTCACCGCTTACGGCGTCTTCCAGGGCATGCGCGCGGCCGCGCAGCACCAGTGGGGCGACCCGAGCCTGCGCGACAAGAAGGTGGGCATCGCGGGCGTCGGCAAGGTCGGCAGGCACCTTGTCGAACATCTGCTCGAAGACGGGGCAGAGGTGGTCATCACGGACGTTCGGTCCGAATCGGTGGATCGAATTCTGGCCAACCATCCGCAGGTCCGCGCGGTCGCCGACACCGAGGAGCTCATCCGCACCGAGGGCCTGGACGTGTACGCGCCGTGCGCGCTGGGCGGGGCACTGAACGACGACTCCGTACCCGTTCTGACCGCGAAGGTGGTGTGCGGCGCCGCCAACAACCAGCTCGCACACCCGGGCGTGGAGAAGGACCTGGCGGACCGCGGAATCCTTTATGCACCCGACTATGTGGTCAACGCGGGCGGTGTCATCCAGGTGGCGGACGAGCTGCACGGGTTTGATTTCGAGCGGTGCAGGATGAAGGCAGGAAAGATCTTCGACACGACGCTTTCAATATTCGCTCGTGCGAAGGCGGACGGCATTCCGCCGGCCGCTGCGGCCGACCGGCTGGCCGAACTCCGGATGGCGGAGGCACGCTCCGCGTGATCTCCGCCACCCCGGCGGGACCCCCTCGGTGACCGTGGGGTTCCTACAGCGACACGCTCGGTGGCTGGTGAAGGAGACATCCCTCACCACCCACCGGCGGGTCGCCGGAAGCGACACGTTAAAATCGCAGCTGACCAGCGGGTACGGGGCGTCCCGCGAGTCATGCCGGGCGGCCGGTGGTGCGGGCGACGTACCGTATGGCCGCGGAAGCAGGTACCGTTAAAGCCCTACGGGCCGGACTCTCCGTCGAGAGTCCGCTCTGAATCATGAACGCGTGTCAAGACTCTGGGGCCGTCGAGCCCCGTCGTTGAGGGGGTCGAGCCATGGGGCGCGGCCGGGCCAAGGCCAAGCAGACGAAGGTCGCCCGCCAGCTGAAGTACAACAGCGGTGGGACTGATCTCTCACGCCTGGCCGAAGAGCTGGGTGCAACGCCGGCACAGCAGCCGCCGAACGGTGAGCCGTTCGAGGATGACGAGGACGACGACCCGTACGCACGGTACGCCGACCTGTACAACAACGATGACGATGAGGAGGACGAGGGCGACTCGTCCGACCAGCGTCGTCGCGCCTGACGCCGCCGCGCGTTCAAGGCAGCAACAGCAGCATCACGGACCCGGTCCGGCGCTTCGCCCGGACCGGGTTCTGTGCTGCCCTGCGGGAGGGGGCTCGCGTCAGCTCGCGTAGTCACCGGTCAGGGCCACGGCCTCGGCATGATCGCCGCGCTCCACGATCTCCCCGCTGACCCAGGCCTCCAGCCCGCGGTCCGCGAGGGTGGCCAGCGCCACGTCCGCCGACTCCTGGGGCACGACGGCCATCATGCCGACGCCCATGTTCAGCGTCTTCTCCAGCTCCAGGCGCTCCACCGAGCCGGCCTTGCCGACCAGGTCGAAGACCGCGCCGGGGGTCCAGGTGGAGCGGTCGACGGTGGCGTGCAGCCCGTCCGGGATGACCCGCGCGAGGTTGTTCGCGAGGCCGCCGCCGGTGATGTGCGAGAAGGCGTGCACATCGGTGGTGCGGGTGAGCGCCAGGCAGTCCAGGGAGTAGATCCTGGTGGGCTCCAGCAGCTCCTCGCCCAGGGTGCGGCCGAACTCCGCCACCTCCTGGTCGAGCGCCATGCCGGCCCGGTCGAAGAGCACGTGGCGAACGAGCGAGTACCCGTTCGAGTGAAGACCGGAGGACTCCATGGCGATCACCACGTCACCCTTACGGATGCGATCCGCGCCCAGCACGCGGTCGGCCTCGACCACGCCCGTGCCGGCCCCGGCGACGTCGAAGTCGTCCTCGCCGAGCAGGCCCGGGTGCTCCGCGGTCTCGCCGCCGACGAGCGCGCAGCCGGCCAGCACACAGCCCTCGGCGATGCCCTTCACGATGGCCGCCACCCGCTCGGGGTAGACCTTGCCGACGCAGATGTAGTCGGTCATGAACAGCGGCTCGGCACCGCAGACGACCAGGTCGTCCACGACCATGCCGACCAGGTCGTGGCCGATCGTGTCGTACACGCCCATCTTGCGGGCGATGTCGACCTTGGTGCCCACGCCGTCGGTGGCGGAGGCGAGCAGCGGGCGCTCGTACCGCTTGAGTGCCGAGGCGTCGAAGAGGCCGGCGAAGCCGCCGAGCCCGCCCACGACCTCGGGACGGGTGGCCTTCTTCACCCACTTCTTCATGAGGTCGACGGCGCGGTCGCCCGCTTCGATGTCGACGCCCGCACTCGCGTAGCTGGCACCGGCAGGAGATTCAGCAGACATGGCTGAGAGCTTTCGTGTCGTCTTGCAGGGGTTCTACGGGCGACGCAGCGCGTCGGCGCCGCCGACCCCGGCGGTGAGCGTCTGGACGCCGTCCACGTCGGACGTCGCCCGGCCCTCGGTCTCCGACTCCAGCAGGTGCTTGCCCAGCAGCTCCGGGTCCGGCAGGTCCATCGGGTACTCGCCGTCGAAGCAGGCGCGGCACAGGTTCGGCTTGGCGATCGTCGTCGCCTCGACCATGGCGTCGATGGAAATGTACGCGAGCGAATCGGCGCCCAGCGACTTGCCGATCTCCTCGACCGAGAGACCGTTGGCGATCAGCTCGGCGCGGGTCGCGAAGTCGATGCCGAAGAAGCACGGCCACTTGATCGGCGGCGAGGAGATCCGGACGTGGACCTCGGCGGCGCCGGCCTCGCGGAGCATGCGCACCAGGGCGCGCTGGGTGTTGCCGCGGACGATCGAGTCGTCGACGACCACCAGGCGCTTGCCGCGGATGACTTCCTTGAGCGGGTTGAGCTTCAGGCGGATGCCCAGCTGGCGGATGGTCTGCGACGGCTGGATGAAGGTCCGGCCGACGTAGGAGTTCTTGACCAGTCCGGAGCCGAAGGGGATGCCGCTGGCCTCGGCGTAGCCGACCGCGGCCGGCGTGCCGGACTCCGGCGTCGCTATCACCAGGTCCGCGTCGGCCGGGGCCTCGGCGGCCAGCTTGCGGCCCATCTCCACGCGGGAGAGGTAGACGTTCCGGCCCGCGATGTCGGTGTCGGGGCGCGCCAGGTAGACGTACTCGAAGACGCAGCCCTTGGGGCGGGCCTCGGCGAACCGGGTCGTCCGCAGGCCGTCCTCGTCGATGGCGACCATCTCACCGGGCTCGATCTCCCGGATGAAGCTGGCGCCGCAGATGTCCAGCGCAGCGGTCTCGGAGGCGACCACCCAGCCGCGCTCCAGGCGGCCGAGGACCAGCGGGCGGATGCCCTGCGGGTCACGAGCGGCGTACAGGGTGTGCTCGTCCATGAAGCACAGCGAGAAGGCGCCCTTGACCTTCGGCAGGACGCGCGGCGCGGCCTCCTCGACGGTCAGCGGCTTGCCGTCCTCGTCGACCTGGCCGGCCAGCAGCGCCGTCACCAGGTCGGTGTCGTTGGTGGCCGCGACCTGGGTGGCCCGGCCGCCCTCGCGGGGCAGGTCGGCAACCAGTTCGGCCAGTTCGGCGGTGTTCACCAGGTTGCCGTTGTGGCCCAGCGCGATCGAGCCGTGCGCGGTGGCACGGAAGGTCGGCTGGGCGTTCTCCCACACGGACGCACCGGTGGTGGAGTAGCGGGCATGGCCCACGGCGATGTGGCCCTGGAGAGAGCCGAGGGAAGTCTCGTCGAAGACCTGCGAGACGAGACCCATGTCCTTGAAGACCAGGATCTGTGAGCCGTTGCTCACTGCGATGCCCGCAGACTCCTGTCCACGGTGCTGCAGCGCGTACAGCCCGAAGTAGGTGAGTTTGGCGACCTCTTCTCCCGGGGCCCAGACACCAAAGACGCCGCAGGCGTCCTGGGGACCCTTCTCACCGGGGAGCAGGTCGTGGTTGAGTCGTCCGTCACCACGCACATCAAGAAGTCTAGGGCAGGTACGGGATTCATCCGAACCGGGGATGGTCGCGGAGCCCGGGCGTGTGCTTGACGTGAACGCCTGATCACTGAAGCCGTGCGGGGCTGCGTGGACCCGCCATTCCTGGGGGGTGAGCACCCCCGAAGGCACCATGCGGAGCCCTCCGGACGCCCCGCGGTTCCTTGATCCCTTCCTTACAAGGGGTGAGAAGCGTCACTTCCCGGCCACGGCGCACGGGGCGGGGGCCGTGCGCGGCATTTACCGGGTTCCTCCCGGTCTGCCGCCGCACGCACGGCCGCCACTTTCCTGCAGCAAAGAGTCGTTACTGAGCCGTACGGCCCGGCGGGCGGGCCGTACGCGTCAGGACAGCACCGGCAGGTACGGGCCGAGGTCAGCGCGCTCGCCGCTCGCGCTGACCGCCGCGTCCGCCAGCGCCGCCGTCCACTCCGCACGGCCGGTGGCCAGCCGGATCCAGGTCAGCGGGTCCGTCTCCACGACGTTCGGCGGGGTGCCGCGGGTGTGCCGGGGCCCCTCGACGCACTGCACGACCGCGAAGGGCGGCACCCGCACCTCCACCGAGCCGCCCGGTGCCTTCGTGGCCAGCGAGTCGGCGAGAAGCCGCGTCGTGGCGGCCAGCGCCTGCCGGTCGAACGGGATCTCCTTGCCCGTGGCGGCGGCGAGGTCGTCGCCGTGCACGACCAGTTCCAGGCAGCGGGTCACCAGCAGGTCGCCCAGCCGCATCGCCCCGGGCCTGACCGCCATCAGCCGGTCGTCGGAGGCGCCGGGCACCAGCGCCGCGTACCGCTCGGCCGCCCGGTCCAGCAGCGCGACCGGGTCGTGCTCGGCCGCCGACTTCCGTACGTACTCGTCGACGGAGGCGGCGTAAACGGCGGGCGCGAACGGCCACTCGGCGAGCACCACTTCCTGCTTCGCCGCCGCCGGCCGCTCCAGCCCGGCGGGGATGTGCTCGACCGCCATGGCGAAGTGCGCGACCAGCTCCCGCACGGTCCAGTCGCCGAGCCGGGTCGGGCGTGCCATGTCCTCGGGCGCCAGCGCGTGCACGGCGTCCTGTACGTGGCCGAGCTGTGCGGTCACCGCGGCACGGATCTTGGCGGAGTCGTAACTGCGCGGGCGCTTCTTCGCGGGAGACATGAGCGCGAGCCTAAGGCACGCCGTACGGGCCGCCCACACCGTTTTGCGGGCCGCGCACCGACCCCAACGGGCCGCGCGCCGACCGCAACGCGCCGCGGCCCCACCGGAGACACCGGTGGGGCCGCGGTACCGCCGTTCAGGCGCGGACGATCAGGCGAAGATGCCCGGGATCGTGCCCTCGTGCGCCGTGCGCAGCTCGCTCAGCGCGATGCTGAACTGGCCCTGCACGTCCAGCTCGTCACCGTCGACGACGCCGATACGGGTCGCCGGGAGGCCGCGCGCACCGCACATGTCGGTGAAGCGGAGCTCCTCGCTGCGCGGGACCGAGACGACCGCACGGCCGGCGGACTCCGAGAACAGCGTGACGAACGGGTCCTGGCCCTCGGGGATCACGATGCGGGCACCCTTGCCGCCCTTGAGGCAGGACTCGACCAGCGCCTGGACCAGACCGCCGTCGGACAGGTCGTGCGCCGCGTCGATCATGCCGTCGCGGGACGCCGAGATCAGGATCTCGGCGAGCAGCCGCTCGCGCTCCAGGTCCACCTGCGGCGGCAGCCCGCCGAGGTGGTCGTGGACGACCTGGGCCCAGGCCGAGCCGCTCAGCTCGTCGCGGGTGTCGCCGAGCAGGTAGAGGAGCTGGCCCTCCTCCGCGAAGGCGACCGGCGTCCGGCGGGCCACGTCGTCGATCACGCCGAGGACGGCGACGACCGGCGTCGGGTGGATGGCGGCCTCGCCCGTCTGGTTGTAGAGCGAGACGTTGCCGCCGGTGACCGGCGTACCCAGCTGCCGGCAGCCGTCCGCGAGACCGCGGATGGCCTCGGCGAACTGCCACATGACGGCCGGATCCTCGGGCGAGCCGAAGTTCAGGCAGTCCGAGACGGCGAGCGGCTTGGCGCCGGTCGCGGCCACGTTCCGGTACGACTCGGCGAGCGCCAGCTGCGCACCGTGGTACGGGTCCAGCTTCGCGAAGCGGCCGTTGCCGTCCGTGGCGATGGCCACGCCCAGGCCCGACTCCTCGTCGATGCGGATCATCCCGGAGTCCTCCGGGCTGGCCAGCACGGTGTTGCCCTGCACGAAGTGGTCGTACTGGGAGGTGATCCAGGACTTGGAGGCCTGGTTCGGGTGCGCCACCAGCTTCAGGACCTGCTCGCGCAGCTCGTCGCCGTTGGCCGGGCGGGCCAGCTTCGCGGCGTCGTCGGCCTGCAGGGTGTCCTGCCACTCGGGACGCGCGTACGGACGCTCGTACACCGGGCCCTCGTGGGCCACCGTGCGCGGGTCGACGTCGACGATCTTCTCGCCGTGCCAGAAGATCTCCAGCCGGTCGCCGTCGGTGACCTCACCGATGACGGTGGCGGTCACGTCCCACTTCTCGCAGATCTCCAGGAAGCGGTCGACCTTCTCCGGCTCGACCACCGCGCACATGCGCTCCTGCGACTCGCTCATGAGGATTTCCTCGGGCGAGAGCGTGGAGTCGCGCAGCGGCACGTCGTCCAGCTCGACGCGCATGCCGCCGGAGCCGTTCGAGGCCAGCTCGGACGTGGCGCAGGACAGACCGGCGGCGCCGAGGTCCTGGATGCCGACGACCAGCTTCTCGGCGAACGCCTCCAGGGTGCACTCGATGAGCAGCTTCTCCTGGAAGGGGTCGCCGACCTGGACGGCCGGGCGCTTCGACGGCTTGCTGTCGTCGAAGGTCTCCGAGGCCAGGATCGAGGCGCCGCCGATGCCGTCGCCGCCGGTCCGGGCGCCGTACAGGATGACCTTGTTGCCGGCGCCCGAAGCCTTGGCGAGGTGGATGTCCTCGTGCTTCATCACGCCGATGGCACCGGCGTTGACCAGCGGGTTGCCCTGGTAGCAGGAGTCGAAGACGACCTCGCCGCCGATGTTGGGCAGGCCCAGGCAGTTGCCGTAGCCGCCGATGCCCGCGACCACGCCCGGCAGGACGCGCTTGGTGTCGGGGTGGTCGGCCGCGCCGAAGCGCAGCGGGTCGACCACGGCGACCGGGCGGGCGCCCATCGCGATGATGTCGCGGACGATGCCGCCGACGCCGGTCGCGGCGCCCTGGTACGGCTCGACGTACGACGGGTGGTTGTGCGACTCGACCTTGAAGGTGACCGCGTAGCCGTTGCCGACGTCCACGACGCCGGCGTTCTCGCCGATGCCGACGAGCAGCGCGTCGGTCTCCGGCGCCTTCTCACCGAACTGGCGGAGGTGGACCTTGCTGCTCTTGTACGAGCAGTGCTCGGACCACATGACCGAGTACATCGCGAGCTCGGCGCCGGTCGGGCGGCGGCCGAGGATCTCGCGGACGCGCTCGTACTCCTCCTGCTTCAGGCCGAGTTCGGCCCACGGCTGGTCGGTGTCCGGGGTCTCGGCCGCGTGCTTGACCGTGTCCAGCGTCATGCGTTGACCAACTTCTTCAGGATCGAGGTGAAGAATCCGAGGCCGTCGGTACGGCCCGTACCGATCAGCGGCTCGACGGCGTGCTCGGGGTGCGGCATGAGGCCGACGACATTGCCGGCCGCATTGGTGATGCCGGCGATGTCCCGCAGCGAGCCATTGGGATTGACGTCCAGGTACCGGAAGACGACCCGGCCCTCCGCCTCCAGCTCGTCGAGGGTGCGCTCATCGGCGACGTAACGGCCGTCGATGTTCTTCAGCGGCACGCTGATCTCCTGGCCGGCGGTGTAGTCCGCCGTCCACGCCGTGTCGGCGTTCTCCACCCGCAGCTTCTGGTCGCGGCAGATGAAGTGGAGGTGGTTGTTGCGCAGCATCGCGCCGGGGAGGAGGTGGGACTCCGTCAGGACCTGGAAACCGTTGCAGATGCCCAGGACCGGCAGGCCGCCCTTGGCCTGCTCGATGACGGTCTCCATGACCGGCGAGAAGCGGGAGATGGCGCCCGCGCGCAGGTAGTCGCCGTAGGAGAAGCCGCCGGGCAGGACCACGGCGTCGACCTGCTTGAGGTCCTTGTCCTTGTGCCACAACGGCACGGCTTCGGCGCCGGCGAGCCGGACCGCGCGCTGGGTGTCGCGGTCGTCCAGCGTGCCGGGGAAGGTGATGACTCCGACCCGAGCGCTCATGAGCCGGCTCCGGCGGGCTCGTCGACCCGTACGACGAAGTCTTCGATGACGGTGTTGGCGAGGAAGGTCTCGGCCATCTCGTGGATGCGGGCGAGGGCGGCCTCGTCGACCGGGCCCTCCACCTCAAGCTCGAAACGCTTGCCCTGACGTACATCCGAGATGCCCTCGAAGCCCAGACGCGGCAGTGCACGCTGCACCGCCTGTCCCTGCGGGTCGAGGATCTCGGGCTTGAGCATGACGTCGACTACGACGCGTGCCACTGGCACTCCCGGTTGTGTGGTGCGGCTGGGTTTATCCGGGGACACCCCGGACCCCGACTCGGTTCCTTCACAGTACCTTGCCGAAAAATCTACGCGCATAGAACTGTACGCACGCGATCACGTTCAGGTATCGGCCGTTGTGAACACCCGGGAAAAATCCTCGAAAAGGTCTGCAGTCCGGATTGCGCGATGACACGCTGAGGAAATTAACTGGGCTTCCCAATGCATTGCCCATCGCTGTACAAATGAAAAAGCATTGATCCCTGACATCCGGATCTGCAGCATCTCCCCATGTCAGCACCGAGATGCTGCACGAAAGGACCGATATCCGTGGCGCAGCGCGTAGTGGTCACGCTCTCCGATGACATCGACGGCGGAGAAGCCGCAGAGACGGTCACCTTCGGATTGGACGGGAAGACGTACGAGATCGACGTCAATCCCGCCAATGCGAAGAAACTCCGTGAGGTGCTCGCACCGTACGTCGAGGCCGGCCGCAAGCGTGCGAAGTCCGGCAAGGCCTACCGGCACACCCCGGTGGCCGCCGACCCCGCCGCGGTCCGGGCCTGGGCCCGCTCGCACCAGATGGAGGTGCCGCCGCGGGGCCGCATCCCGAAGAAGGTCTACGAGGCGTTCGAGGCCGCCAACAGCTGACGGCCGAGGGGCCCGCGGCCGCCGCCTCCCCCGCGGAGCCGGCGGCCGCGGCCGTCCCGGGACCGTCGCCGCCCGGTTCCGCCGGCGGCGCCGGAACCCCCGTGGGCACCGGACTTGCGCGGCACCCCCCTTGATCAGCTAAAGTCTGGAGCACGCCGAGGGGCGAGGCCGAAAGGCCGGGCCCCGAGGAGTCACGCGGGTGTAGCTCAGTAGTAGAGCGCCCCCTTTCCAAGGGGGAGGCGCAGTGTGCAATCCCTGTCACCCGCTCTGACGGTCTCGACCGGTCTCCGGATCAGGTAGAGTAGCTGTCGCGCCGCCCGGTGAAAGCCGGTCGGATGCATGCGGACGTAGCTCAGTTGGTAGAGCGCAACCTTGCCAAGGTTGAGGTCGCGAGTTCGAGCCTCGTCGTCCGCTCAGGGAAAGAAGACCCCGGTCATCGCGACCGGGGTCTTCTGCTTACCCGGCGGCAGCGGAAAACGATCTGTGTCCGTGGCCACATTCCCCTCCTCTCCCCGCCGGACGGGCACGAGCACCCCGCGAGGTTGGCTATAGTGGTGCACGTACCGAGCGCTCCGGCGCCGGAGATTGCGGACGTAGCTCAGTTGGTAGAGCGCAACCTTGCCAAGGTTGAGGTCGCGAGTTCGAGCCTCGTCGTCCGCTCCATACGAAGAAGGCCCCGGTCCTCCGACCGGGGCCTTCTTCGTGTTCCGTGCCGCTCAGGCCCACTTGAGGCCGGTGAGCCGCTCGTACGCCTCGACGTACTTCGCGCGGGTCCGCTCCACGATCTCCGCGGGCAGCGCGGGCGGCGGCTGCTCGCCCGTGCGGTCCCAGCCGGAGTCCGGCGAGGTCAGCCAGTCGCGGACGAACTGCTTGTCGAAGGACGGCTGGGCGCGGCCCGGCTGCCACTGGTCGGCCGGCCAGAAGCGCGAGGAGTCCGGCGTCAGCACCTCGTCCGCGAGGGTCAGCGTCTGCGAGCCGTCCTCGCCCACCTCGTAACCGAACTCGAACTTGGTGTCCGCGAGGATGATGCCGCGCTCGCGGGCGATGTCCCGGGCCCGGCCGTACACCGCGAGGGTCGCCTGGCGCAGCTGCGCCGCGGTCTCCGCGCCGACCTGACGGGCGACCTCCTCGTAGGAGACGTTCTCGTCGTGCTCGCCGACCTCGGCCTTGGTGGCCGGGGTGAAGATCGGGCCGGGCAGCTCGGAGCCGTCCTGGAGGCCCTCGGGGAGCGCGAGGCCGCAGACCGTGCGCGACTCCTCGTACTCCTTCAGGCCCGAGCCGGTGAGGTAGCCGCGGGCCACGCACTCGACCGGCACCATCCGCAGGGACTTGCAGACCAGGGTGCGGCCCTCCCAGTCGGCGGGGGCGCCGGCCGGGACGTCGGTGGACAGCACGTGGTTCGGCGCCAGGTCGACGAGCTGCTCGAACCACCACAGCGAGAGCTGGGTGAGGATCCGGCCCTTGTCGGGGATCTCGGTGGGCAGCACCCAGTCGTACGCGGAGGTGCGGTCGCTGGCGACCATGACCAGATCGCCGTCGGGGTTCTCGTAGAGGTCGCGCACCTTGCCGGTGTGCAGATGGACCAGGCCCGGCACCTCCACGGGTTCGGGCTTTTCAACGAATCCGGACACGCTGCCTCCGCGTAGGTAGATCCAGGAGTTCTTCCGATTCTCCCGCATGGGAGCGCCCGGCAGCGCTCCAGGGTGGGCCGACGCGGGGTGCGCCGGGCGCCGCAGGTGTTCCGTCGTCGCTCAGTCGCGTTTGCAGATGCGGTCGAGGAGATTGGCGGTGGCGCGCTGGATCCGCTCGTCGATGTGGCCCGGCCGGTCCAGCGCCGGGGACCAGGCGAAGGTGCCGGAGGCGAAGACCAGGGCACCGCTGGGGGCGCGGTAGAGAGACGTTTCCTGGTGGCGCCGGACGCCGTCGCCGTCGCGGTACGGGGAGTGCGCGAGCAGCACGCGGCTGGTGTGCTCGGGGAGGTTCGTGCGCGGGAAGTACCGGTCGGCCTCGCCCGCGACCAGCCCGGCCAGCTCGTCGCCCTCGTGGGCGCCGGTGGCCTCCCAGAGCCAGTGGTCGCCGTTGCGGACGACCAGCGGCGCCGGCTCGGGCACCCGGCCCGCGTACTGGATGCCCAGCAGCTCCTGCTCCGGCCGGCCCAGCTCGCGCCAGAGCGCGGGGCGCCCGGGGCCCTGGCGCTTGCGGCAGGTCAGCAGGGAGTCCGGGCCCGAGGGCGACGGGGACAGCTCCACCTGCCAGTACATGGTGTTGGCCGAGAGGAAGACCAGGGAGGTGCCGGTGTCGCGGGCGCGCTCGGCGGCGCGGCGCATGGGCACCGACCAGTACTCGTCGTGGCCGGGGAAGACCAGGCCGCGGTAGCGCGAGGGATCGACCCGGCCGGCGTGCAGATCGCGCGCGTCGGCGTAGGCGAGGTCGTAGCCGTACCGTTCCGCCCAGCGGATGAAGTCGTACGCGTGTCCGACGTGCAGCGGCAGCCCCGCGCCCGCGAAGGGGCGGTCGAAGGAGACCGTGACGGCGGCGTCCGCCTCGCCGAGCAGCGCGCCGTTCTCGTCCCAGGCGTGGTAGAGGCTGGCGCCCGTCCGGCCGTCCTCGGGGTAGAGGTTGTACGCCTGCCAGGTGACGTCGGGGAGCAGCAGGAGCAGGTCGGCGGGGCGGTCGTCGCGGACGGTGAAGGGGAGGTGGCTGCGGTAGCCGTCCTCGGTGGTCAGCACGGCGACGTACGCGCCGACGTTCCAGTACTCCGGGACCTGGAGCCGCCAGGAGAGCCACCAGTGGTGGCAGGAGACCGTGCGGTCGGCGGTGAGCGGCGGCGGCTGGACGATGCCGGAGAGCCGGGGGCTGGTGGTGATCTTGGCGGCACCGGCCGATGCGTAGTGGCCGATGCGGTAGACGTCGATGCTGAACGGCTGCGGCGGGTCGACGGTGATTCTGAAGTCGATGGCCTCGCCGGGCGCCACGGCCCCGGTCGCGGCGAAGCCCTTGATCTGGCGGCGTACGTCGTCGGCGGTGCGGGGGCCGGCGCAGGAGCGGGGCAGCGGAACGGGCGCTTCGTCATGGGTGAGGACCGGATCGACGTACCAGGGGACGACCCTGCCGGAGTCGAAGTAGTTCTCACTGCCGCGCAGCCAGGGCAGCGGGCCCTGGCCGAAGGGGTCCGTCACGGCATGCGCGAGCGCCCCCGACTCCCATCGCCGAATCTGCTGTGTGCCCACGCTCCCACTCCCCTCCCTCGCCCCGCCGCTCGGTCACCCGTCGGCTGTGCCGTGCTGCCCGCCGTGCGAACGCCCTTGTACGGGCGGGGTAGAGCCCGGGTGTACGAGCCCACGTGTACAAGTTCGTTCGTAAGAGAAGCGGCGAGTACCCCCAGCACATCACATTACGCACTTGGACCGTCACCCTTCGTCGTGAATTTACGGGCGAGAACGACCGAAAGGCGAACTCGGGGCGAACAACCTGCCGTAGCCCCGAAACATGGGGGCAGGCGTGCGTTCGATACGCCGGGGGCGGGCGGGGCCCATGGCCTTGTGCGCCGGCGTGCGGGCCGTGACGGGTGAGCGGGGCGGCCGGTGGCGGTGGCTCTGACGGGTGGCCGGTGGCAGTGACGAGGTGATCGATGGCGGTGTTGGTGGCGGTGACGGTGGCGGTGGCTACACGAGGCGTACCGGCTTGTCGGGGCGGACGCCGATCTCGCCGAGCCAGTCGCGCAGCGGCTCGGCGTCACCGTCGTCCACCAGGCTGCGGACCGGGCGGCCCACGTCGGCCCGGCGGGCGCCGTCGACGAGCAGCGCGGGCCCGTCCAGCCAGTCCAGGCCCGGAGCGGCGCCGGCGGTGTCCACGGCGGCGCAGCACACCATCGCCGTGACGTGGTCGGCGAGCAGTTCGCGGCCCGAGCGGGGCGCCTGGAGGGGGAACAGCGGAACGCCGCCGTCGACCAGCCCGTCGCCCCAGGAGACCCCGGGGCCCGCGGCCTCGGACGTGTCCTGTGCGGGCCCTGCCGTACGGGCGGCGGCCCGGCGGTCGGCGGTGTCCCGCTCCTCGCGCTCCAGCTCGGTCACCAGGCGCGCGGCGACCAGATCGCTCGCGTCGGCGTCCGTGGCCAGCCGCTCGATGACCCGCAGGAGCGTGGGTCCAGCCACCGCGGGCCCGCCGTCGGCCGGTGCCGGGACGGCGTCCGCGGCCACCCGCACCCGGCCGCCGAGGCCCTCGGCGGCCTCCGCCGACGGCTCGGCGGCACGTCTGGCCGGGCCGGATTCCGCAGCGGCGGGGCCATGGACGGCTCCCTTCGTGCCCACCGGCTCCTTCTCCCGCACCTCCCGTACCGGAGCGGCCGTGGCGGTGCCCCGGTCCGGGCCGGCGGACCCGGGAGCGGGCAGGTCGTCCAGTACCCGGTGCAGGCGGGCGGCCTCCAGCCGCCACTTGCGGTCGACGACCTCCTCCGGATAGCGCTCCCAGGCCACCGGCGCCCAGTCGGGGCCGCTCTCGGCGGGCCCGCCATGGAAGAGCCGGGCGGCCAGCAGGGAGGCGGCGCGGTCTATGGCCCCTGGCTCGTCCAGCAGGTCACAGGCCGGGCGCTCGCCCAGCCGGGAGGTGAAGCCCTCGGCGAGCCGGTCGCGGCGGGAGAGCTCGGTGAGCGCGGAGACCACCCCGGCGTCCAGCCGGGCGGGCCAGCGGCCCATCCGCCAGGCCGGCAGCGCGACCCGGGTCAGCAGCCGGTCCCAGCCCGCGTACGCCAGGCCCACCTGCTCCTGCGCGACGATCCGCAGGCCGTAGTCCACGCTCTGGGCCCGCTCGGACGCCGCGGCCGCCACCCCGCGCTCCATCTGCGCGGCGTGCTCACCGCAGCCGCGCAGCAGCACCCGCGCCACCCGGCCCACGAAGCGCAGCGGTATCCCGCGCAGCGTGCCCCGGGCCCGGGCGGCGACCGCGACGGCGGCGTCCAGGCCGCGGACGAAGCGGCGCGCCGCCGCTATGTCGGGGTGCGCCGAAGGGCCCGTACCGGCGACGACGGGGGCCAGCAGGGCGCGCAGCTCGCCGACCCGCATCCACCACAGGAACGGCGAGCCGATGACGAGGACCGGCGCCGGCACCTGCCGGCCGGCTCCGGACCGGCGCGCCGCGGCACGGCCGGGCGGGGCCTGCGCGCGGTGCGTACGGTCCTCCAGCCAGCTGTCGCAGTCGGGGGTGAGGGCTATCGCGGAGGGCGCGGGGACCTCCAGGCGGTCGGCGAGGTCGCGCACCAGGCGGTACAGATCGGGCGCCGACTCCTCGGCGACCGGGACCGTGGGGCTGAGCGCGGGCCTGGCGCGGGCGACCACCGCCGCGACCAGCGCCGCCAGCAGCAGCACCGCCATCGCGATCCCCGCGACGATCCAGCGGGCGAGGGCCCAGCCCCCGGAGTCCCCGGCGCCGAGCCCACCGGTCGCGGCCCCGGCGAAGAGCACCACGGCCAGCGCGGCGGGCAGCACGGCCGCACCGAGCGCCGCACCACGGATCCGCAGCACCGCGAGCGCCCGGGCGCGCGCTGCCTGTTCGCCTGCCTCCGGACCTGCCACGAGCCTGTACACCCCCTGCTGTCCTGCTTGAACGGGACGGAGAGAACACGGGACGGAAGAGCCGGACAACGTACCGGGACCGCTCGCGGCCGTCGGCGCGTTGCTCACTCCCCACCACTCTGGCACCGGCCACTGACATCGCAATGCCGGTGGGCCACTTGCCGGACGTCTCAGGGGCAGCCGGGCCGGTCAACGGAACGGACACCGCAGGACGCTTGCGCGGAACCCTAGTTGGGACACCGCCGCACGTCAGCCGTTAACCGGTTTGGTCACTCGATGGAATGGCTTTGGGTAAAGCAAGGAACCGGCCGCCGGGCGGCCGGTTCCTCGAACCTGCGGGGCCGGCCCCGCGCGCACAGCGCAGGACCGGTTCTGCACAGCGGCCGGGACCGGCGGCCCGACAGCGGCCCGACGATCCCGGAGCGTGACCTCAGCCGGCCTGCTCCCCGCCCTTCGCGTCCTCGGCGGCCTTCGCCGCGATGTCCGTCCGGTGGTGGGAGCCGTCCAGGGAGATCCGGCCGACGGCGGCGTACGCACGGTCCCGCGCGGTGGCCAGGTCGGCCCCGGTGGCCGTCACCGACAGCACCCGGCCGCCCGCGCTCAGCACCCGGCCCTCGGCGTCGTACTTGGTGCCCGCGTGCAGCACGTACGCCTCCGGGGCGTCCTGCTCGGCCACCGCGTCCAGGCCGGTGATCGGGTCGCCGGTGCGCGGGGTGCCCGGGTAGTTGTGCGAGGCGATGACGACCGTGACGGCCGCGCCGTCGCTCCAGCGCAGCGGCGGCAGCGCGGCGAGGTTGCCGGTCGCCGAGGCCATCAGCAGGCCCGCGAGCGGGGTCTTCAGCCGGGCCAGTACGACCTGGGTCTCCGGGTCGCCGAAGCGCGCGTTGAACTCGATCACGCGGACGCCGCGTGAGGTGATCGCCAGGCCCGCGTACAGCAGGCCGGAGAACGGGGTGCCCCGGCGCCGCAGCTCTTCCACGGTCGGCTGCAGCACGGTCTGCAGCACCTCGTCGACCAGCTTCGGGTCGGCCCACGGCAGCGGGCTGTACGCGCCCATGCCGCCGGTGTTCGGGCCCTCGTCGCCGTCCAGGGCGCGCTTGAAGTCCTGGGCCGGCTGGAGCGGCACGACGGTCTCGCCGTCGGTGACCGCGAAGAGCGACACCTCGGGGCCGTCCAGGAACTCCTCGATGACCACGCGGTCGCAGGCCAGCGCGTGCGCCCGGGCCGTCTCGATGTCGTCCGTGACCACGACGCCCTTGCCGGCGGCCAGGCCGTCGTCCTTGACCACGTACGGCGCGCCGAACGCGTCCAGGGCCGCGTCGATCTCGGCGGGCGTGGTGCACACGTAGCTGCGCGCCGTCGGGACGCCGGCCGCGGCCATCACGTCCTTGGCGAACGCCTTGGAGCCCTCCAGCTGCGCGGCTTCGGCGGAGGGGCCGAAGACCGGGATGCCGCGGTCGCGCACGGCGTCGGCGACACCGGCCACGAGCGGCGCCTCCGGGCCGACGACGACCAGCTCCGCCGCCAGGCTCGTGGCCAGCTCGGCCACGGCGGCGCCGTCCAGCGCGTCCACCGGGTGGAGCTCCGCCACTTCTGCGATGCCGGCGTTGCCGGGGGCGCAGTGCAGCGCGGTGACGTCGGGGTCGAGGGACAGGGAGCGGCACAGGGCGTGTTCGCGGGCGCCGCCGCCGATGACGAGGACCTTCACAGGAGCAGCCTAATCGCCCGGGGCAGCGGCACGTGGTGGCGGCCCGGAGGGCGAGACGTCCCGCACGGGTCGGGAGGGGGACGAGGCGGACGGGGGCGAGCTGAAGGCGGGGGCGGGGCGGGCCGGGTGCCAGGTACAGGTGCCAGGTAACAGGCAGTCCGCGACAGGAACGCGGTAGAAACGTGTTACTCGCTGTCACTTCCTGTCATTCGCGCTGACCAAGCGAACTCAGCAAGGCACGTCCGGTCGAAGATGCTCACAGGTCTCGCCAAACAGGGATAAACAGATACAACTCGTCGAACACGTACAGCCGATCGAGAGACGCGTAGCTGTCCCCGTCCTAGGTACCTAGGCGGGGGCGATGGGGTGTAGCAACTCTTTCGAGTGTGGCCGGGAACAGGCCTATACCTGATCCCGCGCCACTTCCGGGCGGAAATAGCTCGATCCTGGCGGCAACGCCAGCCGTTCGGCGGTAGGAAGGGTGTCGCGCGCCACGGCCGTCTCCGTCGCCTCGCGCGCACCGCACGTATCTTCAACAGGGAGTGCACGGGTGAGCCAGCCGGACATGCAGCCCGAGAGGCCTCCCGAGGGGCCTCCTCGGGAGGAAGGCGAGGACGCGCAGGGGCGAAGTCGCGGTGATCTCGCCGGCCGTGCCTTCCCGCTCGGCGACTGGGGTGAACCGGCCGAGCGCCTGGACGAGCTGTACCAATGGGCCGAGACGGGCGCGCTGCACGTCATCGACTGGTACCTCGCCGACCGCGTCGCCAAGCGCCGCACCGCCCGCATCCTGCGGGCCGGCGCCGCCGCCGGTGTCTCCGCAGGGGGCCTGCTGCCGCTGCTCGGCCTCACCGGAGTCTTCGACGACGGCACCCAGTACGGCTACCTGGCGCTGCTGATCGCCGCCGTCTGCGCGGGCTGCGACCGCTTCTTCGGGGTGACGGCCGGCTGGATGCGCGACGTGGCCGCCGCACAGGCCGTACAGCGCCGTCTGGAGGCCCTGCAGTTCGACTGGGCGTCGGAGAGCGTGCGGGAGGTGCTCGGCCCCACGGAGGGCACCGCCTCCGAGGCGGCCGAACGCTGCCTGACCGTACTGCGCCGCTTCAACGAGGACATCGCCGAACTCGTACGGTCCGAGACGGCCGACTGGATGATGGCGTTCCGTACCGGACCGGTGCCGACGGGCAGCCAGGCGGCACCGGCCCCGTGGGGAACGCCCCGCCCGGAGCCCGCCCCGGACCGCACCGGCCGCATCGTCCTCCCCCCGGGAACCCGCCCGAACATGCCCCGCCAGCGACCACCGGAGCCGCCGCGGTGAGGCGGGACGGTGAGTGGAGGACGGCGAGCGGGGGACGGCGAGCGGGGGACGGGGTGGCGATACGTACGGCCGGTACGGGCAGGCGTCAGTACGGTCCGGCGCTGGTACGGGCCGTACCGAGGCCGGGCGGGATCGGTCGGGGCGGACAGGGCCGACCAGCGGAACGGACGGGGTCGGCCGGGGACGAATGACGAGTGGGTCAGCTGAAGACGATCATCGAGCCCTGGCCGAGACTGCGGGTCGCCGCGGCGTGCAGGCCGAGCCACACGTGCCGTTCCCGGGCGAACGGCCCGTCGTCCGCGGCCGCCCCCGTCGCCCGCTCCTCCAGCGTGGTGGGCCCCTCCGGCGGCGCCGGCGCGGCGGGCGGGTTCGCCGGATCGATGCCGATGGCCGGCGCGACCACCTCGAGCTCCCGCAGCAGCCCGTGCGACGACCCCAACGGGCCTCCCCCGGCCAGCAGTTCCTCGTTCGCGAGCGGATGCGGGAAGTCCACCGGCACATACGCACCCGCGTGGTCGTAATGCCACACCAGATGCGACTCCTGGGCCGTACTCTCGAACATTTCCAGCAACTGCTCGTAATCCCCGCCCAGTTCGTCCACCGGCGTGACGGCGAGCCCGCAGATCTGGAGCAGGTACGCACGGCGCAGGAAATGCAGCGCGTCATAGTCGAATCCGGCGACCGGGGCGACGTCCCCGGAAAGCCCCGGCATGTAATTGAGCACCGGCACGGGTGGCAGTCCCGCGTCGTTCAGCGCTTTGTCGTAGGCGGCGAGCTCTTCGGAGAAGGGATTGTCGGGGCTGTGGCACAGCACATCGACGAGGGGGACCAGCCACAGGTCACATGCCACGAGTTCTCGCTTCCGTTCGGGTCCGGCCGACACAGCCGATGGTCGGCACAGCGTAGTGCTAGGCGAGGTTCTCCACGAGGGCGAGCGCATGG
The DNA here is from genome assembly GCF_002920575.1 of Streptomyces sp. Ru73. Taxonomy (GTDB): domain Bacteria; phylum Actinomycetota; class Actinomycetes; order Streptomycetales; family Streptomycetaceae; genus Streptomyces. The sequence continues at coordinate 809 of NZ_PQSQ01000033.1, read as the reverse complement.
GCGTTGTACTCGCGGACCAGGCGCTGCGCGGTGGCCACGTCACGGTGCACGACCGCGTCCGCCAGCTCCTGGTGCCCCTGCCAGAGATGCCTGCGCAGGTCGGCCTTGGCACGCAGCATCGGTACGGCGAACACCCAGCCCTGGATGCGCATCCGGTCCAGGAACTCCGCGATGTAGGCATTGCCCACGAGGTTGCCGAACTCCCGCCAGAACCGCAGGTCGTAGCCGATGAGGACATCGAGATCGCCGCACCGGGCCGACCGCTCCGCCTCCTCGGCACGCCGCCGGATGGAGACCAGCGCGTCCGAGGTGACGCTGCGTACCAGCTCCTCGGCGCTGGTACGGAAGACGCCCTCCACGACGAGCGTGCGGGCCTCGACCATGGCCCGGTAATCCGCGGCCGTGAACGTGTGCACGCAGAACCCCCGGTGCTGCTCCACGTCCAGCAGGCCCTGCGCGGCCAGGTCCAGCAGCGCCTCGCGCACGGGCGTCGCGGAGACCCCGTACTGCTCGGCGATCTCCTTGACGGTGAACTGACGGCCAGCGGGCAGCCGTCCGGCCAGCACCTCGTCGCGCAGCGCGTCCGCGATCTGCTGTCGGAGCGTGCTGCGCTGGATGACTCCACTGACCGGCCCGGCGGGCATCGTGTCCGTCTCCTTCCGCGACCGCGCGGAGAAACGCGGCCCTCACTCTCACGATAGGCGAGCGTCACGGGAGGCGGATGGGGCGGTCGTGACGAAAGAGGGGCGGATGGGAGTGGCTTTGGCGCCGGGGTGGTTTGGCACTGGGGCACCCGGGGCTCTGGCGCC
>NZ_PQSQ01000032.1 GCF_002920575.1 Streptomyces sp. Ru73 | reverse complement strand
CGGAGACCGCGCCACGGCCCCTGGCTCCGGCGGCTCCTCCCCCGCCTCCGGCGACGCCGTTTCCCCGGCCCCGGCCGGGACCCGCACGGCGGACCCGTCGCCGGACGCCGGTTCCGGCTCCGCGGTGGCCCGGGTCATCGGCCTGGTCAACGAGGAACGCGCGAAGGCGGGCTGCGCCCCGGTCACCGCCGACAGCGGCCTGACCGGCCTGGCGCAGGACTTCAGCGAGGACATGGCCCGCCGGGACTTCTTCGCACACACCGACCCGGACGGCGCCACGCCCTGGGACCGCGCGAAGACCGCGGGCATCACCGGCCTCGGCGGCGAGAACATCGCCCGCGGCCAGGCCACGCCCGAGGCGGTCATGGACGCCTGGATGAAGAGCCCCGGCCACCGCGCGAACATCCTCAACTGCGAGTACCGCACCCTCGGCGTCGGCCTCCACCAGTCCCCCGGCGGCCCCTGGTGGACCCAGGACTTCGGCTTCTGACCCCGCGTACCCGCTGGTCACCGCGCACCCGCGCGCCCCGCTTGCGCCCTGCCGCCCCGTGAACGGCGGAGTTCACCCTCCGATTCATGGGGGAAATCGCCGAAATCGCCGGGCAGTACAGCTGCCAGACCTGCCGCAGGGCCGGCCCCACCGTGCGCGGGCGCGGGCGCATCGAGCTGATGGCCGTGCTCTGCGACGCCTGCTGGAACGTCCAGGCCAACGCGCTCGCCGAAGAGGAAGGCGCCACCGCCCCGCCGCGCGGCGATCCCGGGCCGGACGACACCGGTTGGTGCGAGCCACCGGTCTGCCCCGACTGCGGCGCACCGGTCGAGCTGCACCCGACCAACTACGACCGCTGGGTGCGTCTGGCCACCCGGGACCGGCCCGCGAAGGACGTACCGCCCGAGCACCGCTGGCGGCTGGTGACCGGCCGCCGCGGCGCCGAGCGCGTCGCCGTACGGCTGCGCGGCATCGTGCCGCTCCCCTCCGAGCCGGTACGTCCGGCGCACCGGGCGGTGTGCCTGAGCCCGGACGCCGGGGCGGCCCCGCCTACCTGACCCGCGGAGCCCGCTGGCACTTCGGGCAGTAGTAGCTCGACCGGTTCATCCACGGGCGGCGGCGGATCGGGGTGGTGCAGCGGCGGCAGGGTTCGTCCTCGCGGCCGTAGGCGTCCAGGGAGCGTTCGAAGTAGCCGGACTCACCGTTGACGTTGACGTAGAGGCTGTCGAAGCTCGTGCCGCCGACGGCGAGGGCCGCGGTCATCACGTCGCGGACGTGGCCGAGGAGTTCGGCGGTGCGGGGGCGGGTGAGGGTCGCGGTGGGGCGGTCGTAGTGGAGCCGGCTGCGCCACAGCGCCTCGTCGGCGTAGATGTTGCCGACGCCGCTGATCAGGGACTGGTCCAGGAGCGCGCGCTTGATCGTCGTACGGCGGCGGCGCAGCGCCTCGTGGAACGCGGCGTCGTCGAAGGCCGGGTCCAGCGGGTCACGCGCGATGTGCGCGATCACGTCGGGGAGGCCGTCGGGGTCGCCGGGGACCGTGGGGTGCAGCGAGAGCCCGCCGAAGGTGCGCTGGTCGACGAAGCGGAGCTCGGTGTCGACCGTGTCGGCGGGGAGGTCGTCGGCGGGCGCGACCCCGGGCGCGGCGGGTGCCGCGTCCGGGACGCTCGCCGCGTCCGTGAAGCGGATGCGGATGCGCAGGTGCTTCTCGTCCGGCGCGTCCTGCGGCTGGACCAGGAGCTGGCCGCTCATGCCGAGGTGGGCGAGGACCGAGAGGTCGTCGGAGAGCGGCAGCCAGAGGTACTTGCCGCGGCGCCGGGCCTCGCCGACGCGGTGGCCGGCCAGCCGCGCCGCGAAGTCCGCGCCGCCCGCCGTGTGCCGGCGCACCGCCCGCGGGTGCAGGACGTCCACCGTGTCGATGGTCCGGCCGCTGACCCAGCGTTCCAGACCGCGCCGTACGACCTCGACCTCGGGCAGCTCGGGCAAGGGATCTCCTCGGAGAGAACGGATGGGTGCCGTGCCGTGGGGCGCCGTGGCCGGCCGGGTTCCAGGCGCTGAGCGAAGGAAACCTCAGCCGTACGCAGCGGCCGCCGGGAACTCGCCCGTACGCACCGGGCGCCGGAGCCCCGCCCGTACGCGCCCCGCACCGGAAGCGGCCGCCCGGTGCCGGGAAAAGGAAACCCCGCCCGGCCGTCCCCCGAGTGGGGCGGGCCGGGCGGGGACCCGCGCGGACGGGCCGCGCGGGGCGAACTCAGCCGGCAGAGCCGCCGGTGGTGGCTTCGGTGGCGGCCTTGGCCGCCGCGTCCGCCGCCGCGCGGATCTCCCGCCAGGCGGACTCCGCCGCCTGCTGCTCGGCTTCCTTCTTGCTGCGGCCGGTGCCGGTGCCGTACGAGACACCACCGACGCGGGCGGCAGCAGTGAAGGTCTTCTCGTGGTCCGGCCCGGTCTCGGTGACCAGGTACTCGGGGACCCCGAGTCCTTCGGTTGCGGTCAGTTCCTGGAGGCTGGTCTTCCAGTCCAGGCCGGCACCGAGGCTGGAGGACTTCTCGATCAGCGGGTCGAACAGGCGGTGCACCAGCTCGGAGGCCGCGTCGAGGCCCTGGTCCAGGTAGACGGCACCGATGACGGCTTCGAGCGTGTCGGCAAGGATGGACGCCTTGTCCCGGCCGCCCGTGCCTTCCTCACCCCGGCCGAGCCGGATGAAGGCACCGAGGTCGAGGCCGCGGCCCACCTCGGCCAGCGCACGCGAGTTGACCACCGCGGCCCGCAGCTTGGCCAGCTGGCCCTCGGGCAGGTCGGGGTGGGTGCGGTACAGCGTGTCGGTGACCACCAGGCCCAGGACGGAGTCCCCGAGGAACTCCAGGCGCTCGTTGGTGGGCAGCCCGCCGTTCTCGTATGCGTAACTGCGGTGCGTCAGCGCACGCACCAGAAGGGCGGACTCGAGCTTGTACCCGAGCCGCCCTTCCAGAAGCGTGTGGGACGAGGCCGTGTCCGCAGACGGAGTCTTCGAGGAGTTCTTCGACGAATCAGCGTCTGACATAGAGCCCGTCACCAGCCGCTCAGACCTCGAGGACCTGGCGCTTGTTGTAGGTGCCGCAAGCGGGGCACGCGATGTGCTGCTGCTTGGGCTCGTGGCAGCGCTCGCACGCCACCAGGGTGGGGACCGCAGCCTTCCACTGCGACCGGCGGTGGCGCGTGTTGCTGCGCGACATCTTCCGCTTCGGAACAGCCACGGCTACTTCTCCTGCTTCTCGTCGACGCCCGCTTCGGCGCCGCCCATGTTGTCCTTCTCGCCGTCCTGGATGGATTCGGCGAGTCCCTGCAGTGCCGCCCAACGGATGTCGACGGCGTCGTGATGGTGGTCCGGGTCGTCCGCGAGCCGGGCTCCGCAGTCGGAGCACAGGCCCGGACAGTCGTCCTGGCACACCGGCTGCATCGGCAGTGCGAGCACCACCGCATCGCGCAGCACGGGTTCGAGGTCGAACAGGTCGTCCTCGAGGAAGAGGGTGTCCTCCTCGTCCTCGGCGTCGTCGTCCTGATCCGCTTCACGGACCCGGGCGTCGGCGTCGGGGTAGGAGAACATCTCCTGGAAGTCCGCTTCGAGCTCACGCCCGACCGGCTCCAGACACCTTACGCACTCCCCCTTCACGGATGCACGGGCGGTGCCTGTGACAAGCACCCCGTCCATGACCGACTCCAGGCGGAGGTCGAGTTCGACCGGCGCACCCTCGGGCACCCCGATGACCTCGTTGCCGAGATCCGCGGGGGCCTCGACGGAGCGGGAGACCTTCTTCATCGCACCGGGACGCCGGCCCAGCTCGCGCGTGTCGAACACGAGAGGGGAGCGGTGGTCGAGGCGGGCGTTGATGGCTTCCTGCTTTCTACGGCGGTACGAGCCGCCCACGCCGCCGTAGCGGTCGTCGGGCAGCACAGATCGCGGACGTATGCGCGACCGAACAGCCAGGATACTGGACGGGCCGCGATTGACCCAATCCGTGCCCGGCGGCCTCCACGGGGGCGGGCCGGCGGTCCCGCGGAGGCTCCGGTCGGCGCCCCGCGCGGCTTCCGTCAGCGCCCCTGCTCGTACTGCCGCAGCTGGTCCAGGTCGATCATGCTGGTGTCGAAGAGGCTGGTCTCGTCCAGCGCCGCCGGCTGCTGGCCGTGGTGGTGCGCGGGCTGCTGAGCCTGCTGGTCGTGCGGCTGCGGGGCCTGGGCCTGCTGCGGGAGGTACGCACCGGCGTCGTAGCCCTGCGGGACCTGGTGGGCCTGCGGGGCCTGCTGCTGCCAGCCGTAGCCGTAGGGGTCCTGCTGGGCGTACTGCTGCGGCTGCTGATAGCCGTACGCGTCCTGGCCGTACCCGGCCGCAGCGTAGTAGTCCTGCTGCGGGGCCGCCACGGGCTCCATGCCGCCGGGCTGCGCCTCGGGGGGCGTGCCGGGCATCGGGGGCACCTGGGGCGCGGCGGGCTGCTGGGCGGCCGCGAGGTCGGCGAGGTACTCGGCGTCGCCGGACTGCGGCAGCCCCGTCGCGGGGTCGGTGTGCGCGGCGAACTGCGCCCCCAGCTCGTCCGTGGGCCGGGCCCCCAGCAGCTTCTGGCGGCCGCGCCCGACCGCCTCCAGTGTCTTGGTCAGCACGGCCTCGAAGGCGCCGAACTTGGCGTCCACGTACGCGTCGGCCCGCTGCCGCAGCGTCTCGGGGTCCGCGCTGCGCTCGGGCGCCTCGGCGTCCGCGTAGCCGTCCTGGTCCAGGCCCGGGCCGCGGCCCAGCAGCTTCTCGCGGCCGCGGTCCACCGAGCCGATGGTCTTGGTCAGTACGACCTCGAAGTTCGCGAGCTTGCTGTCGACGTAGTCGTCGGCCTCGGCGCGGATCTCCTCGGCCTCCCGGCGGGCCTCGGCGAGGATGCGGTCGGCCTCCTCCTGGGCCTGCCGGGCGATCTCGGTGTCGGAGATCAGCGAACCGCGCTGGGCGTGCGCGCTCTCGATGATCCGCTCCGCCTCGGCGCGGGCCTCCTCGACCATCTGCTCCCGCCCGCCGAGCAGCTCCTGCGCCTGCGCGAGCGACCCCGGGAGCGCGGCCCGCACCTCTTCGAGCATGGCCAGCAGCTCGGCGCGGTTGACCACGCAGGAGGCCGACATGGGCATGGACCGGGCATGGCCGACGGTCTCGACGATCTCGTCGAGCTTCTTCTGCACGTCCACTGGGGGCTCGCCACTCTCTGGGGGATGAAACGACGGAACGGGACCGACTGTACGGCCACCCGCCCTCGCCCCGACACCCACTGACGCCCCGTCAGCCGGACGGCCTCATGCCGCTTCCGGCGTCACTTCTCCCTCAGGCGCTCGGTGAGGGCTTCGAAGACGAAGTCCGGCACCAGGTGGGAGACGTCGCCGCCCCAGGCCGCGACCTCCTTGACCAGGGAGGACGAGAGGAAGCTGTAGGTGGGGTTGGTCGGCACGAAGAGCGTCTCGACGCCGGAGAGGCCGTTGTTCATCTGGGCCATCTGCAGCTCGTAGTCGAAGTCGCTGACCGCGCGCAGGCCCTTCACGATGGCCGGAATGTCCCGCTGCTTGCAGAAGTCGACGAGCAGGCCGTGGAAGGCCTCGACCTCGACGTTGCCGTACTCGGCGGTCGCCCGGCGGATCAGGTCGATCCGCTCCTCGACCGTGAACAGGCCCTGCTTGGACTTGTTGATCATCACGGCGACGTGGACCACGTCGTAGAGCTTCGAGGCCCGCTCGATGATGTCCAGGTGCCCATTGGTGACGGGGTCGAACGACCCCGGACAGACGGCACGGCGCACTTCAGGTTCCTCGCTCTCCGGTCCGGTCATGACTCGCTTGCCGACGCGGCGGTCCGCTCGTCCTTCTCGTCGTCCTCGCACGTCGAAGCGGCGCGACCGTACCAAAGCGTGGCCTCGCCGTAGCGGCGGGACCGCAGGCCCTCGAAACCCTCGGGCCAGCGGAATTCCCCGCCTCGGGTGCTCCGCTCCACGGTGGCGAGCGCATCGCCCGTGATCCAGCCCTGGGCACGGAGTGTGAGGAGGATCTCGCGAAGATCGTCGTCGCTGACGGCGTACGGCGGGTCCAGGAAGACGATGTCGTACGGCTCCCCCGCGACCGGGCCGGCGGCGACCTGCTCGGCCTTGGCCGCGCGGAATTCCGCGCCGGGCAGCCCGAGGCTGCGGATGTTCTCCCGGATCGTCCGGGCGGCCTTCGGGTCGGCCTCGGCGAGCAGCACGGCCTCGGCGCCCCGGGAGAGCGCCTCCAGGCCCACGGCGCCGGATCCGCCGTACAGGTCCAGCACCCGGGCGCCGGTGAGCGGGCCGTCCAGCGCCTCCCAGGTGGAGAACAGGCCCTCGCGCGCCCGGTCGGAGGTCGGGCGGGTGCCCGTGCCCGGCGGCACGGCCAGGCGCCGGCCGCCGGCCACGCCGGCGATCACGCGGGTCATACGATCTTCGTCCTCAGCTGTGCGGCCCATGCGGCCCATGGGCGGGGCGGGGCCGGGCGGTCCCGCCCCACCACGATATGGCGTCCGCTCCTCACCTGCCCTCGGCCTCCTCGGCCCCGCCCACCAGCGCCGGCGAGGCGTACCGCGACCAGGACAGGCAGCCGTCCGGCGGGCAGTACTCCGGGCGGCGCGGGTCGTGGCCCAGCTCGCGCAGCTTCGTCCGTACCGAATCGGGCGTACGGCCGAAGCGGGCCGCGATCCGCGCGATGGTCTCGCCCGCGTGGAACCGGCGGGTCAGGTCCTCCTCGTGCTGCGGCACCCAGGGGGCGCCGTGCCCGGGGAACAGCTCGCGCAGCACGTCCCGGTCCGGTATCGGCTCGGCCACGTCGGCGACGAGCGCGAGGGCGCGCAGGGCGCGGTTCAGCGCGATCCGCAGGGCCGGCACCTCGGCCAGCGGAAGGGTGAGGGCACCGGAGGCGAGGAGCGTCTCGGGCGCTTCCTCGTGCCAGCCGGTGAGGGTGAGGGTCACGGTCGCGTCGTCGTCGCTGGCGAGCTCGATGCGGAAGACCTTGTCGCCGAGCGGGAGTTCATTGAGATGCCGGAATGCCATGAGACGGTCCCCCCTGGTCCGCGCACGACCGGCCGCCGAAGGGTGGAGACAGGGGCCGGCTCGTACGGATTCAGTCTGGCAGGGGGGTACGACAACGGGGCCGCGGTCCGGGTTTTACGGGCGCCACCGGGCTCCGCCGGACTCCTCCGCCGGGGCCCGGGCGCGCCTCGCGGGCGCGGCTCCGGGACACGGCTCCCGGGCGCGGCTCGCGGGGACCTTTCCACGAGCCCGGCCGGGTCGGCCGTGCCGGGGCAGCCGTCGGCCCGCCAAGGGCCCCCGTCGGCCGGGCGGCGCCCCGGGCTCAGCCCTTGTCCAGGTAGCTCTCCCGCTCGGTGTCCAGCAGGGCGTCCAGCGCCACCCGCAGCTCGGGCAGTCCGGCCAGCTCCGGGTCGGCCGCCACCGTGGCCGTCGCCTCCTCGCGGGCCGCCTCGATGACGTCCTCGTCCTCGATGACCGCCAGCATCCGCAGGCTGGAGCGGACCCCGGACTGCGCCTGCCCCAGCACATCGCCCTCGCGCCGCTGCTCCAGGTCGATCCGGGACAGCTCGAAGCCGTCCAGGGTGCTCGCCACCGCGCCCAGCCGCGCCCGCGCCGGGCTGGCCTCGGACATCTCCGTGACCAGCAGGCACAGGCCGGGCGCCGAGCCGCGGCCCACCCGGCCGCGCAGCTGGTGCAGCTGCGAGACGCCGAACCGGTCCGCGTCCATGATCACCATGGCGGTGGCGTTCGGAACGTTCACCCCCACCTCGATGACGGTCGTCGCGACCAGGACGTCCACCTCACCGGCCGCGAACCGGCGCATCACGGCGTCCTTGTCGTCCGGCTGCATCCGCCCGTGCAGCACCTCCACGCGCAGCCCCGCCAGCGGCCCCTTGGCCAGCTGCTCGGCGACGTCCAGCACGGCCAGCGGCGGCCGCTTCTCGGCCTCCTCCGCCGCGGCCTCCTCCTCGGCCTCCCGGCCCTTCTTCTTCGCCGCCTTGGGGTCCTCCGCCTCGTCCCCGATCCGCGGGCACACCACGTACGCCTGGTGGCCGTTCTCCACCTCCTCGCGCACCCGCTCCCAGGCGCGCGCGAGGAAGTGCGGCTTGTCCTTGGCCGGCACCACGTGGCTGGCGATCGGCGACCGCCCGGCCGGCAACTGGTCCAGCACGGAGGTCTCCAGATCGCCGAAGACCGTCATCGCGACCGTCCGCGGGATGGGCGTCGCCGTCATCACCAGGAGGTGCGGCGGCTGCTTGCCCTTGGAGCGCAGCGCGTCCCGCTGCTCCACACCAAAGCGGTGCTGCTCGTCCACCACGACCAGGCCCAGGTCGTGGAACTGCACCTTGTCCTCGATCAGCGCGTGCGTGCCGATCACGATCCCGGCCTCGCCCGTGACCAGGTCCAGCAGCGCCTGCTTCCGCGCGGCGGCGCCCATGGACCCGGTGAGCAGCACGACCTTCGTCCCGTGCTCCGCTCCCCCGAGCATCCCGCCCTCGGCCAGCTCCCCCATCATCTCGGTGATCGACCGGTGGTGCTGCTGCGCCAGCACCTCGGTGGGCGCCAGCATCGCCGCCTGCCCGCCGCAGTCCACCACGGCGAGCATGGCCCGCAGCGCGACCATCGTCTTTCCGCTGCCGACCTCGCCCTGGAGGAGGCGGTGCATGGGGTGGTCGGTGGCGAGGTCGTCGAAGATCTCGCGGCTGACCTTCTGCTGGCCGTCGGTGAGGGTGAAGGGCAGACGGGCGTCGAAGGCGTCCAGCAGGCCGTCCTGGGTCAACGGGCGGGGCACGGCGGGCAGCTGGGTCTCGGCGAAGCGGCGGCGGGCGAGGGCGACCTGGAGGACGAACGCCTCGTCCCACTTCAGGCGGGCCCGCGCGTCGGCGATGTCGGCCTTGGTGGCGGGCCGGTGGATCTTCAGCAGCGCCTCGGGCAGCGGGACCAGGCCGCGGCCCTCGCGGAGCGCGGGCGGCAGCGGGTCGACCGCCTCGCGCGCACTGGGCAGTACCGCGTCCACCGCCTTGGCGATCTTCCAGGACGGCATCTTCTGGGCTGCCGGGTAGATCGGCAGCAGCTGGTTGGCGAACGCGTCCACGGCCTCCTCGCCGCCCTCGCCCGCGAGGAGTTCGTACTCGGGGTGGGCGAGCTGGAGCTTGCGGTTGAACACCGAGACCTTGCCGGCGAACATCGCGCGGCGGCCCGGCACCAGGTCGTGCCGCGGCTTGTGGATGCCCTTGCCGAAGAAGACCAGCTGGAGGCGGCCGCTGCCGTCGGTGAGCGTGACCTCCAGGCGCTGGCCCCGGCCGTGGTTGAAGGTGAGCACGCGGGCGTCGGCGACCCGCGCGACGACCGTGACGTGCTCGTCCAGCGGGAGGTCGGCGAGGGTGGTCAGCTCGCCGCGCTCGGCGTACCGGCGGGGGTAGTGGTGCAGCAGATCGCCGACCGTGTGCAGACCGAGGTGCTCGGCCAGCACCTTCGCGGTGGTGCCGCCGAGGATCTTCTTCAGGGGTTCATCCAGCACGGGTCCATTGCACACCACGCCACTGACAAGCGGCGGCAGGACCGGCGACCGGCCGGCCGCCGCCCTACTCCACGCCGATGAGCAGCAGCGGTGACTGCTGACCGCCCTCGTACACCACCGTGTCCACGGCCAGGTGGTGCTCGCGCACGTGGCGTTCGAGGCGGTCGGCCAGGTCCTGGGGGAAGCCGGTGCCCGGTACGAGGGTGACCATCTCGCCGCCGGCCGAGAGCATCCGGTCCAGCACGTCGGCCGCGACGGCCGCCGGGTCCGCGCCGATCACCGCCACGTCGCCGTCCACCAGGCCCAGTACGTCACCGGCCTGGCAGACCCCGACCGTGGTCCAGGACTGCCGCTCGGCGACCGCCAGCTCGCCGTACCGGGTGGCGCCCGCCGCCGAGGTCATGGCCACCACGTCCTCGTCGAACGTGCGGCCGGGCTCGTGGACGGCCAGCGCCGCGATGCCCTGGACGGCTGCGCGCGTGGGGATCACGGCGACGCGTACGCCCTCGGCCCGGGCCTGCCCGGCCGCCGCGGCGGCCGTGTGCCGCAGCTCGGCGTCGTTCGGCAGCAGCACCACCTCGCGGGCGTGCGCCTGCCGGATCGCCTGGACCAGCTCGCCGCTGGCAGGCGGCTCCCCGGGGCGTACGGAGACCACGCGCGCGCCGGCCTCCGTGCACAGCCCGGCCAGCCCGTCGCCGGGCACGACCACGACGACGGCGCGCTCCACGCGCTCCGGTGCCGGGCCCCGGGCGGCCTCGGCGCCCGCGAAGTGCGTGATGCGGATCCGGTACGGGCGGCCCGCCTCGATGCCCGCCTCGACGGCCGCGCCCGCGTCGTCCACGTGCACGTGGACGTGGAACAGGCCGTCCCCGCCGACCACGACCAGGGAGTCGCCGAGCCCGTCCAGCCGGGCGCGGAGCCGGGCCACGGCCTCGTCGGCGGCCTCCAGGAGGTAGATCACCTCGAAGGCGGGGCCGTCGGCGGCGGCGTGCTCCCCGGGCCCGCAGCCGCCCGCCTCGGCGACGACCGCGACGGGGTCGGTACCGGCCTCGGAAGCGGGCGCACCCACCGCGATCCGTACGCCGCCGACCGCGGCCGTGCGCTCCCCGGAGAGCGCGTCGGCGAGCGCCCCGAGGACGGCGACCAGGCCGCAGCCGCCCGCGTCGACCACGCCGGCCCTGCCGAGCACCGCCAGCTGCCCAGGAGTGGCCTCCAGCGCCTTCCTGGCGCCCTCGTGGGCGGCGCGCGCCACCGCCACCACGTCGCCGCCCGGGACCGCGCCCTCGGCGGCGTCCGCCGCGGCCGTCGCCACCGTGAGGACCGTGCCCTCCACGGGGTGCGCGACCGCCTCGTACGTGGACGCCGCGGCCCGCCGCAACGCCCGCCCGAGCGCATCGGCCGTCCCGTGCTGCGCTTCGGGGGCCGTATCGGGCCGCGCATCGGGGGCCGTCGTGTCCTGCGCCTCAGGGGCCGGCGCACGCTGCGCTTCGGGGGCCGTCGCGTCCGGCGCCTCGGGGAGCGCCGTCCGCTGTGCCTCGGGGGCCGCCGCCAGTACCTCCGTCATGCCGCGCAGCAGCTGCGCGAGGATCGTGCCGGAGTTGCCGCGGGCCCCGATGAGCGCGCCGTGCGCCATGGCGCCGATGGCGTCGGCGAGGCCGGGCACCGTGCCGGAGGCCCCGTGCCCGTCGAAGGCGGCGTCCACGGCGCGGGCCGCCGACTCCATGGTCAGATAGAGGTTCGTGCCGGTGTCACCGTCCGCGACGGGATAGACGTTGATCGCGTCGATCCGCTCGCGGTCCCGGCCGAGTGCCTCCAGGGCCAGCCCGCACCATGCGCGTACCGCGGCGGCGTCGAGCGTGTGCGGCACGGATGTCCTCCTCGGTCGGGGCCGTGCACCGCAGGGTAGCCGCGGACGGGGCGGGTGCTCGGGGCGGGGCCCCGGGCGGTCATGGTAGTTTCGTAGGGCGGGAGCGGTCGTTGTATGCTGCTCCGGTTGCCCGATGCGAATCGGGCCATTTCCCTCCCGGCACCGCTTGTCGTTCAATGCACTCGGCGCGCTGGGAATTACCGTAAGTGCATCTGAAGTCTTTGGAGTGACCCGTGGCTGCCAACTGCGACGTCTGCGGCAAGGGGCCGGGCTTCGGCAAGAGCGTTTCTCACTCGCACCGCCGCACCAACCGTCGTTGGAACCCCAACATCCAGACGGTGCGCGCTGTGATCGGGCGCACGCCGAAGCGGCTCAACGTCTGCACCTCGTGCATCAAGGCCGGCAAGGTCGCGCGCTGACGTTACGTCGTGGCGCAGCCTGCCGGTTGCCTTGAAGCCGGTCCACCTCAGGGTGGGCCGGCTTTCTGTTGTCCCGGCGCTGTTCTGCCGGTCCCGCGGCTCGTGCGCTGCCCGTACGGGGCGCCCGCACCGGTGCGCAGGCGCCTCCCGTAAGCCCTCGGCGCTCAGCGCAGCCGCCAGCCGTGGTCCACGGGCCCGATCCCCGCGCCCAGCCGGAACCCGGCCTCGATGGCGCCCGTGACGTACTCCTTCGCCGCCGCCACGGCCGCCGGGACGGTGTCGCCGTGCGCCAGCCGCGCGGCGATCGCGCTGGCGAGCGTGCAGCCCGTGCCGTGCGTGTGGCGGTTGTCGTGGCGCGGGGCACGCAACCAGTGTTCCTGATCACCGTCGGTGAGCAGGTCCACCGCGTCGCCCGACAGATGCCCGCCCTTGATCAGGGCCCAGCGCGGGCCGAACTCCAGCACCGCGGCGGCCGCCCGCCGCATGTCGGCCTCCTCGTGCACCTGTACGCCCGTGAGCTGGGCCACCTCGTCGAGGTTGGGGGTGGCGACGGTCGCGGTCGGCAGCAGCTTCGTACGGACCGCGTCCAGGGCCGTCGCGGCGAGCAGCGCGTCCCCGTGCTTGGAGACGCCCACCGGGTCGACGACGACGGGCGCGGTGAGCTCGGCGAGCAGCGCCGCGACGGTCTCCACGAGCTCCGGTGAGGAGAGCATCCCGGTCTTGACCGCCTGCACGCCGATGTCGTCCACGACGCTGCGGAACTGGGCGCGCACGGCCTCCACGGGCAGGTCCCAGGCGCCCTGCACGCCCAGGGAGTTCTGGGCCGTGACGGCGGTCAGCACGCTCATGCCGTGCGTACCGAGCGCGAGCATCGTCTTCAGGTCCGCCTGGATGCCCGCGCCGCCGCCGGAGTCGGAGCCGGCGACGGTCAGGACGCGTGGTGGTGTGTGCATGCCCCGAATCTAATCGACGCGGGGTGACGCGCACCGACGGCGGTCAGCCGACGACGTCGTCGTCCCCGAAGTGGTCCCAGCCGCCCTTCGTCCAGGGCGCGCCGTCGACCGTGACCTGGGGCAGCGCGGAGGGGTTCAGCACCTCGCCGATGACCTTCCAGCGGGCCGGCAGCTTCACGTCCGGCGGGAAGGTCGCCACGATCGCGTGGTCCTCGCCGCCGCTGAGCACCCACTGCAGCGGGTCCACGCCGCAGGCCGTACCGATGTCGGCCATCTGCGAGGGCACGTCGATCTTCTGGGACTGCAGGTCGATGCGGACCTTGCTGGCCTCGGCGATGTGCCCGAGGTCGGCGACCAGGCCGTCACTGACGTCGGTCATGGCCGTGGCGCCGAGCCCGGCGGCCGCGGGACCCGCGTGGTACGGGGGCTCCGGCCTGCGGTGCGCCTCCACGAAGGCGCGCGGGGAGCGGAAGCCGCGGGTCAGGACGGCGTGGCCGGCGGCCGACCAGCCGAGCCAGCCGGTGACCGCGACGACGTCGCCGGGCTGGGCGCCGCCCCGGGTGACCGGCTCGACGTTGCGCAGGTCGCCGAGGGCGGTGATGGCGACGGTGATGACCTCGCCGCGCACCACGTCGCCGCCGACCACGGCGGCGCCCGCGACCTGGCACTCGTCCCGCAGTCCGTCCATCAGTTCGGTGGCCCAGGTGGCGGGGAGTTCGGCGGGCACCACGAGGCCGAGCAGGATGGCGGTGGGCACGGCACCCATGGCGGCGATGTCGGCGAGGTTCTGCGCCGCGGCCTTGCGGCCGACGTCGTAGGCGGTGGACCAGTCGCGGCGGAAGTGCCGCCCTTCGAGAAGTACGTCCGTACTGGCCACGACCCGGCGGTCCGGCGCGGTGACCACGGCGGCGTCGTCGCCGGGGCCGATGCGTACGGCCGGGGTGGAGGTGAGCCGCGAGGTCAGCTCTCTGATGAGGCCGAACTCCCCCAACTCGCCCACGGTGCCCTTCATGCTGTTGCCCTTCCCATGCGTACGGACCTTCCGTACTCCACTGACGCGTCGCGCACGGCCGCCACCGCCTTACCGGACGGCCGCTCTCCGGATGACGCGTTCCGCGCCGGCCGCAGCGAACTGTTCGCCGCGTCGGCCGCGCGGGTCTCCCCGCTCCGCTCGGCGACGCGGTACCGTGGCGTCCCTTCTTCCCACATGATCCTCGAAGCCGCCCTGGAGGTCCCGTGGTACAGGCCTACATCCTGATCCAGACCGAGGTCGGCAAGGCCTCCGCGGTCGCCGAAGTGATCGCCAAGCTGCCCGGGGTCATCCAGGCCGAGGACGTGACCGGTCCGTATGACGTGATCGTGCGTGCCCAGGCTGACACGGTCGATGATCTGGGTCGCATGGTGGTCGCCAAAGTCCAGCAGGTGGACGGCATCACGCGCACCCTGACCTGCCCGGTCGTCCATATCTAGTCCCCCGTATGCTCGGCCGGGTGAAATCCTCGCCCCGCCGGTCGCTCGCTCTGCCCCTGCTCGCCGTGCTGATCACCGCGGTGGGCTGTGCCCCGTCCGACGATTCGGCGAGCGTGGCGGTTCCCGCCCCGAAGGGGGAACAGGCACGGCTCTGCCGGGCACTGCACGGGAAGCTGCCCAGCACGGTGAACGGTCTGAAGCGCCGGACCGCCGATCCCGTCTCGGACTTCACCGCGGTGTGGGGGACGCCCGCCGTGCGCCTGCGGTGCGGCGTACCGAAGCCCGACGTGCTGCAACGCGGTAATGAACATTACAACCCGATGCAGGACGCCGCGAAAATCAACGGCGTCGAGTGGGTCTTCGAGAAGCAGGACGACGGCTACCGCTTCACGACCGTGCTGCGCCGCGCGTACGTCGAGGTGACCGTGCCGGGCACGTACGCGCCCGAGGTGAACGTGCTCCCCGACCTGGCACCGGCCGTACGGAAGACGGTGCCGGTCGGGGTCGTGTAGCACGCCCCGGCCGGCGGCGTCCGGGGCTCAGCGCAGGCCCGTGGAGCGGCGCAGCGCCGCCTGGATGAGCCGGTCCACCAGCTCGGCGTAGCTCACGCCGGACTCCTGCCACATCCGCGGGTACATCGAGATGGGCGTGAAGCCGGGCAGGGTGTTGATCTCGTTGATGACGAACTCGCCGTTCTCCTGCAGGAAGAAGTCGGCCCGCACCAGGCCCTCGCAGGACGCCGCCTCGAACGCGGCCACGGCCAGCTCCTGGACGCGTGCGGTCTGCTCCTCGGTGAGCGGCGCGGGCACCAGTCCGGCGGCCGAGTCGATGTACTTGGCCTCGAAGTCGTAGAAGTCGTGCGCGGTGACCGGCGGGATCTCGGCGGGCACGCTGGCGCGCGGACCGTCCTCGAACTCCAGCACGCCGCACTCGATCTCGCGGCCGCGCAGCAGCGCCTCCACGATGATCTTCGGGTCGTGGCGGCGGGCCTCCTCGACGGCCTCGTCCAGCCCGGCGAGGTCGTCCACCTTGGAGATGCCCATGGAGGAACCGGCCCGGGCGGGCTTCACGAACAGCGGCCAGCCGTGCTCACCGGCGAAGTCCACGATCTTCTTGCGCGCCGCGGCGGGGTCCTGCTCCCACTCGCGCGGGCGGATGACCTCGTACGGGCCGACCGGCAGCCCGAAGGAGGCGAAGACCCGCTTCATGTAGTCCTTGTCCTGGCCGACGGCCGAGGCGAGCACGCCGGAGCCCACGTAGGGCACGCCGGAGAGCTCCAGGAGGCCCTGGAGGGTGCCGTCCTCGCCGTAGGGGCCGTGCAGCACGGGGAAGACCACGTCGACGTCGCCGAGCACCTTCGGGACCTGGCCGGGCTCGCTGTAGACGACCTCGCGGCTGGTGGGGTCGACCGGCAGGACCACGGCGCCGTCGGTGGACTCGGCCAGCTCCGCCACGCTCGGCAGCTTCCGGTCCGCGATGGCCATCCGCTCCGGCGCGTCGGCGGTCAGCGCCCAGCGGCCGTCCGTCGTGATGCCGATCGGCAGCACGTCGTACTTCTCGCGGTCGATGGCGCTCAGGACGGCACCCGCGGTGACCACGGAGATGGCGTGCTCGGAGCTGCGGCCGCCGAACACGACGGCGACGCGGGGCTTCTGGGTGGAGGTCTCGCTGCTCATATCGCGACGAGACTACCTGTTGGTACGGCCGAAGCGAACGACTTGGGGGGCGTGGGGCGCTTCTCCGGGCCAAGACCCCGCGTTCCTGGGCAGGGCCCCTCCCTCTCCCCAAACCAACGGGAGAACTCCCGCCCCCATGACAAAGGCCCCTCCCCCACCTCCGCCACGCATACCCGCAAAGTAGCGCTCACGGACCGTGGCCGTCGGGGCCTGTGGACAACCGTCGTTCAGTGCCGCTCCGACTTGGCCGACCGCGACATCAGTTCCTTCAGCGCCACCAGCGGCGGCTTGGCGTCATGGACGATGTTCACCACCGTCTCGGTGATGGGCATCTCCACACCGTGCCGCCGGGCCAGGTCCAGCACCGACTCGCAGGACTTCACGCCCTCCGCCGTCTGCTTGGTGACCGCGATGGTCTCCTCCAGGCTCATGCCCCGGCCGAGGTTGTGACCGAAGGTGTTGTTCCGCGACAGCGGCGAGGAACAGGTGGCGACCAGGTCGCCCATGCCCGCCAGCCCCGCGAACGTGGCCGGGTCCGCACCCAGCGCCAGCCCCAGCCGCGTGGTCTCCGCGAGGCCGCGCGTGATGAGCGACGCCTTGGCGTTGTCGCCCAGCCCCATGCCGCCCGCGATGCCCACCGCCAGGCCGATGACGTTCTTCACCGCGCCGCCCAGCTCCGCCCCCACCACATCGGTGTTGGTGTACGGACGGAAGTACGGGGTGTGGCACGCGGCCTGCAGCCGGGTGGCGACGGCCTCGTCGGCGCACGCCACGACCGCGGCGGCCGGCTGCCGGGCCGCGATCTCCTTGGCGAGGTTCGGGCCGGTGAGCACCGCCACCCGCTCGGCGGGCACCTTCGCGACCTCTTCGATGACCTCGCTCATCCGCTTGGCCGTACCGAGCTCGATGCCCTTCATCAGGGACACCAGCACGGTGTCGGCCGGCAGCAGCGGCGCCCACTCGGCGAGGTTGCCGCGCAGCGTCTGCGACGGCACGGCCAGCACGGTGAACTCCGCGCCCGCCGCGGCCTCGGCGGGGTCGGTGGTGGCCCGTACGGTCTGCGGCAGCTCCACGCCCGGCAGGTAGTCCGGGTTGGTGCGGGTCGTGTTGATGGCCTCGGCGAGCTCCGCGCGGCGGCCCCACAGGGTCACCTCGCAGCCCGCGTCGGCCAGCACCATCGCGAATGCGGTGCCCCACGACCCCGTGCCGTAGACGGCGCAGCGCGTCACTTGCCTTCATCCTCCTGAGTACGGCCGGGCGGCGTGTCCCTCTGCTGCATCTGCTGGGTCTTGCGGCGCTGTTCGGCGCGGGCCTTGCGGTGGTCGTACGGCTCGGCCGGCGCGGGCTCGTCGCGGACCTCGGCCAGGATGTCGGTCACCGCGCGCATGATGCGGTCGGTGACCTCGCGCAGTACCTCGGCGGTGGGCTCCTGGCCGTAGAACTCGGAGAGGTCCACCGGCGGGCCCGCCTTCACGCGGAGGGTCTTGCGCGGGAAGAGCCGGAGCTTCTTCTCCTTGGCGTACGGCGGCATCGCCTCGTTGGCGCCCCACTGGGCGACGGGGATGACGGGTGCCTTGGTGAGCAGCGCGACGCGCGCGGCACCGGTCTTGCCCTGCATGGGCCACATGTCGGGGTCGCGGGTGAGGGTGCCCTCGGGGTAGAAGGCGACGCATTCGCCGCGGTTGATGGCGTCCACGGCGGCCCGGAAGGCGGTGGCCGCGTCGGTGGACTCGCGGTAGACCGGGATCTGGCCCGTGCCGCGCATGACCGCGCCGACGAAGCCGCCCTTGAAGAGGGCGGCCTTGGCGAGGAATCGCGGGACCCGTCCGCTGTTGTACTGGTAGTGCGCGTAGGAGAGCGGGTCGAGATACGAGTTGTGGTTGACCGCGGTGATGAATCCGCCCTCGGCCGGAATGTTCTCCATTCCCTGCCAGTCCCGCTTGAACAGAACCACGAGCGGCGGTTTTGCGATGACCGCTGCGAGGCGGTACCAGAAGCCGATTCTGTGGCGGGACACTCGGACACCCTCCTTATGGGACCTGCTGAGCTGCGGCGACCCGGCAGCCGCACAAGTGTCGCCCCCGGTACCCGGTCTGTCGAGGACACCGTATCCCCGCGTCCTGCTGCGGGCGGCGGCGGCAGGTGACAATGCTGCCGATGCGAGAAGAAGGAGCGGACGCGGTGTGGAGCCTGGTGGTGCCCCTGAAACCGCTGGTGCGGGCCAAGAGCAGGCTGTCCGCCGCGGCGGACGCCCGCTTCCGGCCCCGGCTGGCGCTGGCGTTCGCGCTGGACACGGTGGGCGCGGCGCTGGAGTGCCCGGTGGTGCGGGATGTGGCGGTTGTCACGGATGATCCGCTGGCCGGTTCGCAGCTGGCGGAGCTGGGTGCGCGCATTGTGGCCGATGTACCGGCGGCGGGGCTGAATCCCGCGATCGCGTACGGGGCGCGTGCCGTGCGGGCCGTACGGCCGGCTGCGCCGGTGGCGGCGCTGAACGCCGACCTTCCCGCGCTGCGGCCGGCGGAACTGGAACGGGTGCTGGCGGCGGCCGCGCAATTTCCCCGTGCATTTCTCGCGGATGCGGCGGAAATCGGTACGACGCTGCTGACGGCGGCGCCGGGTGCGGAATTGGCACCGGCATTCGGTGGTGCCTCCCGGGCGCGGCACTCGGCTTCGGGTGCCCGGGAGATCGTCCTGTCCGGTGTGCCGTCGGTGCGGCAGGACGTGGACACTCCGGAGGATCTGCGGGTGGCGCTGGAATTGGGTGTGGGGCCGCGGACGGCCCGGCACACGGCGGCGATATCGGCGGGGATCGCGGCGCTGGGGGCTCCGGGGGCGCTGGGGGCTTCGGGGGCCTGAATCGGGGCCGATGTGGGGCGAAGGGCCGTACCGGGACTTGCAGGGGCCGTACCGGGCCGGAAGGGGCCGTACCAGGGCTGGAAGGGCCGCACCGGGCTCTCAGGAGCGCTGCCGGGCGCTTCTCAGCATCCCTGGCCTGCACTCAGGAGGGCCGCCGGGCCCTCAGGAGGTCCGCCGGGCGCCCGGAACGTCTCTCGGAATGTCTCTCAGCACGTCTGCCGGCACGCCTGTCAGAACGTCTGGAGGGTGATGAGCGTGATCCGGCGGTTCTCGCCGTCGCCGGTCACGTCGATGCGGACGCGCTGGCCCGGGCGGAGCAGCCGCAGGCCGCCGGCGTCGAAGGCGGCGGTGTCGAAGGGCAGCGGGGTGCCGTCGTCGAGCAGCACGCTGCCCGTGCGGCTGTCGGCGTCGTAGGTGTATGCGGTGGCCTGCATGGTCAGAGCCTAATCGGGCGGGGCGCGGACAACGCACCGCGGGCCGGGCTCCTCGGGGGAGCCCGGCCCGTCGCGAGGGTCCGCCGGACGGTCAGCGCTTGCGCGCGGTGGTCTTCTTGGCGGTGGTCTTGCGGGCGGTGGTCTTCTTCGCCGGGGCCTTCTTCGCGGTGGTCTTCTTGGCCGGCGCGGTCTTCTTGGCGGTGGCGGTCTTCTTCGCCGTGCTCGCCTTCTTGGCCGGGGTGGCCTTCTTGGCGGTGGCGGTGGTCTTCTTCGCCGGGGTGGCCTTCTTGGCGGTGGTCGCCTTCTTCGCCGTGGTGGTCTTCTTCGCCGGCGTCGCCTTCTTGGCGGTGGTGGCCTTCTTCGCGGCGGCCGTGGTGGTCTTCTTCGCCGCCGACTTCTTGGCGGTGGCCTTCTTGGCCGCGGCCTTGGCGGTGGTGCGGGTGGAAGAGCCGCCCTGGAGGCTGCCCTTCGGGGCCTTCTTGACGGCCACGTCGTTCTTGGGGAGCTTCTTGGAGCCGCTGACGAGGTCCTTGAAGCCCTGTCCGGCGCGGAAACGCGGCACGGAGGTCTTCTTCACGCGGACCCGCTCACCCGTCTGCGGGTTACGGGCGTAACGCGCCGGGCGGTCGACCTTCTCGAACGAACCGAAACCGGTGACCGACACGCGGTCGCCGCCGACCACGGCACGGACGATGGCGTCCAGGACCGCGTCGACCGCGTCGGCCGCGTTCTGGCGTCCGCCGAGCTTCTCCTGAATGGCTTCTACGAGCTGCGCCTTGTTCACGTCTTCCCCTTCGGAGACATTGCTGGAACGAATGTGTCCAAGCTTTTTCGCACGTTAGGCAGATATATACCGCAAATCAAACACGAAACGGGCTAATCACCCTTGTGCCGCAACGAACTCGACCGTCACGGAGTTCCGTCGGCATCCACGTCTTCGGGATAACGGCCTTCGTCGAGGTCGTTCATGAACCGCTCCAGACGCCGTGCCGCGCCGGCCAGATCGTGTTTTGCCGCAGCCGTGATGACGAGCAGCTTCCGGGTCAGCGCCATCCGTACGCCCTCCGGGACTTGCAGTGTCCGCACGCGTGTGTGTGCGGCCTTGAGGCGGTCGGCGACAAGACCGTAGAGCTCCAGTTGGCCGTCGCGTTCCATGCGCTAATTGTGCCATCTGCGGTGAGTTGTCGCTTCACGGGGCCTCAACACGCCACTCAACAAGACGAAGCGCCCCTTGCCAAGTAGCAAGGAGCGCATCGTATGCAAGATGTCTTTCAGCCAGAAAATCCCGAGGTCAGGCCACTACCGTCTGCGGCTTGAAGGCCGGGCGCTTCGCCTCGTACGCGGCGATGGCCTCCTCCTCTCGGAGGGTGAGGCTGATGTCGTCCAGCCCCTCCAGCAGCCGCCAACGCGCGTTCTCGTCCAGCTCGAAGCCGGCCTTGACGCCCTCGGCCCGGACCTCGCGGTTCACCAGGTCGACGGTCACCTCGGCGGCGGGGTCCGCCTCGGCCAGCTGCTGGAGCGCCTCGACGGTCTCCTGCGGCAGAACGACCGTCAGCAGGCCGTTCTTGAGGGAGTTGCCGCGGAAGATGTCGGCGAAACGCGAGGAGATGACGGCCTTGAAGCCGTAGTTCTGCAGCGCCCACACGGCGTGCTCGCGGGAGGAGCCGGTACCGAAGTCCGGGCCCGCGACCAGGACGGTGGCGCCCTGGTACGCCTCCTGGTTGAGCACGAAGTCGGGCTGCTTGCGCCAGGCCTCGAAGAGGCCGTCCTCGAAGCCGTCCCGGGTGACCTTCTTCAGCCAGTGGGCGGGGATGATCTGGTCGGTGTCCACGTTGCTGCGGCGCAGCGGGACGGCCCGGCCGGTGTGGGTGGTGAAAGCTTCCATCGTTCTCAGACTCCAGCGGGCGCGGGGACGGCGGCGTCGGACAGGTCGGCCGGGGACGCCAGGTGGCCGAGAACCGCCGTGGCGGCGGCGACCTGGGGCGAGACCAGGTGGGTGCGGCCACCCTTGCCCTGCCGGCCCTCGAAGTTGCGGTTGGAGGTGGAGGCGGAGCGCTCGCCCGGGGCCAGCTGGTCCGGGTTCATGCCCAGGCACATGGAGCAGCCCGCGTGCCGCCACTCGGCGCCGGCCGCGGTGAAGACCTTGTCCAGGCCCTCCTCGACGGCCTGCAGCGCCACCCGGACGGACCCGGGGACGATCAGCATGCGCACGCCGTCGGCGACCTTGCGGCCGTCCAGGATGGAGGCCGCGGAGCGCAGGTCCTCGATGCGGCCGTTGGTGCACGAACCTACGAAGACGGTGTCCACCTTGATGTCGCGCAGCGGCTGACCGGCCGTCAACCCCATGTATTCCAGGGCCTTTTCGGCGGCGTACCGCTCCGAAGCGTCCTCGTAGGACGCCGGGTCCGGGACCCGCTCGGACAGCGGCGCGCCCTGGCCGGGGTTGGTGCCCCAGGTGACGAACGGCGCCAGCTCGGAGGCGTTAATGACGACCTCGTGGTCGAAGACCGCGTCGTCGTCGGTGCGCAGCGTCTTCCAGTACTCGACCGCCGCGTCCCAGTCCGCGCCCTTGGGGGCGTGGTCGCGGCCCTCGAGGTAGTCGAAGGTGGTCTGGTCGGGGGCGATCATGCCGGCCCGGGCGCCCGCCTCGATGGACATGTTGCAGATGGTCATGCGGGCTTCCATCGACAGTTTCTCGATGGCGGAGCCGCGGTACTCGATGACGTAGCCCTGGCCGCCGCCGGTGCCGATCTTCGCGATGATGGCGAGGATCAGGTCCTTGGCGGTGACGCCGTCGGGCAGCTCGCCCTCGACGGTGACGGCCATCGTCCTGAAGGGCGACAGCGGCAGCGTCTGGGTGGCCAGCACGTGCTCGACCTGGCTGGTGCCGATGCCGAAGGCCAGCGCGCCGAAGGCGCCGTGGGTGGAGGTGTGCGAGTCACCGCAGACCACGGTGGTGCCCGGCTGGGTCAGTCCCAACTGCGGTCCCACCACGTGGACGACGCCCTGCTCGACGTCGCCCAGCGGGTGCAGCCGGACGCCGAAATCCGCGCAGTTCTTGCGCAGCGTCTCCAGCTGGGTGCGCGAGACCGGGTCGGCGATGGGCTTGTCGATGTCCAGCGTGGGGGTGTTGTGGTCCTCGGTGGCGAGGGTGAGGTCCGTACGGCGCACCGTGCGGCCGGCCTTGCGGAGGCCGTCGAAGGCCTGCGGGCTGGTCACCTCGTGCAGCAGATGCAGATCGATGAAGAGGAGGTCCGGCTCGCCTTCCACGCGCTTGACGACGTGGTCGTCCCAGACCTTCTCCGCGAGTGTCCGTCCCATCGCTGTCCCTCCGGCCGGCGGCTTCGCCGGCCCAACTCGTCTGATTGCGCGCCGCTCGTGTCCCTCGTACCGGGCGGTACACGGGCCCCGGTCCAGGGCCTCGGACCAAGAGTGGCGACTTCCGCGGAAAATTGAACTTGCGTTTCACAGTGTGAGACGCGAGTATCGTTGCATGGACAACTCTAGCGGCGTCGGCGTTCTCGACAAGGCGGCTCTGGTATTGAGCGCTCTGGAGTCCGGTCCGGCCACCCTCGCCGGGCTGGTCGGAGCGACCGGGCTCGCGCGCCCCACGGCGCACCGGCTTGCGGTGGCTCTGGAACACCACCGGATGGTGGCGAGGGACATGCAGGGACGGTTCATCCTCGGACCGCGGCTGGCGGAGCTCGCCGCTGCGGCCGGCGAGGACCGGCTGCTGGCCTCGGCGGGCCCGGTGCTCACGCACCTGCGCGATGTGACGGGCGAGAGCGCCCAGCTCTATCGCCGGCAGGGCGACATGCGGATCTGCGTGGCCGCCGCCGAGCGGCTCTCGGGCCTGCGGGACACCGTCCCGGTGGGCTCCACGCTCCCGATGAAGGCGGGCTCCTCCGCGCAGATCCTGATGGCCTGGGAGGAGCCGGAGCGGCTGCACCGCGGCCTCCAGGGGGCGCGCTTCACCGCGACCGCGCTCTCGGGCGTACGGCGTCGCGGCTGGGCCCAGTCGATCGGTGAGCGGGAGCCGGGCGTGGCCTCGGTCTCCGCGCCCGTACGCGGCCCGTCGAACCGCGTGGTGGCCTCCGTGTCGGTCTCCGGGCCGATCGAGCGCCTGACGCGCCACCCGGGCCGGATGCACGCCCAGGCCGTCATCGACGCCGCCGCGCGCCTCAGCGAGGCCCTGCGGCGTACGAGCTGACCCTCTCCCCCGCGCCTGTCGTCGCCAGCGCCGCCGGCGGCAGGCAGCGGGCCTGCACACTCTCTTCTCTTGTGAGGCCGGGATCGGTGGAGGATGCGCAAAAAGGCCCTTCACCGAGGTGAAGGGCCTTTCCTGTGGTACCCCCGACCGGATTCGAACCGGCGCTACCGCCTTGAGAGGGCGGCGTGCTAGGCCGCTACACAACGGGGGCTCGCCTGCTTTTCAGCAGAGTGTGCAGTTCGACTGCTCAACTGCGCTGGCCTACCAGGACTCGAACCTAGACTAACTGAACCAGAATCAGTCGTGCTGCCAATTACACCATAGGCCATGGTGGTGTAGACCAATCGAGACCGGTCTACCAGTACCCCCGACCGGATTCGAACCGGCGCTACCGCCTTGAGAGGGCGGCGTGCTAGGCCGCTACACAACGGGGGCCCTAGCGATCCTCATCATCACCGCATCCGGGAGCGACCCGAAGGTGGTGGAGTGCAAGGATCTGTACCCCCGACCGGATTCGAACCGGCGCTACCGCCTTGAGAGGGCGGCGTGCTAGGCCGCTACACAACGGGGGCTGGCACTGCAATTCAAGAGACGTGCTTCGACGTGCGATGACGCAAAAGATGATCTCTTGCTGGCCTACCAGGACTCGAACCTAGACTAACTGAACCAGAATCAGTCGTGCTGCCAATTACACCATAGGCCACCAAAACGCAACCCCCTACGGGGATTTTGTTCGGCTTGCGCTTCCCGGCCGGGCCTTTCGGCCCTCTCGGGCGGCGCAGAAAGAACATTACCCGAAGGTGTCCGGCGCTCCAAAACGCGTATCGCCGCGCAGCAGCCCGGGGAGCTGGTTCAGGCCGGTGATCCGCACCAGCTCGGGCCGGCCGCCCAGTCCCCGGCGGTCCAGCCAGATGCCGGTGAGGCCCGCCGCCACGGCCCCACCGGCGTCGATGTCGGGCTGGTCGCCCACGTACGCCACCTCGGCGGGCGGCAGCCCGAGGGCCTCACAGGCGGCGTGGAAGGCCCCCGGCGCGGGCTTGGCGACCCCGAGGTCGGCCGCGCACACCAGCGCCTCGAAGCGGTCGCGCACGCCCAGGACGCGCAGCTTTCGGTCCTGGTTGTGCACGGAGGAGTTCGAGAGCACCGCGTGCCGGTAGTCCGCCGCGAGCAGCTCCAGGACCGGCAGGGTGTCCGGGAAGAGCTCCCAGGCGGCCTCGTAGTGCGCGAGGTACCGCCCGAACCAGGCGTCGGCATCGTCGTCGTCCATCTCCGGCGCACCGAGGAAGTCCCGCACGCGGTCGCGGCGCTGCGCCTCGAAGGAGATGCCGCCCTGCTCGAACCGCCGCCAGTGCAGCGCGGTGAGCTCCTTCCAGCGCGTGAGGGCCCGGTCGACGGAGGGATACCCGTCGGCCAGGCCCTCGGCGAGGAGGTGCGCCTGCATTCCCGCGCGGTCGGCGCTCGCGTAATCGAAGAGCGTGTCGTCGACGTCCCAGAGAACCGCACGTATCGGCATGCCCCGCACGTTACCCGCGGGGCGGGCTCAGGAGACCCAGTTCTTCAGGGGCTCGGCGTCGAGGGTGAGGTTCACGGGGTCGGGGAGGGCGATCGTCCTGCCGAACGGGGCGATCCGCATCCGCTCGTACCGCGGGCCGTCCGGCTCGGAGAAGGCCGTGATCTCACGGCTGCAGCGGTCGATCAGCAGGTACACGGGGATGCCCGCCTCGGCGTACGCGCGGGGCTTCTCGTCCCGGTCCCGGCGGTCGGCGTCCGCGTCGTACGCCGTCACCTCGACGGCCATCAGGACCGGTCCGGGGTCGGACCACTCCCCGTCCCCCACGAAAGCGTCCCGTTCCGCCAGGACGCCGCGTCTCCCCGCGCCTCGACCTTGAGGCCCCGCGAAGGGTGGAGCGACAGCTCGGGGCGGTGCTCCTGGCACAGCCGCTGGAGCCACCCGAGCGTCGTGCTGCGGTTCCCGTCCGGCCGGGGCCCGGCCCCCAGCCGTCCGCCGAGGAACTCCAGGCGCAGCTTCTCGGCGGCGCTGTACGCGCAGCGGGCCAGCTCCTCGAATTCGCTCACCCGCATGTGCGGCCGGCGTGCCGATGTGTTCATGGTTCCCTCCCCGGGGTTCGGACGCTTCCCGGGGAACGAGCGAGGGGCGCCGACCGGTGTGGTCGGCGCCCCTCTTTCCGGGTGCGGGTGCTTACGCGGCCAGCTTCTTCAGGGCCGCGTCGATGCGGGCCAGGGTGCGGTCCTTGCCGAGGATCTCGAGGGACTCGAAGAGGGGCAGGCCGACCGTGCGGCCGGTGACGGCGACGCGGACCGGGGCCTGGGCCTTGCCGAGCTTGAGGCCGTGCTCCTCGCCGGCGGCCAGGACGGCCTCCTTGAGGGAGTCGGGGCTCGACCAGTCCGCGGTCTCCAGCCTGTCGCGGGCGGTGGTGAGCAGGGCCACCGGGTCGCCCTTGCCCATCGCCTTGGTCCAGGACGCCTCGTCGAAGACCGGCTCCTTCAGGAAGAGGAAGTCGACGTTGTCGGTGATCTCGGAGAGGACCTTCAGGCGGCTCTGGGCGTGCGGCGCGATCGCGTCGAAGACCGCCTGGTCGAAGTCGGCCTCGTCCCAGGGCGCGAAGGGGGCCCGCAGCCAGGGGGCGCAGCGCTCGGTGAAGTCCTTCACGTCGAGCATGCGGATGTGGTCGGCGTTGATCGCCTCGCACTTCTTGAGGTCGAAGCGCGCCGGGTTGGCGTTGACGTCCTCGATCTCGAACTTCGCGACCATCTCGTCGATGGTGAAGAGGTCCTGGTCCTCGGAGAAGGACCAGCCGAGGAGGGAGAGGTAGTTCAGCAGGCCCTCGGGGAGGAAGCCGCGCTCGCGGTAGAGGTTGAGCGAGGACTGCGGGTCCCGCTTGGAGAGCTTCTTGTTGCCCTCGCCCATGACGTACGGCAGGTGGCCGAAGGCCGGGATCTGCTTGGCGATGCCCAGCTCGATCAGCGCCTTGTAGAGCGCGATCTGCCGCGGGGTGGAGGACAGCAGGTCCTCGCCGCGCAGCACGTGGGTGATCTCCATGAGCGCGTCGTCGACCGGGTTGACCAGGGTGTACAGCGGGGCGCCGTTGGCGCGGAGGATGCCGTAGTCGGTGACGTTCTCGGCGGTGAAGGTCAGCTCGCCGCGCACCAGGTCGGTGAAGGTGATCGTCTCGTCGGGCATCCGGAAGCGGACGATCGAGGTGCGGCCCTCGGCCTCGTACGCGGCCTTCTGCTCGTCGGTGAGGTCGCGGCACTTGCCGTCGTACCCGGAGGGCCGGCCGGCCTTGCGGGCGGCCTCACGGCGCTCGTCGAGCTCCTCGGCGGTGCAGTAGCAGTGGTAGGCGTGGCCGGCGTCCAGCAGCTTCTGCGCGACGTCCTGGTAGATGTCCATGCGCTGGGACTGCCGGTAGGGGGCGTGCGGGCCGCCGACCTCGGGGCCCTCGTCCCAGTCGAAGCCGAGCCAGCGCATGGCGTCCAGGAGCTGGTTGTAGGACTCCTCGGAGTCGCGGGCCGCGTCGGTGTCCTCGATCCGGAAGACCAGGGTGCCCTGGTGGTGCCGGGCGAACGCCCAGTTGAAGAGGGCGGTGCGGACCAGGCCCACGTGGGGGTTGCCGGTCGGGGAGGGACAGAAACGTACGCGGACGGGGGTCGCGTTAGCCACGCTTGATCACCTTGTTGGTGAGAGTGCCGATGCCTTCGATGGTGACGGCGACCTCGTCGCCGACGTTGAGCGGGCCGACCCCGGCGGGGGTGCCCGTGAGGACGACGTCGCCGGGGAGCAGCGTCATCGCCTCGGTGATGTGGACGATCAGGTCCTCGATGGAGCGGACCATCTCGCTGGTGCGGCCGAGCTGGCGCTGTTCGCCGTTGACGGTGCACTGGATGGTCAGGTCGCTCGGGTCCAGTTCCGTCTCGACCCAGGGGCCGAGGGGGCAGGAGCTGTCGAAGCCCTTGGCGCGGGCCCACTGCTTCTCGCGCTTCTGGACGTCCCGCGCGGTGATGTCGTTGGCGCAGGTGTAGCCGAGGATGACGTCCTTGACGCGCTCGCGGGGCACCTCGCGGCACATGCGGCCGATGACGACGGCCAGCTCGGCCTCGTGGTGCACCTCCTGCGAGAAGGCGGGGTACACGACGGGGTCGCCGGGGCCGACCACGGAGGTGGAGGGCTTGAAGAAGGCGACCGGCACGTCGTCGACCTCGTTGCCGAGCTCCTTGGCGTGCTCGGCGTAGTTGCGGCCGATGGCCACGACCTTGTTGGGGAGGACGGGCGGCAGCAGCCGCACCTTGTCCAGGGGGACCTTCTGGCCCGAGCGCTCGAACTCGGCGAAGGGGTGTCCCTTGATGACGTCGAGGTCGTTGCCCTCGACGACGCCGAAGCCGACGTTGCCGTCGATGGAGAATCTGGCGATGCGCACGGAAGCCGCTGCCCCTCTTGATGTGGTGCCGGGAGTGGACACCCCAGGCTATCGCGGGAGGCAGCTCCGGCCCCTGTCCCTTTTGTACGGGGCGTGCTGCCCGGTTTTGTGCGTGGCGTCCTACTCGGGCGCGTTCATCAGGACCGTGCGGCGCGGGTTGGCGGTCTGGGCGGGCAGCTCGACGACGGGCTCCGGCTGCGTGGTGTCCTCGGCCGGCGCGGTCTGCAGCTCCTCGGCGTCCTTCAGGTGCGCCAGGGTGGTGCGCCGGGGGTTGGCTATGGAGCGGAACATCATCGTCGTCTTCACTGCGGTGTGCCTCGCGTCTCGCGTGGGGTGGACATGATTCAGGTGCCGCTGGGCGATTGCGGCACCTGTGTAAAACGCAAGGCTATGCGCGGCATTCCCGTCGGCAGGGCGGTCAAGTCGACGATCTTCCTGTGAGTTTGCTCACGAACAGTGTGGCAAATGCCGCAATTTTCATGATCGAAAACCGTCGCCGAAACGGACATTGGCGGATCGAAGGGCACGTTCCACTCCCCTTTACCGCACCCGGGGTGGCGCGCTATAGCGCCCGGAAGGCCCGCAAAAGCCCGTTATAAGGGGCGAGAGCTTCTACGACTCGTAACCCACTCCATACATTGCGTCACTCATGTCACAGCCAGCGGCTCTGCTCTTGTTGCCGCTTCCGCACTGTGCTGGAATTCCCCGGACCGCCGCATGTTTCACACGGCGCGCAGGGGGCGCAGAGCAGCGCCGCGCGGTGGGTGCCGCTCTCTTCGCCAGAGGGAGCAGTCCACCGGTCACACTCACGACCGCCATGGGGCCCGCGGCCCCCTACGACTCGACACCGTCCCGCCGTCACCGCGGAGGGACGCCTGGTCCAGAGGTTGCGACGCTAGTGCAGGGACGTTTCAAGAGGGATGGCAGCGCTGCGGCTGACCCGGAGCTGCGCGGCGGGACCGACCGCGCCTCCTCGCAGCAGCGCGCCCAGAGCAACGGTCCGGCGAGCGGCACCCTGCCGACGGACCGGACCGACCCGGCGCCGGCCGGCGGTTCCGCCGCCGAGCGCCCCAAGGCCAAGGGCCCCACGGGCCCCGGGGCCCGTCTGTCGCTGCGCAACTGGCGCATCAGCACGCGCCTGGTCTCCCTGATCGCGCTGCCCGTGGTCGCCGCCACCACGCTGGGCGGCCTGCGGATCAGCAGCGAGCTGGACAACATCGACCAGCTGGACCGGATGCAGCTCCTGACGGAGATGACGCGGCAGGCCACCGAGCTCGCCGACGCCCTCCAGGAGGAGCGCGACCGCTCGGCGGGCCCGCTGGCCGGCTCGGGCAACACCAAGGACGACACCGATGTCGTGGCGCCGCGCGAGGAGACCGACCGCGCGATCAAGTCGTTCAAGGAGCACACCGACGACGTCGACGCCGCGCGCGGCTCGATGGCCGGCGTCCGCGCCACGATCGTCGACATCCAGCGGCAGCTGGGCACCCTGAACGAGGTCCGGAACAAGGCGTACTCCGACAAGGAGAACGTCGCCCAGACCATCACCGCGTACAACCAGCTCATCACCTCCCTGCTGGCGCTCTCCCAGGACATGGCGCAGGCGACCAGCAACCCGGAGATGATCCAGAGCACCCGCTCGCTGGCCGCGTTCTCCTCCGCGAAGGAGTACGCGTCGATGCAGCGGGCCTTCGTCAGCGCGGGTCTCGCGCACAAGGGCAGCGCCCACCTGTCCGCCAACGACCGGCTGGCCGGCCGTACCGCCGAGGACAACGAGGAGTCCGCGCTCAAGCGGTTCTCCAACATCTACCCCGGCGCCGCCTCCCTGATGGAGGGCCTGGACAGCGGCAACGACGACATCGAGCACGCGAACTCCTTCGCCGACCGCTCCTTCAAGACCGAGTCGGGCATCCGCGGTGAGGAGATGTCGTACCTGGACTGGTACGACCTCGACACCAACAAGATCAGCCTGATGTCGCGCATCGAGACGACGCTGCTCTCCCAGATGGAGCAGAAGTCCCGCGAGCTGCGCAACGAAGCCACCACCGGCGCCATCATCAACGGTGCGGTGATCCTGCTCGTCCTCGGCATCTCGCTGGTCGGCGCGTTCGTCGTCTCCCGCTCCATGGTCCGCTCGCTGCGCCGCCTGCAGGACACCGCGCAGACCGTCTCCCAGAAGCGGCTGCCCGAGCTGGTCAAGCAGCTCTCCGAGGCGGACCCGCAGGAGGTCGACACCTCGGTCGAGTCCGTCGGCGTGCACAGCCGGGACGAGATCGGCAAGGTGGCCACCGCGTTCGACGAGGTGCACCGCGAGGCCGTCCGGCTGGCGTCCGAGCAGGCGCTGCTGCGGGGCAACGTCAACGCGATGTTCACCAACCTCTCGCGGCGGTCCCAGGGCCTCATCCAGCGGCAGCTGTCGCTGATCTCGGAGCTGGAGTCCCGCGAGGCCGACCCGGACCAGCTCTCCTCGCTCTTCAAGCTCGACCACCTCGCGACCCGTATGCGCCGGAACGGCGAGAACCTCCTCGTCCTCGCGGGCGAGGAGCCGGGCCGCCGCTGGACCCGCCCGGTCCCGCTGGTCGACGTCCTGCGCGCCGCCGCCTCCGAGGTGGAGCAGTACGAGCGCATCGAACTGAGCGCCGTGCCGACCACCGAGGTCGCCGGCCGCGTCGTCAACGACCTCGTGCACCTCCTCGCCGAGCTGCTGGAGAACGCCACCTCGTTCTCCTCGCCGCAGACCAAGGTCAAGGTCACCGGTCACGCGCTGCCCGACGGCCGGGTGCTGGTCGAGATCCACGACACCGGCATCGGCCTCTCCCCCGAGGACCTCTCGGCGATCAACGAGCGGCTGGCCAGCCCGCCGACCGTGGACGTCTCGGTGTCCCGCCGGATGGGCCTCTTCGTGGTCGGCCGGCTGTCCCTGCGGCACGGCATCCGCGTCCAGCTCCGGCCCTCCGACTCCGGCGGTACGACGGCCCTGGTCATGCTCCCGGTCGACGTCGCGCAGAGCGGCGGCGCCGGCGCCAAGAAGCCCGGCCAGGGCGGCAAGCCCGCGGGCGGCCGCGGCGCCGGTGAGGGCGGCGGCCAGCACACCAGCCGGCTCGCCGGTCTCCAGCCGCGCGGCCAGGTCGGCGCGGGCCCCCGTACGGCGCTGCCCACCCGCCCCGGCGCGAGCGCGCCCGGCGGTGCTCCGGGCGGTGCGCCCGGCGGTGCCCCCGGTGCGCCGGGCCGTCCGCAGCAGGACGCCTTCGGCAACCGGCCAGCGGCGCCCGCGGGCCAGGACCGTCCCTCGCTCCCGGTGCGCGGCGCCGAGCCGGCCCAGCCGCCGGCCGCGAGCCACCAGCCGACCGTCGCCCCGCCCACCGGTGCCCCCGCGCCGCGCGGCGAGCGGCCGCAGCTGCCCACGCGCAGCCCGGCCGGCGAGCTGACCGGGCCCGCCGGCGCCGACGAGTCGGCGCCGCAGCAGCCCGCCCAGCAGCCCGGTTCCAGCTGGGGTGCGCGGCGCGAGCGCGGCGAGGCGGCCGACGACTGGCCGCTGGCGCCCCGCCGTGCCCAGGAGGACGTCCCGCGCGGCCACGAGGAGCACGGCGCCGCCGGCCGGTACGGCCGTCCGGAGTCCGGCGGGCCGCAGCAGCCGGAGAGCACCGGACAGTTCTCGCGGCCGGCGGCCGCCGGGCCCGGTGACACGGCGCAGTTCGAGCGTCCCGACTTCGACGGCCAGCGCCCCGGCGCTGACGCCCCCGCACAGGGCGGTGCCCCGGCGCAGGGCGGCCGGCCGATGTGGAGCGGCGAGTTCGCGCTGCCCTCGGCCCCGTCCGCCGGGCAGCCGGCCGAGGAGGCCCCGGCACCGCCGCCGGCGCCCGCCGGGCCGACCAGCCCGATGTGGAGCGGCGAGTTCGTCCAGCAGCCCGCGCAGGACGGCGGTCCCGCCGAGGAGGGCGCCCCGGCGTCCGGCCGCGGCGAGGAGGCCCCGGCCGGCGGCCCGGCGTACGACGCGGACTCCTACGGGCGCGACGACGCGTACGGCCGTGACCGGTCCTTCGGCGACGACGCCTTCCGTGACGGCTCCTTCGGTGACGACGCCTTCGGGCGCGGTCCCCGTACCGGCGAGGTGCCGCTGCAGCAGCAGCCGCACAGCGCGCCGGACGACGCCGACCTGCTCGGCGGCCCCGCGCCGCGCGACGCGGGCGGCGACGGCCGGACGCCGATCTTCGACACCATCGAGTCGAACTGGTTCACCCAGCCGGGCGGCAGCGCGGCGCAGGAGCCCGCCAGCCGTCCGCAGAGCGCCCCCGAGGCGCCGCGGCTGCCCCGGCGCGAGCCGGCCGGCAGCGGCGCGCAGGCGCAGGCCCAGTGGCGTACCTCGCCCAATGACGACGTGTGGCGCCGGGCCGAACAGGTCCGGCAGCCGGCGGCCGGCGGGGTCACCACCTCCGGTTTGCCGCGCCGGGTCCCGCGGGCCAACCTGGTCGCGGGCACCGCGCAGCAGGAGCCCCGTCCGGGCGGGCCGCAGGTCTCCCGGGCGCCGGACGACGTGCGCGGCCGGCTGACCAATCTCCGCCGGGGCATCCAGCAGGGCCGGCAGGCCGGGCACACCGGCACGCACCCCATCGTGGACCCCACTCACCAGCAGGAGCGTTAGTTGAGTCCGATGAGCCAGGCGGCGCAGAACCTGAACTGGTTGATCACCAACTTCGTGGACAACACCCCCGGGGTGTCCCACACGGTGGTCGTCTCGGTCGACGGTCTGCTGCTCGCGATGTCCGAGGGCTTCCCGCGGGACCGGGCCGACCAGCTCGCCGCGGTGGCCTCCGGCCTCACCTCCCTGACATCCGGCGCCTCCCGCATCTTCGAGGGCGGGAACGTCAACCAGACCGTGGTGGAGATGGAGCGCGGCTTCCTCTTCCTCATGTCGATCTCCGACGGATCGTCGCTGGCCGTCCTGGCGCACCCCGAGTGCGACATCGGCCTCGTCGGTTACGAGATGGCCCTGCTCGTCGACCGCGCGGGGGGCGTCCTCACACCGGACCTGCGTGCCGAGCTCCAGGGCAGCCTGCTCAACTGATCACTCACCGATTCCACGTGCCGCAGTTCCCCCCACCGGCCCGACCCGACGACAGCCAGTTGTCCAGCCCGGAGGACCCATGACCCCGCCGCCCGCTTCGCCCGGCCCGTACGGCCATACCAGCCAGCCGTACGCCGACGGGGGAGACCAGCCACTGGTCCGCCCGTACGCGATGACCGGAGGACGGACCCGGCCGCGCTACCAGCTCGCCATCGAGGCGCTGGTCAGCACCACGGCAGACCCCTCCCAGCTGCCCGGGCTGCTGCCGGAGCACCAGCGGATCTGCCACCTGTGCGCCGAGGTGAAGTCGGTGGCGGAGGTCTCCGCGCTGCTCCACATACCGCTGGGGGTGGCCAGGATCCTGGTCGCCGACCTGGCCGAGGCCGGCATGGTGGCGATCCACCAGCCCGGCGGCAGCGGTGAGGCCGGCGGCACGCCCGATGTGACCTTGCTGGAGAGGGTGCTCAGTGGACTTCGCAAGCTCTGACGCCGCGTCCCGTTCGACCACGTCCGCGAAGATCGTGGTGGCGGGCGGTTTCGGCGTGGGCAAAACCACCTTTGTCGGGGCCGTTTCCGAGATCAATCCGCTGCGTACCGAGGCCGTGATGACGTCCGCCTCGGCCGGCATCGACGATCTCAGCCACGTCCAGGACAAGACGACGACCACCGTCGCCATGGATTTCGGGCGGATCACCCTCGATCAGGATTTGATCCTGTATCTGTTCGGGACACCCGGCCAGGACCGTTTCTGGTTCATGTGGGACGATCTGGTCCGCGGTGCGATCGGTGCCGTGGTGCTGGTCGACACCCGCCGGCTCGCCGACTGCTTCCCCGCCGTCGACTACTTCGAGAACAGCGGGCTGCCGTTCGTGATCGCGCTGAACGGCTTCGACGGGCAGCAGCCGTACACCCCGGACGAGGTCCGGGAGGCGCTGCAGATCGGCCCCGACACGCCGATCATCACCACTGACGCGCGGCACCGCAGCGAGGCCAAGGGCGCCCTCATCACGCTCGTCGAGCACGCTCTGATGGCGCGGCTCAAGTAGCGCTTCGGCGTGGTCAGTTGCGCCGGGGTGCGCTGTGTCCTTGGACACGCCGGGCCCCGGCGTTCATAACGTTTCGACAGAGAAATCCCGGGGCCTCGACACCGGATGCGCACAGGTGGCTTCACTGTGTTCACTTTCTCCCCCGCTTTTGCCGCGCCTCGCCCTTAACGCCCCTTTTATCTGGCGCCTCGCAGGGCTTGCTCATCTTGTCCGCACTGTTTGGAACGCACGGCCCTGACGTGCTGGAATTCGCTGAACTCCGGAGTAGGTAACGCCCAGAACGAAACGGCACAGCGAGATCCGTGCCGGCGCCGAGAGGTTGTTGGTCGAGTGAGGCGAAGCAAGTCGGGCCCCGCGCCGCAGCAGGCGGCGCAGCGGGGCAACTTCACACCGCCGCCGCGTCATACGGCGTCGCCTACCGACGCGCCTGAAAGTCCGCTGACCGCCCAGCCGGTGAGCGGCAACCGGCTGTCCCCGCGCAACTGGCGCGTGGCCACCCGGCTGAACGCGATCCTGCTGCTCCCCGTGATCCTGGCGCTGATCTTCGCCGGGCTGCGCGTGAACACCTCGGTCTCCACCTGGAACGAGGCGCAGGACGCCGAGAACACCGCCAAGCTCGTCCAGGCGGCCTCCGCCTACGGACAGGCCCTCGTCGACGAGCGGGACCGCACCGCGGCGCCGCTCCTCCAGGGCAAGCAGAACGACCCGGCCGTCCGGGACGCGCGGGCCGACACCGACGCCGCCGCCGCCGACTTCCACGACGCGGTCAAGAACATGCCCGACAAGCCGGGCCTGAAGCGCCGGCTCGCGGTCTTCGAGAAGGTCGAGCCCAAGCTCGACGCGCTCCGCAAGGTCGCCTACACCTCGCAGCTCACCGGCGTGCAGACCGAGGAGGGCTACACCGAGGTCCAGCACCCGCTGATGGAGTTCTCCAACGAGCTGGGGCTGGGCACCGGCAACATCACCTCCTACGGGCGCACCGTCTACGCCGTGGCGCTCGCCAAGGCCGCCGAGTCCCTGCAGCGCTCCATCGGCACCCACCTGCTGGTGCACCCGGCGACGGGCGCCAAGGAGCGCAAGAAGCAGCTCACCGCCTTCGCGTCGTACGCCTACCTGGAGGGCATCGCCATCGGCGAGTACACCTCCGGTGGCACCCCGGAGGACGTGGCGCGCCTGAAGAAGGACTCCGCCGCGCTCCAGAAGAAAGCGCAGCAGAAGGCGGCGCAGGCCAAGCGGCAGGCCGCCGCGGCGGGCCGGCCCTTCCAGGCCCCGCCGACCATGGACCAGATGGTCCAGGCGATCTCCTCCGGCGCCTCGCCGCAGCTGCTCGCCGCCAAGGGCATCACGCCCAAGACCTGGTACGCGGCCGCCACCGGCAAGTTCGAGATGTACCACGGCATCGAGAAGGACCTCGCCGACAAGGCGGTGGACGAGGCCGCACAGATCTCCGCCGACGCGCAGCAGACCACCTTCGTGGACTCCGGCATCGCGCTGGGCGCGCTGATCGTCGCCTTCCTCATCGCCGGCATGATGGCCCGCTCGATGACCCGCAACATGCAGGAGCTGCGGACCGCGGCCTTCGGCGTCGCCGAGCAGCGGCTGCCGATGCTGGTCGACCAGCTCTCGCGGACCGATCCGGGCCGGGTCGACACCCGCATCAAGCCGATCCCGATCAACACCACGGACGAGATCGGCGAGGTCGCCCGCGCGTTCGACCAGGTGCACCGTGAGGCCGTGCGGCTCGCCGCCGAGCAGGCGCTGCTGCGGGGCAACGTCAACGCGATCTTCACCAACCTCTCGCGCCGCAACCAGGGCCTGATCGAGCGGCAGCTGACGCTCATCACGGACCTGGAGAACAACGAGGCGGACCCGGACCAGCTGGAGAGCCTCTTCCGCCTGGACCACCTCGCCACCCGCATGCGGCGCAACGGCGAGAACCTCCTCATCCTCGCGGGCGAGGAGCCCGGCCGCCGCTGGACCCAGCCGGTCCCGCTGGTCGACGTGCTCCGCGCGGCCACCTCCGAGGTGGAGTCCTACGAGCGCATCGAGCTCCAAGGCGTCCCCGAGAGCGAGATCCACGGCCAGGCCGTGACCGACCTCGTGCACCTGCTGTCGGAGCTGCTGGAGAACGCCACCACGTTCTCCTCGCCGCAGACCAAGGTGCGGGTCACCGCGACCCGGCTGCCCGACGGCCGCGTGATGATCGAGATCCACGACAAGGGCATCGGGCTCACCCCCGAGGACTTCGCGGACATCAACCACAAGCTGGCCAACCCGCCGACCGTCGACATCGCGATCTCCCAGCGCATGGGCCTGTTCGTGGTCGGCCGGCTGGCGGACCGGCACGGCATCCGCGTCCAGCTGCGCCCCTCGGGCGAGACGGCCGGCACCACCTCGCTGGTCATGCTGCCGGAGGCGATCACGCACGGCGGTGGCGGCGAGGAGCAGTTCGAGGACGACTTCACGGTCTCCCGGATCATGCCGGAGCACCCGCAGGCGTTCGCGCAGCAGCCCGACACGCGCAGCGCGGCCGAGCTCGGCTTCGACGACCACTACCGGCCGTCCGGCGAGGGCATCGACCTCGACCCCGTGGGCCGCTCGCTGCTCCGCGAGGAGCGCCGCGCGGCGCTCGAGGCGCAGAACGGCGCACCGCAGAACGGCGCACCGCAGGACGGCGGCCGTCAGGGCCAGGAGCCGGCGCAGGACCCGGCGCAGCCCTTCGGCGGGCTCCCCCAGCGGGGCGAAGCGGAGGGCGCGGGCGCCGCGTACGACGGCTTCCAGGAGCAGCCGTACGCCCCCCAGGAGACCGCCGGGCCGGCTTACGCCGAGCCCGCCGGCGCCTACGACGACCCGTCGTTCGGTGGCCGGAACCTGTTTGACCAGGGGCCTTCGCAGGCCACCGGTGAGCAGGCGCAGTACCCCGCGCAGGGCCCCCAGCGGCCCGCATGGAGCGAACCGGCGCCGTTCCAGGGGTACTTCGGTGAACAAGCGGAATCGGACCACAATGGTCCCGACGCTCCCGCGCAGCCCCAGGAACGCGTAGCATTCGATCGTCCGGGTCCGACCCCGAGCGAACCCCACTCGCTGACCGACGCCGGCCTTCCGCGCCGCGGAGGCGACAAGGCACAGAGCCAGCGTGAGTGGCAGCAGCCCGAGGAGCCGGCGTCGCCCCCGCAACAGCGGAGCACGTCGGAGGACAGCTTCGGTTGGCGTACCGCCAACGACGAGCGCTGGCAGCGAGCGGAGCAGCTTCGCGAGCCGAAGGCGGGCGGGATCACTCCCTCCGGCCTTCCCCGGCGGGTGCCCAAGGCCAACCTGGTCGAGGGCGCGGCGGAGCAGACCCCGCAGGGCGGCCCCCAGGTCTCCCGTGCTCCCGAGGACGTCCGGGGCAGGCTGAGCAACCTGCGCCGCGGCATCCAGCAGGGACGCAGTGCCGGTATGGAGGCACCCAAGAATGACCAACAGGGCTTCGGCCCCGGCAGCACCTACGATCAGGAGCGTTAGTGTGAGCCCGATGAGCCAGGCGGCGCAGAACCTGAACTGGTTGATCACCAACTTCGTGGACAACACCCCCGGTGTGTCCCACACGGTCGTGGTCTCCGCAGACGGTCTCCTCCTCGCCATGTCCGAGGGCTTCCCTCGGGACAGAGCCGACCAGTTGGCGGCGGTGGCCTCCGGGCTCACCTCGCTGACCTCGGGTGCCTCCCGCATCTTCGAAGGCGGGAGCGTCAATCAGACAGTGGTGGAGATGGAGCGCGGCTTCCTCTTCATCATGTCCGTCTCGGACGGATCGTCGCTGGCCGTACTGGCGCACCCCGAGTGCGACATCGGCCTCGTCGGTTACGAGATGGCTCTGCTGGTCGACCGCGCGGGCAGCG
This sequence comes from Streptomyces sp. Ru73, assembly GCF_002920575.1. Taxonomy (GTDB): domain Bacteria; phylum Actinomycetota; class Actinomycetes; order Streptomycetales; family Streptomycetaceae; genus Streptomyces. The sequence goes on along the minus strand of NZ_PQSQ01000032.1, from coordinate 34,632 downwards.
TTCTCACGCCCGACCTGCGCGCCGAGCTGCAGGGCAGTCTTCTCAACTGACAGACAGGCAGTGCGTTTCTCGCCACCGCACCATAGGGTGCGGTGGCGCGACCGGCGTCGGATCAGCAAGTTGGAGGAGGAGACGTGGCAACGCCCCCTAGCGGATACCCGTACGATTCCGGGCATCATCCCGAGTCGCAGGGCGAAACCCAGTACAACCGCTTCAACTTCCCCTCCGCGCCGAGTCGTCGGCAGCAGCGGCCGTCCGTGCCGCAGCCCCGGCCGTACGACACGCCGTACGGCACCCCCGCAGCCCCGCCGTACGGCTACGGCGACGAGGGGCCGAGGGTTCCCCGCATAGAACCGGTCCAGCCGCAGCAGCGGCGCGCCGAGCCGTCGGCGCCGACCGGCGGCGCGCAGAACCCGCTGGTCCGTCCGTACGCCATGACCGGGGGCCGCACCCGGCCGCGCTACCAGCTCGCCATCGAGGCACTGGTGCACACCACGGCCGGCCAGGCTCAGCTGCAGGGCCAGCTGCCGGAGCATCAGCGCATCTGCCACCTGTGCCGCGAGATCAAGTCGGTCGCCGAGATCTCCGCGCTCCTCTCCATCCCCCTCGGCGTCGCCCGGATCCTCGTCGCCGACCTGGCGGAGGCCGGACTCGTCGCCATCCATCAGCCCGGCGGTGACGAGTCCGCCGGCGGACAGCCAGATGTGACACTGCTCGAAAGGGTGCTCAGTGGACTTCGCAAGCTCTAGCGGTGCAGCCCGCTCCACCACCTCCGCGAAGATCGTGGTGGCGGGCGGCTTCGGCGTGGGCAAGACGACCTTCGTCGGGGCCGTCTCTGAGATCAATCCGCTGCGTACCGAAGCCGTGATGACCTCCGCCTCGGCGGGCATCGACGACCTCACGCACGCGCCGGACAAGACCACCACGACGGTGGCCATGGACTTCGGCCGCATCACGCTCGACCAGGACCTGATCCTGTACCTCTTCGGTACGCCCGGTCAGGACCGGTTCTGGTTCATGTGGGACGACCTGGTCCGCGGCGCGATCGGCGCCGTCGTCCTCGTGGACACCCGCCGCCTGGCGGACTGTTTCCCCGCGGTCGACTACTTCGAGAACAGCGGCCTGCCGTTCGTCATCGCCCTCAACGGCTTCGACGGACACCAGCCGTACACCCCCGACGAGGTCCGTGAGGCCCTGCAGATCGGCCCGGACGCACCGATCATCACGACGGACGCACGGCACCGCAGCGAGGCCAAGAGCGCGCTCATCACCCTGGTGGAGCACGCCCTCATGGCCCGCCTGCGCTAAGCGGCCCGCCCGTACGCGAAGGGCCCCGCACACCATGGTGTGCGGGGCCCTTCGCGCGCCGTAGGGGGCGCGGGAGGGTGTCGACACGGCTCCGCCGCGTGGGCGCGAGCAACCACCGCGGCGCCGCGGCCGTCAGCGCAGCGTGCCCCCCACGGCGGTGACGATCAAGGCCAGCGAGGTCGCCCCCGCATCCGCGTGGCCGTACCCCATGTCCCCCATGCGGGCCGCCCGGCCCCGCGCCGGCACCAGCTCCGCCGTCGCAGCGGCCGCCTTCGTGGCCGCCTCGGCCGCCGCACGCCAGGCAGTCGCCAGGTCCTCGCCCGTACGGGCGGCAAGCTCGGCCCGGAACGGGTCCAGCGCATCCAGCATGGTCTTCTCCCCCACCGCGGCGCCGCCGAGCTCCGACACCGCCCGCTGCGCCGCTCCCACCGCCTCCGCGAGCAGCGCCGTGGTGCAGGAGGCGCCTTCCGGGGCCCGTACGAGGACCGCGCCGGTCTCGGCCAGCAGTGCCCCGTACAGCGCGCCCGACGCGCCGCCGGAGGCGTCCGCGAGGGCGAGACCGGCGGAGAGCAGTGCCTTGCCCGCGGAGTGCGGGTCCCCGGCCGGGCCCGGTTCGGTGTCGCGCGCGGCGGCCACCGCCGCCCGCAGCCCGCGGACGATGCCGATGCCGTGGTCCCCGTCGCCGGCGACCGCGTCGAGCCGCCCCAGCTCCTCCTCGTTGGCGGCGACCAGGTCCAGCGCGGCCTGGAGCGCCGCCGTCGCGGGCAGGTCGGCCGCGGACGGCCCGGCCTGCGGCCGCGCCTCCGGCTCCGCGGGGGTCTCCCGTACGTCGTCGGCGTCCGTACGGGGCCCCGGCAGGCTGCGGAAGGCCGGGGTGTCGCAGGCCGCGTCGTACAGCTCGGCCAGCTCGTCGTCGAGGACCATCACCGACAGCGAGACGCCCGCCATGTCGAAGGAGGTGACGAACTCGCCGACCTCCGGCCGGAACGGGGCCAGCCCGGCCTCCTTCAGGCGCCGGTTGACCTGCCGGAAGACCACGAACATCTCCTCGTACTTGGTCCGGCCCAGGCCGTTGAGGAGGACGGCGACCCGGCCGCCCGCGCCCTCGGGCAGCGGGGGCAGCTCGGGGAGGAGGTTGTCCACCAGCTCGTCGGCGAGCTCGGCGGCGGTGAGGCTGCGGGTGGTGCGCATGCCGGGCTCGCCGTGGATGCCCATGCCCAGCTCCGTGGTGCCCTTGTTCACGGTGAACAGCGGCTCGGCCGCGCCGGGCAGCGTGCAGCCGGCGAACGCGGCGCCGAAGGTGCGGGTCATGGCGTTGGCACGGGCCGCCACCCGGGCCACGCCGTCCAGGTCGTCGCCGCGCTCGGCGGCCGCGCCGGCCACCTTGAAGACGAAGAAGTCGCCGGCCACGCCGCGCCGGTCGCGCGAGGGGTCGATCTCCTGGCCCTCCACGGGCGGTGGGCCGCTGGCCACGTCGTCGGTGACCAGAACGGTGCGCACGGGCACGCCCTCGGCGGCGAGGCGGCGGGCCGCCAGGCCGAAGTGCATCACGTCGCCCGCGTAGTTGCCGTAGGACATCAGGACCCCGGCGCCGCCGTCGGCGGCCTTGGCGGTGCGGTAGATCTGCTCGGCGCTGGGGCTGGCGAAGACGTCGCCGACCGCGGCGGCGTCCGCGAGCCCGGGGCCGACCAGTCCGGCGAAGGCCGGGTAGTGGCCGGACCCGCCGCCGATGACGAGGGCGACCTTGCCGGGGCGCGGGGCGTGGCGGCCGACCACGCCGAAGGTGCCGGGCACCCGCCGGAGCGTGCGCGCGTAGGCGTCGGCCAGTCCTTCCAGCCAGTCCTCGCGGAAGGTCGCGGCATTGTGTCCGAGGCCGTCGGGCGTCGTGGTCATCAGGGCACACTCCTTTGTTCCGTCCCTGTTGGATTTAACACCCGGATCACAGGTTCGTCACCCCTCAGCGCGTAAATCACGCTCGGTGCTGTGAGAATCACGGCCCAGAAAACCTGTCATCACATCTTGCATGTGAAGTTCACAGGATTCATGCTGCTGATGTCCCACCCTCACCACCCTCGCTCCCACGGAGGCGTGACATGGCTCCCCCCTCGGCGCTCTCACTGCCCGACCGCCTCGGCATCCCCAAGGCGCTGGTCTACGGCTACCTCGGCGTGCTGCTGTTCATGGTCGGCGACGGTGTCGAGTCGGGCTTCATCGCGCCGTACATGGCGGACCACGGCGCCGGCACGGAGGTGCACGCCTCGTACGTCATCACCGCCTACGGCGTCACGGTCATGCTCGCCTCATGGCTCTCCGGCGCGCTGTCGGACCTGTGGGGGCCGCGGCGGGTGATGCAGCTGGGGCTCGCGATCTGGATCGTCTTCGACATCCTCTTCCTGGTCTTCGCGCTCGGCCCGCAGAACTACGCCCTGATGCTGGTCTTCTACGGCCTCCGCGGCTTCGGCTACCCCCTGTTCGCCTTCGGATTCCTGGTCTGGATCACGGCGACGGCGCCCATGGCACGGATGGGGGCCGCCGTCGGGTGGTTCTACATGGCGTTCACCGGCGGCCTGCCCACGCTGGGCTCGCTGGTGGCCGGCGCGAGCAACCCGGTCTTCGGCCAGTTCGGCACGTTGTGGGTGGCGCTCGGCATCATCGCGGTCGGCGGCGCCTTCTGCATGTTCGGCGTGAAGGAGCGGACCGGCTTCACCCGGCTGGCACCGCCGGACGTCAAGCCGGTGCAGTCGCTCATCTCCAGCCTCTCGATCGCCTGGACACACCCCCGGGTCGCGGTGGGCTGCGTGGTCCGCATCATCAACACGGCGCCCGAGTTCGGCTTCCTGGTCTTCCTGCCCACCTTCTTCGGCAAGGAACTGGGCTTCGGCGAAGGCCGCTGGCTGACCCTGCTCGCCGTGATCTACGGCACGAACGTCGTCTTCAACCTGATCTTCGGCGTCATCGGCGACAGGATCGGCTGGCGGCGGACCATCGCCACGTTCGGCGGCCTGGGCTGCGCCGTCACCACCCTCACGCTGTACTTCGTGCCGCAGGCCGTCGGCAGCAACTACCCGGTCGCGATCGTCTGCGGCATGCTCTACGGCATCACCCTGGCCGGCTTCGTGCCCATCTCCGCGCTGATCCCGGCACTGGCCCCGGAGAACAAGGGCGGCGCCATGGCCCTGCTGAACCTCGGCGCGGGCGGCGCGGCCTTCGTCGGCCCGGCGATCGTCAGCCTCTTCCTCACCCCGGTCGGCCCGGCCGGCGTCGTCATCATCTTCGCCGCGCTGTACGTCGTCTCGTCGCTGCTGACCCTGTACCTGAAGCTGCCCGAGGCGTCCGCGGACACCACTCCCCCGGAGCCCGCGGTCGAGGCGGCCGGCGCGGTGCGCACCTGACCGCCCCGGCACGCCGAAGGGCCCCGCACACCGACGTGTGCGGGGCCCTTCGTCCGTACCAGCGGTTACCGCTGCCAGGAGCGCGCGCCGTGGAAGCCGCGCTGGCGCTCCAGACGGCGCCAGCGCGCCGCCGTGGCGTGCGGCTGCGCCGGCACCTCGGCCGGCCGGTGGGCGGCGCGGGCGAGCAGCACCGCGGTCAGCGCGGCGAGCTCCTCCTCGCTGGCCTCGCCCTTCTCGACGCGGACCAGGGAACGGTCGGAGATATCGGCAGGGTTCACTTTCGTCGTCTCCAAGGTCGCAGGGTTGCTGCGGTACAGAGCGGTAACGGGATTACTGCGGCGGGTTGCCGTGCTTGCGGGCCGGCAGGTCGGCGTGCTTGGACCGGAGCATGGCCAGCGAGCGGATCAGCACCTCGCGGGTCTCCGCCGGGTCGATCACGTCGTCGACGAGGCCGCGCTCGGCCGCGTAGTACGGGTGCATCAGCTCGGACTTGTACTCCTTGACCATGCGTGCCCGCATGGCCTCCGGGTCGTCCGCCTCGGCGATCTGCTTGCGGAAGATCACGTTGGCCGCGCCCTCGGCACCCATCACGGCGATCTCGTTGGTCGGCCACGCGTAGGTGAGGTCGGCGCCGATGGACTGGGAGTCCATGACGATGTAGGCACCGCCGTACGCCTTGCGCAGCACGACCGAGATCCGCGGCACGGTGGCGTTGCAGTACGCGTACAGCAGCTTGGCGCCGTGCCGGATGATCCCGCCGTGCTCCTGGTCGACGCCCGGCAGGAAGCCGGGGACGTCCAGCAGGGTGAGGATCGGGATATTGAAAGCATCGCACATCTGGACGAAGCGGGCAGCCTTCTCCGACGCCTCGATGTCCAGCACGCCCGCCAGCGACTGCGGCTGGTTGGCGATGATGCCGACGACCTCGCCGTCCATGCGGGACAGCGCGCAGATGATGTTGGTCGCCCAGCGCTCGTGGACCTCCAGGAACTCGCCGTCGTCGACGATCTCCTCGATGACCTTGCGCATGTCGTACGGGCGGTTGCCGTCGGCCGGCACCAGGTCCAGCAGCGCGTCGCCGGACCGCTCCACCGGGTCGTCGCTCGGGACCGACGGCGGGTTCTCCCGGTTGTTGGACGGCAGCAGCGACAGGAGGTAGCGGACCTCCTCCAGGCAGGTGGCCTCGTCGTCGTACGCGAAGTGGCAGACGCCCGAGGTCTCGGCGTGCACGTCGGCGCCGCCCAGCCCGTTCTGCGTGATCTCCTCGCCGGTCACCGCGCGGACCACGTCGGGCCCGGTGATGAACATCTGCGAGGTCTCCCGCACCATGAACACGAAGTCCGTCAGCGCGGGGCTGTAGGCGGCGCCGCCGGCGCACGGGCCCAGCATCACCGAGATCTGCGGGATGACACCCGAGGCCTTGGTGTTGCGCTGGAAGATGCCGCCGTACCCGGCGAGCGCGGAGACGCCCTCCTGGATACGGGCGCCGGCGCCGTCGTTCAGCGACACCAGCGGCGCACCGGCCTGGATGGCCATGTCCATGATCTTGTGGATCTTGGTGGCGTGGGCCTCGCCCAGCGCGCCGCCGAAGATCCGGAAGTCGTGCGCGTACACGAAGACGGTACGGCCGTGCACGGTGCCCCAGCCGGTGATCACACCGTCGGTGTACGGCTTCTTGTTCTCCAGGCCGAAGCCGGTCGCCCGGTGCCGGCGCAGCGGCTCCACCTCGTTGAAGGACCCCTCGTCCAGCAGGAGGTCGATCCGCTCGCGGGCGGTGAGCTTGCCCTTGGCGCGCTGGGCCTCGGTGGCGCGCTCACTCGGGCCTCGCCGGGCCTGCTCACGGATCGCGTGCAGCTCGGCGACGCGCCCGCGGGCGTCGTTCGCCTCGGCGGGCGCATCTTCGACAGTGGTCATGCATCGACGGTACGCGGACACCTGCTCATGAACCGATGTCGGTTTCGTACAACGTCGAGCGCGAAATGGTGGGCAGGCAGAACAGAACCACGCTGCACGCGGGGCGCCGGACCGGCCCGGACGCGAAGAGCCACCGACCGGGCACTGTGCGGGGCCCACAAAAGACACCGGTGTCGTCTTGTGGCCGTCCGCAGATTGACCGCACTTCCCGGCCACGGCCCGCACCGGCACCGGACGGCGGGGCCGCGCCCGCACCGCCCGGCGGCCGGGTCAGCCTGTGGTGACCGTACAGCGGAACGTGGCGCAGACCGTGCCCGGACTGATCCGCAGCCGCAGCCGGCGGCCGGTCCCCAGGACCGTGACGCCGGGCCCGGCGCTCACCACCGCGCGCACCGGCCGGTCCCAGACGACCTCCACCGGCTCCCCCGTCCGCGGCGGCTCCGCCACGCACACCGTCGCCGTCCGGCCCCGCTCGCGCACCAGCACGGACACCGGCTTCGAGACGGTCAGCGGGCCCGCCGAGCCGGCCCGCCAGAAGTTCGCCGCCGTCACGCCCAGCGCACGCACCCGCACGGCCTGCACCACATCGGTGTTGGCCAGCACCTCCAGCCAGTGCCGGTCGGCGGCGCGCGCGGCCGGCGTGCGCGGCCCGGCCCCCGGCATCAGGACGTACGCGTACGAGGCGGCCACCGGGTCCGTGCCGTGGTCGTGCCAGAGCGTGAGGTAGCGGCGGGTGATGCGGTCCGGCGACGAGCCCGTGTTGATGTCGTGCCACGCGCCGGTACGGGCCTCGCGCAGCGCCCGCAGCGGCGCGCCGCCGGGGAAGACGTACCCCCCGTGCCCCTCCAGGTGCGCCCAGCGGGCCCGCGGGAAGGTACCGGTCCAGCCGGTGGCCGAGGACTGCGGGACGCCGTCGACGGTGAGCAGCGGGCTGCCCGCGGCGCCGAGGTTGCGGTTGTCGACGACCGTCTCGGCGGGCACGCCGTCCCGCGAGGTGATCCCCGCGCCGAGGCAGACGACCGCGTCGGCCAGGCAGAACCAGGACTTCTTCGCCCGCAGCGTCGAGGAGAGGCCCCGCAGGTCCTGCCCCACGGCGGCGAACTCGCCGTCCGTGGTGCCGCCCACCCACGCCGCCGCCGGCTTCGGCTCGCCCCAGCCGCCGCCCTCGTTGTCGGCGAGCCGCTTGGTGGAGACCGTCGTGCCCGGCAGCCGGTACGGGTCCACCGTCGGCCAGAAGGAGTCCGTGTACTGGCCGCCGCCGAAGTCCGCGCCCCACCAGTAGAGCATTCCGGCGCCGGTGTGCCAGCCGCGCGGATTCTCCCCGTTGCCGTTCTCGTAGTACGTGATCCGCTCCGACGCCATGGCGATGCCGGCGGCGAAGCCGGGGCGGCGGTGCACCGCCCGGTCCATGGCGGGGAACAGCGTGTGCGCGACCGGCTCGGGCTCCGCGGGCCCCGGACCTGCGGCCACGGCGGCCAGCCGCGCGGCGTCCGCCACCCCGAACTGCCGGTCGGTGAGCACGTCCAGCGTGGTGTCCCGCTCGATCCAGCCCTTGACCATGGCGTTCCAGCGGTCCCGCTCGGCGGCGGAGGCGCCCTGCCCCAGCACCGCCACGGCGGCCAGCAGCGCGTGCCCGTGGAAGTGGTCGCTGCGCATCACCTTGCGGTCGTCGTTGAGCAGATAACCGCGGCTGATCGCCCGCCCGTTGACGCTGTCCATCATCAGGCCGTTGTGCAGCAGCGGCGCGTAGGCGTGCTCCACGCTGTCGAAGATGATCTGCCGCTTCGGGTCGGTCACCTCCCAGCTGCTGCCGCGCAGCAGCGTGAACAGCCGCCCCAGCCCGTCCAGCAGCACATAGCCGTACGTACCGGAGTACGCGACCCAGGTGTGCTGGATGAACGAGCCGTCCGTGTACAGCCCGTCGCCCTTCGTCACGTACGGGAACACCGGCGAGAGGGCGTCGCGGGCGAGCGCCAGTTTCGCCGCCGACCGGCCGAGGACGCCGCGCACCGCGACGACCCGGCAGAGGTCGACGCGGTTGGCGCCGGTGCTGGTGCCCGTGTAGTCGCCGAGCATCGCGTCGGGCACGAAGTGGTCGACGGCGGCGAGGTACCGGTCGCGCTGCGCGTCGGTCAGCGCGTCGTCGACGATCGTCATGGTGTCCAGCAGCAGCCGCGGGCTGCCGATCTGCCACTCCCACCAGTTGCCGTAGCGGGCGGTGGCCGCGTTGTAGACCCGCGCTTCGAGGTGGTCCAGGCCCTTGAGCACGTCGGCGAGGAGCCCGGCGTCCCCGGTGAGGCCGGTACCGGGCTGGGCGTACGCCTGCGCCATGGTGTTCAGCCGGCTGTAGCTCTGGGTGATGCCGGCGGGCGGGTCGAAGGGGCAGTCGGGCCAGAGCGAGGCGGTGGCGGGCGCCATGGCAGGGCGGAACCGCCGGGCGAGGTCACCGGTCTCGCGCAGCCGGGAGGCGTACGGCTCGGCGGCCGGGTCGTAGCCGGTGCCCAGCTGGAGGTCCAGCCAGCGCTGCCGCAGGGTGGCGAACTCGTCGTCGGCGGGCCCGGCGGCGCGGGCGGCCGGTGCGGGCAGCGCGAGGGTGGCCGATGGGGGCAGCGCGAGGGCGGCCGCGCCCGCACCGCCCGCCGCGAGGAAGCCCCTGCGGGACCAGTGGGAAGCGCGCGCGGCCATGGTCAGCAGCCGCCGCAGTTGTAGTAGAGGACGTCCCAGTGGGAGCCCTCCTTGGCGTAGACGTTGCCGGAGCCGGACCGGTACATCGGCGCGCCGTCGCTCCGTACGCCGATGTAGGTGAAGGTGCCGGTGACGTAGTTGCTGACGCAGGTGTTCAGGCCGAAGTCGAGCTTGTAGCCGTTCCAGTGGCTGTAGGTGCCACTGGCGTGGCCGGTCTCGGTGCCACCGGTGATGTTCAGGGCGCAGCCGCTGGCCTTCTTGAGGGTGACGGCGCCCTGCGCGGTGGGCTGGTTGAGCTGGTCGAAGGAGGTGCAGGTGGGGTTGTTGCGGTCGGAGCAGCCGCCCGACGAGGACCAGGTGATGCCGGCGTCGCGGAACATCGCGGTGGCCTGGGCGTGGGTGAGCTTGGTGACGGCGTGTGCCTCGCCGGCGCCGGTGAGGACGCCGAAGCCGGGGGCGAAGAGGGCGCCGAGGACGAGCGTCAGGGTGCTGAGGACGGCGCGGACTCTGCTGCGGACTCGCATGGGACCTCCTGCGGTGTACCGGGGAACCGTGGTGACGGGCGTTTCGGCGGTGCAGGTGGAGCACCGCAGATGATGCCCGACCTCTACGCGCGTCGCCAGCCCTCGTGACCGGCCCGGACGCGGGCCGTACGGCTTTCCCGGGGCTCCCAGCGACGGAAAGGTTGAAACTTGAACCAGTACCGGTTACGCTGAATCTCGTTGAACGTTAAACAAGACGTTCGGCGACCACTCCGAGGTCTCCCCGACCCGTCCCCCGAGGAGGAGCCATGGCTCTGTTCAACCGCAAGCGCAACGCCGAGACCGCTGCCCCCGCCGCCACCGCGACCCTCGCGGCGGACCCGGCACTGGCCGCCCTGACCGGCGACTACACGATCGACCCCGCGCACAGCAGCATCGGCTTCACCGTGCGGCACGCCATGGTCACCAACGTCCGCGGTTCCTTCGCCGAGCACGAGGGCGTCCTGCACCTGGACGGCAGCAACCCGGCCGCCTCGACCGCGACCATCGACGTACGGATCGACAGCATCGACACGGGCATCGCCGACCGCGACGGCCACCTGAAGAGCGCCGACTTCTTCGACGCCGAGAAGTACCCGCTGATGACCTTCCGCTCCACCGCCGTCGAGCAGACCGGCAGCGAGACGTACCGGATCACCGGCGACCTGACGATCAAGGACGTCACCAAGCCACTCAGCATCGACCTGGAGTTCAACGGCGCGGCCACGGACGTCTACGGCGCCGAGCGCGTCGGCTTCGAGGGCAGCGCCGAGATCCTCCGCTCCGAGTGGGGCCTGACCTGGAACGCGGCCCTGGAGACGGGCGGCGTGATGGTCAGCGACAAGGTGAAGCTGACGTTCGACATCTCGGCGGTCAAGCAGGGCTGAGCGGGTCGGGCTCACGTTTCCCTGGCAGGGCCCCTCCCTCTCCCCACAGACCGAATCGGACCGGACCGAAATGCCCCGGCCCCGACCGCATGAGGTGAGCCCCCCGGCGCAGGCCCCTCCCCCGCCTCCACCGCGCATACCGCGAAGGTAGCGCCGGGCCGTGATCGGCGGGGGTGCCTGTGGACAACCCCCGGACACACCGTGGCCCCGGCCGGTTCCTGCGAACCGGCCGGGGCCACGGGCGTGTGCGGCAGGGTCAGTCCTGCCGCTCCGGTTCCACGCCCGCGCGCATCAGGCCGTAGGCGTACGCGTCGTCCAGGGCCTGCCAGGACGCGGCGATGACGTTCTCCGCCACGCCGACCGTGGACCACTCGCCGCGGCCGTCGCCCGTGGAGACCAGGACGCGGGTGATCGAGCCGGTGCCGAGCGCGCCCTCCAGGATGCGGACCTTGTAGTCCACCAGCTCCATCTGCGCCAGCTGCGGGTAGATCTGCTCCAGCGCCACCCGCAGCGCCCGGTCCAGCGCGTTGACCGGGCCGTTGCCCTCCGCCGTGGCCACGATCCGCTCGCCCTTGGCCCACAGCTTCACCGTGGCCTCGTTGGCGTGCGTGCCGTCGGGGCGGTCCTCGACGATCGCGCGCCAGGACTCGACGGTGAAGTAGCGCAGCGGCTTGCCCTGCACCTCCTCGCGCAGCAGCAGCTCGAACGAGGCGTCCGCGGCCTCGTACGTGTAGCCCGCGAGCTCCCGCTCCTTGACCCGCTCCACGACCCGGCCGACCAGCTCGCGGTCGTCGCTGAGGTCTATCCCCAGCTCCTTGCCCTTGAGCTCGATGGAGGCGCGGCCCGCCATGTCGGAGACCAGCATCCGCATGGTGTTGCCGACCAGCTCCGGGTCGATGTGCTGGTACAGGTCCGGGTCGACCTTGATCGCGGAGGCGTGCAGGCCCGCCTTGTGCGCGAAGGCGGAGACGCCGACGTACGGCTGGTGGGTGGAGGGCGTGAGGTTCACGACCTCGGCGATGGCGTGCGAGATCCGGGTGGTCTCGGCGAGCTTGCCCTCGGGGAGGACCTTGCGGCCGTACTTCAGCTCCAGCGCGGCGACGACCGGGAAGAGGTTGGAGTTGCCGACCCGCTCGCCGTAGCCGTTGGCGGTGCACTGCACGTGCGTGGCGCCCGCGTCGACCGCGGCCAGCGTGTTGGCGACGGCGCAGCCGGTGTCGTCCTGGGCGTGGATGCCCAGCCGCGCGCCGGTGTCCGCGAGTACGGTGCGGACGACCGCGGTGACCTGGGCGGGGAGCATGCCGCCGTTGGTGTCGCAGAGCACCACGACATCGGCGCCGGCCTCGCTGGCGGTGCGGACGACCTGCTTGGCGTAGTCGGCGTCCAGCGCGTAGCCGTCGAAGAAGTGTTCGCAGTCCAGGAAGACCCGGCGGCCCTGCTCGCGCAGGTACGTGACGGTGTCCCGGATCATCGCCAGGTTCTCCTCCAGCGTGGTGCGGAGGGCCAGTTCCACGTGGCGGACGTGGGACTTGGCGACCAGGGTGATGACCGGGGCTCCGGAGTCCAGCAGGGCCTTGACCTGCTGGTCGTCCTCGACGCGTACGCCGGCCTTGCGGGTGGCGCCGAAAGCCACGAGCTGCGCGTGCCGGAAGGGGACCTCTTCCCGTACGCGCTGGAAGAACTCGGTGTCCCGGGGGTTGGCGCCGGGCCAGCCGCCCTCGATGAAGCCCACGCCGAAGTCGTCCAGGTGGCGCGCGATGGTCAGCTTGTCCGCGACGGTCAGGTTGATGCCCTCGCGCTGCGCTCCGTCGCGCAGCGTCGTGTCGAACACGTGGAAATCGTCGGACAGTGAAGCGTCTGCGGTGTCCGTCATGCTGGTCTGGCTCCTGTCGGGATCTTCGGTCGGTCTACCGGAAGACCGGTGCCGCCGTCCCCCTATGATCCCTCGCGCTCCGTCCCCGGTCGTGGGTGGGCCGGAAACGAAAAAACCTCTCGCGGGTGCGAGAGGTCTGCGCGCGGGTCTGGGACGACGGTGCCGCGCCGTACTCGGTGTCGTACGGGGCGGTCACTGCGGACCGGCGCGCCTGCTGCCAATAATCATGGCGAACGCGAGCATGGGGGCAGTCTTGCACGATTCGTTCCCGCGGGGAGGGCCGTCTCAGGATGCGAACGGCCCGCCCCGCGGGGTGTGTCCTCACACGCGGGACGGGCTGGACGCTGTCCGGTCCGCGGCGACGCGGTGCAGGTCGATGGTGCGGGTCTCGCGCATCGTCAGGTAGACGACGAGGGAGACGGCGGCGCAGCCGGCGACGTACCAGTAGTAGCCGGACTCGATGCCGCCGTTCTTGAACCACAGCGCGACGTACTCGGCGGTGCCGCCGAAGAGGGCGTTGGCGATGGCGTAGGGCAGGGCGACGCCGAGGGCGCGGATGCCGGTGGGGAAGAGTTCGGCCTTCACGCAGGCGTTGATGGAGGTGTAGCCGGTGACGACGACGAGGGCGAGCAGGGAGAGGCCGAGGGCGGGCCAGAAGGAGCCGGCGTGCCGCAGCAGCGTCATGATCGGCACGGTGAGGAAGGTGGAGCCGATCGCGAAGGTGATGAGCAGCGGGCGGCGGCCGATGCGGTCGGAGAGCTTGCCCGCCAGCGGCTGAATGCACATGAAGATGAAGAGGGCGCAGAAGCTGACCAGGGAGGCGGTCGGCTTGGGGAGGCCCACGCTGCCGGAGAGGTACTTGGTGAGGTAGGTGGTGTACGTGTAGTACGCCACGGTGCCGCCCATGGTGAGGGCGATGACGAGGAATGCCTCGCGCTTGTGTGCCCAGAGTGCCTTGAGGGTGCCGCGGTCGGGGTCGGCGTTGGCGGTGTCGTCCTCGGCGTAGACCTCGGTCTCCAGCATGTTGCGGCGGAGGTAGAAGACGATGCCGGCGCCGAGTGCGCCGATGATGAAGGGGATGCGCCAGGCCCAGCTGTGCAGGGCGTCCTCGGACATGGTGCGTTGGAGGATGATCTGCAGGCCGAGGCCGAGGAGCTGGCCCGCGGTCATCGAGACGTACTGGAAGCTGGAGGCGAAGCCGCGGCGGCCGGGTGCGGAGGCTTCGGTGAGGTAGGTGGCGCTGGCGGCGTACTCGCCGCCGACGGAGAGGCCCTGGAGCATGCGGGCGACGAGGAGGACGGCGACGCCGCCGTAGCCGGCGACCGCGTAGGTCGGGGCGATGGCGATGAGGATGGCCGAGGCGGACATGAGGGTGACGGTGAGCGTGAGGGCCGCCTTGCGTCCCTTGCGGTCGCCGACGCGGCCGAGGAGCCAGCCGCCGACGGGCCGCATGAAGAAGCCGACGGCGAAGACCCCCATGGTGTTCATGAGGTTGGCGGTCTCATTGCCCTTGGGGAAGAAGGAGTCCGCGAAGTACACCGCGAAGCTGGCGTAGACGAACCAGTCGAACCACTCGACCATGTTGCCGGCGGAGCCGACCCAGATCTTCTTCCATTGCTCTCGTCCCATAGCCGAGAACGGTGCCGGACCTGGGACTTTTCGGCAAGGGTGCACAAGACAACGATCTAGCGACGTTCCGTGCTTTACGTGCCCGGGTCGCCGGCCGGGGTGAGGGACTCGTCCAGGAAGTCGCGTACGTGTCCCAGTACGTCCGGCCGGCTCAGGCCGGGCAGGCCGACGACGAGGTGGGTGCCGAAGCCGTCGAGGAGGGCGCGGGTGCGGGTGGCGAAGCGTTCGGCGTCGACGGCGCGGAGTTCGCCTTTGGAGGCGCCTTCGACGAGGAGGGCGACGAGGTCGCGGTGCCAGGCGAGTTCGAGGTCGAGCTGGCGTTCGCGGGTGGGGTCGTCGGCGTTCTGGGAGCGGTTCCAGACCTCCAGCCAGAGGGTCCAGCGGGGGTCGCGGTGGCCTTGGGGGAGGTAGAGGTCGACGAGGGCGTCGATGCGGTCGCGGGTGGGGACGCGGCGGGCCAGCTCGGCGCGGCGTTGCGCGCCGAGCTGTTCCTCGCTCCACTGGAGGGTCTGGAGGAGCAGTTCGTCCTTGGTGCCGAAGTAGTAGAGGATGTGGCCGCTGCTCATGCCGACCTCGCGGCCGAGTCCGGCCATGGTGAGCCGGTCCAGGCCCTCTTCGGCGATGGTGGTCATGGCCGCGGCGAGCACCTGTTCGCGGGGCTGGCTGAGCCGCCGCCGGGGGCGGCGTGCGGGACCGGGCACGGTGACCTCCTGGACCGGCTGACCGGTGGTCCGGTCAGATCTTGGGCTGCTGCTGGGTGATGCAGTGGATGCCGCCACCCGCAGCGAAGATCGTACGGGCGTCGACGAGGGTGACCGTACGGTCGGGGAAGAGGCGGCGGAAGATGCCGGCGGCGTGCTCGTCGCGGGGGTCGTCGAAGGCGCAGAGGACGACGCCGCCGTTGCAGAGGTAGTGGTTGATGTAGGAGTAGTCGACGTACTCGCCGTCCTCCTCGATGACGGTGGGCGCGGGGACCTCGACGACCTCCAGTGTCCGGCCCTTGGCGTCGGTGGCGGTCTGCAGGAGCTTGACGATCTCGGTGCAGACGGCGTGGTCGGGGTGGGCCGGGTCGGGCTGGGTGTGGACGACGACGGTGCCGGGGCGGGCGAAGGCGGCGACGATGTCGACGTGGCCGCGGGTGCCGAACTGGCCGTAGTCGGCGGTGAGTCCGCGGGGCAGCCAGATGGCCTTGGTGGTGCCGAGGTGGGCGTGGATCTCGGCTTCGACCTCTTCGCGGGTGCGGCCGGGGTTGCGGTCGGGGTCGAGCTGGACGGTCTCGGTGAGGAGGACGGTGCCTTCGCCGTCGGTGTGGAGGCCGCCGCCTTCGTTGACGAGGGGTGTGGTGTAGCGGCGGGCGCCGGCGAGGTCGGCGACCTCCGCGCCGATCTTGGCGTCGTGTTCCCAGGTGGCCCAGTCCTGGGCACCCCAGCCGTTGAACACCCAGTCGGTGGCGGCGAGTTGGCCGTTGCCGGTGAGGAAGGTGGGGCCGATGTCGCGCATCCAGGCGTCGTCGAGGTCGCGTTCGACGATGTCGATGTCCGGGCCGAGGAGGCCGCGGGCGTTCGCGGTCTGGCCGGGTCCCGCGACGACGGTGACGGGTTCGAAGCGGCGTACGGCGCGGGCCACGCGGGCCCAGGCGACGCGGGCTTCGGAGAGGGTGGTGCCGCCTTCCTCGCCGAAGGTGAAGTTGGCGCCGGGCCAGGCCATCCAGGTGCGCTCGTGCGGTGCCCACTCGGGGGGCATGGCGAAGCCGTCGGCGGCGGGGGTGGCACCGGTGGAGGGCAGGGGCTGCGTCGTCATGGGCTGCGTCCTTGCAGGTGGGAAGGGGGGCCGCCCGGGGCAGGGACGAGGCCCCGGGCGGAGTGGCGGGGGCCGGCGGGGTACGGGGGTACGCCCGCCGGCGGGCCGCCGCCGCGGCCGGTGGGAGGCGGCGGGGCGGGGGGCGGCTCAGAGAAGGCGCTCAGAGGAAGTAGAGCCGGGAGAGGGAGACGTAGTCGGCGGGGTCGGAGCGCATGGGGGTGCCGTCGAGGGTGACGAGGCCGGTGTCGCCGTTGACCTGGACGTGGCCGACACGGTCGTTGCGCAGCAGGTCGCGGGGGCCGATGCCGCGGGTGCCGCGGACGGCGACGCGGCGGCGCCGGGTGGGCAGTGAGTCGAACGCCTTGCCGGGGTTGCCGGCCGCGGCGGCGGCGCCGCTGACGAAGGCGACGGACAGGTCGGCCGCGGTGGCGCCGTGGCCGCCGAACAGCGGGCCGAGGACGAGGGGTTCGCAGGTGTCGGTGGCGGCGTTGGGGTCGCCGGTGACGCCCCAGGCGGGGAAGCCAGACTTGAGGACCATCTGCGGCTTGGCGCCGAAGTAGCGGGGCTGCCAGAGCGCGATGTCGGCCATCTTGCCGACTTCGAGGGAGCCGATCTCGTGGGAGAGGCCGTGGGCGATGGCGGGGTTGATGGTGAGCTTGGCCATGTAGCGGAGGACGCGGGCGTTGTCGTCGTGTGCGCCGTCGCCCTCCAGGGGGCCGAGTTCGGCCTTCATCTTGCCGGCCATGGCGAAGGTGCGGCGTACGGTCTCGCCGGCGCGGCCCATGCCCTGTGCGTCGGAGGAGGTGATGCCGATGGCGCCCAGGTCGTGCAGGACGTCCTCGGCGCCCATGGTGCCGGCGCGTATGCGGTCGCGGGCCATGGCGGCGTCGCCGGGCAGGTCGGTCTTGAGGTCGTGGACGGAGACGATCATGCCGTAGTGCTCGGCGACGGCGTCCCGGCCGAAGGGCAGGGTGGGGTTGGTGGAGGAGCCGATGACGTTCTCCACGCCCGCCATCTTCAGGACGTTGGGTACGTGGCCGCCGCCGCAGCCCTCGATGTGGAAGGCGTGGATGGTGCGGCCGTCGAGGACGGAGAGGGTGTCCTCGACGGAGAGGCACTCGTTGAGGCCGTCGCTGTGCAGGGCGACCTGGACGTCGTGTTCCTCGGCGACGCGCAGGGCGGTGTCCAGGGCGCGGGTGTGGGCGCCCATGTCCTCGTGGACCTTGAAGCCGGAGGCGCCGCCCTCGGTGAGGGCCTCGACGAGCGGGGCCGGGTCGGAGGAGGAGCCGCGGGCGAGGAAGCCGATGTTGACGGGCCAGGCGTCGAAGGAGTTGAAGGCGTGCCGCAGGGCCCAGGGCGAGTTGACGCCGACGCCCCAGACGGGGCCGAACTCCTGGCCGATGATGGTGGTGACGCCGGAGGCGAGCGAGGCTTCCATGATGCGGGGCGAGAGCAGGTGGACGTGGGTGTCCACGGCGCCCGCTGTGGCGATGAGGCCCTCGCCGGAGACGATCGAGGTGCCGGTGCCGACGACGACGTCGACGCCGTCCATGGTGTCGGGGTTGCCGGCGCGTCCGATGCCGCTGATGCGGCCTTCGCGGATGCCGATGGAGACCTTGCGGATGCCCTGCACGGCGTCGATGACCAGCACGTTGCTGATGACGACGTCGCAGGTGTCGCGGACGGCGGCGGCCTTGAGGTGGAGTCCGTCGCGCGCGGTCTTGCCGAAGCCGGCGAGGAATTCGTCGCCGGGCCGCTGGGCGTCGGACTCGACGCGTACGACGAGTCCGGTGTCGCCCAGGACGACGCGGTCGCCGGCCCGGGGGCCGTGCACGGATACGTACTCGCGGGGGTCGATGGTGGTCATGCCCGCTCCTCCTCTTCGGTGCTCGCCCCGAGGTAGCCGCAGGCGGCGGCCCGCCGCAGCGCTTCTTCCTTCGCGCCCGGTGCGTCCAGCGGGCCGTCCACCAGTCCGGCGAAGCCGATGGCGATGCGGTCGCCGCCGATCGGTACGAGGCCGACCTCCTCCTCGGCGCCCGGGCCGAAGCGCTGGGAGGAGCCGGCGGGGACGTTGAGCCGCATGCCGTAGGCGGCGGCGCGGTCGAAGTCGAGCCGGGGGTTGGCCTCGAAGAAGTGGAAGTGGGAGGTGACGCTGACGGGGACGGTCGCGGTGTTGCGTACGCGGAGGGTCAGCGCGGGTTCGGGGGCGGCGTCGGCCGGGCCGGGCAGGACGGCGCCCGGTGCCGCGTCGCCCAGCGAGCCCCCGGCGATGGGGTCGCTGACGACCGCGAGCCGGGAGCCGTCGTCGAAGACCGCCTCCACGTGGACCTCGGTCACCACGTCGGCGACGCCGGGCAGCACGTCGTCCGGGCCGAGGACGGCGCGGGCCGCCTCGATCGCGTCGGCCAGCCGGCCGCCGTCCCTGGCCGTCTCGCAGACCGTGTCCGCGATCAGCGCGGTCGCCTCGGGGACGTTCAGCTTCAGGCCGCGTGCCCTGCGTGCTCTCGCCAGTTCGGCGGCGCCGAAGAGCAGCAGCCGGTCGCGCTCGGTCGGGGTCAGCCGCATGCCACCACACCTCCTGATCGATTAGAGCGTCACTCTAACCACAGTATCGAGGGATGGGAAAGGGTTGACCGGGCACAGGGGCATGGGTCACATTGAGCGCCGCTCAAAAAACCGGAACGCTCCGCCCCGGGAGCGGCACCCCCCGACAGTTGTCCGGCCTCTCAGAGGAGTCCTCTCATGCCGATCGAACAACGCGGAGTCGACACGATCCCCGACGAGGAACGCACCAGCAGCCCGCGCGACCTCGTGTCCATCCTGCTCGGCTCCAACCTCGCCCTGGGCGTGGTCATCTTCGGCTGGCTGCCGGTCTCCTTCGGGCTCGGCTTCTGGGCGTCGGTGACCTCCCTGACCGCCGGCACCCTGGTCGGCACGCTGCTCACCGCGCCGCTCGCGCTGGTCTCGCTGCGTACCGGCACCAACCTCTCCACCAGCAGCGGAGCGCACTTCGGCGTACGCGGCCGGCTGGTCGGCTCGGTGATCGGCCTGCTGCTCTCGCTCGGCTACACCGCGCTCACCCTCTGGGTCGGCGGGGACGCCGTCGTCGGCACCCTCGCCCGGCTCGTCGGCCTCCCCGACGGCGGCGCGAGCTATGCGGCCGTCTACGCCCTGCTCGCCGTCTGCACGGCGGCCGGCGCGGTCTACGGCTACAAGCTGCTGCTCCGCCTCTCCCGCGTCCTCGCGCTCGGCATGACCGCGATCCTGCTCGTCGGCCTGTTCGCCTACGCGCCGCACTTCAGCACCGCCGCCGTGCACGGCAGCACGTACCTGCTCGGCGGCTTCTGGCCCACCTGGCTGCTCGCGGTGGTCTCGGCCGGGCTGAGCGGCCCGATCGCCTTCATCACCCTGCTCGGCGACTACACCCGGTACATCTCCCCGCGCCGGCACGGCTCCCGGAAGGTCTTCCTCGCCACCTGCCTCGGGCTGGTCGCCGGCCTGCTGGTCCCCCAGCTCTTCGGCACCTTCACCGCGCTCGCGGTCGGCGCGGGCGGCGACTACGCCGGGCCGCTCGTCGCGGGCGCGCCCTTCTGGTTCCTGGCCCCGCTCTTCCTCGCCGCCTCGGCCGGCTCGGTCGGCAACGCGGGGCTGATGCTGTACTCGATGGGCCTGGACCTGGACGCGATCCTGCCGCGCGCCACCCGTACCCAGGCCACGTACGTGGTCGCCGCCGTCGCCACGTTCTTCGTCTACCTCGGCCACTTCGCGTGGGACGCGCAGGACGCGATGACCTCCTTCGTCCTGCTGCTCACCGCGGTCGGCACGCCCTGGGCGGTGATCACCGTCATGGGCTTCGCGCGCTGCCGCGGGGTGTACGACTCCGAGGCGCTGCAGGTCTACAACCGCCGCGCGCGGGGCGGCCGGTACTGGTACACCGCGGGCTGGAACGTGCCCGCGACGGCGGCGTGGGCGACCGGCTCGGTGGTCGGCCTGGCCGCCGTCGACACCCCGCTCTACACCGGGCCGCTCGTCCCGTACACCGGCGGCATCGACGTCTCGTTCCTGCTGTCGGCGCTGGTCACGGCCGCGCTGTACGCGGTGCTCACGCGCAGCGGGGCGCCGGTCGCTGCGGCCGTCGCGCCGGTGGAGGAGGCGCCTGCCGAGGTGCCCTAGGCGGCGGTCGGTACGGCGACGGGCCGCCCGGACGCGCGGTGGACGCGTCCGGGCGGCCCGTTGCCGTATGCGGGGCCGGGGGTGGCGCCTCAGCCCAGGGGGTGCATCCAGCCGTGGGTGTCCGCCGCGGTGCCGCGCTGGATGTCCAGCAGCGCCTCGCGGAGCTTCATGGTGACCTCGCCGGGCTCGCCGCCGCTCTGCTGCCACTCGGCGCCGGTGCGCTTCACCGTGCCGACGGGCGTGATGACCGCGGCGGTGCCGCAGGCGAAGACCTCGGTGAGGGTGCCGTTCTCGGTGTCGGCCTGCCACTGGTCGATGGAGACGCGGGCCTCCTCCGACTCGTAGCCCAGGTCACGGGCGACGGTGAGGAGCGAGTCGCGGGTGACGCCCGCGAGGAGCGAGCCGGTGAGCGTCGGGGTGACGATCTTCGGCCGGCCGTCCGTGCCGCCGTTCCCGTACACGAAGTACAGGTTCATGCCGCCCAGCTCCTCGACCCACTTGTGCTCGACGGCGTCGAGGTAGGCCACCTGGTCGCAGCCCTTCTCGGCGGCCTCGGCCTGGGCGAGCAGGGACGCGGCGTAGTTTCCGCCGGTCTTGGCGTCGCCCATGCCGCCGGGGACGGCGCGCACCCGGTCCTCGGACAGCCAGATGGAGACGGGCTTGACGCCGCCGGGGAAGTAGGCGCCGGCGGGCGAGGCGATCACGACGAACAGGTACTCGTTGGCGGGCTTCACGCCGAGGCCGACCTCGGCGGCGAACATGAAGGGGCGCAGGTAGAGCGACTCCTCGCCGCCGTGCGCCGGGACCCAGTCCTTGTCCTGCTCGACCAGCGCGTCGCAGGCGGCGATGAACGTCTCGACGGGCAGCTCGGGCATGCCGAGGCGGTGCGCGGAGCGCTGGAAGCGCTGGGCGTTGGCGTCGGGGCGGAAGGTGGCCACGGAGCCGTCGGGCCGGCGGTACGCCTTCAGCCCCTCGAAGATCGTCTGGGCGTAGTGCAGGGTCATGTTCGCCGGGTCGATCGAGAGCGGCGCGTAGGGGACGAGCTGCGCGTCGTGCCAGCCGCGGCCCTCGGTCCACCGGATCGTCACCATGTGGTCGGTGAAGTGCCGGCCGAAACCGGGGCTGGCCAGGATCTTCTCCCGCTCCGCTGCGGACAGCGGGTTCGCGGAGGGCTTGAGCTCGATCGTGGGCGTCGTCATGAGTGCGTGTCCTTCACCGGTGTGGTTGTGGCGGCCGCGCTCACGACGTCCTGTCGGTACGTGGACGTCCGAGCTCCCTCCCGTGCGCGGTCCCGTGTCCGATTATCGCGCGTCTGGGACCGCGGAGAGGAAGGAGGTGACGTATCGCTCGAGCGCGACCTGTGGTCGATGGTCGCACCCAACCGCCGAGTAGCCCAGCGGCCGGGTGCCTGAGAGGCTCGCCGCTGGGCTACGGGCAGGAACAGCTTCAGCTGTCGTGTCGGTGCAGCGGCGTCAGCCCGCTACTCGTCCGGCGAGCGCGTCGCCGATCTCGTCGGTGGTGCGGGCGGTGCCGTCGCGGCCTTCGAGGTCGGCGGCGACGGCCTCCTCGATGCGGACGGCCTCGGCGTCGTAACCGAGGTGCCGCAGGAGGAGCGCGACGGAGAGGATCGTCGCGGTCGGGTCGGCCTTCCCGGTGCCCGCGATGTCCGGGGCCGAGCCGTGGACCGGCTCGAACATGGACGGGAAGTCACCCGTGGGGTTGATGTTGCCGGAGGCGGCCAGGCCGATGCCGCCGGTCACGGCGGCGGCGAGGTCGGTGAGGATGTCACCGAAGAGGTTGTCGGTGACGATGACGTCGAAGCGCTCCGGCTGCGTGACGAAGAAGATCGTCGCGGCGTCGACGTGCAGGTAGTCGGTGGTGACCTCGGGGTACTCCTCGCCGACCTTGTCGAAGATGTTCTTCCACATGTGGCCGGCGTGGACCAGGACGTTGTTCTTGTGGACCAGCGTCAGCTTCTTGCGCGGGCGGGCCTGGGCGCGCTCGTAGGCGTCCCGGACGACCCGCTCGACGCCGTACGCCGTGTTCAGGCTGACCTCGGTGGCGACCTCGTGCGGGGTGCCGGTGCGCAGGCTGCCGCCGTTGCCCGTGTAGGGGCCCTCGGTGCCCTCGCGGACGACGATGAAGTCGATGTCGGGGCGGCCGGCCAGCGGGGTGCTGGTGTTCGGGAACAGCTTCGACGGGCGCAGGTTCACGAAGTGGTCGAACGCGAAGCGGAGCTTCAGCAGCAGGCCGCGCTCCAGGACGCCGGAGGGCACGGACGGGTCGCCGATCGCGCCGAGCAGGATGGCGTCGTGCTGCTTGAGCGACTCCATCTCCGCGTCCGGCAGGGTCTCGCCGGTCGCGTGCCATCGCTTGGCGCCCAGGTCGTACTCCTGGGTTTCCAGCTTCACGTCCTGCGGGAGGACGGCGGAGAGGACCTTGAGGCCCTGGGCCACGACTTCCTGGCCGATACCGTCACCGGGGATCACTGCGAGGCGAATGCTGCGAGACATGCCTGGACCCTACTCTTCGTCCCGAGGGATGACACCCAGTGTCCGGCATACGGACAGGTGGGGAGCCGTACAGCCGGTATTCACCCGGCTGTCGCCCTTCGGCCGCCCGGCGATGACACGTTCCCACCATGGCTTCACCTGAGACCCCCGCCTCGCCCGACCTTCCCCGCTTCGGCATCCCCGAGCGGCTCGCCGCCCGTATGTCCATGGCCGAGCAGCACGAGTACCTGCGCACCAAGCTGTCCCGGCGCGGACTGCTGCGCACCTCGGCGGCCGGTGCGGGCATCGTCGCGGGCAGCGGCCTGCTCGGCTCCACCACCGCGTGCGCGTCGCCGCGCTCCACGACCCTGCTCTCCGCGCCGGCCACCGCGACGGTGGACGGCTCGCTGGTGGCGCCGTTCGGCCGGCACCTGCAGTTCGGTGCCGACCCCAAGACGCAGATGCGGGTCTCCTGGCAGGTGCCGTTCGCGGTGAAGCGGCCGTACGTCCGGGTGGGCCTGAAGCCGTGGGACCTGAGCCGGAAGATCGAGGCCGAGGTGCGCGACCTGCACACCCCCGCGCTCACGAAGAAGCTGCCGGCCGTCGACCAGTACTACCTGCACGCCGCGCTGGACGGCCTCAAGCCCGGCACGACGTACTACTACGGCGTCGGCCACGACGGCTTCGACCCGGCCGACGCGCGCCACTTCTCCACCGTCGGCACCTTCCGCACCGCGCCGGCCCGGCCGGAGAAGTTCGTCTTCACCGCCTTCGGCGACCAGGGCGTCAGCTACGACGCGCTCGCCAACGACCAGCTGATCCTCGGCCAGAACCCCTCCTTCCACCTGCACGCGGGCGACATCTGCTACGCCGACCCGGACGGCCAGGGCTCGACGGAGGACACCTACGACGCGCGGGTGTGGGACCAGTTCCTGGCGCAGACCGAGACGGTCGCCAAGTCCGTGCCGTGGATGGTGACGACCGGCAACCACGACATGGAGGCCTGGTACTCCCCCGACGGCTACGGCGGCCAGCTGGCCCGCTGGTCGCTGCCGGAGAACGGCCCGGACCCCAAGCACGCGCCGGGCGTGTACTCCTTCACCTACGGCAACGTCGGCGTGGTCGCGCTGGACGCCAACGACGTCAGCTACGAGATCACCGCGAACACCGGCTACACCAACGGCAAGCAGACCCGCTGGCTGGACCGCCGCCTCGGCGAGCTGCGCGGCCGGAGCGACATCGACTTCCTCGTGGTCTTCTTCCACCACTGCGCGTTCTCCACCACCGTCTCGCACGCCTCGGACGGCGGCGTCCGGGACGCCTGGCTGCCGCTCTTCGAGAAGCACGGCGTGGACCTGGTCATCAACGGCCACAACCACATCTACGAGCGCACCGACGCGCTCAAGGGCACCGACGTCTCCCGCAAGGTGCCGGTCGGCGGCAGCGTCGACTCGGCGCGCGAGGGCATCGTGTACGTCACGGCGGGCGGCGCGGGCAAGGCGCTGTACAAGTTCCCCGTGCCGGACAGCTACGAGGGGCACGTGAAGGACCTGGACGAGGTCGAGACGTACCACTGGGTCAAGGGCGGCGGGAAGAACACCGACAAGGTCGCGTGGTCGCGGGTGCGCTACACCGGCTTCTCGTTCCTCGCGGTGGAGGTCGAGACCGGCCACCGGCCGCGGATGAAGGTCACCGCGCTGGCCGAGACGGGCGAGCGGATCGACCACTTCGAGGTGACGCGGTCCGCCGCCGCCCCGGCGAAGGGCTGACCGCGGCGCTCAGCCGTTCGGCAGGATCACGGCCCGGCCGTTGATCTCGCCCCGGTGCAGCCGCTCGTAGGCCAGCGGCGCGTCGTCGATGCCGTACGTCTCGACGTGCACGTCGACGGCGCCGGCCCGGGCCAGTGCCAGGACCTCGGCCAGTTCGGCGCGGCTGCCCCAGTACGGCGCCGCCACCGACACCTCGTACGCGGAGGTGCCGAAGCCGACCGGCAGCGCGCCGCCGCCGAGGCCGACGATCGTCACGTCGGCCTCGACCGCCGCGACCGCGCCCGCGGTGGTGACGGTGGGCGGCGCGCCGACGAAGTCCAGGACGAGCTGGGCGCCGAGGCCGCCGGTCAGCTCGCGTACCGTCGCCGCGGCGCCGGCGTCGGAGAGCACCGTCTCGTGCGCGCCGACCTCGCGGGCCAGGGCCAGCTTGGCCTCGCTGACGTCGAGCGCGATCACCCGGGCCGGGCTCAGCGCGCGCAGCAGCTGGATGGCGACGTGGCCGAGGCCGCCGGTGCCGATGACGACGGCGGTGGAGCCGGGCACCAGCTTGGGCAGCGAGCGCTTGACGGCGTGGTACGGGGTCAGCCCGGCATCGGTGAGCGGCACGGCCTGCACGGGGTCCAGGCCGCCGAGCGGCAGCAGGTGGCGGGCGTCGTCGACGAGCAGGTACTCGGCGAGCGCGCCGGGGGCGCCCAGGCCGGGCGGGCGGATGCCCAGTTCGGGGGCGCGCAGGCAGTAGTTCTCCTTGCCCTCGGCGCACTTGGCGCAGGCACCGCAGCCCCACGGGCCGTAGACGGCGACCTGGTCGCCCTCGGTGACGGCGGTGACGCCCTCGCCGAGGGCCGCGACCGTGCCGGCGCCCTCGTGGCCGAGGGTGAGGGGCAGCGGGAAGGGCAGCTGGTCGGCCGTCCACTGCATGACCGAGAAGTCGGAGTGGCACACCCCGGCGGCGGTCACCTTCAGCAGGACCTGGCCCGGCCCCGGTTGGGGGACGGGCACCTCGACCACTTCGGGCGCGGTGCCCACGGCGCGGTACTGGACGGCCTTCATCGTGGCCTTCATGACGAACCTCCTCGTTCGGCGAGGAGCGCAGCGAACGCCTGGTCGACCAGGCGGGGCAGCGCCCCCGTGTCCCCGCCGCGCACCCAGGCGGTCTGCGCGGCGATCAGTGCTCCGGCGCCCGCGCCCACCAGCACGGCGGGGCGCAGATCGGTGTCCGGGTCGGTGCCGAGCCGGTCGGCGACGATGCGGACGGAGTCCTCCTGGGCGTCCACGCGGGTGTGCTGGAGCGCGGCGAAGAGCGCCGGCTCCTGTTCGGCGAGGCGCAGCAGGTCGAACACGCGGGGGCGGCGGTGCCAGGCGGGGGTGACCGGGTCGACGAGCCAGTCCCGTACGGCCCGGTGGTAGGCGGTCAGCGGCGGTTCGGCGGCCGGGCGGGCGCGCAGGGCGCGGTTGATCCGGTCGCCGTCGGCGCGGAGGCAGTCCACGACGGCGCTCTCCTTGCCGGTGAAGTGGCGGCTGAACGTGCGGCGGGTGACGTCGGCGCGCGCGGCGATCTCCTCGACGGTGACGGCGGCGAGGCCGCGGTCGAGTGCGAGGGAGAGCGCGGCGGCGGCGAGCCGGTCCCGGGTCCGGCGTGCGGCTTGCACCCTCCGGTCCGTTTCGGGCGCTTCGTCACTCATATCTGCACTGTACGCCCACACGTGTCCCCATGGGACAGATGTCCCACCGGGACGCGCCGAAATGGGTGTGAACCATGCGACACGGCACTCCGCACGGAACGGTGAATCCGCTGGTCACAGGCTTGCGGGCGGCGCACGGAGCAGTGAGCCGTCTCAGATAGTAGGAAGCCCAAGTAATTGTGCAGACATCACGGTCCTACTGTCCTAGCTTTGTAGGAGCCGAACGTCTCGCTGCATCCAGCGATGGCGGCTCCTGGCCGGCGCGCACGCACAGGCGACCCCTGGCGCGACCTGGCCCCGCCCGCTCCGGCGTCGCATTCCGCCTTCTTGGCATCTCGGGGATCGATCTGACGATCTAAGGAGAGACGTGGACATGGCCGACACCGCTGCCCCCGCCCGCAGGATCCGTCACCGCGTGCGCACGTCCGGCGAGAACGACCGCAGGAACGCCGCCGCCGCGCTCCAGCGCGCCCTTGACCGCCGCGACAACGGCGGCGCCACCGGGCACTGAGCATGAGACCGCCCCCGTCCCGCAGCCTGTGCTGCGGGACGGGGGCGGAGTCCGTGCGGCCCGTGGGCCGCGGCTGCCCGGGGTGTCAGCCCATGTGCGGGTAGCGGTAGTCGGTCGGGGCGACCATCGTCTCCTTGATGGAGCGCGGCGACATCCAGCGCAGCAGGTTGAACTTCGAACCCGCCTTGTCGTTGGTGCCCGAGGCACGGCCGCCGCCGAAGGGCTGCTGGCCGACGATGGAGCCGGTCGGGCGGTCGTTGACGTAGAAGTTGCCGGCCGCGAAGCGCAGCTTCTCCGACACCTGCGCGACGACCTCGCGGTCCTTGGCGATCACGGCGCCGGTCAGCGCGTACGCCGAGGCCGACTCCATCTGCTCGACCGTGGCGTCGAAGTCGGCGTCCTCGTAGACGTGGACGGCGATGATCGGGCCGAAGTACTCGGTCTTGAAGACCTCGTTCTCCGGGTCGGAGCAGACGATGACGGTCGGGCGGACGAAGTAGCCCACCGAGTCGTCGTACGTGCCGCCCGCGACGATCTCGCAGGCCGGGTCCTCCTTGGCGCGGTCGATGGCGGCCTTGCTCTTGGCGAAGGACCGGTCGTCGATGACGGCGCCGATGAAGTTGGACAGGTCGGTGACGTCACCCATGGTCAGCGACTCGACCTCGGCGACCAGGTCGTCCTTGAAGCCGTTCTCCCAGGTGGAGCGGGCGATGTAGGCACGCGAGGCGGCCGAGCACTTCTGGCCCTGGTACTCGAACGCGCCACGGGTGATCGCGGTCTTCAGGATCGCCGGGTCGGCGGTGGGGTGCGCGACGATGAAGTCCTTGCCGCCGGTCTCGCCGACCAGACGCGGGTAGGAGCGGTACTTCTCGATGTTCTGGCCGACCTCCTTCCACAGGTACTGGAAGGTCTTGGTCGAGCCGGTGAAGTGCACGCCGGCCAGCTCCGGGTGCGGCAGCGCGACCTCGGAGACCTCCTTGCCGTCACCGGTGACCAGGTTGATCACGCCCTTGGGCAGCCCGGCCTCCTCCAGCAGCTGCATCAGCAGCACGGCGGAGTGGGTCTGGGTCGGCGACGGCTTCCATACCACCACGTTGCCCATCAGGGCCGGCGCTGTGGGCAGGTTGCCGGCGATCGCGGTGAAGTTGAACGGCGTGATCGCGTAGACGAAGCCCTCCAGCGGGCGGTGGTCCAACCGGTTCCACACGCCGTTGGGCTGCACCAGCGGCTGCTCCTGCAGCAGCTCACGCGCGAAGTGCACGTTGAAGCGCCAGAAGTCCACCAGCTCACAGGGCGCGTCGATCTCGGCCTGCTGCGCGGTCTTGGACTGGCCCAGCATCGTCGAGGCGGCGATCGTCTCGCGCCACGGGCCGGACAGCAGGTCGGCGGCCTTCAGCAGGATCGCCGCACGGTCGTCGAAGGACATCGCACGCCAGGCCGGGGCCGCGGCCAGCGCCGCGTCGATGGCCTCCTGCGCGTCGGCCTTGGTGGCGTTCGCGTACGTACCCAGCACGGCCTTGTGGTTGTGCGGCTGGACGACGTCGAAGCGCTCACCGCCGCCCATCCGCTTCTCCCCGTTGATGGTCATGGGGAGGTCGATGGGGTTCTCGGCGAGCTCCTTGAGCTTCGCCTCCAGGCGGGCGCGCTCCGGGGAGCCGGGGGCGTAGCCGTGCACCGGCTCGTTGTACGGGGCGGGGACGTGGGTCACAGCGTCCATGGCGGCCGTGTCTCCTTCTGTCGGGTGCGGGTGCGGAGTTCGTGGGTCCGGGCCGGTCCGGTACGGGGCCGGCCCGGGGGGGCTCAGCCGCGGGTGAGCAGCGAGCGGAGGAAGAACGCGAGGTTCGCGGGACGCTCGGCGAGCCGGCGCATGAAGTAGCCGTACCAGTCGGTGCCGTAGGCGACGTAGACGCGCATGCGGTGGCCCTCGGCGGCGAGCCGCCGGTACTCGCCCTCGCGGATGCCGTAGAGCATCTGGAACTCGTAGTCCTCGTTCTTCCTCCCGGCGCGGAAGGCGAGGTCCTGGGCGATGGCGACCATGCGCGGATCGTGCGACCCGACCATGGGGTAGCCCTCGCCCTCCATCAGGATCTTCAGGCAGCGGACGTAGGCCTTGTCGACCTCGGCCTTGTCCTGGTACGCGACGGTGGCGGGCTCCTTGTACGCGCCCTTCACCAGGCGCACCCGCGAGCCTTCCCCGGACAGCGCGCGGCAGTCGTCCTCGGTGCGGAAGAGGTAGGACTGCAGCACGGCGCCGGTCTGCGGGAAGCGCTCGCGCAGCTCGCCGAGGACGGCGAGGGTGGAGTCCACGGTGGTGTGGTCCTCCATGTCCAGGGTAACGGTCGTGCCGATCGCGGCGGCGGCCTCGACGACCGGGGTGACGTTCTTCAGCGCCAGGTCGTGGCCGCCGGGCAGGGCCTGCCCGAAGGCGGAGAGCTTCACCGACATCTCGGCGCGCGGACCCAGGCCCAGCGGCTTCAGGCCCTCGACCAGCTCCAGGTAGGCGTCGCGGTTGCGGAGCGCCTGGGCGGGGTCGGTGATGTCCTCGCCCAGCACGTCCAGGGTGACCTCCAGACCGGACTCGGTCAGGGAGCGGACGGCGGGCACGGTGTCGCCCAGCGTCTCGCCCGCGATGAAGCGGTCGACGACGGGGCGGGTGACCGGCGCGGCCGAGACGAGACGGCGCATCTTGTCGCTGCGTGCAGCGGCGAGGATCACGGGACCCAGCACGGGGCACCTCCACGGTTCACGGATGACGTATGCCGAGCGTGCGAGGCGCGCCGGCAGGACGAGCCACCAGAAACGTAAGTTTCACGGTACGTCGGTAGCCATCGACAGCTGTCACGCCTTCGTGTCCGGGATCTCAGACAGATGTATGAGAATGTGCAGTGACAGCTGACGCAGAGGTGACCGGAGAGGAGCCAGGCGGGGCATGCCAGGGGACTACGAGCAGCTGGTGGACGAGATCTCGGCGGCACTCGGCGCGCCCGCGACGCTGGAGGACCGCGACTTCCGGCTGATCGCGTTCGGCGCGCACGAGGGCGACGACGACTCGATGATGGACCCCGTGCGGACCCGGTCGATCCTGCAGCGCCGGTCCACGGCCGCCGTCCGCGCCTGGTTCGAGGGGTTCGGCATCGCCCGCGCCACGTCCGCGCTGCGCATCCCGCCGGACCCGGCGGCCGGGGTCTTCAAGGGCCGCATCTGCCTGCCCGTACGCCACCGCGGCATCGTGCACGGGTACGTCTGGCTGCTGGACGACGGGCACCTCAGCAACCTGGAGCTGGGCGGCCGCGGCACGCCACCGGACCCGCGTATCGAGCAGGCAATGGAGACCGCGGCACGGATCGGCGCACTGCTCGCCGCCGAGGCCCGGGCCGGCGCCGAACTGGGCGACCTGCTGCGGGAGTTGCTGCTCAGCGGGACTGCGGAACGGTCGGCGGCCGCGGCGGCGCTGCGCGGCGCGCTGCGGCCCGGCGCGGCCGAGGCGTCGCTCGCCGTGGTGGCCCTGACGCCCTGGGACACCTCCGACACCGACGCGGCACCGCTGCCCGGCCTGCCCGGGCTGCTCGCCGCGAGCGCGATGCCGGCGCTCCCGGCCGGCGCCGCGGGCACCGGGGAGCGCCCCGGCGGCCCGCCCGGCGCGGGCAGCCGGCCGGGCGCCACCGGGCACACCCTCGCGGCCCTCGTGCGCCTGCGGACGGCCGGCGGGCTCGCGCCCGCGCACTCGGCGGCCGAGCACCTGCTGCGGTCCCCGCGGGCCGGCGGCCGGGGCGCCGCCGGGATCGGGGCCGCCCGCGAGGAGCTGGCCGACCTGCCCGGCGCCTGGCGCGAGGCGCTGGCCGCTGCGCGCGCCGCGCACGCCGAGCCGCGGCTGGGCCCGGTCGCGCAGTGGGACGCCATCGGCGCGTACCGGCTGCTGACCGGCCTGCCGGCCGGCTCCTCCGACGAAACGATTCGTCCGCTGCTCTCCCCCGCGCACGCCGAACTCGCCCGCACCGCCGAGGCGTTCCTGGACTGCGCGGGCCAGGCCAGCCGTACGGCCCAGTCGCTCGGCATCCACCGGCAGACGCTCTACTACCGCCTGGGCCGGGTCGAGAAGCTCACCGGCCTGGACCTGGACGAGGGCGCCGACCGGCTGCTGCTGCACATGGCACTCAAGTCGGCCCGGCTGTAGCGCACTTGCCGCGTGGGGCACGGGGCCCGTGCCCCTGCACGTCGGCGATGGGGCACACGGGCCCGCTCCCCCGTGCGTCGGCGCCGGACCGGGGCACACGGCCCGCTCCGCCGCGCCCCCGTTCCGTAACACCGGGAAACACCCGTGTCATCGCGCGAGTGGGTGCAGGTAACACACGGTTTCTAGGGTCCCCGCCATGGACACAGGGCTGTACCCCGGGGCCGACACCGCGCCGGCCGCGCCGCACACCGGCCGGCCGGCCACCGACCACGCGGCGAAGGAGACGCTGGAGGACTACACCCTCCGCTTCGCACCGCGCAGTTACCGCCGCTGGACGCCGATGGTCGTGGCGACCACCGCGCTGGGCGGCATCGCCTACCTCGCCGACTTCTCCATCGGCGCGGGCATCGGCCTCGCCCACGGCACCGGGAACGCGCTGGCCGCGATCCTGGTCGCCGCCGCGGTCATCTTCGTGACCGGCTTCCCGCTCGCGTACTACGGCGCCCGCTACAACATCGACCTGGACCTGATCACCCGCGGCTCCGGCTTCGGCTACTACGGCTCGGTCCTGACCAGCGTCATCTTCGCCAGCTTCACCTTCATCTTCTTCGCCACCGAGGGCTCGATCATGGCGCAGGGGCTGAAGCTCGGCCTCGGCCTGCCGCTCTGGCTGGGCTACCTGGTCTCCACCCTCCTGGTGATCCCGCTGGTCGTGTACGGCATGAAGGCGCTCAGCAAGCTCCAGGTGTGGACGACGCCCGTCTGGCTGCTGCTGATGATCGGCCCGCTGGTCTACCTCGTCGCCACCGACCCCGGCACCGTGAAGGACTTCCTGGCCTACCCGGGCACGTCCGGCGACGGCGGCATGGACACCGCCTCCGTACTGCTGGGCGCGGGCGTCTGCCTGTCGCTGATCGCGCAGATCGGCGAGCAGATCGACTACCTGCGCTTCATGCCGCCGAAGACGCGGGCCAACCGGCGCACCTGGTGGACAGCGGTCGTCATGGCGGGGCCCGGCTGGGTGGTGCTCGGCGCGCTGAAGCAGGCCGTCGGGATCTTCCTCGCCGTCTACGCGCTCGCCGAGGTCGCCCCGGCGTCCGCCGCCGAGCCGATCCAGCAGTTCAAGGGCGCCTTCGAGGCGATGCTGCCGCCGTGGCTGGTGGTGCCGCTGGCCGTCGTACTGGTCGTCATCAGCCAGATCAAGATCAACGTCACCAACGCCTACTCCGGCTCGCTGGCCTGGACGAACTCCGTCACCCGGGTCACCCGCCGGTACCCCGGCCGGATGGTCTTCGTCCTGGCCAACCTCGGCATCGCGCTGGTCCTGATGGAAGCCGACATGTTCAGCTTCCTCAACGCCGTCCTCGGCTTCTACTCGAACTGCGCCATCGCCTGGATCGTCACCGTCGCCACCGACATCATGGTCAACAAGTACCTGCTGAAGCTCTCCCCGCACGCGCCCGAATTCCGCCGCGGCATGCTGTACGCGGTCAACCCCGTCGGCGTCGTGGCCTTCACCGCCGCCTCCGGCCTGTCGATCGCGATGTACTTCCACGCCCTCGGCGACACCCTCCAGCCGTACTCCCCGGTCGCCGCCGCGGTCCTCGCCTTCGTCCTCACCCCCCTGATGGCCGTGGTCACCAGGGGCCGCTACTACCTGCGGCGGACCGACGACGGCATCGCCGAACCGCTGCTGGACGCGGACGGCAACCCCAGCGCCGTCACCTACGCCTGCCACGTCTGCCGGCAGGAGTTCGAACGCCCCGACGTGGCCGCCTGCCGGGCGCACGACGCGGTGATCTGCTCACTGTGCCTGAGCACCGACCGGACCGGCGCGCACGTCCTGCCCGCCGCGCCCGGAGCGGCCTGACCCGCGCACATAGGGAAGCGACGCCTGCCCGTGCCGAGCAGGGCAGGCGTCGCATGCGGTGCGGTGAGCGGAGGACCGCCCGTGGGTCACCAGGTGGGCCCCGCGTCCTCCTCGCCGGTCTCCTTGGTCCCCTTCATTCCCTTGCGGCCGGTCCGGCCCGTCGGTCCCGTACGGCCCGTGCCGTCGTCGAACTCCAGCTGCTCGCGGCGGACTTCGGTCGACACCTCCTGCTGCTCGGTGACCCGGTCGGTCTCCAGGCGCACCCGCTCGTAAGGCACCGTCTCCTTGCGGATCACGGGCTCCTCACGGTGCAGGGTGATGTCGTACTCGCCGTCCTCCAGCTGCGCCGGCTTGCCGCGGCTGCGCCGGGCCTCCTCCTCGGTGATGGGCTCGCGGGTGATGCGGACCTCCTCGTGGCTGACCGGCACGGTCCGGCTCACGTTCTCGGTCACCACGTGCTTGCGCAGATGGGCGTGGCCGCTCTCGTGCTCCTCGACACCGAACTGGGCCCGCTCCTCCGAGAGCGTCATCTCGGGGTTCTGCTCCTTGCGCGAGTGCCGGTCGTCCGTGGGGCCGCCGCGCGACATCGCCATCTGCCCGGCGCCCGCGCCGGCCATCGGCCGGTCGGCCTCGGGGCGGGTGTGGTGCCCGGCCATCCCGGCGGCACCAGCGGTGCCCATGCCGCCCGCGGCCGCCGCCGTGCCCGTACCTCCGGCCTGCCCCGTGCCCGTGTCACGGCCCATGCCGCCCCGGCCCGATCGGGTCAGACCGTAGTGCCGGTACAGACGCTCCTCCTCCGACGGATCCAGGTGACCGTCGGCGTCCATGCGCGGAGCGTCCTTGATCTGGTCCTTGGTGTGCGGCACACGGAGCGCGTCGTCCTTGCGCGTACAGCCGGCCAGCGGGACGAAGGTCTCCTTCGTACCGAACAGCCCGGTGCGCACGGTGATCCACTCCGGCTCATTGGTGGCGTCGTCCCGGTAGACCTGCTGGACAGTGCCGACCTTGGTGCCGTCGGCGTCGATCACAGTCAGCCCGGCCAGGTCATGAGGGGTGTCACCCAGAGGTGCATTCATGGCGTCTCTCCTTTCGCGCGCGCCTGCAGGAGAGGCACGCACCACTCCCATTGCGCACCTCCTGGAGCCGCGCAGCGAGTCGGGAGCACGGAGGACGGGCGCCGGCTACCGGTCCGTACCGGCGCCGAAGCCGCTCGTGAGGGCGGAGCGCGGCACCGGCCGGCGCGGTGCCGCGTCCCCGTGCACTACTCCATTCGGGTGAACACCCCCCTGGCTCAGCTTCCGCTGCCGTACGGGCGCGTGATCAGTTCCATGTAGTGGCCGTCCGGGTCGGCGAAGTACACGCCGCGGCCGCCGTCATTCCGGTTGATCTCACCGGGGCGCGTGCGGTGCGGGTCGGCCCAGTAGGTGAGGCCCTTCTCCTTGATCCGCTCGAAGCTGCGGGTGAACTCGTCCTCACCCACCAGGAACGCGTAGTGCTGCGGGGTGATCTCGCCGTCGTCCTGCGCGAAGTCGAGGGTGACGCCGTTGTCCACCGCCACGGGGAGAAACGGACCGAACTCCGGCTGCACCTGGAGCCCGAGAATGTCCGCCAGGAACTCCGCCGACCGCTTCCGGTCGCTGGCGTGGATGATCGTGTGGTTCAGCTCAACTGCCATGGCACACCTCCCGTTTGATGCCTCGAATCCTAGGAGGGGCGGGGGCGGGGGGATATCGTCCGTAGGTCTTACGTCGGGGGGCGGGGAGCTCAGGGGTGGGGTGGGGGTGGGGTGGGGGGTGCTTGGGGGTGGGATTGGGGGGCTCGGCCCCCCGTTCCCTGGCAGGGCCCCTCCCTCTCCCCAACCAGTGGCGAAGGCCCCTCCCCCACCTCCACCGCACTCCCCCGAACCTAGCCCGCCCCCGCCGTCCCCCGCGCCCCCTGTGGACAACCCCCGG
>NZ_PQSQ01000031.1 GCF_002920575.1 Streptomyces sp. Ru73 | reverse complement strand
GCCCCAGCAGCGCGAGGACGACCGCGGGCCACAGCGCGGAGGCACCCAGAAGATACGGCAGCACCGGCAGCAGCGCACCCAGCGCGAAGGAGCCGAACGAGGAGACGGCGGCCACCAGCGGCGAGGGCAGGTCGCCCGGGTCGATGCCCAGTTCCTCGCGGGCGTGGATCTCCAGCGCCTGCTCGGGGTCCTTGGAGAGCTGCGCCGCGACCTCGCGCGCGAGCGCGGGCTCCACGCCGCGCGACTCGTACAGGGCGGCCAGCTCGGCCTGCTCGTCCTTGGGGTGCTTGCGCAGCTCACGGCGCTCGACATCCAGCTCGGCCTGGACCAGCTCGCGCTGCGAGGCGACCGAGGTGTACTCGCCGGCGGCCATCGAGAAGGCACCGGCGGCCAGTCCGGCCAGCCCCGTGATGACGATGGTCTGCTGCGACACCGAGCCGCCCGCCACGCCCGTCATCAGGGCGAGGTTGGACACCAGTCCGTCCATCGCGCCGAACACCGCCGGGCGGAGCCAGCCGCCGTTGACGTCACGGTGGGTGTGGTTGTCACGGTGGGCGATGTGCGTAGGAGCCGACGCGTCCATGACATCAGTGACGGACATAAGGGACCTCTCCCTCCCTCGCGAGGTGTGGGCCGATGAGCGGCGCTTCCCCCTGCAACACCTCGAAGTTATGCGCCCCACACCCCCTCGCGCTAGCAAGGAAGGCCGTACTTACCGCTCTGACCTGCGGCTTTACCGAATCGCCCGACGCGTGATCCGGATCACAGCACACCGCTCCCCGCAACTGGGATCCGGCCATCACGACATCACTCCGATCCGGCTCGATCTCCCCCCATACGCGGCAAACCGGCCCTACGATCCCTCAGACGCGACACCGCTCCGGACCGCTCGGCGGAAGGGCAGGCACATGAGCGCACCGCACGCCCCCGCACCCGCCCCCGTGACCCCGGGTGACCGCCCCGCCGATCTCCGCGACCGGGCCCGCGGCGCCCTGCTGGGCCTGGCCGTGGGTGACGCACTCGGCGCCCCGGCGGAGAACATGAAGCCCTCGCAGATCCGCCGCCGCTGGGGCCGCATCGAGGGCTTCGTCGCCGACGACCCGGCCGGCACCGACGACACCGAATACGCCGTCTTCGCCGGCCTGCTGCTGGCCGAACACGGCTCCGCCCTCACCGTCGCGCACGTCGAGGCCGCCTGGCACCGCTGGATCGCCGACCTGGACGAAGGCCCCTTCCGCGGGGCCGGGTTCAGCGAGCGCGGCACCCTGGAGAACCTCCGCCGGGGGCTCGCGGCACCGATTTCCGCCCAGCACCGGCATGCCTGGAGCGACGGACTGGCGATGCGGGCCGCGCCGTTCGGCGTACACGCGGCGGGCCGGCCCGCCGAGGCCGCCCGGCTGGTCGCGGTGGACGGCACGGTCAGCCACGACGGCGAGGGCATCTACGGCGGCCAGGCCGTCGCCGCCGGGGTCGCGGCCGCGATGGTCGCCAGCACCGCGGACGCGGTGATCGCCGCCGCGCTCTCCGTCGTCCCCGAGGACTCCTGGACGGCGCGCTCGCTGCGCCGCGCGGTCGCCGCGGCCCAGCGCTCCCGGCTGGACCCCGGCATCACCCGCCTCGGCACCGAACGCGCCGTGCGCTCCGCCGTCGTCATCGGCGGCTACCCCTGGACCGATCTGGCCCCCGAGGCGGTCGGCCTGGCCTTCGGCGCGTTCGCCGCGGCGGCCGGCGACTTCCCCGGCGCGGTGCTGACCGCGGTCAACATGGGCCGGGACGCCGACACCACGGCGGCCGTCGCCGGGGCACTGGCCGGGGCGCTCGGCGGTACGGGAGCCGTGCCGGCCGAATGGGCGCGGGTGATCGGCCCGGTACGCGGCAGCTGCCTGCCCTCGATGGCCGGCTACCACGTCCTGGACATCGCCGACCTGCTGACACCCGCGGGCCCGGTGACGCCATGAGCGCCGCCGGCCCGGACGGCGGCGCTGCCGGGGCTGCTCCCGGCCCGCCGCGGGCGACTGCCGCACCGCCGGGGCCGTTCGCGCAGTTCCCCGCGGCCCCGGTCGCCCTCCGGGCTCGTCCTCACACGCCGGACGGGCTTGATGTCCCACCCAGCCGCACCCGCATCGAGGGCCTCCTCCTCGGCCTCGCCGCCGGGGACGCCGCCGGCTGGCCCGCGGGCCGGCACCGGGCAGCCCGGATGCCCGAGTGGACCCGGCGCCTCACCCGCGAACTGGACACCTTCGCCGAGCAGAACGCCACCACCACGCTGCCCGTCCCCATCGCCCTCAACCAGCCCCCCGAACCGCTCCGCCTCGGCCCCTCCGACGACGCCGAGTGGGCCGCCTTCACCGCCGGTGCCGTGCTCACGGCGGCCGGTGCCTTCCTGCCCGACCTGGGCCGCGACCGCCGGGTGCGGGCCGCCCTCGACCTCGCCTGGAACGCGCTGGCCTGCGAGGTCGCGGCCGCCGCCGACCGGGCCCCGGAAGTGGAGTCGGCCGTACTGCCGCTGCGCGCCCGGATCTCCGTACGGGCCGGGCTCGGCAACCTCGCCGCCGGGCTGCGGCCGCCCGCCACCGGCCACGACAACCCGCACTTCTTCGACGACGCGGCCTGCGTGCGCGCCGCCGTCCTGGCCGTCGTGCACCCCGGCGACCCGGTGGCCGCCGCCGGGCTCGCCGAGTTCGACGCCCGGTACACCCAGGACGGCGACGGGGTGCACGGCGCCCGCGCGATGGCCGCCGCCGTCGCCACCGCGCTCGGCGGCGCCGCCCCGCCCGCCTGCGTCGAGGCCGCCCTCGGCCAGCTCCCCGAGGGCACCGAGATCCGCCGCAACGCCCTGCACGCCGTACGGCTGGCCGAGGCGACCGCCGTCGGCGGCCCCGGCGCCGCCTTCGCTCTCGTCCCCGCCCTGGAGCACGAGATCGTCGACCACGTCTACAGCTACGGCATCGCCGCGGCCGAGACCGTGCCGGTCGCCCTCGCGCTGACCCTCGCGGGCGGCGGCCGGACCGCCGAGGCGGTGCCCGCCGCTGCCTGCCTGTCCCGCGTCGCCGACTCGGCGCCCGCCCTCGCCGGCGCGCTGACCGGCGCGCTCGGCGGCGCCGCCGCACTGCCCGCCGCCTGGCGCGACGCCTGCCGCACCCTCTCCGGCTGCGCGCTCCCCCGGCTGGCCGGCACCGACCTGGTCGAGCTGGCCGGCCTGCTCGCCGGCACCGAACTGACCACTCCGCAGACTCCCCTGCCGAAAGGACCGGACCGGCCATGACCGACACGGCGGCACCACCCACCACCACGGCGGCCCCCTCCCTCGCCGACCGCACGGCCGGCGCGCTGGCCGGGGCCGCGGTCGGCGACGCGCTCGGCGGACCGGTCGAGGGCCACAGCCCGGAGCAGATCCGGGAGCGGCACGGCGGCCCGGTACGCGGCATCGTCGGCCCGTGGCACGCGGACTGGCGTACGGCGCGCCCCCTCGCGCCGTACCACAAGGGCGACGGGCACGTCACCGACGACACCCTCATGACGCACGCGCTGATCAGGGTGTACGAGAAGGTCCGCGACCACCTCGACGCGTACGCGGTCGCCGAGCACCTGGTGCCCGACCTGATGACCGAGGTGCGCTGGATCCCCGAACTGGAGGCCGAGGCACTGCCGTTGCAGCGGGTGTTCCTCGCCGAGAAGTGGCTCGTGACCCGGCTGCACTACGGGCACGCCGACCCCCGCGAGGCCGGCGTCGGCAACATCGTCAACTGCGGTGCGGCGATGTACATGGCCCCGGTCGGGCTGGTCAACGCCGGTGATCCGCACGGGGCTTACGCCGAGGCGCTGGACGTCGCGGGCGCGCACCAGTCCTCGTACGGGCGGGAGGCGGCCGGTGTCTTCGCCGCCGCGGTGGCCGCGGCCTGCGTCCCCGGCGCCTCCCCCGGCTCCGTGGTCGCGGCGGCGCTCTCCCTCGCGAAGGACGGGACCCGCACCGCGATCGAGGCGGTGTGCGAAGTGGCGGCGGACTACGACGAGTTCGAGCCCGCGCTGGCCAAACTGCGGGGAGCCGTCGCGCCGTTCGATACCGTGGGTCCCGAGTACCGCAGGCCGTCGCTGGGCGCCCGGCGGCCCTCGCGGCTGCACGCGATCGAGGAACTGCCCATCGCGCTCGGTCTGTTGCTCATCGGCGACGGCGACTACCGCGAGACGGTCCTCGGCGCCGTCAACTACGGCCGGGACTGCGACTCCATCGCCACCATGTGCGGCGCCCTGGTCGGCGCGCTCGGCCGCACCGTGCCCGCCGAGTGGACCGCGGCCGTCTCCGAGGCCAGCCGGCTGGACCTGCGGGGCCCGGCGGCTGCGCTGACCGCCGTGGCCCGCGAGATCCACCGCCGCGACCAGTCGCGCCGCCGCGCACACGAAGCCGCGTTCGCCGCGCTGACGGAGGCCCGATGACCTACCCGCCGGCGCCCCTGCGGGTGACCTGGGTCCAGCCGGAGGACCTGATCGGCCACGAGCTGCGGCAGGCCGCCGAGGACGGCCGGGACGCCACCGTGATCCGCCGGCGCTGGCTCACCGCGGGCGGCGCACTCGCCCCCGACCGGGCCGGCGCCTCCCCCGGCCCGGTGTCCCCCCGGCTCCGTGCCCTCGCCACCGCGCTCCTGGACGACCTGGCCGCCCTGCCCTGCCCCTCGGCCGCCGACGAGCCCGCCGGCCTGGCGGAGATCCGGGCCGCCGCGCCCGGGCCCCCGCGCGGCCCC
The DNA here is from genome assembly GCF_002920575.1 of Streptomyces sp. Ru73. Classification (GTDB taxonomy): domain Bacteria; phylum Actinomycetota; class Actinomycetes; order Streptomycetales; family Streptomycetaceae; genus Streptomyces. The sequence continues at coordinate 68,939 of NZ_PQSQ01000031.1, read as the reverse complement.
GTCGCCGCCGGGCTCCTGCCCCGCCTGGAAGCCGCCTGGCTGGGCCGTGCGGCGGGCTGCCTGCTCGGCAAGCCGGTCGAGAAGCTGCCGCTGGCCGGCATCCGGGCGATCGCCCGGTCGACCGGGAACTGGCCGCTGCACACCTGGTTCACCGAGGCGGGCCTGGACCCCGCCATCGCGGCCCGGCACCCCTGGAACCGCCGCAGCCGGGCCACCTCGCTCGCCGAGAACATCGACGGGATGCCCGAGGACGACGACCTGAACCATCCGCTCCTCGGCCTGCTGCTGCTCCGCCGCCACGGCCACGGCTTCACCACGGCCGACCTCGCCGGGCTGTGGCTCAGCGAGCTGCCCGCCGGCCGGACGTTCACCGCCGAGCGGATCGCGTACCGCAACCTCCTCGACGGCATCGAACCGCCGGACACCGCCCGCTTCCGCAACCCCTTCCGCGAGTGGATCGGCGCCCTGATCCGCGCCGACGTGCACGGCTGGACGCACCCCGGTGACCCGGCCGGGGCCGCCGCGGCCGCCTGGCGGGACGCGGTGCTCAGCCACACCGCCAACGGCGTGTACGGGGCGATGTTCGCCGCCGCCGCGCTGGCCGCGGCCGCGGGCGGCACGGCGGACGTGCACCAGTGCCTGGCGGCCGGGCTCGCCGTCGTCCCGCCCCGCTCGCGCCTGGCCGGGGCCGTGCGGTTCGGCATCGCGGCCGCCCGGGAGGCGCCCGACCGCACGCCCGGCGGCTTCGAGGCCGTCGTGGACCGGCTGCACGCCGCGTACGGCTGGCACCACTGGGTGCACGTCCTGCCCAACGCCGCGCTGCTGGCCGCTGCGCTCACCCACGCCGACGGCGACTTCACCGGGTCCGTGTGCCGCGCGGTCTCCGGCGGCTGGGACACCGATTCCAACGGCGCGACGGCCGGCTCCCTCACCGGCCTGCTGGCCGGCGCCCCGGAAGCGCTGCCCGCCCGGTGGACAGCGCCGCTCGCCAACCGCCTGGCCACCGGCATCGGCGGCCTGGACGGCGTCGGCTTCGACGCGCTGGCCCGCGAGACGGCGGCCCTGGCGGTCATCGGCGCCCCGGACTCCGCGGGGCCGGTGGACGGGGAGGTCCCGCAGGACATGACAGCGGGCCGCGGCCCCCGGGAGGACCACGGCCCGCTGTGCGTCGCCGAGGAGCTCGGCTAGGGCTTCTTCTCGCCCGCGCGGCCGGCGGACGCCCCGTCCCGGGGCTCGTCGGCCGCGGGCTTCGCGTCGGTCCCGGCCTCGGGCTCGTCGCCGTTCGCGGCCGCGGACGGGCCGTCACCGGCGGCGGACCGTTCGTCCCGGGTGTCCGGCGCGGGCGCGTCCTGCTCCGCCGCCGCGGTCGCCCCGTCGCCGTCCTCCGCCGCGGTCTCCGCCACGGCGGCGGGCTCGACGACCGCCTCGCGGCCCGGCGAGCGCTTCGCCGACAGCACCATGTAGACCACCGCGAGGACCAGCACGATCAGCGCCGTCCAGACGTTCAGCCGCAGGCCCAGGATGTGGTGCGCCTCGTCGACCCGCATGTACTCGATCCACGCCCGGCCCGCGCAGTACGACGCGACGTACAGCGCGAACGCCCGGCCGTGTCCCAGCTTGAAGCGCCGGTCGGCCCAGATGACGAGGAGCGCAACGCCGATGCACCACAGGGACTCGTAGAGGAACGTCGGGTGGTAGTAGCCGCCCACGCGGCCGATCGCCGGATCCGGGTCGATCTTCAGCGCCCACGGCACGTCCGTCCGCCGGCCGTACAGCTCCTGGTTGAACCAGTTGCCCCAGCGGCCCATCGCCTGCGCGAGCGCGATGCCCGGCGCCACCGCGTCCGCGTACGCCGGCAGCGGGATGCCGCGGCGCCGGCAGCCGATCCAGGCACCGACCGCGCCCAGCGCGATGGCGCCCCAGATGCCGAGGCCGCCCTCCCAGACGTAGAACGCCTTGATCGGGTCGCCGCCCGCGCCGAAGTACGGCTCGTACGTCGTGATGACGTGGTAGAGCCGCCCTCCGACCAGGCCGAACGGCACCGCCCACACGGCGATGTCGGCGACCGTCCCGCTCTGGCCACCGCGCTGGATCCAGCGCTTGTTGCCGAGCCAGACGGCGATGAAGACGCCGATGATGATGCAGAATGCGTAGCCGCGCAGCGGGATCGGGCCGAGATGCACGACTCCGGTCGACGGGCTGGGAATGAATGCGAGGTCCATGGCAGCCCCGACGCTACCGCGCCGCGCGTGCCGGGCGGCAACCCACCCGGCAACGGCTCAGTAACGACCCCCCGGACGGCGCTTCCCGGCCGTCCCGCCTCACTTCTTCTTGTTCGCCTCCTGCACCATCTGCTTCAGCTTCTGCGGGGTCATCTGCACGCTCTGGTCAGCGAAGATGTTCTTCCCGTTGAGGATGACGCTCGGGGTGCCCTGGAGGCCGGCGCTCTGGAACGCCTCGTGGGACTTCTGCACGAAGCCGTTGTACGTGCCGTCCCGCACGCAGGAGCGGAAGTCCTGGGTCACCAGTCCGGGGACCTTCCCGGCCAGCTTGATCAGGTAGTTGTTGTCGGCGAACCGGTCCTGCTGCTCACCGGGCTGGTTGCTGTACAGCACGTCGTGGTAGTCGCGGAACCGGCCGGCGTCCTGCGCGCACAGCGCGGCGTTGGCCGCGTGCAGCGAGCCCTTGCCGCCCATGTTGCCGTCGATGAGCAGGGCCAGGTGGTAGTCGGTCCGCAGCTGACCGCTGTCCTGGAGCTGGTGGAGGGTCGAGCGGAAGCCCGTCTCGAACTGCTTGCAGGCGGGGCAGCGGAAGTCCTCCCACACCTGGAGCGTGGACGGCGCGCTCTTCTTCCCCACGGTCACCGCGGGCTTGTCACCGCCGGACGCGCCCTTCGGTGCGGCGACCGGGGCGCTCTTGTCGTCGCCCGTGGAGGCCGCCCAGACCGCGATGCCGGCGGCCACCGCCAGGACCGCGACCACCACCCCGGCGACCTTCGCCTGCCTGCCGCGCCGGGCGCGGGCCTTTTCCTTCTCGCGCTGTGCCTGCAGCCGCTCGCGTGCGCTGCCTTCGGCTCGGGTTTTCTGGCTCACACTGCGGAAAAACGAGGCGGAGGGACGCGACTGCGCCCCTCCGCCCCGGTTTTCGTCCTAACGAGCGACCCGAGCGGTACCGGCTTTACGCCCGTACGCCCTTGGCCAGCTCCCCGGCCAGCTCCCGTACGCCGGCGAGTCCGGCCTCCAGGTCGCCCTCGTGCGCCAGCAGCCGCTTCACGAACGCGGAGCCGACGATGACCCCGTCGGCGAACTGCGCGACCTCGGCGGCCTGCTCGGCGTTGGAGACGCCGAGGCCCACGCAGACCGGCAGGTCGGTGGTGGCGCGGGTGCGCTCCACCAGGTCCTGGGCCTCCCGGCCGACGGACTCGCGGGTGCCGGTGACGCCCATCAGCGACGCCGCGTACACGAAGCCCGTACCGGCCGCGGTGATCTTGGCGAGCCGTGCGTCCTTGCTGCTCGGCGCGACCACGAAGACCGTGGCCAGGCCGTGCTCGCCGGCGGCCTTCCGCCACACCTCGGACTCCTCGACCGGCAGGTCGGGCAGGATGCAGCCGGCGCCGCCCGCCGCTGCCAGGTCGGCGGCGAAGCGCTCCACGCCGTACGCGTCGACCGGGTTCCAGTACGTCATGCACAGCACGGGGGCACCGGTGGCGGCGTGCGCCTCGCGGACCGTACGGAGCACGTCGACGATCTTCACGCCGCCGCGCAGCGCGATGTCGTCGGCGGTCTGGATGACCGGGCCGTCCAGGACCGGGTCGCTGTGCGGCAGCCCGACCTCGACGACGTCGCAGCCGCCCTCGATCATCGCGGTGACGGCGCGCACGCCGTCGTCCACGGTCGGGAAGCCGGCCGGGAGGTAGCCGACCAGCGCCGCGCGTCCCTCGGCCTTCGCGCCGGCCAGTACCGAGCTGAGCAGTTCGACGTTGCCCGCCATCACTTCGTCCCCTCCTGGTGCGCGCCGAGCGCGGTGTCCGTGGCGTCGGTGTCGTCCGCCTCGACCGCGTCGTCGGCGGGGGCGTCGTACAGCCCGAAGTACCGCGCGGCCGTGTCCATGTCCTTGTCGCCCCGGCCGGAGAGGTTCACCACGATCAGGCCGTCCTTGCCCAGCTCGCGGCCCACCTCCAGCGCGCCGGCCAGTGCGTGCGCGCTCTCGATGGCGGGGATGATGCCCTCGGTCTCGGACAGCAGCCGCAGCGCCTGCATGGCGGCGTCGTCGGTGACGGCGCGGTACTCGGCGCGCCCCGCGTCCTTGAGGTAGGAGTGCTCGGGGCCGATGCCCGGGTAGTCCAGGCCGGCGGAGATCGAGTACGGCTCGGTGATCTGGCCGTCCTCGTCCTGCAGGACGTAGGACCGGGAGCCGTGCAGGATGCCCGGGGTGCCCTCGGTGAGGGTGGCCGCGTGCTCGCCGGTGGTCACGCCGTGGCCGCCCGGCTCGCAGCCGATCAGGCGGACGTCCTCGTCGGGCAGGAAGGCGTGGAAGAGGCCGATGGCGTTGGAGCCGCCGCCGACGCAGGCCACGGCGGCGTCGGGCAGCCGTCCGGCACGCTCCAGGATCTGCCGGCGGGCCTCGACGCCGATGACGCGGTGGAAGTCGCGTACGAGGGCGGGGAACGGGTGCGGCCCGGCGACCGTGCCGAAGAGGTAGTGGGTGCGGTCGACGTTGGCGACCCAGTCGCGGAACGCCTCGTTGATCGCGTCCTTCAGCGTGCGGCTGCCGGACTTCACGGCGATGACCTCGGCGCCGAGCATCCGCATGCGGGCGACGTTGAGCGCCTGCCGCTGGGTGTCGATCTCGCCCATGTAGATGGTGCATTCGAGGCCGAAGAGGGCGCAGGCGGTGGCGGTGGCGACGCCGTGCTGGCCAGCGCCGGTCTCGGCGATGACGCGGGTCTTGCCCATGCGCTTGGTGAGCAGCGCCTGGCCCAGCACGTTGTTGATCTTGTGCGAGCCGGTGTGGTTCAGGTCCTCGCGCTTGAGGAAGATCCGGGCGCCGCCGGCGTGCTCGGCGAACCGCGGCACCTCGGTGAGGGCGCTGGGCCGGCCGGTGTAGTTGACCATCAGGTCGTCGAGCTCGCGGGCGAACTCGGGGTCGGCCTTGGCCTTCTCGTACTCCTCGGCGACCTCGTCGACCGCGGCGACCAGCGCCTCGGGGATGAACTTGCCGCCGAAGGCGCCGAAGTAGCCCTCGGCACTGGGGATCCGGCCCTCGGGGTCCGGGATGAAGAAGTCGGACGACATGCGGCGTACTCCTCGCCGGGGCGCACGCGTACGCCCCGGAAGTCTCGGTATCTCGACATTCGGGCATCAAGCTACGTGCGCGCGGCGCGGGCCCGGGTGTCACACTCCGCCGGAGCCCCCGTACGGGCAGTCTCGTACGGCGTGGGTCCGGTCAGGCGTGGGCGCCCGCGCGCGGCGCGGGACGGGGCCATCGGCGCCCGTTGATCTGCCCGGGCTCGGAGCCGATGTGGTAGCGGACGCGTCGTCCGTGTATCCGCCGGGCCGGGGCCCGGCAGCCGCGCGGCCTGCACCCGCGCCCGAGGGCCGCGTGCGGCAGGCGCGCGGCACCGGCCGCGGCCGGGCGGTGGCCCGGGCGCGGCGCGTGGCGGCGGACGGCGGCGGTCATGCGGTCTCAGTCCCGCCCGTGGCGGATGGCCGGGTGGGAGCCGGCCGCGACGAGGTCGGCGACGGCGGTCTTCGGGTCCTTGCCGGTGACCAGCGACTCGCCGACGAGGACGGCGTCCGCGCCCTCGTTGGCGTACGCGATGAGGTCGTGCGGCCCGCGGACGCCGGACTCGGCGACCTTCACGATGTGGTCGGGGATCTCGGGGGCGACCCGGCCGAAGTTGTTGCGGTCGACCTTGAGGGTCTTCAGGTCGCGGGTGTTCACGCCGATGATCTTCGCGCCGGCGGCCACCGCGCGCTCGACCTCTTCCTCGTCGTGCGCCTCGACCAGCGGGGTCAGCCCGATCGACTCGGCCCGCTCGATGAGCGAGACCAGCGCCTCCTGCTCCAGCGCGGCCACGATCAGCAGGGCCAGGTCGGCGCCGTACGCGCGGGCCTCCCACAGCTGGTACGCGCTGACGATGAAGTCCTTGCGCAGGATCGGGATGTCGACCTTGGCCCGGACGGCCTCCAGGTCGGCGAGCGAGCCGCCGAAGCGGCGCTGCTCGGTGAGGACGGAGATGACGGCGGCGCCGCCCGCCTCGTAGTCGGCGGCGAGCCCGGCCGGGTCGGCGATGGCGGCCAGCGCGCCCTTGGACGGGCTGGAGCGCTTGACCTCGCAGATCACCCGGACGCTGTCGCCCTTGAGCGCGGCCACGCCGTCCTTGGCCGGCGCTGCCTTCTTCGCCCGCTCCTTCAGCTCGTCGAGGCTGACGCGCGCCTGTCGCTCGGCGAGGTCGGCGCGGACTCCGTCGATGATCTCGTCGAGCACACTCACGCGAGCGGCCTCCTTCTTGAGCGGTGGAGGGAAACTGTCACCTCCAGGGACGCGGTGCGCTCCCAGCAGGCACTCCGATGGTATCCGGCCAGCGGCGTCCGTCTCGCATCCGGCCGTCCGCAGTCCCACAACATGGACAGAAAGCGGCGAATACCAGCCGAACGGCCGCGCCCCGGAGCCGGCGGGAAAGCGCCGGTCAGGGGGCCAGTGCCGCTCCGGCGGGCAGGTTGCGGAGCACGGTGAAGAGCAGCACGACACCGCCGATCAGCCACCAGTGGACGGCTCCGGGCCGCGGCCCGGAGGCCGGCAGCCCGCGACCGGCCCGCACCAGCCAGACCGTCCAGAAGACGGCGAACGCTGCGTACCCGAGCACCGCGAGCGCGTTGGCACCGAGCGCCGCGGCCAGGTCACCGTGCGCGACCGCGTGGGCGCTGCGCAGCCCGCCGCAGGCCGGGCAGTAGATCCCGGTGAGCCGCAGCAGCGGGCAGACGGGGTAGTGGCCCGCCTCGTTGGGGTCGACGGCGCCCACGTACGCGAAGGCCGCCAGGACGGCCGCGAGGGTCCCCAGCGGGGCCGCCAGGCGGCGTACGGCGCCGCGGCGGGCCGCAGGGGCAGCGGGCGGGCCGTCCGGGGTGTGCGTCACGGGTTCCGTCACGGTGCCGATTGTGCCCCGGTACGCGTGAGGGCGCAGCTCCCCGCCGCCGCACGGGCCGCTCCGCGCCATGAGCGCGGGGAACCTGCGTGCGGTGCGGCCGGGAAGCCGCGCCCACGTCGAGCCAACGGGCCGGGGCCCGGAACGCGGCCGGACACGGTCCGGCCGGCGAGGGGGTCAGGAGGGTCAGCTCTCCTGCGTCTGCGGGCGGCCCTTGGCGCGCTTCGGGGCCGAACCCATGCCGGCGGCGTGCATGATGCCGCCGACGACGGCGCCCGCCAGGATGAGGACGATGCCGACCCAGAAGACCGGCACGGCGGCCACCACGGTGGCGGCGCCCGCGACGCAGAAGCCGATGAAGGAAATGATGACGCCGGTCCACGCAGCCGGGGTGTGTCCGTGGCCGTTGCTCGACATGAATGCTCCTCGTTGCTTTCTCGCGCCTGGGTCGGGGCGCGGCGTTCGCTCTGGTCCATTGTCCCTGATGCGCGGGGCGGGCCCGCCATCGGGTCGGTGCGGACCGGTGACGGCCGTCCGCTAGGCGGTGGGGTCCTCGCCCCGGTCCAGCGACTTCCAGATCTCCTCCGGGCGGTCCAGGTCAGGCTTCGCGGCCGCGCGGCGCGGACCGCGGGCCGTGCGGGGACCGCCGGCCGCCCGCTCGTAGCGCCCGGACATCGCGGGCCAGCGCCGCCCGTACACCAGCGCCAGCACCCCGGCGGCCAGCAGCAGGACGCCGCCGCCCGCGGCCACCCAGGGCCAGGCGGTGTGCGCGACGTGGTGGACCCCGGCGTCGCTCATACCGGTGGCGGTGGCGGCCTTGGCCTTCAGCGCGGCGGTGTCGGCGTTGCCGAGGAGGGCGCCGAGGACGATGCCCGCGCCGCTCAGCGTCAGCAGGCCCGAGACCGCGGTCCGGCCGGCGCCGCGTACGGCGAAGACGGCGACCAGCGCGGCGAGCCCCACCACGGCGAGCGCGCCCGGCACGCCGGTGACGTCCTGGCCCGACGCCTTTTGCGGCAGCTCGCCCTGGGCGACCACGGCGGTGGCGGTGGCCCAGGTGCGGCCGGAGGAGAGCAGGGCGAGGGCGGCGCCGAGGGCTCCGAGGAGGAGCGCGAAGGCCAGTGCCCGGCGCGCGGGCTTGGCCGACGGGGCTCCACCGGCGGGGGCTGCGGCGTCGGTCTCGGCGGCGTCGGTGCGGGGCGGGGGTACGGCACTCACACGTACCACTATCGCGTACGTTGCCGGGTGCACGTCCCTGTGGGGGTACCGACGGCCTTCGGCCTCGGTGTGCTCAATCGCCGGACAGGCTTGATCGTCCGGCTCGGGCGTCGTTCCGCGGGCCTCAGCTGCTCAGGTTGTTCGCCGTGTTCACCGCGCGCAGCACCGCCGCCGCCTTGTTGCGGCACTCCGCGTCCTCCGCCGCCGGGTCGGAGTCGGCGACGATGCCCGCGCCGGCCTGCACGTACGCGGTGCCGTCGCGGAGCAGCGCGGTGCGGATGGCGATGGCGGTGTCGGAGTCGCCGGCGAAGTCCAGGTAGCCCACGCAGCCCCCGTAGACGCCGCGCCGGGTCGGCTCCAGCTCCTCGATGATCTGCAGCGCGCGCGGCTTCGGGGCGCCGGAGAGGGTGCCGGCCGGGAAGCAGGCGGTGAGCACGTCGAAGGCGGTGCGGCCCTCGGCGACCTTGCCGGTGACCGTGGACACGATGTGCATCACGTGGCTGTAGCGCTCGATGGACATGAAGTCCACGACCTCGACGCTGCCGGGCTCGCAGACCCGGCCGAGGTCGTTGCGGCCCAGGTCGACCAGCATCAGGTGCTCGGCGCGCTCCTTGGGGTCGGCGAGCAGCTCGTCGGCGAGGGCCTGGTCCAGCTGCGGGGTGCCGCCGCGCGGCCGGGTGCCGGCGATCGGGTGCAGCATCGCCTGCCCGTCCTCGACCTTGACCAGCGCCTCGGGGCTGGAGCCCACCACGTCGAAGGGCAGGCCGTCGCCGCCCTCGAAGCGGAAGAGGTACATGTACGGGCTGGGGTTGGTGGCCCGCAGCACCCGGTAGACGTCCAGCGCGGAGGCGGTGCACGGCGTCTCGAAGCGCTGCGAGGGCACGACCTGGAATGCCTCGCCGGCCCGGATGCGCTCCTTGATGTCCTCCACCGCGTCCTTGAACGCCTCGCCGCCCCACTTCGCGGTGTACTCGGGCAGCTCGGAGGCCGGGAGGGCCGCGGCGTTGGACGGGGCCGGGCGGCTCAGGTCGTACGCCATGGTGTCCAGCCGGGCCACGGCGTCCGCGTACGCCTCGTCGACGCCGGTGTCCAGGTCGTTGTGGTTGATGGCGTTGGCGATCAGCAGGACCGTGCCGTTCCAGTGGTCCAGGACGGCCAGGTCGGAGGTGAGCAGCATGGTCAGCTCGGGCAGCTGCAGCTCGTCCTCGGTGGAGTCGCCGATCTTCTCCAGGCGGCGCACGATGTCGTACCCGAGGTAGCCGACCATGCCGCCGGTGAAGGGCGGCAGGCCCTGGCCCTCGATGAGGTCGCGCGGGGTGTGCAGGGTCTCGACGGTCTCGCGCAGGGCGGCGAGCGGGTCGCCGCCGGTGGGCAGGCCGACCGGCGGGGTGCCGAGCCAGTGCGCCTGCCCGTCGCGGGCGGTGAGGGTGGCGGCGGAGCGGACGCCGATGAAGGAGTAGCGGGACCAGCTGCGGCCGTTCTCGGCCGATTCCAGCAGGAAGGTGCCGGGGCGCTCGGCCGCGAGCTTGCGGTACAGGCCCACCGGGGTGTCGCCGTCGGCGAGGAGCCGCCGGGTGACCGGGATGACCCGGCGGTCCTTCGCGAGGGTGCGGAAGTTTTCGAGGTCCGGAGTCGCGGTGCCGGTGGTTCCCGTGGTCATGTGAGCGGATCCTAGTAGCGATCAGCGGTGCGGGCGGGGCATGTCCGCCTACTGATCGCCCACGGGCCGCCCTCCGGACGCGGGCGGCGTGCCGTCCGGCGTCCGGTGCCCGGCGGGGTCAGTCCAGGGCGAGCAGCACGTCCTCGTCGAAGCAGGTGCGCGCGCCGGTGTGGCAGGCCGCGCCGACCTGGTCGACCTTGACCAGGACGGTGTCGGCGTCGCAGTCCAGGGCGACGGACTTCACGTGCTGGACGTGGCCCGAGGTGTCGCCCTTGACCCAGTACTCGCGGCGGCTGCGGCTCCAGTAGGTGCAGCGGCCGGTGGTCAGCGTGCGGTGCAGCGCCTCGTCGTCCATCCACCCGAGCATCAGCACCTCGCCGGTGTCGTACTGCTGCGCGATGGCGGGGACCAGCCCGTCGGCGCTGCGCTTGAGGCGGGCGGCGATGGCCGGGTCCAGGGAGGTGCCGGCGGGCGCTTCCGGACCGGACGGGGACCCGGCGGCGGACGGGGAGACGGGACTGCTGCTCATGCCCCCATTGTGCCGTGCCGCCGGCACCGGCCGGCCGTGCGGCATCATGCGGTCATGAACGACCGGTATCCGCCCCCGGACGACGACCGCGTGGCCAAGGTGGCGACGACCGTGCTGTGCGCGGTCTTCGTGGCGGCCGTGGTGGTGATGGCGGTGATCCTCGTCCATGAGTGAAGCGGGAGGGGCGGAAGGGAGCGCGCGGCATCGTGGCACGGGCGGCGGGCCGGCCGTAGGGTGAGGCCATGTCGACCCATGCCAAGCGTGAACGACTTCTGCTCGCGGACCTGTTGGAGAGCGCGGGGCCCGAGGCGCCGACGCTGTGCGCGGGCTGGACCGCGCGTGACCTGGCCGCCCACGTGGTGGTGCGGGAGCGGCGCGCGGACGCGGCCGGCGGCCTGGTGCTCAAGCCGCTGGCGTCCCGGCTGGAGCGGGTCCAGGGCGAGTACGCCGCCAAGCCGTACGAAGAGCTGATCCGGCTGATCAGGACCGGGCCGCCGAAGGTGTCGCCGTACGCACTGAAGCAGGTGGACGAGGCGGCGAACACCGTGGAGTTCTTCGTGCACGCCGAGGACGTGCGGCGGGCGCAGCCGGACTGGACGCCGCGCGAGCTGAGCGCCGGTTTCGCCGACGCGCTGTGGTCCCGCATCGAGCGGATGGCCCGGCTGCTGGGGCGCAAGTCCCCGGTGGGCCTGGTGCTGCGCCGCCCCGACGGGCGGACGGCGGTGGCCCACCGCGGCACGCCGGTGGTCACCGTCACCGGCGAGCCGGGCGAGCTGACGCTGTTCCTGTTCGGGCGGCAGGGTGCCGCCAAGGTCGAGCTGGACGGTGACAAGGAGGCGGTGGCCCGGCTCCAGGAGGCGAAGCTGGGGCTGTAGCTACGGGGCGCCGGGGCGGGTGCCGGGCGGGTCACGGCGTTCCCCGCGGGGGTCCGGCCGGCCGCCCGGGCCGGCCTCGGGCGGGTTCGCTGTGCGCCGGGGCCGGGGGCCGAACAGCGCCCGGCCCGTCCTGATCACCGTGGCGCCCTCCCCCACCGCCGCCTCGAAGTCCTCGCTCGTGCCCATGCTCAGCCCGGCCAGGCCGTGCGCGGCGGCGAGCGCGCGCAGCAGCCGGAAGTGCGGGCGCGGGTCGCGGCCGGACGGCGGCTGGCACATCAGGCCCACGACCGGCAGCCGGTGCACCTCCCGGCACTCCTTGAGGAAGGCGTCGGCGGCGTCCAGGGGCACGCCGCTCTGCCGCGCTCCGCCGCCGGTGTCGACCTGGACGTAGCAGTCGGGCCTGCGGCCGGTACGGGCCATCGCGGCGGCGAGCGCCGCGGCCAGCGCCGGGCGGTCCACGCTGTGCAGGACGTCGAAGCCGAGGACGGCCTCGGTGGCCTTGCCGGTCCGCACGGGGCCGACGAGGTGGAGCCGGACGCCCGCGTGGCGGGCGCGGAGCGGCGGCCACTTGGCGCGGGCCTCCTGGACCCGGCTCTCGGCGAAGTCGCGCTGGCCCGCGTCCAGCGCGACGGCCACGGCCTCCCGCGAGCGGTACTTGCTGACCGCGACGAGCGTCACGGAGCCGGGCACCCGGCCGGCGCGCCCGCACGCCTCGTCCAGCCGCCGGGTGAGGACGGCGAGGCGCGCCGCGACGTCCGGCCGGGGCACGGCGCCCGGACCGGGCACGGCGTCCGGCCGGGGCGCGTCCGGACGGTGGCTGTCCGGTGCCTCGGCTGCCGGCGGCGGGGCATCGGGCCGGTGGCTGTCCGGCGGCGTGCCGTCGGACACGGGCCGGTCCGGCACGGTGTGCTCCGGCACGGGGCTGTCGGGTGCGGTGCGGTCGGGCACGGTGCCTACGGGAGCAGTGCGGTCGGGTGCAGTGCGGTCAGGTGCAGTGCCTACAGGAGCGGTGCTCCCGGGTGCGGTGCGATCGGTCGTGGTGCGATCGGTCGTGGTGCTGTCGCGCACGATGCGGTCGGTCGTCGTGCGCTGGTCGGTGCGGTGCTCGGTCATGGCGGTCGGTCCGCCCCTTCGGTCTCGTACGGCGCGTCGTCGGTGGCGTACTGCGGTACCGGCGGCCCGGACGCCGAAGCGGTGCCGGGCGGCGTCGCGCAGTCAGGACGGGCACGGCGGATTCCGGCGGTGACCCACGCACCGGCCGCCGTGCCTTTCCGGGTTCTGGGTGCTGACGGGCTCCGGGTGCTGCCGGATACCGGTGGGAAGGCGTTATCCGCGCGCGGCGGATAACGCCGGACGTTCCGGTACGGCAGTCCGTGGAATTCCGCGCGCTCCCGCGCGATCCTGTGCCTTCGGGCGCGAATCAGCGCGCTTCCGTGCCCGGTTCGGAACGTGCTGGTCAGGCGGAGATGCGCAGGTCACAGACGTGATGCGCGCTCGCGTCGGCCTTTTCCCGCGGCATGACCCCGCGTGAGATGACGTCGCGCGGTACGGCTTCGCGCAGCATGACGATGTCCCCCGTTCATTTCCCCCGTTTGCCGTCCGAGGAGACCGGACGGCAAGTGAGGCATTGGTACCGCGATGGCCGCGCGACCGGCAACGGGAAAGCGGCATTGTGCGTGGAAAACACCGTAAGCGGCGGGCGCGGGTGTGCGCCGGACACCGTCCGGCCGCCCGTCACCAGGCAGGTCCGCGCCTGCCGCCGTACGGCAATATCGCGACGCACGGCCGAAAACCGCCCTGTGCGGCAGTGCCCAGGGAGGCGTGGCTAGTCCTCCGACGCGCCCGGCGCCAGGTGGCGGACGAGGATGCGCTGCAGTTCACGGGCCGCGCGGGGCGGCGAGACGTCGGCGCGGTGCGCGACGGAGATGTTGCGGTGCAGGCCCGGCGCGGCGAACGGGGTGGCGCGCAGCCCGGCGCGCGCGGCGACCATGCTGGGGACGACGGCGATGCCGAGCCCGGCCCGTACGAAGCCGAGGACCGCGTCCATCTCGCCGCCCTCCACCGTGAACAGCGGCTCGAAGCCCGCGGCGCGGCACGCGGCGACGGTGAATTCGCGCAGGTCGTAGCCGCGCCGGAACATCACCAGCGGGTGGTCGCGGAGGTCGTCGACGCGGATGTGCGTGCGGCGTACCGGGGGCGGGCCGTCCGGCGCCGAGATGACGACGAGTTCCTCGCGCAGCAGCTCGGCGGTGGTCAGCGCGGGGGCCTGCACCGGGAGCGGGGTGATGACCAGGGCGAGGTCCAGCTCGCCCGCGGCCAGTACGCGCACCAGGTCCTGGGACCCGGACTCGTGCACCTGGAGGTCCACGCCCGGGTAACGGTCGTGGAAGGCGCGCAGCACGTCGGGGACGACGGAGGCGCAGAGGCTGGGCGGGGCGCCGAGCCGGAGCCGGCCGCGGCGCAGCCCGGCGACCTCCTGGACCTCGCGGCGCGCGGTGTCGGCGTCGGCGAGGATCCGGCGGGCGAACGGCAGCAGCGTCTCGCCGGCGTCGGTGAGCGTGATGTGGCCGCGCGCCCGGTGGAACAGCTCGGCGCCCAGCTCCCGCTCCAGCGAGCGGATCTGCTGGGAGAGGGAGGGCTGGGCGACGTGTTCCCGCTCGGCGGCGCGGGTGAAGTGCCGGGTGTCGGCGACGGCCGCGAAATACCGGAGCTGCTGCAGCTGCATGCGGCCACGATAGTGCGTGAATAGGCATTGCCTATGGAGATGAGCCGCACCATGTCTTGGACTGATGACTTACGGCGTCCCTACCGTCGTGCCCATGGCAGTGGACACCCGGACGGACCGACGGCCGTCCTCCTATGCGGGCATCCTGTGGCACTCGACCGTCGGCAAGAAGACCGCGATGGCCGTCAGCGGCATCGTGATGCTGCTGTACCTGGTCGCCCACATGCTGGGGAACCTCAAGATCTTCTTCGGAGCCGCCGAGTTCGACGGTTACGCCCACTGGCTGCGCACCATCGGCGAGCCCTTCCTGCACCACGAGTGGTTCCTGTGGATCGCCCGGGTGGTGCTGCTGGCCGCGGTGATCGTGCACGCGGTCGCCGCCTACCAGCTGAGCCGCCGCGACATCGCAGCGCGCCCGGCGAAGTACGTGCATAAGAAGAAGCGCGCCAGCTACGCCACCCGCACCATGCGCTGGGGCGGCGTCATCCTGGGCCTCTTCATCGTCTGGCACATCCTGGACCTGACGACCCTGACGGTGAACCCGCACGCCGCTGCCGGACACCCGTACGCCAATGTCGTCGCCACCTTCTCCACCTGGTACGGCAACGTCATCTACATCGTCGCGATGCTCGCGCTCGGCCTGCACGTCCGGCACGGCTTCTGGAGCGCGGCGCAGACCCTGGGCGCCAACCGGCCCACCCGCGACCGGGTCCTGAAGGCCGCCGCCAACGTCCTGGCGCTGGTCCTCACCGTCGGCTTCATCGCCGTCCCCGTATCCGTGATGACCGGAGTAGTGAGCTGAGATGAGCACGTACACGGACTACGCGGTCGGCGAGCCCGTCGTCGACACCAAGGCCCCCGAAGGCCCGATCAACGAGCGCTGGGACCGCCGCCGCTTCGAGGCGAAGCTGGTCAACCCCGCCAACCGGCGCAAGCACACCGTCATCGTCGTCGGCACCGGGCTGGCCGGCGGCGCGGCCGGCGCCACCCTGGCCGAACAGGGCTACCACGTCGTGCAGTTCTGCTACCAGGACTCGCCGCGCCGGGCCCACTCCATCGCCGCGCAGGGCGGCATCAACGCGGCCAAGAACTACCGCAACGACGGCGACTCCATCCACCGCCTCTTCTACGACACGGTCAAGGGCGGCGACTTCCGGGCACGCGAGTCCAACGTGCACCGGCTCGCGCAGATCTCCGTGGAGATCATCGACCAGTGCGTGGCCCAGGGCGTGCCCTTCGCCCGCGAGTACGGCGGCCTGCTCGACACCCGCTCCTTCGGTGGCGTCCAGGTCTCCCGCACCTTCTACGCCCGCGGCCAGACGGGCCAGCAGCTGCTGCTCGGCGCGTACCAGGCGCTGTCCCGGCAGATCGCGGCCGGGACGGTGGAGATGCACCCGCGCACCGAGATGCTGGACCTGATCGTGGTCGACGGGCGGGCCCGCGGCATCGTCGCGCGCGACCTGCTCACCGGCCGGATCGACACCTACTTCGCGGACGCGGTGGTGCTGGCGAGCGGCGGCTACGGCAACGTCTTCTACCTCTCGACGAACGCCAAGAACTCCAACGCCACGGCGATCTGGCGGGCGCACCGGCGCGGCGCGTACTTCGCCAACCCCTGCTTCACCCAGATCCACCCCACCTGCATCCCGCGCTCCGGCGACCACCAGTCCAAGCTGACGCTGATGAGCGAGTCGCTGCGCAACGACGGCCGCATCTGGGTGCCCAAGGCCAAGGGTGACGACCGGCCGCCGAACGAGATCCCCGAGGACGAGCGCGACTACTACCTGGAGCGCATCTACCCCGCCTTCGGCAACCTCGTCCCCCGTGACATCGCCTCCCGCGCCGCGAAGAACGTCTGCGACGAGGGCCGCGGCGTGGGCCCCGGCGGCCAGGGCGTCTACCTGGACTTCGCGGACGCCATCCGGCGGATGGGCCGCAAGGCCGTCGAGGCCAAGTACGGCAACCTCTTCGACATGTACCAGCGGATCACCGACGAGGATCCGTACGAGGTGCCGATGCGGATCTACCCCGCGATCCACTACACGATGGGCGGCCTCTGGGTCGACTACGACCTGCAGACCACCGTGCCGGGCCTCTTCGCCATCGGCGAGGCCAACTTCTCCGACCACGGCGCGAACCGCCTCGGCGCCTCGGCGCTGATGCAGGGCCTCTCCGACGGCTACTTCGTGCTGCCGGCCACCATCAACGACTACCTCGCCCGCCACCCCCACGACGAGGTACCGCACGACCACCCGGCGGTCACCGAGGCCGTCACCTCGGTCACCGACCGGCTCTACCGGCTGCTCTCCAACAACGGCGACCGCACCCCGGACTCCTTCCACCGGGAGCTGGGCGAGCTGCTGTGGGAGGAGTGCGGCATGGCCCGTACCGAGGCCGGGCTGCGCAAGGCGCTGGACCGCATCCCCGAACTCCGCGAGGAGTTCTGGCGCCGGATCAAGGTGCCGGGCTCCGGCCAGGACCTCAACCAGTCGCTGGAGAAGGCCAACCGGATCGCCGACTACTTCGAGCTCGCCGAGCTGATGTGCCTGGACGCGCTGCACAGGTCCGAGTCCTGCGGCGGCCACTTCCGCGAGGAGAGCCAGACCGGGGGCGGCGAGGCCGAGCGCCGGGACGAGGAGTTCTCCTACGCCGCGGCCTGGGAGTTCACCGGTACCGGCGAGGCGCCCGTGCTCCACAAGGAGCAGCTCGACTTCGAGTACGTCCACCCCACCCAGCGGAGCTACGCGTGAACCTCACCCTGCGCATCTGGCGCCAGTCCGGCCCCGACGACGCGGGCCGCATGACCGAGTACGACGTGCGGGACATCTCCCCCGAGATGTCCTTCCTCGAGATGCTCGACACCCTCAACGAAGAGCTGATCCTGCGCGGTGAGGAGCCGGTCGCCTTCGACCACGACTGCCGCGAGGGGATCTGCGGCGCGTGCGGCATGGTCATCAACGGCCAGGCGCACGGGCCGGAGCGGACCACCACCTGCCAGCTGCACATGCGGCACTTCGACGACGGCGACACGATCGACATCGAGCCGTGGCGCGCCTCGGCGTTCCCCGTCGTCAAGGACCTGGTCGTGGACCGCTCGGCGTTCGACCGGATCATCGGCTCCGGCGGCTACATCACGGCGCCGACCGGCAGCGCGCCCGAGGCGCACGCCACGCCCGTCCCGAAGCCGGCCGCCGACACCGCCTTCGAGCACGCCGAGTGCATCGGCTGCGGCGCGTGCGTCGCGGCCTGCCCGAACGGCTCGGCGATGCTCTTCACCTCCGCCAAGGTCGTCCACCTCAACTCCCTGCCGCAGGGCGCCCCGGAGCGCGAGTCGCGGGTGCTGGACATGGTCGGGCAGATGGACGACGAGGGTTTCGGCGGCTGCACGAACACCGGGGAGTGCGCGACGGCCTGCCCGAAGGGCATCCCGCTGTTCAGCATCACGAAGATGAACCGCGAGTTCGTGCGGGCGGCACGCAAGCGGTGACAGGCCCGGGTCCGGTCTCCCCGGCCTCCGGGAGACCGGACCCGACGGACCGGCGCCGCGGCGGCAACCGACGCTCCGCAGCCGCGGCGCCTCCGAGGCGGTGGGCACGTGCGGCGCCCGCCTCCCTCGCGGGGCCGGGCCGTGCGGTGGCCTGCCCCTCCGGAGCCGGTGCCCCGGCGCCGGTGCTCAGACCGCGGCGGTCCCGATGAGACCCTCCCGGGTGACCAGCCGGGCGAGTGCCTCCTCGTCCAGCCCGTCCGTGCCCTCGGGCCGCCGCGGCAGCACCATGTACCGGCTCTCCGCGCTGGAGTCCCACACGGTGATGCGTACGTCGTCGCCGAGCGTCAGCCCGAATTCCTGGAGCACCGACCGCGGGTCGCGCACCACCCGGGACCGGTACGCCTCGCTCTTGTACCAGGACGGCGAGGGCCCCAGCAGCCCGATCGGGTAGCACGAACACAGCGTGCACACCAGGACGTTGTGATGCTCCGCGGTGTTCTCCACGACCTTCAGCCGCTGCTCCTGGATGCCGCCGGCCATCGACAGCCCGACCTCGGGCAGCGCGGCATTGGCATCCGCCAGCAGCCGCTCCCTGAACCCCGGATCGGTCCAGGCCCGCGCCACGATCCGCGCCCCGTTGACCGGCGAGGCCCCGTTCAGCACGCCGGTCAGGATCGCGTCCAGCTGGTCGTCCCCGACCACGCCGGCCGCGATCAGCCGCTCCTCCAGGCGCCGGACCCGCACCGCCACCGTGCTGCTCGCATGTTCCCCGCTCACGCCCGCTCCTCCGCCGGTTCCAGATACGACTGCCACAGGTCCACCGTCACCTCGTGCGTGCCGGCGCCCCACAGGTCACGGGCCGCGAAGGCGACGGTGTAGACGGTCTCCACGCGCGGCTCGGCGAGCCCAGCGGCCCGCTCGTCGGCCAGCGGCCAGCGGCCCTGCGCCTCCACGACACGGCCGGTGTGCCCGCGCACGTACCGCGGCGCCCGGGTGTGCCCGTCGGGATCGACCGCCCGCACCCGCACCCGCTGCCCCGCCGCGTACTCACTCATCGCCGAGCACCTTCCGCTCGGCGACCAGCGTCTCGATGGCGTGCAGCCACCGCTCGTAGTACGAAGCCGCCAGGTACTCGGCGGGCGCCATCCGCTCCACCGCGTCCCGGAACTCGTCCAGCGTGTAGACCCCGCTCCGCACCAGCGCCGTGTTCAGCGCGAACACCCGCGCCTCCCAGTCGGCGTGAAACGCCGGCTCCCCCGCCTCGATCTCCAGCGCCCCGAACCCGGCCTGCCCGCCCACGTCATTGACTCGGCTCATGCGGCGAGCCTACGAGGGGGCGGGGCGACCGGCCAGGAGGTACCGGCGGTTCAGCGGACCGGGTGGCCCGCCTCGCGGAGGGTGTGCTTGACCTCGTTGATGCGGAGGTCGCCGAAGTGGAAGACGGAGGCGGCGAGGACCGCGTCGGCGCCCGCTTCGATGGCCGGGGGGAAGTCGGTGAGCCTGCCCGCGCCGCCGGAGGCGATCACCGGGATGGTGACGTGCTTGCGGACGGCGGCGATCATCTCGGTGTCGTAGCCGTCCTTGGTGCCGTCGGCGTCCATGGAGTTGAGGAGGATCTCGCCGGCGCCGAGGTCGGCGGCGCGGTGCGCCCACTCGACCGCGTCGATGCCGGTGCCGCGGCGGCCGCCGTGCGTGGTGACCTCGTAGCCGGAGGGGGTGGTGGTGCCCTCGGGGGTGCGGCGGGCGTCGACGGAGAGGACCAGGACCTGGCGGCCGAAGCGTTCGGCGATCTCGCGGATCAGCTCGGGGCGGGCGATCGCCGCGGTGTTGACGCCGACCTTGTCGGCGCCCGCGCGCAGCAGCTTGTCGACGTCCTCGGGGGTGCGCACGCCGCCGCCGACGGTGAGCGGGATGAAGACCTGCTCGGCGGTGCGGCGGACCACGTCGTACGTCGTCTCGCGGTTGCCGGAGGAGGCGGTGATGTCGAGGAAGGTCAGCTCGTCGGCGCCCTCCTCGCCGTAGATCTTGGCCATCTCGACGGGGTCGCCGGCGTCGCGGAGGTTCTGGAAGTTCACGCCCTTGACGACCCGGCCGTTGTCCACGTCCAGGCAGGGGATGACTCGGACCGCCAGGGTCATGTGGGTCGGGCTCCTTCGCTGGGTGCCTTGCAGGCTTCGAGTTCTACTTGGACCAGGATGCGCGGGTCGACGAAGCCCGAGACCACCACGACGGTGGTGGCGGGCCGGATCGCGCCGAACAGCTCCTGGTGGGCCCGCGCCGCCTCGTCGATGTCGCGGGTGTGGGCGAGGAAGAGACGGGTGCGGACGACGGAGCCGGCGCCGAGGCCGAACTCCGCGAGGGCGTCGACGGCACGGGTGAAGGCCACCCGTGTCTGTTCGTACGGGTCGCCCTCGCCGTACAGCACCGTGCCGTCGAACGGGGTTGTACCGGAGACCAGCACCAGGTCCCCGGCGGCGACGGCGCGTGCCGCGCCGAAGGCCTCTTCCCAGGGGCCCTCACCAGGTACACGCCGTACACCGCTCATCGCACTGCCTCCGTCAGCGAGTGGCCTCCAGGGCCTCTTCCAGGGTGAACGCCTTGGCGTACAGGGCCTTTCCGACGATGGCGCCCTCCACACCCTCCGGCACCAGCGTGGCGATGGCCCGCAGGTCGTCCAGGGAGGAGACGCCGCCGGAGGCCACGACGGGCCGGTCGGTGGCGGCGCAGACGTTCTTCAGCAGCTCCAGGTTGGGACCCTGGAGGGTGCCGTCCTTGTTGATGTCGGTGACGACGTACCGGGCGCAGCCCTCGGAGTCCAGCCGGGCCAGCGTCTCGTAGAGGTCGCCGCCGTCGCGGGTCCAGCCGCGGCCGCGCAGCGTCGTGCCGCGGACGTCCAGGCCCACCGCGATCTTGTCACCGTGCTCGGCGATGATCTTGGCGACCCACTCGGGGTTCTCCAGCGCCGCGGTGCCGATGTTGACCCGCTCGCAGCCGGTGGCGAGCGCCGCGGCCAGCGAGTCGTCGTCGCGGATGCCGCCGGAGAGCTCGACCTTGATGTCCATGGAGCGGGCGACCTCGGCGATCTGCGCGCGGTTGTCGCCGGTGCCGAATGCGGCGTCCAGGTCGACCAGGTGCAGCCACTCGGCACCCGCCTGCTGCCAGGCCAGCGCGGCCTGCAGCGGGTCGCCGTAGGAGGTCTCGGAGCCGGACTCGCCGTGCACCAGGCGGACGGCCTGGCCGTCCCGGACGTCGACGGCGGGCAGCAGTTCGAGCTTGTTCACGGAACTCACAGGACTCACAGAACTCTCGGGGCTCACAGGGACTCGATCCAGTTGGTCAGGAGCTGCGCTCCCGCGTCACCGGACTTCTCGGGGTGGAACTGGGTGGCCCAGAGCGGGCCGTTCTCCACGGCGGCCACGAAGGGCGCGCCGTGCGTGGCCCAGGTGACCTTGGGGGGCCGCATGCCGGGGTTGGTGGTCTCCAGCTCCCAGTCGTGCACGGCGTAGGAGTGCACGAAGTAGAAGCGCGCGTCGGCGTCCAGGCCCGCGAAGAGCTGCGAGTCCTCCGGCGCGTCGACGGTGTTCCAGCCCATGTGCGGCACGATGTCGGCCTTGAGCGGGCCGACCGTGCCGGGCCACTCGTCCAGGCCCTCGGTCTCCTCGCCGTGCTCGATGCCGCGGCCGAAGAGGATCTGCATGCCGACGCAGATGCCCATGACGGGGCGCCCGCCGGCCAGCCGGCGGCCCACGACCCAGTCGCCGCGCGCAGCGCGCAGGCCCTTCATGCAGGCCGCGAAGGCGCCGACGCCGGGGACCAGCAGCCCGTCGGCGTTCATGGCGGTGTCGTAGTCGCGGGTCACCTCGACCTCGGCGCCGACGTGGGCCAGCGCCCGCTCGGCCGACCGGATGTTGCCGAAGCCGTAGTCGAAGACGACGACCTTCTTACGAGGCGTGCTCAATTCCATACCTCCAGCCGCACGATGCCGGCGGCCAGGCACAGCACCGAGCCGATGGCGAGCAGCACGATCACGCTCTTGGGCAGCTTCTGCTTCCAGAAGGAGTAGACCCCGCCGAGCAGGAAGAGGCCGACGAGGAGGAAGACCGTGGAGAGGCCGTTCACAGCGCGCCCTTCGTCGAGGGCAGGATGCCGGCCGCGCGCGGGTCCCGCTCGGAGGCGTACCGCAGCGCCCGGGCCAGCGCCTTGAACTGGCACTCGACGATGTGGTGGGCGTTGCGCCCGTACGGCACGTGGACGTGCAGCGCGATCTGCGCCTGCGCGACGAAGGACTCCAGGATGTGCCGGGTCATCGTCGTGTCGTAGGTGCCGATCATCGGCGCGATGTTCTCGGGCTCGGTGTGGACCAGGTAGGGACGGCCCGAGAGGTCCACGGTGACCTGGGCGAGCGACTCGTCCAGCGGGACGGTGCAGTTGCCGAAGCGGTAGATGCCCACCTTGTCGCCGAGGGCCTGCTTGAAGGCGGCGCCCAGCGCGAGGGCTGTGTCCTCGATGGTGTGGTGGGTGTCGATGTGCAGGTCGCCGTCGGTCTTCACGGTGAGGTCGAAGAGTCCGTGCCGGCCGAGCTGGTCGAGCATGTGGTCGTAGAAGCCCACGCCGGTCGAGACGTCGACCTGTCCGGTGCCGTCGAGGTCGATCTCGACGAGGACGGAGGTCTCCTTGGTCTTGCGCTCAATGCGCCCAATGCGACCCTCGCGAGTCATGCGCCTGTCTCCTTCATGATCGCGCGCACCGCATCGAGGAACGCGTCGTTCTCGGCCGGGGTGCCGGCGGATACCCGCAGCCAGCCCGGCACTCCGTTGTCTCGGACCAGGACGCCCCGGTCGAGGATGGCCTGCCAGGCGGCGTGCTGGTCGTCGAACCGGCCGAACTGGACGAAGTTGGCGTCGGAGTCGACGACCTCACAGCCGATCGCGCGCAGCTCCTCGACGATGCGGTCCCGCTCGGTCTTCAGCTGCTCGACGTACTTCAGCAGCGTATCGGTGTGCTCCAGGGCCGCCAGCGCGGTGGCCTGGGTGACCGAGGAGAGGTGGTACGGCAGGCGCACCAGCTGCACGGCGTCGACCACGGCCGGGTCGGCGGCGAGGTAGCCCAGGCGCAGTCCGGCCGCGCCGAACGCCTTGGACATCGTCCGGGAGACGACCAGGTTCGGCCGGTTCTCGATCAGCGGCAGCAGCGAGGGGCGGTGGCTGAACTCGCCGTACGCCTCGTCGATCACCACCAGCGAGGGCTTGGCGGCCTGCGCCGCCTCGTACAGCGCCAGCACCGTCCCGGCTTCCACCGCCGTGCCGGTCGGGTTGTTCGGCGAGCAGATGAAGACCACGTCGGGCTTGCGCTCGGCGATGGCCTTCTTGGCCGCCTCGACGTCGATGGTGAAGTCGTCGTTGCGCGGGCCCGAGATCCACTCCGTGCCCGTGCCGCGCGAGATCAGGCCGTGCATGGAGTACGAGGGCTCGAAGCCGATGGCGCAGCGCCCCGGGCCGCCGAAGGTCTGCAGCAGCTGCTGGATGACCTCGTTGGAGCCGTTGGCCGCCCAGACCTGGTCCTTGGTGACCTCGTGGCCACCGGTGCGGGAGAGGTACCGGGCCAGCTCCGTGCGCAGCTCGACCGCGTCCCGGTCCGGGTAGCGGTTGAGGTCGCGGGCCGCCTCGGTGACCCGCTCGGCGATCCGCTGCACGAGCGCCTCGGGGAGCGGGTAGGGGTTCTCGTTGGTGTTCAGGCGTACCGGCACGTCCAGCTGGGGGGCGCCGTACGGGGACTTGCCGCGCAGCTCGTCCCGGATGGGGAGATCGTCGATCCTGGTCACTTGCCCTGCGGGACCTTCCAGTCGAACCTTGCCTTGATGGCCGCGCCGTGTGCCGGGAGGTCCTCGGCCTCGGCGAGGGTCACCACGTGGTGGGCGACCTCGGCCAGTGCGTCGCGGGTGTAGTCCACGACATGGATGCCGCGCAGGAAGGACTGCACGGACAGCCCCGAGGAGTGGCACGCGCAGCCGCCGGTGGGCAGGACGTGGTTGGAGCCCGCGCAGTAGTCGCCGAGCGAGACGGGCGCGTACGGGCCGACGAAGATCGCGCCGGCGTTGCGGACCCGCGCGGCCACCGCCGCGGCGTCCGCGGTCTGGATCTCCAGGTGCTCGGCGCCGTAGGCGTCCACCACCTTCAGACCCTCGTCCAGGCCGTCGACCAGGACGATCGCCGACTGCCTGCCGGCCAGCGCCGGGATGATCCGGTCCTCGACGTGCCGGGTCGCGCGGACCTGCGGCTCCAGCTCCTTCTCGACCTTCTCGGCCAGCTCCTCGGAGGCGGTGACCAGGACGGCGGCGGCCATCGGGTCGTGCTCGGCCTGGCTGATCAGGTCGGCGGCCACGTGCGCCGGGTCAGCGGTGTCGTCAGCGAGGATGGCGATCTCGGTGGGGCCGGCCTCGGAGTCGATGCCGATGCGGCCCTTGAGCAGGCGCTTGGCGGCGGCGACGTAGATGTTGCCGGGGCCCGTGACGAGGTTCACCGGCAGGCAGTCCTCGGTGCCGTACGCGAACATCGCGACGGCCTGGGCACCGCCGGCCGCGTAGACCTCGTCCACGCCCAGCAGGGCGCAGGTGGCCAGGATGGTGGGGTGCGGCAGGCCGCCGAACTCGGCCTGCGGCGGCGAGGCGATGGCGAGGGACTCGACGCCGGCCTCCTGGGCCGGGACGACGTTCATCACCACGGACGAGGGGTAGACCGAGCGGCCACCGGGCACATACAGACCGACGCGCTCGACCGGCACCCACCGCTCGGTGACCGTGCCGCCGGGCACGACCTTCGTCGTCACGTCCGTACGCCGCTGCTCACGGTGGACGGTGCGGGCCCGCTTGATGGACTCCTCCAGCGCGGCCCGGACCTCCGGGTCCAGCTCGGCCAGCGCGGTCCGCAGTGCCTCGGCGGGCACCCGTACCCGCTCGATCTCCACCCGGTCGAACCGATGGGCGTACTCGATCAGCGCAGCCGTGCCACGATGGCGCACGTCCTCGCAGATGGGCCGCACCTTCTCCAGGGCGGCTTCCACGTCGAACTCGGCACGGGGCAGCAGGTCGCGCAGTGCGCCGCCCTCGGGGAGGGCGTCACCGCGCAGATCGATTCGGGAGATCACCCCTCCAGTGTCTCAGACGCACTGCCGGTGTCCGCCGCCCGTATCAATCGGTGATACGCACTCCCCGGGGTGATTCTGACCACTGGCGTTCACCCGGTCACTCAGTGGGAATGGGGTGCCGAGGGGGCCGCGCCGGTACGGGTGGGACGCCCGGTACGCACGGAGAGACGGCGGCGCCCGGACGGCGCGGCCGGAACGAGAGGGGGAGGCCGCGGTGAGTGACCCCACCGACGGCGACGCGCCGCCCGAGCTGGAGCTGACCTCGGCGGAATGGAGCCTCTGGCAGGCGTTCCGCAACGGCAGCACGTGTGATCTGCGCACCGACGACCCGGCGCGCAACGATCCGCACGGCCGCCACGAGTGGGGTCCCGAGCGCACGGTTCGCGCCAGGGTCGTCGCGCTCCTGCTGCTGAACGGTCCGCCGGCGCAGCCCGGCCGGGTCTCGGCCCTGAAGCTGACCGGCGCCTACATCACCGGTCCCCTCGACGTCGCGGGGGGCACGATCACGCCATTTGTGGAGCTGCGCGACTGCCGCTTCGAGAACGAGATCCTGCTGCCGGAGAGCCGCTTCTCGACGCTGCGGATGGTCAACTGCGCCATTCCGCGGCTGGAGGCCGCCCGTCTGCACACCGAGGGTGACCTGCACCTGCCGCGCTGTGTCGTCCAGAACGGCATCCGGCTCACCGACGCGCACATCGGCACGGACCTCATGCTCAACCAGGCCGTGGTGCACAAGGACCGGCGTGGCCGGTCCATCACCGCCGACGGCCTGACCGTGGCCCAGGACCTCCAGGCCGAGATGCTGGAGTCCTACGGCGAGCTGACGCTGCGCGGCGCCACGATCGGCGTGTCGCTGAGCCTGCGCGGCAGCCGGCTGAGCAATCCCTACGGCCGTCGGGCGCTGAACGCCCCGCAGCTCACCGTCGAGCGCACGCTGTACCTCACGGCGGCGGGCCTCTCCGGCGCGGTCGCCGGCAGCGCCACGCCCCCGTACGGCATCACGGCCACACCGGCGCGCGGCACCCGTATGCAGCGCTTCGAGTGCGAGGGCGGCATGCGGCTGGACGACGGCCGCTTCGGCGACGCGGTCGACCTGGACCAGGCCCGCTTCATCCTGGAGTCCGACCAGGAACTGTCCATGCGCCGGATACAGACGCCCGAGCTGCGGTTCCTGGGCGAGCGCCCGCAGCGCGGCCGGGTCATCCTCTCCGGCGCCAGAGTGGTCAACCTTGTCGACAAGTCGACCAGCTGGCCGGGGCTCGGCGGCCTGTGGATGGCCGGCTTCGCCTACGAGACGCTGATCCCCCGCGGCCACTTCCCGCTCTCGCTGCGCCTGCAGTGGGTCGCGGCGGCCACGCCGGAGTACGCGCCCGAGCCGTACGAGATGCTGGCCGCGGCCCTGCGGCGCAGCGGTGAGGACGCGGACGCCCGTGAGGTCCTCCTCGCCAAGCAGCGCAGACGCCGCGAGACGCTGCCGCTCGCCGGGAAGGCCTGGGGCTACCTGCAGGACTGGACGGTGGCCTACGGGTACCGGCCCGGCCGCGCCGCCGTCTGGATGGCCGTCCTGTGGGCGGTGGGCACGGTCTTCTTCTCGCAGAACCCGCCGCACGCGCTGAAGCCCGGCGAGACCCCGCTGTGGAACCCGTACCTGTACTCGCTGGACCTGCTTCTGCCGGTCATCGACCTGAACCAGGACAGTTACTGGCGGCCGGAGGGCGGCTCGCAGTGGGTCGCCGCGATCATGATCCTGGCGGGCTGGATGCTGGCCACCACGGTCGCCGCCGGTGCCTCGCGGCTGCTCCGGCGCTCGTGAAGCGCGGGGCCGGGAAACACTCCTGTGACGCCCGGCCCCTCGCGGGACGCCGCCGACCATTTAGGCTTACGGGCTGTGACCTCCGTGCGCCTACCGCTCTTCCCGCTGAACTCGGTGCTGTTCCCGGGACTCGTGCTCCCGCTGAACGTCTTCGAAGCGCGGTACCGAGCGCTCATGCGGGACCTGCTCGGCCTCCCGGAGGACGAGCGTCGCTTCGGGGTCGTCGCGATCCGCGACGGCCGGGAGGTCGCGCCGACCGCCCCTGGCATGCCGGACACGACCGCCCTGCCCGACAAGGGCGCGGCGGCCGGCTTCGGCGACGACCCGATGCGCGCCTTCCACCCCGTCGGCTGCATCGCGGACGCGGCGACGATCCAGGAGAAGAGCACCGCGGCGGGCCCGGCCCCCGAGGGCAGCGACGAGAACACCGCCTTCGAGGTGCTGACCACCGGCACCACCCGCTTCCGGCTGCTCTCGGTCGACGCCTCGGGCCCCTACCTCACCGGCGAGGTCGAGCCGCTGGAGGAGGACGAAGGGGACGGCGCGGGGGCGCTGGCCGCCGGTGTGGAGCGCGCGTTCCGGACGTACCAGAAGAAGCTGGCGTGGGCGAACGAGCGCACCGTGACCAGCTCCCAGGAGCTGCCGGACGACCCGGCCGTCCTGTCGTACCTGGTGGCGGCGGCGACCGTCCTGGACGTGCCGCGCAAGCAGCAGCTCCTGGAGGCCCCCAGCACCGCGGCGCGCCTCTCGCAGGAGCTGAAAATGCTGCGCCAGGAGACCGCGGTGATCGGTAAGCTCCCGTCGCTGCCGGCCGTGGACCTCACCCGGCAGCAGACCCACCCGAACTGACGCGAGGACGGAGCGTTGGCGAAGAAGTCCAAGGGCGGCAAGCAGGGCGGCACCCCGGCGACGGTGGCCCTGACGCAGGCCGGCGTCGCCTTCACCACGCACTCCTACGAGCACGACCCGGCGGCGCCGTCGTACGGCGAGGAGGCGGCCGAGGCGCTGGGCGTCTCCCCCGACCAGGTGTTCAAGACCCTGCTGGCGGACGTGGACGGCACGCTCACCGTGGCCGTCGTCCCGGTCTCCGGCTCGCTGGACCTGAAGGCGCTGGCCGCTGCGGTGGGCGGCAAGCGCGCCGCGATGGCCGACCCCGCGCTCGCCGAGCGCACCACCGGCTACGTACGCGGCGGCATCTCCCCGCTCGGCCAGCGCAAGAAGCTGCGCACGGTGGTGGACGCCTCCGCCGAGGCCCTGGCGACGGTCTGCGTGTCGGCGGGCCGCCGCGGCCTGGAGGTCGAGCTGTCCCCGAAGGACCTGGCGGCGCTCACCGGCGCGGTGTTCGCCCCGATCGGCCGGGCCTGACCGACGGGACCCCTTTACGGCACGGGCGGCCCCGACTAGTACCACCAGGGACCGCTCACGGAGGAGGTCCCTCGTGTCCAAGAAGACCCGCAAGCGGAAGTGGCGCATCAAGAAGGGCCGCGCCAACCACGGCCGCCGCCCGGCCTAGCCGGGAAGCGCGCCGGCCGCCCGGCCCGTTCCGCGCCCGGCCGCCCGGGGCCTCAGTCCCGCGGCGGCTGCGGCGCGTGCCAGTCCGGTACGAACGGCTCGGGGTCGCGCGGCCCGAACATCCCGGTCAGCAGGAGGTTCGCCAGCGCGGCCCCGATGGGCCAGGCCAGCAGCGCGCCCTTGGCCTGCAGCCGCAGCGGCGCGTCGAAGGCGACGCCCTTGCCGGCCGCCTTGGCCTGCGCGACCACGTCCTGCTCGGGGCCCAGCAGCATCCCGAGCCGCCAGGCGAGCACCGAGGCCAGCAGGCCGCCGAGGACCAGCGCCACCACCAGCGGCACGCCGCCGCGCCGCCGCCACAGGAAGACCACGGCGGCGCTCAGCACGCCCAGCCCCAGGCCGAGCAGCATGAACGTGCCGTCGGCGCCGATCGACTCCTCGCCCTCGGGGTTCTTCAGATAGACCGCCTTGCCGTCCGAGATCAGCGGGACGTGCGGCGCCAGCCATGCCCACAGCACGCCGAGCAGCGCCCCGCACACCGTCGTGACCAGCACGATCAGCACGGCCTCGCGCAGCTCGCCGCGCAGGCCGGCGCCGCCGTCCCCGTCAAGGGGGCGGGCGCCTGACCCGCCGTACTCCTGCGGGGGCGTCGGCACGTGGTCCTCCTCGGTCGCGGGCCGGGCCCACGGTTCGCGGGCGTCCCCCGGCTGCTGGTTCGACGGACGGTCGGGCGGTGTCAGCGGTGCACTCACCCCGCCATCGTGCCAGGTCCCGGCCGCCTCACCGGCGGCAGGACGCTCCTCAGGGCCGGTCGCCCCGCGCCGCCCGGTCACCGTACGGCCGCCCGGCGGTACGCCCAGGTGGCCACGGCCAGCGAGAGCACCCCGACCGCGGCGCAGACGCCCAGGTCGGCGCAGATCAGCAGCCAGTCGGGGTGCGCGTCGAAGCTGTGCGCGAGCGCCTCCACGCCGTACGTGGACGGCAGCAGGTCGCGTGCCCAGTCGATGACGGTGGGCAGCCGGTCGGCCGGCAGCACGCCGAGCAGCAGCGCCGCCGACATGCCCAGCTGGCCGAGGAGCGTGGCCAGCTCCTGGCGCGGTGCGAGCAGCCCGAGCGCGGCGCCCAGGCCCGACAGGGCGGCGCCGGACAGCGGGATGACGGCGACCAGCACCCAGAGGTTGGCCAGCGGCAGCTGGAAGAGCAGGCTGCCGGCCACCGCGGTGACCACGGCACCGGGCACGGTGAAGGAGGCGTAGGCGGCCGCGGCGCCCAGCACCACGGCGGCCGGCGGGACCGGCAGCGTGGCGTAATGGTCCAGGCCGCCGCCGGCCCGCAGCTGGCCGAAGTACTGCGCGAGCAGGTTCAGCGCCACGAAGGCCACGACCAGCACGCTGGACCCGGCCACCACGGCACGCGCCTCGTCCGGGCCGTCCGCCACGCCGCGCATCAGGACCATGATCCCGACGGACTGGAAGGTGGCGACGAAGAGCAGCGGGATGCGGGCCACCCGGGCCCGGGAGAGCTGCGCCCGGTACATGGCGCCCAGCGCGGGCCGGAGCCGGGCCCGCGGCGCCAGTTCGGCCGCCGGTGCGTCGGGGGCCCCGGTGCCGGCCCGCTCGCCGGTCACCGTGTCCGCAGGTACCACAGTCACGCCGCGCCGCTCCTCTTCCGTTCCGGCCGGGCCGCCCTCACGCCTTCACCAAGCCTTCCTCGGTCCGCCCGCCGAGCGCGAGGTAGACATCCTCCAGGCTGGGCGTGGCGAGGGTGAAATCGTCCAGTGCGGCGAACGCGGGGCCGCCGGTGACCGCGGCCACCGCGGCGCGCGCCTCGTCCGGCGCCAGCCGCAGCGTCCAGCGGCGGCCGCCCTTGCGCGCCTGCTCGCCGAGCCGGGCGACCTCGGGCACGTCCAGGGGCGCGCTGTCGCGCCAGACCAGCTCCACGCGCACCTCCTCGCCCACCATTTCCTTCAGTCCGCCGGGCGTGTCGCACGCGATGACCCGGCCGCGGTCGATCACCGCGACCCGGTCCAGCACGGTCTCCGCCTCGATGACGTTGTGGGTGACGAGCAGGACGGTGGCACCGCGCTCGGCGCGCCGCCGGTCCACGGCGGACCACACGGCGCGCCGCGCCACGGGGTCCATGCCGGTGGTCGGCTCGTCCAGGACCAGCAGCGGGCGCTCGCCCACCAGCACGGTGGCGAAGCAGGCCAGCCGCCGCTGGCCGCCGGACAGCTTCTTCAGCGGGCGGCCGGCGATGCCGGTGAGGCCCAGCTCGTCGAGGACGGCGTCCCGCTCGCGGCGCGCGGCGCCGGTGTCCAGCCCGCGCAGCCGCCCGGTGGTCTCCACGGCCAGCGCGACGGTCATCTCGTCCAGTGCGGTGGATTCCTGGCCGAGGTAGCCCAGCAGCCGGGCGGCGCGCTCCGGGTGGCGCACGATGTCGTGGCCGAGCACGGTCACGCTGCCGGAGTCCGGCCGCAGCAGCCCGGTGAGCTGGCGCACCAGGGTGGACTTGCCGGCGCCGTTGGGCCCCAGCAGGCCGAAGATCTCGCCGCGCCGGATGTCCAGGGCGATGCCGTCGCTGGCGCGTACGGCGGGCTGGTCAGCGGCGCCGCGGCGCCCGCGCACCGCGGGATACGTCTTGACCAGATCCCGCACGGCCACCACGGTCCCGCCGCCGGCGTCCCGTGGTGTGCCCGTATTCGTGCCCGTCCTCACGAGGAACGAGGGTACGCGCCCGCCCGGGGCCCGCGGCTCCCGGGGCGCCGGCGGGCGGTGCGGTCAGTCGGCCGCCGGCGCGTGCTCGGCGGCCGTCCGCAGGTCCACCTCGCGCCAGAACCCGGCCCGGATGGCGTACCGGTCGTGCTCGTCGATCTGGTCGTCCTTGTGGGCGAGCAGCCCGAACCTGGCGGCGTAGCGCAGCAGCTCGCCGTCGATGCGGTGCGGGATGCGCGGGTACTCCGTGGAGAGCTGCTGGAGGTGGGCCGTGTCGGTGAGCCGTTCGGTCCAGCGGCGGGCGAAGACCTGGCCGACCTCGAAGGGGTCGCCGCCGACCGCGGTGATGTCCTCCTCGCGGTCGGCCCAGCGCTGTTCGGCGCTGGTGAGCTGGGCGAGGGTGGGCAGCGAGGCGGTCTCCGGGGGCTCGCCGACCGGTCCGCCGGCCCGCTCCATCCAGCCCTTGTCGGAGGACCAGCGCAGGGTCGCGGCGGCGGGCACGGCCTGTCCTGCGGGCGGTGTCGAATGGTTCCTGCCGAGGCCCGCGAGGTCCTTGGGTGTGGGCAC
This sequence comes from Streptomyces sp. Ru73, assembly GCF_002920575.1. GTDB lineage: Bacteria > Actinomycetota > Actinomycetes > Streptomycetales > Streptomycetaceae > Streptomyces. Next base: position 37,558 of record NZ_PQSQ01000031.1, on the reverse strand, counting down.
GCCCTTGCCGCCGGCCGTCCCGGGCCCCGCGCTCTCCCCGTCCCGGTCCGCCGGGCAGGCGCCGTCCGCAGCTGCCGGGGCTGCCGCCGCCGTGCCGTCGGGCGCGCCGGAGCGCGGGACGGGGCCGGGGCGGGTGGTGCCGTTGCGTTCGTGGCGGTCGGCGGGGTCCTGGGCCGTCGTCGCGGCGGCGGCAGCGGCGACGGCGGACTCCGGGAGCGGCGCGGAGAGGATGGCGGCGATCTCGGTGCGCGGCACGGAGGCGGGCGTGCAGACCCCGCTGATGTCCTTGGCGCGGACTGCCCGGGTGATCCAGGCGCGGTCCAGTACCCGGCGCTCGTCGGCCTCGGCGACCAGGTCCTCGGACTGGTTGTAGTCGCCGTCGGCGGCCTGGACGGCCCACAGGTGCACGGCGACGCCGTGCTCCTTGGCCGACATCAGCCCGGGCAGCAGGTCGCCGTCGCCGGTGACCAGGACGATGTCGGAGCAGGCGCGGTTGCGGGCCAGCTCGGTCAGCTCGGCGTGCATGGCCGCGTCCACGCCCTTCTGGGCCCAGCGGCCGTCGGTACGGGTGAGGGCGCCCAGCCGTACGGTGACCCGGGGCATCACCCGCAGCCTGCGGTGCTCGGGCTGCGGCACCCGGTCGGGGGCGCCGTCGAACCAGTAGATGCGCAGCAGCTGCCGTTCGGTGTCGGCCTCCGCGCGGTCCCGCAGGGCCTGGATGAGGGCGGCGTGGTCGACCGTGATCCGGGACCGGGCGGGCTCTCCGGCGAGCAGGCTCGCGGCGGCGCCGAGCAAGTACCCGGCGTCCACCAGGACGACGCAGCGATCCACGTTGCACCCTCTTCCCTTAAGGTCCTGCAGTCCGGTCGCCCCCCGGCTCGGCCTGTTGGCTGAGGTGTCTTCGGCTTTCCTCGAGTCTGCCCGACCGGGCGGGGGTTATCTGCCGGAACTCGATCATCGGCGTGGCGCTTTACGCCGCCGCGGCCCGATCCCGCCCCCGACACTCCGGATCACCCAAGAGAATTGCCCGGAATGCAGCCTTTTGCCCGGCGTGTAACTCTGGCTTCGGCCCCGATCCCAGGATTCCCCTTCAGGAGGCACGATCATGGCCAAGAACAAGAACCGTGACCGCAGTCAGAAGACGGCCGCCACTCAGGCCGAGCGCGGACAGCAGCAGGCGGAGCAGTCGTCGATGGAGGCGCAGTCGAAGTCGGCGGCCCAGGCGACACCGGGCGACGTCGCCCGCAAGCACCGGGAGCGCCGCTTCGGCCACAACTGACGCGGCGGCACCACGGCGGCAGCGCGCCGGAACAGCATGAGGGGCGCGCCCGGGAAGACCCCGGGCGCGCCCCTCCGTGCATGCGGTCCGCCGGCCGCTCAGCCCGCCAGGCAGGAGGCGCCGAGCAGCACCTTCAGGTCGCCGAAGAGCGCCGGGTCGGCGGTGACCCGGTGCTTGTCCAGCCGCAGCACGGTCGTCTTCCGGGTGCCCTGCAGCTTGATCCGCACCTCGGTGTTGCCACGGTGCTGGTTCAGCACGTCGCCCAGCTTCTCGACCAGCGGCGGGGTGACCTTGAGCGTCGGGATGGTGATCGTCAGCGGGGCGTTCGTCCCGGCGTCCGAGAGGTCGGGGATCATCATCTCCATGGCGACCAGCCGGGGGATGTCCTCGCGCTTGTCCAGCCGGCCCTTCACGAAGACGATCGCGTCCTCGACCAGCTGGGTGGAGACCAGCTGGTAGGTGGCCGGGAAGAACATGCAGTCGATGGAGCCCGCGAGGTCCTCGACGGTGGCGATGGCCCAGGCGTTGCCCTGCTTGGTCATCTTGCGCTGCAGGCCCGAGATGATGCCGCCGATCGTGACGATCGAGCCGTCGGAGTAGTCGCCGCCGGTGAGCTGGGAGATACCGGCGTCCGCCTTGTCGGACAGGACGTGCTCCAGGCCGAAGAGCGGATGGTCGGAGACGTACAGACCGAGCATCTCGCGCTCCTGCGCGAGCAGGTAGGTCTTGTCCCACTCGACGTCGGAGAACTCCACGTCCAGGCCGAAGCCGGGCCCGCCGTCGTCGGTGTCGTCACCCATGCCGCCGAAGAGGTCGAACTGCCCCTCGGCCTCCTTGCGCTTCACCTGGACGACGTTGTCGATCATCGTCTCGTAGTGCTGCATCAGGCCCTTGCGGGTGTGGCCCATCTCGTCGAAGGCACCGGCCTTGATCAGCGATTCGGTGGTGCGCTTGTTGCAGACGACCGCCTCGACCTTGTCGAGGTAGTCGGGGAAGGAGGAGAACTTCCCCTTGGACTTGCGGGCCCGGATGATCGCCTCGACGACGTTCGTGCCGACGTTGCGGACCGCGGAGAGACCGAAGAGGATCACGTCGTCGCCCTGGGCCGCGAAGTTCGCCTCGGACTCGTTGACGTTCGGCGGGAGCACCTTGATGCCCATCTTGCGGCACTCGTTCAGGTAGACCGCGGACTTGTCCTTGTCGTCGCGGACCGAGGTGAGCAGCGCGGACATGTACTCGGCGGGGTAGTTCGCCTTCAGGTACGCGGTCCAGTAGGTGACCAGGCCGTACGCGGAGGAGTGCGCCTTGTTGAACGCGTAGCCGGCGAACGGGACCAGCACGTCCCACAGCGCCTGGATGGCCTCGTCCGAGAAGCCGTTCTTCCGGGCACCGGCCTGGAAGAGGACGAAGTTCTTCTCCAGCTCCTCGGGCTTCTTCTTGCCCATCACGCGGCGGAGGACGTCCGCCTCGCCGAGGGAGTACCCGGCGACGATCTGGGCGGCCTTCTGGACCTGCTCCTGGTAGACGATCAGGCCGTAGGTGAGGCCCAGGACCTCCTTGAGCGGCTCCTCCAGCTCCGGGTGGATCGGCGTGATCTCCTGGCGGCCGTTCTTCCGCTCCGCGTAGTTGATGTGCGAGTTCATGCCCATCGGGCCCGGCCGGTACAGGGCCGAGACGGCGGAAATGTCCTCGAAGTTGTCGGGCTGCATCTGGCGCAGCAGCGAACGCATCGGGCCGCCGTCGAACTGGAAGACGCCGAGCGTGTCACCCCGGCAGAGCAGCTGGTAGGTCTTCGGGTCGTCGAGCGGGATCTCCAGGAGGTCCAGCTTGACGCCCTTGTTGGCCTCCACCATCTTGCGGGCGTCGTCCATGATGGTGAGGTTGCGCAGGCCCAGGAAGTCCATCTTCAGCAGGCCGAGCGACTCGCACTGGGGGTAGTCCCACTGCGTGATGGTCACGCCGTCGGTGTGCCGGGTCCAGAGCGGGGCGTGGTCGACGATCGGCTCGCTGGACATGATCACGCCGGCCGCGTGCACGCCCATCTGCCGGACCAGGCCCTCCACGCCCTTGGCGGTGTCGATGACCTTCTTGACGTCCGGCTCGTTCTCGTACATCGAGCGGACCTCGCCGGCCTCGCTGTAGCGCGGGTGCTCCGGGTTGGTGATGCCGTCCAGGTCGATGCCCTTGCCGAGGACGTCGGCGGGCATCGCCTTGGTGATCCGGTCACCCATCGCGTACGGGTAGCCCAGGACGCGGGCGGAGTCCTTGATCGCGTTCTTCGCCTTGATCTTGCCGTACGTGCCGATCATGGCGACCTTGTCGGCGCCGTACTTCTCCGTCACGTACCGGATCACCTCGACGCGCCTGCGCTCGTCGAAGTCGATGTCGACATCGGGCATGGAGACGCGCTCGGGGTTGAGGAACCGCTCGAAGATCAGCCCGTGCTCGATGGGGTCGAGGTCGGTGATGCCCATGGCGTACGCGACGATCGAGCCGGCCGCGGAGCCTCGGCCCGGGCCCACCGCGATGCCGTTGTTCTTCGCCCACATGATGAAGTCGGCGACGACCAGGAAGTACCCCGGGAACCCCATCTGGATGATGATGTCCATCTCGTACTCGGCCTGCCGCTGCCGGTCCTCGGGGATGCCGCCGGGGAAGCGGCGCGCCATGCCCCGGCGGACCTCCTCCTGGAACCAGGTGACCTCGGTGTAGCCCTCCGGGATGTCGAACTTCGGCATCAGGTCGCGCTTCTCGAACATCCCGGTGGTGTCGATCATGTCGGCGATCAGCCGGGTGTTGTCGCAGCCCTGCTGCCAGGCGTCGGAGGAGTCGATGGCGTACATCTCCTCCGTGGACTTCATGTAGTAGCCCGTGCCGTCGAACTTGAAGCGGTCCGGGTCCGAGAGGTTCTTGCCGGTCTGGATGCACAGCAGCGCGTCGTGCGCGGACGCCTCGTGCGCGTAGGTGTAGTGCGAGTCGTTCGTGACGAGCGGGGGGATCCCCAGCTCCTTGCCGATCTTCAGCAGGTCGTCGCGGACCCGGCGCTCGATCTCGATGCCGTGGTCCATCAGCTCCAGGAAGTACCGGTCCTTGCCGAAGATGTCCTGGTACTCACCCGCTGCCTTGCGGGCCTCCTCGTACTGCCCGAGGCGCAGCCGGGTCTGCAGTTCGCCGGAGGGGCAGCCGGTGGACGCGACCAGGCCCTCGGACCACTGGGAGATGGTCTCCTTGTCCATCCGGGGCCACTTCTGCAGCCAGCCCTCGGCGTACGCGTCGGAGGAGAGCTTGAAGAGGTTGTGCAGGCCGGTCTTGTTCGCCGCCCAGATGGTCTTGTGGGTGTAACCACCCGAACCGGAGACGTCGTCGCGCTTCTGGTGCGGCTGGCCCCACTGGACCTTGCGCTTCAGGCGCCGGGACTCAGGTGCGACATATGCCTCGATCCCGATGATCGGGGTGATTCCGGCCTTCTGCGCGCTGTGGAAGAAGTCATACGCGCCGTGCAGGTTGCCGTGGTCGGACATGGCGACGTGCGTCATGCCCATCTCCTTGGCGGCCTTGAACATGTCCGAGAGCCGCGCGGCACCGTCCAGCAGCGAGTACTGGGTGTGAACGTGCAGGTGCGTGAACGGCGGCTTGGCCACGGCGGGAGACCTCCGGCTGAGAAGTGTGGCGCCCTGCGCCGCCAGGGGCGGTGGTCGGGCGACGGACGGACGTGTGACAAGAACGGGAGACGGTCTGGAAGTCTACGACTCCGGACCGACAATCGAGGCCCTGCCCGGGCACGCGCAGGTAGCCTCGCGCGTTGTCAGTCACGGAACATCCGTCCGAAAACAGATGGCCCCCGCACGGGCCCCAGGAGGCAGCCAGCGATGTCGACCCAGCACGTCCCCGCCCAGGACGCCGACCGGCGCGGCGAGGAGATACTCGCCGTCTTCGACACCGCCTTCGGGGAGCTGCTCGCCGCCGACCCCGCGGCCTTCCGCGTGAAGTTCCGCAAGATGGCCGCCTCCGCCTTCGCCTTCTACCGCGGCACCGCCTGCCTGTTCTACAAGGACCTGGAGGCGGGCAAGGACACCGGCCCGTACCTGGACGACCGGACCGGCCGGGTGTGGATCCACGGCGATCTGCACGCGGAGAACTTCGGCACGTACATGGACTCCACCGGCCGGCTGATCTTCAACGTCAACGACTTCGACGAGGCGTACGTCGGCCCCTTCACCTGGGACCTCAAGCGCTTCGCCGCCTCCGTGGCGCTGATCGGGTACGCCAAGGCGCTCAGTGACGAACAGATCACCGCGCTGGTGCGCACCTACGCCGCCGCCTACCGGGAGCGCATCCACGCGCTGGCCACCGGCGCGAAGAACGACGAGGTGCAGCCCTTCACCCTGGACACCGCGCAGGGCCCGCTGCTGGACGCGCTGCGCGACGCCCGTGCGCGCACCCGCTTCGGGCTGCTGGACTCCATGACCGAGATCCGTGACTTCGAGCGGCGCTTCGCGCCCGGCGGCGGCGCCATCGAGCTGGACGCGGCGACGCGCTACAAGGTCCTCGCGGCGTTCGACGGCTATCTGGAGACGCTGCCGGAGTCCAGCCTGGCCCGCCCGGACTCCTACCGCGTCAAGGACGTGGTCGGGCGGCGCGGCATCGGCATCGGCTCCGCCGGCCTGCCCTCGTACAACATCCTGCTGGAGGGCAACAGCGACGCCTTGGAGAACGACGTCGTCATCTACATGAAGCAGGCGCAGACCCCGGCGGTCTCCCGGCACATCACCGACCCCGAGGTGCGCGGCTACTTCCACCACGAGGGGCACCGCACGGTGATCTCCCAGCGGGCCCTGCAGGCGCACGCCGACCCGTGGCTCGGCTGGACCGAGCTGGACGGCAGCGGCCAGCTGGTCGCCGAGGTCTCGCCGTACGCCGTCGACCTGGACTGGTCGGACATCGACGAGATCGAGGAGATCACGGCGGTGGTGGCCGACCTGGGCCGGGCGACGGCCGCGATGCACGCGGCGGCGGACGACGAGAGCGGCCACTCCCTCGTGCCGTTCTCCACCGAGCGCGCGATCGACGCGGCCATCGCCGCCGACGAGGAGGGCTTCCCCGAGCTGCTGGTGGACTTCGCGCACGGCTACGGCTCCCGGGCCCGCCGCGACCACCAGATCTTCGTCGACCTCTTCCGCAACGGCCGCATCCCCGGCCTGTAGCCACCCTGTGCACCGCGGTCCCGGCCCCGGGCCCGCGGTGCACAGAAACCCCTTAAGCGACGCTTATCCCGGCCCATGGCAGACTCGATTTCGATGGACATCTCGGCGGCACACCTGCGGGCAACGCGCGCGGCGCTCTTCACGGCGCTGTGCGTGACGCTGTCCGCCGCCTCCCACGTGCTGCTCTCCCGGATGCCGCTGCCGCTGACGACGGTGGCGGCGCTGGCCGCGGCCGTCTTCGTGATCGCGTACGCGCTGGCCGGCCGGGAGCGGCGCTTCGGTCCGATCGCCGCCCTGCTGGTGCCGCTGGAGCTGGCCGCCGACACCGTCTTCAGCATCGGCCAGCACGTCTGTTACGGCGCGGCCGGCGGCCCGGTCACCGGGCCGCTCCGCTCCCTGGGCGTGGATCTGCTGTGCCGCGGCGGCGACGTCGGCACGCCGCTGGCCCGGGCCGCCGGGCACCAGCCGGCCCCCGCCGCCACCTGGCTGCTCCTGCTCGCCGTGCACGTCGCGGTCGGGCTGCTGACCGCTGCCTGGCTGCGGCGCGGCGAGGCGGCGCTGGTCCGGCTGCTGGGCGCGCTGGCCGTCTTCGCGCTGCGGCCGCTGCTGATCGCGGTCGCGGTGCTGACCGCGGGCCGTGCCCCGCGCCGGCCGGCCGGCCGGTCCGAGGCGGCCGCCGCGCCGCCGCGCTCCGCGGCACTGCTGGTGCACTGCGTCGTACGCCGGGGACCGCCCTGCTCCCTCGCGGCCTGATCCGCGAGCCACCGGTCCCCTTCCCTCCGCACGGGCGCGGCACGCCGTCCTCCGGCGCCGCCCCGGCACCGCAGACCCCAGGAGCAAAACGATCATGAGCAACCGCAACAGCCAGGCGAACAAGCAGGCGGCCCGCGAGCGGCTGCGCGCCGAGCGCGAACGGCAGGCCAAGAAGGACAAGCTGCGCCGTCAGCTGACGGTGGGCGGCGCCATCGTCGTGGTGCTGGCCATCGCCGGCGGCATCGGGCTGGCCGTGGCCAAGTCCGGCAGCGGCGGCGACGGCAGCCCCGAGGACACCTGGGCCAAGGCCAAGGACGCCAAGCTGGTCAAGCCCGCGCACACCACCGGCAGCGACGGCACCGGCATCGAGATCGGCGACAAGAACGCCAAGAACACGCTGTCCCTGTACGAGGACCCGCGCTGCCCCGGCTGCGCCAACTTCGAGCAGAACGTCGGCGCGACGGTCGAGAAGGACATCGCGGACGGCAAGTACAAGGCCACGTTCCACCTGGGCACGTTCCTGGACGACAACCTCCAGGGCACCGGCTCGAAGAACGCGGTGAGCGCCCTGGGCGCCGCGCTGAACAAGAGCCCCGAGGCGTTCCTGAAGTACAAGTACGCGCTGTACTCGAAGAAGTACCACCCGGAGGAGACCGGCCCGGACAAGTTCGCCGACGACGCGTACCTGATCAAGGTGGCGGACACGGTGCCCGAGCTCAAGGGCGACAAGACGTTCCAGAAGGCCCTGAAGGACGGCACGTACGACCGCTGGGCGCTGGCGATGTCGGACGCGTTCAACAAGGCGAAGGACGTCCGCAGCACGCCGACGATCAAGCTGAACGACAAGCTGCTCTCCGCCGACGGGCAGAGCGCGCCGTCCACGGTCGGCGTCTTCAACTCCCTCGTGGACAAGGGCCTGAAGAAGTAGCGGGAGCCCGTGGAGCGGCCGGCGCGCGGCCGGGCGGCATTCGTCCGGTACGCCCGCCGGCCGTTGCAGAATCTTGACCTCGCGCCGGCCGGCCCCCGTGGCAGACTCCCCGCCATGGAGGGGACCGCATGAGCAACCGCAACAGCCAGGCCGCCAAGTCCGCAGCCCGTGAGCGCATACGCGCGGAACGGGAGCGGGAGAAGAAGCGCGCCAGACTCCGCCGCCAGCTCGTCGTGGCCGGCGGCGTACTCGGCGTCCTGGTGATCGCCGGCGGCATCGGCTACGGCGTGATGAAGGCGAACGAGCCCACCGGCTGGGAGGCCGCGAAAGAGGCGAAGCTGGTCGAGCCCGCGCACACGCAGGGCAAGAACGGCACCGAGATCCTCATCGGCGACAAGAACGCCAAGGAGACGCTGGAGGTGTTCGAGGACGTCCGCTGCCCGGCGTGCGCGGCCTTCGAGCAGTCCACCGGCAAGGTCCTCCTGAAGGACATCGACGACGGCCGCTACAAGGTCCGTTACACGATGTACGCGTTCATCGACGACATGGGCGGCGGCGAGGGCTCCAAGAACGCGCTGAGCGCGCTGGGCGCCGCGCTGAACAAGAGCCCCGAGGCGTTCCTCCACTACAAGGAGGCGCTGTACTCGCTGAAGAACCACCCCGAGGAGAGCGTCGACACCTACGCCAAGGACTCGGCGCTGCTGAAGGTCGCCGATCAGGTGCCGGAGCTCAAGGGTGACAAGAAGTTCCAGCAGGCGGTGAAGGACGGCACGTACGACCGCTGGGCGATGGAGATGGCCGGGCTGTTCGGCCGCAAGGGCGTCAAGGGCACCCCGACCTTCATGCACGGGGACAAGAAGCTGGAGCTGGCGCCGGTGCCGCAGCAGCAGATGACCCGGGAGCAGTACAACAAGATCGCGCAGGCCAACTTCAAGAAGATGATCGACAAGGAGTTCGGCCCGGCGCAGAAGTGACGGCGCACCCTCGCTGACCGGGGGCGCGGATTCCTCGATTCGAAAGAATCCGTACTCCCGGAGCTACTTACCAGACAGTAGGGTGATCGGCCGTGACCGATCATGACCAGATCTCGCGCCGTACCGCCGTCACGGCCGTAGCCGCGACCGCCGCCCTGCTGCCCTTCGGCGCCGCCGCCACCGCGCGGGCCGCCGAGCCCGCCGGCCCGGCCCCCTTCCAGCACGGCGTCGCCTCCGGTGACCCGCTGCCCGACGGCGTCCTGCTGTGGACCCGCGTCACCCCCACCGCCGACGCGGTGCCCGGCTCCGGAAAGGGGCCGGCCACCGAGGTGAGCTGGCAGGTGTCCACCGACAAGGGCTTCCGCCACGTGGTCGCGCGGGGAACCGCGACCGCCTCGGCGGCCGCCGACCACACCGTCAAGGCGGACGTACGGGGACTCTCGCCCGCCACCACCTACTGGTTCCGCTTCACCGCGCTCGGCGTCCACTCCCCCACGGGCCGCACCCGCACCGCGCCGGCCGCCGGCACCGCGGCCGGCAACGTCCGCTTCGGCGTGGTCTCCTGCGCCAACTGGGAGTCCGGCTACTTCTCGCCGTACCGCCACCTCGCGGCCCGCACCGAGCTGGACGCGGTGCTGCACCTCGGGGACTACCTCTACGAGTACAGGACCGGCGAGTACCCGGCACTGAAGTACGTGGTCCGGCCGCACTCCCCCGGCCACGAGCTGCTCACCCTGGCCGACTACCGCGTCCGGCACGGCGTCCACAAGACCGACCCCGACGCGCAGGCGATGCACGCCACGCACCCGGTCATCGCGATGTGGGACGACCACGAGTTCGCCGACAACGCCTGGAAGGGCGGCGCGGAGAACCACACGCCGGGCGCCGAGGGCGACTGGGCGGCCCGGATGGCCGCTGCCAAGCAGGCGTACTTCGAGTGGATGCCGGTGCGCCCCTCCACCGCCGGCACCACCTACCGTCGGCTCCAGTTCGGCACCCTCGCCGATCTGCACCTGCTGGACCTGCGCAGCTTCCGCGACGAGCAGCCGCCGATCGGCAGCGGCCAGGCCGACGACCCCGGCCGCACGATCACCGGACGGGCCCAGCTGGAATGGCTGAAGGCAGGGCTGGAGCGGTCGGCGGCGGCCTGGCGGCTGGTCGGCACCTCGGTGATGATCTCGCCGGTGGCGTTCGGCTCCGTGCCGGCGCACCTGCTGGGACCGCTCGCCGAGGTGCTGGGGCTGCCCAAGGAGGGCCTGGCGGTCAACACCGACCAGTGGGACGGCTACACCGACGACCGGCACGAGCTGCTGGCGCACCTCAGCGACCGGTCCATCGGCAACACCGTCTTCCTGACCGGCGACATCCACATGGCGTGGGCCAACGACGTGCCGCTCAAGGCCGCGACGTACCCGGGGCAGGCACCGGTGGCCACCGAGTTCGTCGTCACCTCGGTCACCTCCGACAACCTCGACGACACCCTGCACGTCGCCCCGCACACGCTGTCGCTGCCCGCCGCCGCGGCGATCCGGACCGCCAACCGCCACGTGAAGTGGCTGGACATGGACAGCCACGGCTACGGCGTCGTGGACGTCACCGCCGAGCGGACCCAGATGGACTACTACGCCGTCTCGGACAAGGCGGACCCGGACGCCACGGCGTCGTGGCAGCGCTCGTACCGCACGCTCAGCGGCACCCAGCGCGTGGAGCGGGCCGACGGGCCGGTGGTCTGAGCGGCGCTCCCGGCGGCCGCTGACGGCCGCCGGGAGCGCCCGGGACTCACAGGCTCGCCAGGAAGCCCAGTCCCACCTGCCAGGCGCTCTCGGCGGCCTCCTTGTCGTAGTCCGGCAGCCCGTCGTCGGTGAAGAGGTGCCCGGCGCCGGGGTAGCGGTAGACCTCCACGTCGGCGCCGGCCCGCTGCATGCGGAGGTACCAGGCGTTCAGCCAGTCGTGCGGCTCGAAGGGGTCGGGATCGGCCACGTGCAGCTGCACCGGCAGGTCGTCCACGGCCGCGTCCTCGGCGATGTCGGAGGTGCCGTGGAGCAGCAGCAGGCCGCGCGCCTTCTCGTCGGCCAGCGCGAGGTTCTGCGCGACGGAGCCGCCGAAGGACAGGCCGGCGTAGACCAGGCCGCGCTCGGAGTACGGCGCCACCGCCGTCACGGCGCGCCGCAGCAGCTCGTCCTTGCCGATCTCGTCCTTGATCTCGATGCCGTCCTCGATGGTGTCCGCGGTGCGCCCGTCGAACAGGTCGGGAACGATCACTTCATGGCCGGCGGCGCGCAGTCGCTCGGCGCCCGCCTGTACAGCCGGCCGCAGCCCGTACACAGAATGGAACAGAACAACGGTTTGAGAAGCCGCGGAGCCGGTCACTGGATTCACTTCCCTGTCGATGGATCGCACTCCTCCCATCGTGCCAGCTACGGTCGACAGGAAGCGGACCCGACCAGGAGGGATCACGTGTCCATGGAGGACGTACTGCGTCCGCTGATCGTCGTGGGCGGTTCGGTCGCCCTCACGTTCGCCCTGGGCTGGGCGGCCGACCTGGCGATGCGCCGGGCCGACGCCGCGCGCCCGGACACCCCGTTGTGGGGCCTGCTGCGGCGCTGCCGCATACCGCTGCAAGTGGTGCTCCTGTCGGCGCTGCTGCGCGGGTCGTTCGACCGCACCAAGCTCCGGATCATCGACGATCACAGCGCGGGCATCGGGCAGCTGCTGTCCCTGATCCTCATCGCCGCTGCCGCCTGGCTGGCCATCCGGGTCTCGGCCGCCATCGTCGAGTCCTCGTACTCCCGGTACGCGGCGGGCGCCCGGGACACCGCCCGGCTGCGGCGGGTCCGCACGCAGGTCACGCTCATCCAGCGGGTGGTCACCGCGGTGGTCACGGTCGTGGCCGTGGCCGCGATGCTGCTGACCTTCCCCGGCATGCGGACGGTGGGCACGTCGATGCTGGCCTCGGCCGGTGTGCTGGGCATCGTCGCCGGTGTCGCCGCCCAGTCGACGCTCGGCAACCTCTTCGCCGGCCTGCAGATCGCCTTCGGCGACATGGTCCGGATCGGCGACACGGTCGTGGTCGACGGCGAGTGGGGCACGGTCGAGGAGATCACCCTGACCTTCCTGACCGTACGGACCTGGGACGAGCGCCGGATCACCATGCCGGTCTCGTACTTCACCAGCAAGCCGTTCGAGAACTGGTCACGCGGCGGGGCGCAGATGACCGGCACGGTCTTCTTCCAGCTCGACCACCGCGCGCCCATCGAGGAGATGCGCGAGAAGCTGCAGGAGATCCTGAAGAACTCCGACGCCTGGGACGGCCGGGCGCAGACCCTGGTGGTCACCGACACCACCCCCAGCACGATCGAGGTGCGGGCGCTGGTGACCGCGCGGGATGCGGACGCGATCTGGGCCGTCCGCTGCGAGGTGCGCGAGCAGATGATCACCTGGCTGCGGGACGCGCATCCGTACGCGCTGCCGCGGATCGCCACGGCGCCCGCCGCGGTCCTGGAGCCCGGCGACGAGCGGGCCGGCCGGCCCGTCCTGGAGAAGTAGCGTTTCGCCGGACGTCAGGGGTGGGCGCGCAGGCTGCGCACGTCCAGGTGGCGCAGGACCCGGTCGACGACCTCCGGGTCCGAACCCGGCTCGCTGCGCGCCGAGAGCACCTCGTGGCGCGCGGCGGACAGCAGCTCGCCCTGGATGCGCTGGACCTTCTTCACGCGCGCGATGCGCTTGTCGTAGCCCTCGCGCCGCTCGTCGTCCACGATGTCCGGCGAGATGCGGGCGCCCATCTCGTACGTGCTCCGGGACAGCCGCTCGACGACCTCGTCGGACAGCTCCTCCTCGGACGTGATCTCCTTCAGCCGCTTGCGGGCAGCCTTGACCACGCGGACCGCCAGCTCGCGCTCCAGCGCGTCCTCGGCGTCCGTGTCGGCCCGCACCCCCAGCTTCTTGACCAGGAAGGGCAGCGTCAGACCCTGCACCACGAGGGTGGCCAGCACGACCGCGAAGGCGATGAAGAGGATCTCGTCGCGCGCCGGGAAGGGGCCGCCGCCGTCGACCTCGAACGGAATGGCCAGCGCCAGCGCCACCGACGCCACCCCGCGCATCCCCGACCACCACATGACGATGGTCTCCCGCCAGCTGGTGGGGATCTCCTCCGCGATCCGGTGCCGGTGCAGCCGCTGGGCCAGCCACGCGGCGGGCAGCAGCCACAGCAGCCGCAGGCCCACCACGACGCCGATGACCGCGCCGCAGGCGCCCAGCAGCTGCTTCCAGTGGCCGGCCGCTGTGCCGAAGATGTTGTGCAGCTCCAGGCCGATCAGGCCGAAGGCGACGCCGGTGACGAGGGTGTCGACGACCTCCCAGAAGGTGTGGCCGGCCAGCCGCCCCATCACGTCGTCGGCGTCGGCGGCGTAGTGCGCGAGGAAGAGCGCCGCGGTGAGCACCGCGAGCACGCCCGAGCCGTGCAGCTCCTCGGCGAGCACGTACGCCACGAACGGCACCAGCAGCGTCAGGCCGACCTGGAGGGTCGCGTCGTCGACCACGTTCATCAGCTTGTTGGCCAGCCAGCCGAGCACCACGCCGACCGCTATGGCCACCACGGCCGAGAGCAGCAGCTGGCCGACCGCGGCCGGCGCGGAGAACTCCCCGGAGACCGCGGCGGCCAGCGCCACGTGGTACAGCACGATCGCGGTGACGTCGTTGAACAGCCCCTCGCCCTCCAGGATCGACACCAGCCGGCGGGGCAGTCCGAGCTTGCCGGCGACCGCGGTCGCGGCGACCGGGTCCGGCGGCGCCACCAGCGCGCCGAGCGCCACGGCGGCGGCCACCGGCAGCCCGGGGACGACGCTGTGCGCGACGGCCGCGACGGCGGCCGTGGTGGCGAAGACCAGCGCCACCGCGAGCAGGAAGATCGGCCGGATGTTGGCGGTGAACTGCCGCCAGGACGTGCGCTGCACCGCCGCGTACAGCAGCGGTGGCAGCAGCAGCGGGAGGATGAACTCCGGCGGCACGTGGACGTTCGGCACGAACGGCAGCAGGGCCAGCACCGCGCCCGCGAGGGTCATCAGCACCGGTGACGGCAGTCCCAGCCGGTCGCCGAGGGGGACCATGAGCACGGCCCCCAGCAGCAGGACGAACATCAGGGCCAGCTGGTCCACGGCAGGCACGCTCCGGAGCTTCGGAATCAGTCGATCACTGATCAAGCCTGCCACGAAGTCCGGGAAACGCCCGTCGACGGGACCGCGGGAAGCGGCCGTACGGGCGCCCGTACGGCGGCGTCAGGCGCTCTCGGCCCGCACCCGGTCCAGGGCCCGCTGCAGGTCCTCCGGATAGTCGCTCTCGAACTCCACCCAGCGGCCGTCCGCGGGGTGCTGGAAGCCCAGCCGCACGGCGTGCAGCCACTGCCGGGAGATGCCGAGGCGCTTGGCGAGGGTGGGGTCGGCGCCGTACGTCAGGTCGCCGACGCAGGGGTGGCGGTGCGCGGACATGTGCACGCGGATCTGGTGCGTGCGGCCGGTCTCCAGCTTGATGTCCAGCAGGCTGGCCGCGCGGAACGCCTCGATGAGGTCGTAGTGCGTCACGGACGGCTTGCCGTCGGCGGTCACCGCCCACTTGTAGTCGTGCTGCGGGTGGCGGCCGATGGGGGCGTCGATCGTGCCGCTCAGCGGGTCGGGGTGGCCCTGGACCAGCGCGTTGTACTTCTTCTCCGGGACGCGCTCCTTGAACTGGCGCTTCAGGGAGGTGTAGGCCCGCTCGGACTTGGCCACGACCATCAGGCCCGAGGTGCCGACGTCCAGGCGGTGCACGATGCCCTGGCGCTCGGCGGCGCCGGAGGTCGAGATGCGGTACCCCGCGGCGGCGAGGCCGCCGATGACCGTGGTGCCGGTCCAGCCGGGGCTGGGGTGCGCGGCCACGCCGACCGGCTTCATGATCACGACGATGTCGTCGTCGTCGTGGACGATCTCCATGCCCTCCACGGGCTCGGCGACGATCTCCACCGGGGCCGGGGCCTGCGGCATCTCCACTTCGAGCCAGGCGCCGCCGTGCACCCGCTCGGACTTCATCACCTCGGCCCCGTCCACCCGGACCTTTCCGGCGGCGGCCAGCTCGGCCGCCTTCGTACGGGAGAAGCCGAACATGCGGGCCAGCGCGGCGTCGACGCGCTCGCCCTCCAGGCCGTCCGGTACGGGCAGGGTGCGGATCTCGGGAATCGTGCTCACCCCACGAGTATGGCAGTCCCCGGGGACGCTCCCGTCGGCCCCGCCCCCGCCTGTGGACAACTCCCTCCGGGACCCGGCGCCGGGCCCCGGATCAGCGCATGTCCGGCTCCCGGATCAGTCCTTGTGGAGCGTGCCGTCCGGGTCCAGGCCGCGGAAGGACAGCAGCACGATCAGGACGCCGCCGCACACGATCCCGGAGTCGGCGAGGTTGAAGACCGCGAAGTGCGCGGGCGCGATGAAGTCGACCACCGCGCCCTGGAAGACGCCCGGCGAGCGGAAGAGCCGGTCGGTGAGGTTGCCGAAGGCGCCGCCGAGCAGCAGGCCGAGCGCGATGGCCCAGGGCAGGCTGTAGAGCTTGCGGGCCACCCGGAAGATCACCACGATCACCGCGACCGCGATCAGCGTGAGGAAGATGGTCAGCGCCTCGCCCATGCTGAAGGCGGCGCCGCGGTTGCGGATCACCTCGAACTGCAGCAGGTCCCCGATCACCCGGACCGGCGCGTGGTGCTCCAGCTTGGCCACGACCAGCAGCTTGCTGCCGAGGTCCAGCAGGTACACGATCAGCGCGACGACGAGCAGCGCGGTGATCCGCCGCCGTCCGCGCGGCGCCGCCGTCGCGCCCGGCTCCGCCGCGCCCTGCTCGGCCTCCCCGCCGTCCCCCTGTCCGGGCTCCGGCCCGGTTCCCGGCGTACCGGTGATGCGCTCCGCCTCTGCCACGTTGTGAGTCCCTCGGCCCGTCGTTTCCCCGGCCAGGCCGCGCCTGGCTGAGGTTCGAGGGTACGGCACGGGCCCCGGGCGCAGGCGCGCACGGGGTACCCCCGGCAGGTACGGGCGCGGGCCGGGGCGCGGGCCCCGGCCCGGCGGCTAGCGGCGCTCGGTCTTCTGCTTGCACTCCACGCAGAGCGTGGCCCTGGGGAACGCCTGCATCCGCGCCTTGCCGATCGGCTTGCCGCAGTTCTCGCAGAGCCCGTACGTGCCGGCGTCCAGCCGCTCCAGCGCGCGCTCGGTCTGCAGCAGCATCTCGCGCGCGTTGGAGGCCAGCGCCATCTCGTGCTCACGGGTGATGTTCTTCGTGCCGGTGTCGGCCTCGTCGCCGGCCCCGTCGCCCGAGTCCCGCATCAGCCCCGCGATGGCGTCCTCGGAGGAGCGGATCTCGTTGCGCAGCCGGTCCTCCTCGTCCCGCAGCATCGACCGGGCCTCGTCGGCCTCGGCCTCGGACCACGGGTCCTCGCCCGGCCGTACGGGCAGTTCGTGCGCGGCGGCCGGGCCGGTACGCGCCTTGGGCAGGGCCGTCCCGCCGGCCGTCTGCTCGCTGTCGTCCACCGCAGCGGCCGGTGCCCCGCCCGGAGTCTTCTTCGCCACCGTCTTGGCTCCCGTCTTCTTCGCGGGCACCGCCTCCTGCGGCGGTGCAGCCTTCCTGGCCGTGCTCCTGCCGGCGGTCGTGTCGGCCGCGGCCTCCTGCGCCGCGGTCTCCGCTGCCGCTGTCGGCTCCGCCGCGGTCTTCCGCGCGGCGGTCTTCTTCGCGGGCGCGCCGCCCGCCGTGCTCTTCTTCACCGTCTTCTCAACGGTCTTCCCGGCGGGTTCGCTCCCGGCCGCGGTTTTCCTCGCGGTTTTCCTCGCGGTCTTCTTCGCGGCCTTCTTCGCGGTCTTCCCGGCGGCCGTCTTCTTCGCGGGCTCGTCGCCGGGCGCGCTCCCCTCCGGGGGCGGGTTCCCGGTCGCGGTTCTCCTCGCCGCGGCCGCTCTCACCGGCGGGGGCCCGGTACCGGGCTCCTCCACCGCGTCCTCCCCCGCGGGAGGGTTGCCGGTCGCCGTGTTCTCCGGCGTCCCGTCCGCCGCGGCCTCCCCGGCGGGTTCCCCGCCGTCCGGCGTGGACCGTCCGGTCGCCGCCGTGCTCTCGTGCGCGGCGGTCTCTTTCGCCACCATGGCCGCGATCCCTTCACGTATGTGATCATGCTCGCGAATCGTGACCGGAACGATAAATCGACTCACAGCACGCGGCAACGGGACGCACCGCCCTCCACCGTCCGGCCTCCCACCCCGGGAGTCCGGTCTGCAACCGTTGTGCCCCGCTCCCCGGCCGGTAATCCGGCCGTCACGGGCCGGACCACGGGTCCGGCCGCGCCGTCCTGCGCCTGCCGGGTTCCACCGCGTTGCGTAGCGGCATTCGGGTCAAGGGCCCGCGCCGCCGGTACCTCAGTCGGCGCAGCCGGAAAAGCGGTCGGCCACCGCGGCGCGCGACCCGTACACTGTGGGGCAGAGCGAAAGGCGTGGATGGGACGAGTAGCGCCGCACGCAGCCCAGAGCGATCCGGGGACGGTGGGAGCCCGGAGGTGTGCGCGTCGTGAAGATCACCCCGGAGCCGCCGGAAGAACGCCCCAGGAGGCCCCTGGGTGCCAGTAGACCCGGCATCGCGATCCCAATGAGGGGGCCGAGGAGATCCGCTTCGGCCAAGGAGGGTGGTACCGCGGGAGCAGCGCGCTCTCGTCCCTCCGGTCGGAGAACGCAAGCGGTGTCCGCCGGAGGAAGCCCCCGATGAGTCCCACACCCCAGTACAACCAGGTGCCCGCGCAGGTGGACCTGCCCGCGCTGGAGCACGCCGTGCTCGACTTCTGGGAAGAGCAGAAGGTCTTCGCGCGCAGCCTGGAGCAGTCCGAGGGCCGCCCCGAGTGGGTGTTCTACGAGGGCCCGCCCACGGCCAACGGCATGCCCGGCGCGCACCACATCGAGGCCCGCGTCTTCAAGGACGTCTTCCCCCGCTTCCGCACCATGCAGGGCTATCACGTCGGCCGGAAGGCCGGCTGGGACTGCCACGGCCTGCCCGTGGAGCTGGCCGTGGAGAAGGAGCTGGGCTTCAACGGCAAGAAGGACATCGAGGCGTACGGCATCGCCGAGTTCAACGCCAAGTGCCGCGAGTCCGTGACCCGGCACACCGACGCCTTCGCCGAGCTCACCACCCGGATGGGCTACTGGGTCGACCTCGACGACGCCTACCGCACGATGAACCCCGAGTACATCGAGTCGGTGTGGTGGTCGCTGAAGGAGATCTTCAAGAAGGGCCTGCTGGTCCAGGACCACCGCGTCGCCCCCTGGTGCCCCCGCTGCGGCACCGGCCTCTCGGACCACGAGCTGGCCCAGGGCTACGAGACGGTCGTCGACCCCTCGGTCTACGTCCGCCTGCCGCTGACCTCCGGCCCGCTGGCCGGCGAGGCCAAGCTGCTGATCTGGACGACCACACCCTGGACGCTGGTCTCCAACACCGCCGTCGCCGCGCACCCCGACGTCACGTACGTCGTCGCCACCGACGGCACCGAGAAGCTGGTCGTCGCGGAGCAGCTGGTCGAGAAGGCGCTCGGCGAGGGCTGGACGGCCACGGGCCAGACCTTCACCGGCCGCGAGATGGAGCGCTGGGCGTACGAGCGCCCGTTCGACCTGGTCGAGCTCGAAGGCGCCAACTTCGTCGTCAACGCCGAGTACGTCACCACCGAGGACGGCACCGGCCTGGTCCACCAGGCGCCCGCCTTCGGTGAGGACGACCTCAAGACCTGCAAGGGCTACGGCCTCCCGGTCATCAACCCCGTCCGCCCCGACGGCACCTTCGAGGAGGACCTCGCGCTGGTCGGCGGGCAGTTCTTCAAGAAGGCCGACGAGGCGCTGGTCGCCGACCTGGACGCGCGCGGCCTGCTCTTCCGCCACGTCGCGTACGAGCACAGCTACCCGCACTGCTGGCGCTGCCACACCGCGCTCCTCTACTACGCCCAGCCGTCCTGGTACATCCGTACGACCGCGATCAAGGACGCGCTGCTCCGCGAGAACGAGAACACCAACTGGTACCCGGAGTCGGTCAAGCACGGCCGCTTCGGCGACTGGCTGAACAACAACATCGACTGGGCCCTCTCCCGGAACCGCTACTGGGGCACCCCGCTGCCCATCTGGCGCTGCGCGGAGGACCACCTCACCTGCGTCGGCTCGCTCGCCGAGCTGTCGGAGCTGACCGGCACCGACCAGACCGGCCTGGACCCGCACCGCCCGTTCATCGACGACGTCACCTTCACCTGCTCCCACGAGGGCTGCTCGGCGGAGGCCGTACGCGTCCCCGAGGTCATCGACGCCTGGTACGACTCGGGCTCCATGCCCTTCGCGCAGTGGGGCTACCCGTACCGCAACAAGGAGCTCTTCGAGAAGCGGTACCCGGCGCAGTTCATCTCCGAGGCCATCGACCAGACCCGCGGCTGGTTCTACACGCTGATGGCGGTCGGCACCCTCGTCTTCGACAAGTCCTCGTACGAGAACGTCGTCTGCCTGGGCCACATCCTGGCCGAGGACGGCCGGAAGATGTCCAAGCACCTGGGCAACATCCTCCAGCCGATCCCGCTGATGGACCAGCACGGTGCCGACGCGGTCCGCTGGTTCATGGCGGCCGGCGGCTCCCCGTGGGCGGCGCGCCGCGTCGGCCACGGCACGATCCAGGAAGTGGTCCGCAAGACCCTTCTCACCTACTGGAACACCGTCGCGTTCCAGGCGCTGTACGCCCGTACGGCCGGCTGGGCGCCGAGCGCGTCCGACCCGGCGCCGGCCGACCGCCCGGTCCTGGACCGCTGGCTGATCGGCGAGCTGAACGCGCTGGTCGAGGAGGTCACCACGGCGCTGGAGTCGTACGACACCCAGCGCGCCGGCAAGGCGCTCTCCGCCTTCGTCGACGACCTCTCCAACTGGTACGTGCGCCGCTCGCGCCGCCGCTTCTGGCAGGGCGACGCGGCCGCGCTGCGCACCCTGCACGAGGTCATCGAGACGGTCACCCGCCTGATGGCGCCGCTCACCCCGTTCATCACCGAGCGGGTCTGGCAGGACCTGGTCGTGCCGGTCACCCCGGGCGCGCCGGACTCGGTCCACCTGTCGAGCTGGCCGGTCGCCGACAAGGACGCCATCGACCCGGCGCTCTCCGCGCAGATGGCCCTGGTCCGCCGGCTGGTCGAGCTGGGCCGCGCCACGCGCGCGGAATCCGGCGTGAAGACCCGCCAGCCGCTGTCCCGCGCGCTGGTCGCCGCCGCCGGCTTCGAGAACCTCTCCGACGACCTGCGGACGCAGATCACCGAGGAGCTGAACGTCAGCTCGCTGGCCTCGCTGTCCGAGGTGGGCGGCTCGCTGGTCGACACCACGGCCAAGGCCAACTTCCGTGCCCTGGGCAAGCGGTTCGGCAAGGGCGTCCAGGCGGTCGCCAAGGCCATCGCGAACGCCGACGCCGCGGCCCTGTCGCTGGCACTGCGCGAGGGCACGGCCTCGGTCGAGGTCGAGGGCGAGACCGTCACCCTGGCCCCGGACGAGGTGATCATCACCGAGACCCCGCGCGAGGGCTGGTCCGTGGCGTCCGACTCGGGTGCCACGGTCGCCCTGGACCTGGAGATCACCCCGGAGCTGCGCCGCGCCGGCCTGGCCCGCGACGCCATCCGCCTCATCCAGGAGGCCCGCAAGAACAGCGGCCTGGACGTCGCGGACCGGATCGCCCTGCGCTGGCAGTCCACCGACGAGGAGGTCCGCACGGCCCTCGCCGACCACGCGGCCCTGATCGCCGACGAGGTCCTGGCGACGGACTTCGCCACGGGTGACGCGGACGAGGCGTACGGCGAACCGTTCACCGACGAGGCCCTGGCGCTCACCTTCCGCCTGCGCAAGGCGTAACCGTACGGGCCGCCCCGGCCCCTACGAACGACACACCGAGGCCCCCGGTACGAGTGAGTCCCGTACCGGGGGCCTCGGCATGCGCCCCGTAAGGGGCGCGGGGCGTTTCGATATGCGGCTCCGCCGCGCGGGCGTGAGCAACCACCACGGCGCCGCAGCCCGCCGACGACCGTCCCGCCCACGGCGCACATCGGCCCCCACCGAAGGCGAACCCGTCGGCCCACTCCGAACGGCGAAAGGGCCGGGCCCCCGGGGAAAGTCCCCAGGGGCCCGGCCCTGATTGCCGACTACGCCCACCGCGCCGAGGCGCAACCCACCGCGTGGGTCGGCCACCCGCGCGACAGCGCTTAGTTGTCGTCCTCGTCGATGAGGAACCCACGCATCGGCGAAGGCGCCTGCTGCATCTGCTGCTGGCCCTGCGGCCGCACCGGTGCCATCGGCTGCGTCATGGCGGGCGACATCTGCTGCTGACCGCCGTACGACGGGGCGTTGCTGCCGTTGGAGCCGCCGTGGCCGCCCATGGACTGGTTGCCGCCCATGGTGTGGCTGGAGCCGCCGCCCATGGAGCCGGCACCGGCCGAGGCCATCGACGGGGACGCCGGCAGCGAGGCCGTCGCCGGGGTACGCGGCGGGGCGAGCGAGTCGTCGGACTGGTTCTCCAGCTGGCGCAGCTGGCTCTCCAGGTACGACTTCAGACGCGTGCGGTACTCGCGCTCGAAGCCGCGCAGGTCCTCGACCTTGCGCTCCAGCGTGGCGCGGGCGGACTCCAGGGAGCCCATCGCGACACGGTGCTTCTCCTGCGCGTCCCGCTCCAGCGCGTCGGCCTTGGCGCGGGCGTCCCGCTCCAGGCCCTCGGCGCGGCTGCGCGCCTCGCCGACGATCTTGTTGGCCTCGGAACGGGCCTCCGCGATCGCCTGGTCGGCGGTCTGCTGCGCCAGCGACAGCACGCGAGCGGCGCTGTCACCGCCCGGGCCGCCCTGGCCCGGCTGCGGCAGCTGCGGGCCACCGCCGGGGCCGCCCATCGGGCCGCCCATGGGACCGCCGGGGCCCATCTGGCCACCGTGCGGACCCTGCGGACCGGGGCCGTGGCCCCCGGGACCTGCGGGCAGCTGCGGTGCACCGCCGGGCAGCTGGGGCGGTCCGCCCATCCCCTGCTGCTGGCCGGGCGGGACCGGCTGCGGCCCTGATATGGCGGCGGGCACGGGGGCACCGGGCCGCTGCTGCTGCTGCGGCGGGCCGTCCTGTTCCTGCTGCTTGCGCTGCTGCTGGTTCTGCGCGGCGGCACGGGTGGCCGCGGCCAGCTTGGCGCGCAGGTCCTCGTTCTCCCGGAGCAGACGGGTCAGTTCTGCTTCGACCTCATCGAGGAAGGCATCGACCTCGTCCTCGTCATAGCCTTCTCGGAGGCGGACGGTCGTGAACTGCTTGTTCCGCACGTCCTCGGGGGTCAACGGCATCTCTTCTTCACCTCAACGTAGTCGTCGGCAATCGGCAAGACCGTATCGTTCACAGCCGGCTCACGACGGTGATCAGGATGTAGACGATGATCATCAGTACGAAGAAGGACAGGTCGAGCGCCAGCCCCCGAGACGCAGCGGCGGTATGACTCGCCGCAGAAGCTTGAGTGGCGGATCGGTAACAGTGTAAGTGGCCTCCAGTACGACCACCATCGCCTTGCCGGGTTGCCATGAACGGGCGAACTGGAAGACGTAGTCCATCACCAGCCGGAAGATCAGCACAATGAGGAAGCAGTACAGCGCGATATAGATCACCTGCAGTGCGATGTCCATCTCGCGCTTCCCTCTCCCCTTGCCTGTGCGGCCCTACGGCCCGGTGTGCCCGGTGTTGCGTCTCAGCTCTGGTTGAAGAACCCGCCCTCTGCGATGCGGGCCTTGTCCTCCGCCGTGACATCGACGTTAGCAGGAGACAGCAGGAACACCTTCTGTGTCACCCGCTCGATACTGCCGTGCAGACCGAACACCAACCCGGCCGCGAAGTCCACAAGTCGCTTCGCGTCCGTGTCGTCCATCTCCGTCAGATTCATGATCACCGGAGTGCCCTCACGGAAGTGTTCCCCGATGGTACGGGCTTCGTTGTAGGTCCGGGGGTGCAGCGTGGTGATGCGGTAGGGCTCCCGCTCGGACACAACCTTGGGCATGATCACCGGTGCGTTCTTCTCCAGATTCGGGCGTTCGGGTGTGATGGACGCCACGGGGGCGATTCGGGCGGGTCGTCCGTTTTCCGTACCCGAGGGCGGCGACTCGCGCTGCGCCGGCGGCTGGACGACTCGTGCCGGTTCGTCCCGTTCGGGGCGTGCCTCGGTGGGCGGCTGGTGCTGCTGCCGCCTCTCCGGCTCGGGCTCCGGGTCGAGTTCGGGCTCGAAGTCGTCGTCGGGGTCGAAGCCCCGGCCGTCGTACCCATCGTCCTCCACGAGGCCGAGGTAGACCGCCATCTTGCGCATCGCGCCGGCCATTCTCTGCGTCCTCCGCTCTGTGGTGGATCGGCTCCGTCACCGGTCGCCTTGGATCCACTCGGCCTGCCCGTCTTTTGACGGTAATGACCATATTTTGTGCTGTGGTCCGACTTGCTTCGCGACGTTACCCGAGCCGTGGTCGGACTCCGAGTACCGCAGTGCCGACGCGTACATGTGTCGCACCGGCGGCCACCGCGTCCTCGAGATCCGAACTCATTCCCGCTGAGACCATATTCGCAGCAGGATGAGCCGCGCGCAGGCCGGACGAGATTTCCATCAGCCGGTCGAAAGCCGCACGTTGCCGGCCCGCGTACACCCCGGCCAGCGGGGCGACCGTCATCAGTCCGCGCAGCCGCAGCCCGTCGGCCGCCGCCACCGCGTCGGCCAGGGCCTCGACCCCGCCGGGACCCACGCCGCCACGGTCGCCGCGCGCGTCCGACTCGGCGTCAAGTGCCACCTGGATCAGGCAGTCCAGCTCGCGGCCGGCGCGCACCGCTTCCTTCGACAGGGCGGTGACGAGCTTGGTCCGGTCCACAGACTGCACGATATCGGCGTAGCTCGTTACAGACCGGACTTTATTTGTCTGCAATTGACCGACGAAATGCCAAGTCAGGGGCAAATCAGCACACTCGGCCGCCTTGGGAGCGGCGTCCTGGTCCCGGTTCTCCGCGACGTGCCGAATACCCAATTCTGCAAGGATACGGACATCGCTCGCAGGGTAGGTCTTTGTGACCACAATCAGGGTCACATCGTCACGATTGCGACCGGCTTTGGCACAAGCGGTGGAGATGCGGTCCTCCACCCGGGCCAGGTTGCCGGCCAGTTCCGTTCTACGGTCCGTCACAGCTCAGCCGTCCAGCCATACATAACTCGCGAGCCGCCCCGTTGTGCGGTCGCGCCGGTAGGAGAAATGATCCGCCGACTCCAGCGTGCAGATGTGGGAATGTTCACGCGTCCGCACGCCGCACCGGGCGAGTTGGGCGGCCACCCCGGCCACCACGTCGACCGCCGGGGTCCCCCAGCCGGTGGTCGCGTACGCCTCGGGCACCACGGCGGCCACGTCGGCGCGCATCGCCTCCGGCACTTCGTAGCACCGGCCGCAGACCGCGGGGCCGGTGCGGGCGGTGATCCGCCCGGGGTCGGCCCCCAGCCGGACCATCGCCTCGACGGTGGCCGGGACGACTCCGGCGACCAGGCCAGGGCGGCCCGCGTGCGCGGCGCCCGCGACCCCGGCGACCGGGTCGGCGAGGAGGACGGGGGTGCAGTCGGCGGTGAGGACGGCGAGGGCGAGGCCCCGACGGCCCGTCACGACCGCGTCGACACAGGGCGGCTCGGCCCCGCCCCGCCACGGTCCGTCGACGACCGCCACGTCACGTCCGTGCACCTGGTTCATCCAGACCACATCGGCCGGGTCCAGCCCGAGGGCCTTGGCCGCCAGCTCACGATTGGTCCGTACCGCCTGTGGGTCGTCGCCCACGGCGCCGCCGAGATTGAGCTCGGCATACGGAGCGGCGCTCACCCCGCCCCACCGGTCGGTGAAGGCGAAGCGCGCGCCGCTCGCATCGTCCGTCAGCACAGAGTGCTGCTGTCCTATCACTGCTGGATCTTCGGCTACTTCAGGAAGTCCGGGACGTCCAGCTCCTCGGCCGTGGTGTCCGTGTACGGACGGGCCGGGGGGACCTGCGGGGCGACCGGCGGGGCCGGGGCCTCGCTGACCGGCGCCGGCTCGGCCGGAGCCGGCTCCTCCTCGCGCACCGGGACGGAGCCGAGGCCGCCGAAGGCGGGGCGGGGCTCCGGGGGCGCGGCCGGACGGCTCGCCGGCGCGGCCGGCTCCTCGCGCTTGCCGGAGGAGGACGAGCTGATCACGTTCTCGCGGCGGGCCGGCGGCTGACCGCCGTCGAAGCCCGCGGCGATGACCGTCACGCGGACCTCGTCGCCGAGCGCGTCGTCGATGACCGCGCCGAAGATGATGTTGGCCTCGGGGTGGGCCGCCTCGCTGACCAGCTGGGCCGCCTCGTTGATCTCGAAGAGACCGAGGTCGGAGCCGCCGGAGATGGAGAGCAGGACACCGCGGGCGCCGTCGATGGACGCCTCCAGCAGCGGCGAGGAGATGGCCATTTCGGCCGCCGCCACCGCGCGGTCGTCGCCGCGGGCCGAGCCGATGCCCATCAGGGCCGAGCCGGCCTCGGACATCACGGACTTCACATCGGCGAAGTCGAGGTTGATCAGGCCCGGGGTGGTGATCAGGTCGGTGATGCCCTGGACACCGGAGAGCAGCACCTGGTCGGCCGACTTGAATGCGTCGAGAACGCTCACCTGGCGGTCCGAGATGGACAGCAGGCGGTCGTTCGGAATCACGATGAGCGTGTCGACCTCTTCGCGCAGCTGCGCGATGCCGTCCTCGGCCTGGTTGGCGCGACGGCGGCCCTCGAAGGTGAACGGCCGGGTGACCACACCGATCGTCAGGGCGCCCAGGGAGCGCGCGATGTTGGCGACCACGGGCGCGCCGCCCGTGCCGGTGCCGCCGCCCTCGCCCGCGGTCACGAAGACCATGTCGGCCCCCTTGAGGACCTCCTCGATCTCCTCGCGGTGGTCTTCGGCCGCCTTGCGGCCCACGTCCGGGTTGGCGCCGGCGCCGAGGCCACGCGTCATCTCACGGCCGACGTCGAGCTTGACGTCGGCGTCGCTCATCAGCAACGCCTGCGCATCGGTGTTGATCGCGATGAACTCGACGCCCTTGAGCCCGACCTCGATCAT
Organism: Streptomyces sp. Ru73; assembly: GCF_002920575.1. GTDB lineage: Bacteria > Actinomycetota > Actinomycetes > Streptomycetales > Streptomycetaceae > Streptomyces. The sequence continues at coordinate 11,302 of NZ_PQSQ01000031.1, read as the reverse complement.
CCGGTTGATGGCGTTCACGCCACCGCCGCCGATGCCGACGACCTTGATGACTGCGAGGTAGTTCTGCGGTGCTGCCACGTCGAAGGCCTCTCGCCTCGAGTTACGTGTCGGTGCCTCACATGTGCTGCGGGCAACGACTGATGCCGATGGGACGGTCCGTATTGCCGACCCGAACCCTAACGTTGAAGTTTAGGGTTACCAGTGCCTGTGTTCCCTGGGTTCTTTGGAACGAGACACTAAGTCGACAAGCGGCGCACGTTCAACGAACACGCCGAACCTCCCGTTTTTCTTTTCACCCTATGTGATCACCCGTCGTGGTAGCCATCCAGGGTGCTGGCCTGCGCGTACGTACGTCAACTCCCGGACGCGGCGGGTGCGCTGGGGACGCTCACGTCGAAGTGGTGCGCATCACGCGCCGCTTTCAGCAGCGCGCCGAGTACTTTGGCCTTTTCCTTGCCGTGTTCCTCGCTGCCCCACTCGACCCGGCGTCCCCGGGTCAGCTCCAGGGTGATCGAGTCGTACGAACGTACGCGGATGACGCGCACGTCCTTGCCGACCGTATCGGGAAGCGCGGTGGCAACCTTCACCGCCGCGCGGTTCAGTGCAGGGATACCGAAACGGCGCAGGCTCGGCGAATCGGCCGCGTCCATTTCCAGCCGGGGCACATCGCGGGGCGCGGCACCGACCGTGGCGAAACGTACGCCTTCGTCGTCCACTTCAATGAACTTTCGGCCCTTTTGGACGACCAGGACCGGCTGGCGCTCCGTCACGCCGACGGAAACGGTGGCGGGCCAGGAGCGCGTCACTTCGGCCGACTTGATGCGGCCGAGCCGGTCCGCCAGACGGGCGGCGATGCCGTCGGTGTCGACGGAGGCCAGCGGCGCGCCCATCGGCACGTCCGCCGCCGCCCGCACCTCACGCGCCGTCAGGACGTCGGTGCCGTGCACCTGCACGTGCTCGGCGCGGAGCCAGTCCGATCCGTACAGCGCCCAGGTGCCGAAGCCGCCCAGCAGCGCTATCAGGACCGTGCCGGCGATGAGCGTGCGGCGGCGCGGCGGGCCGGGGCGGCGCGCCCCCGGCCGCGGCAGCCGCAGCCACCGCAGCCGGGAGCCGCGCCCCTCGCCCTGCTCCTCGGAGTCGGCAGGCGGGCCGGCCGGCGCTCGATGCTGCTCACCACGACGAGCGGTGCTCGGTCCGGCCACCACGCTTCCTCTCCTTCCGGCCGCCTCAGCTACGGCGGGAGGCAACCGCTTCGTAGACCATGCCGACCAGCAGTTCGTCGGCGTCTCTGCGGCCGAATTCGGAGGCCGCGCGGGACATCTCGTACAGCCGGTGCGGGTCCGAGAGCACCGGCAGGACGTTGCCCTGCACCCACTCGGGGGTCAGCTGGGCGTCGTCGACCAGCAGACCGCCGCCGGCGTTGACCACCGGCTGGGCGTTCAGCCGCTGCTCGCCGTTGCCGATGGGCAGCGGCACGTACGCGGCGGGCAGCCCGACGGCGGACAGCTCCGCGACGGTCATCGCGCCCGCGCGGCAGAGCATCATGTCGGCCGCCGCGTACGCGAGGTCCATCCGGTCCACGTACGGTACCGGGACGTACGGCGGCATCCCGGGCATGTTGTCGACCTGCGGCAGTTCGTTCTTCGGGCCGACCGCGTGCAGGACCTGGATGCCGGCGCGCTGGAAGGCGGGCACGGCGGCCTGGATGACCTCGTTCAGCCGGCGGGCGCCCTGCGAGCCGCCGGAGACCAGCAGCGTGGGGAGGTTCGGGTCCAGGCCGAAGGCGGCGCGCGCCTCGGGCCGGACCGCGGCCCGGTCCAGGGTCGCGATCGAACGGCGCAGCGGGATGCCCACGTAGCGGGCCTCGCGCAGCTTGCTGTCCGGAGTGGAGACGGCGACGAACTTCGCGTACCGCGAGCCGATCTTGTTGGCCAGACCCGGACGCGCGTTGGCCTCGTGCACCACGATCGGCACGCCGAGCCGCTTGGCGGCCAGGTAGCCGGGCAGCGCGACGTAGCCGCCGAAGCCCACGACGCAGTCCGCCTTCGTGCGCTCCAGGATCTGCTCGGCGGCCTTGATGGTGCCGCGCAGCCGCCCGGGGACGGTGATCAGCTCGGGGGTGGGCTTGCGCGGCAGCGGAACGGCCGGGATCAGCCCCAGTTCGTAGCCGCGCTCCGGTACCAGCCGGGTCTCAAGTCCGCGCTCCGTGCCCAGTGCCGTGATCCCCACGGTCGGGTCCTGCCTGCGCAGGGCATCCGCGAGGGCGAGCGCGGGCTCGATGTGGCCGGCGGTCCCCCCACCGGCGAGTACGACATGCACCGAAATTCACCGCTCTCCGGACGGCCGCTTCTTGACGCGCCGTCTCATCGTCTTCCGTCTCACCCCAGCCGGCATTCTCGCGAATACCGACTGCCGCATGGCCAGCGCCGCCCGCGCCGCGGGCTCGTCACGCGCGAAGGCGATCAGGAGTCCGACGGCGAACATCGTCGGCAGCAGGGCGGAGCCTCCGTAGGAGAACAGCGGGAGCGGGACACCGGCGATCGGCAGCAGGCCGAGCACCGCACCGATGTTGACCACGGCCTGGGCCGTGATCCAGGTGGTCACGCCACCCGCGGCGTACCGTACGAAGGGATCCTCCGTGCGTCCGGCCACGCGGATACCCGCATAGCCTAGAGCCGCGAAGAGGGCGAGCACCGACAGCGTCCCCGCCAGTCCCAGTTCCTCCCCGGTGATGGCGAAGATGAAGTCGGTGTGCGGTTCAGGGAGTTCACCCCATTTTTCCATACTCGCGCCGAGGCCGGATCCGAAGAATCCGCCGGAGGCCAGCGCGTATATCCCGTGCACGGCCTGCCAGCACTGGTCGCCGGGGCCCGGGTCGGTCGCGCCGATGCACGCGAGCCGGGACATCCGGTTGGCGCTCGTCTTGATGAGCAGCGCCCCGATCGCGCCGGCCGCGGCCAGCACGCCGACGAAGAGCCTCGTCGGCGCCCCCGCGAGCCAGAGCAGTCCGAAAAGGATCGCCGTGAGAATGATCGCGGTACCCATGTCGCCGCCGAGCATGATGAGCCCGAGCAGCAGGAAGGCGGCCGGGATCAGCGGCACCAGCAGGTGCTTCCACTGCGTCAGCAGCCGCCGCTCCTGCTTGCGCGCGAGCAGGTCGGCGCCCCACAGGACCAGGGCCAGCTTGCCGAACTCGCTGGGCTGGAGCTGGAAGGGGCCGCCCAGCGAGATCCAGTTCTGGTTGCCGTTGACCGCGACGCCTATCCCCGGCACCTGCACCAGGCACATCAGGAACACCGAGCCGGCCAGCAGCGGGTAGGCCAGCGCCCGGTGCGCGCGCACGGGCAGCCGGGTCGCCAGCACCATCAGGCCGCCGCCGAGCACCGCAGCGAGCAGCTGCTTGCGGAAGAAGTACGTCGGGGCCAGCCCGGACTGCAGGGCCTTGATCTGGGAGGCCGAGTAGACCATGACCAGGCCCAGGACGGTGATCAGCAGGCTGCCGCCGAGGACGAGGTAGTACGCCGTCAGCGGCCGGTCCCAGGCCCGCTTCAGACGGGTGTACAGGCCGCGCGGACCGGCCGGACCGCCGGGCCGCGGCAGCCGGGGAACCGGCGGCGTCCGCCGCGCCGGGCGCGGCGGTGCCTCCTTCGCCGGTCGGGCCGTCATGCTCGTCCCCTCCACTGCTGCGCTGCGCCGTACGCCCGCGGCGCGAGGCGGGGACGTACGGGGTCTACTGGTCCCGCGCGGCCAGCTCGCGGACCGCGTCGGCGAAGGCGTCGCCCCGCTTGTTGTAGTTCAGGTACATGTCCATCGAGGCGCAGGCCGGTGCCAACAGGACCGTATCGCCCGGCCGGGCGAGCCGGGTGGCCTCCCGGACGGCCTCGGACATCGCCCCAGTGTCGGTCCGGTCGAGGTCGACGACCGGCACATCCGGGGCGTGTCGCGCCAGCGCTTCGCGGATCAGCGCACGGTCCCGGCCGATGAGGACGGCGCCGCGCAGCCGCTCCGCCGACTTCTGCACCAGCTCGTCGAAGGTCGCGCCCTTGGCGAGCCCGCCGGCGATCCACACGATGTGCTCGTAGGCGGCCAACGACGCCTCGGTGGCGTGGGTGTTGGTGGCCTTGGAGTCGTCCACGTACGCGACGCCGTCGATGTCGGCGACGTGCTGGATGCGGTGCGCGTCGGGGTGGAAATTGCGCAGGCCCTCGCGTACCGAGGCGGGCTGGACACCGAACGCGCGTGCGAGCGCGGCGGCGGCGAGCGCGTTGGCGATGTTGTGCGGGGCCGGCGGGTTCACGTCGGAGACCTGGGCCAGCTCCTGGGCCTGCTTCTGCCGGTTCTCGACGAACGCGCGGTCCACCAGGATGTCGTCCACGACGCCCACCTGGCCGGGGCCCGGCGTGCCGAGGGTGAAGCCGATCGCCCGGCAGCCCTCCTCGACGTCGGCCTCCCGGACCAGGTCCTCGGTGGCCTTGTCGGCGACGTTGTAGACGCAGGCGACGGTGTTGCCCTCGTAGATCCGGCCCTTGTCGGCGGCGTACGCCTCCATGGAGCCGTGCCAGTCGAGGTGGTCGGGCGCGAGGTTCAGCACCGCGGCCGAGTGGGCGCGCAGCGAGGGCGCCCAGTGCAGCTGGTAGCTGGAGAGCTCGACGGCGAGCACGTCGTACTCACCCTGGAGGACCACGTCGATGATCGGCGTCCCGATGTTGCCGACGGCCGCGGTGCGCAGCCCCTCGGCGGCCAGGATCGACGCCAGCATCTGGGTGGTGGTCGTCTTGCCGTTGGTGCCGGTGATGGCGAGCCAGGGCGCGGCGCCGGGGCCGCGGAGCCGCCAGGCGACCTCCACGTCCCCGATGACGTCCACGCCGGCTTCGGCGGCGGCCGCGAAGAGCGGGCTGGTGGGCTTCCAGCCGGGCGAGGTGACGACGAGGCCGGTGCCCTCGGGCAGCGTCTCGCCGTCACCGAGGCGTACCTCGATCCCCGCGGTCCGCAGCTCGGCGGCCGTGGCCCGCTGCTTCTCGCCGTCGCCGCCGTCCACGACGGTGACGTGGGCGCCGAGCCCGGCCAGGGCGCGCGCGGCGCTGATGCCGCTCACGCCCAGGCCGGCGACGGTGATCCGCTGTCCGGCGAACTCCTGCCCGGTCACTTGGCCGCCTGCCAGCCGCCGTAGAAGATGCCGAGGCCGACGATCACGCACATGCCCTGGATGATCCAGAACCGGACCACGACAAGGACTTCGGACCACCCCTTCAATTCGAAGTGGTGCTGGAGTGGCGCCATCCGGAAGACCCGCTTGCCGGTGAGCCGGAAGGAGCCGACCTGGATGACCACCGACATGGTGATCAGGACGAAGAGGCCGCCGAGGATGGCCAGCAGCAGCTCGGTGCGGGAGCAGATCGCCAGGCCGGCGAGCGCGCCGCCGAGCGCGAGCGAGCCGGTGTCACCCATGAAGATCTTGGCGGGCGAGGTGTTCCACCACAGGAAGCCGAAGCAGGCACCCATCAGGGCCGAGGCCACGACCGCGAGGTCGAGCGGGTCACGTACCTCGTAGCAGCCGGGGCCCGCGGTGATCTGGTTGGCGCACGACTCCTGGTACTGCCAGATGCCGATGAAGGTGTACGCGCCGAAGACCATCACCGAGGCGCCGGTGGCCAGGCCGTCGAGGCCGTCGGTGAGGTTCACGCCGTTGGACATCGCCAGGATCATGAACAGCGCCCAGATCACGAAGATCACGGGGCCGATCTGCCAGCCGAAGTCCTGGGTGAAGGAGAGCCGGTCCGAGGCCGGGGTCTGTCCCCGCAGGTCGGCGAACTGCAGGGACAGCACGGCGAAGGCGATGCCGACGATCAGCTGTCCGGCCATCTTGGCCTTGGCCCGCAGGCCCAGCGAACGCTGCTTGACGATCTTGATGTAGTCGTCGAGGAAGCCGACCAGGCCCATGCCGGCCATCAGGAACAGCACCAGCACACCCGAGAAGGTGGGGTCGCTGCTCGTGATCACCTTGGTCAGCGCGTACGCGATGATCGTGGCCAGGATGAAGGCGATGCCGCCCATGGTGGGCGTACCGCGCTTGCTGTGGTGGTCCCGCGGTCCGTCGTCGCGGATGAACTGCCCGTAGCCCTTGCGGGCCAGCAGCTTGATCAGCAGCGGGGTGCCGATCAGGGTCAGGAAGAGCCCGATCATTCCGGAGAAGAGGATCTGCTTCATCGTGTTCATCGGGCGCCGGCCCCGCCCTCAGCAGCGCCGCTCTCGTCCAGCAATGCGGACGCGACCCGCTCCAGCCCCTCCGACCTGGACGCCTTCACCAGCACGACGTCTCCCGGCTGCAGTTCACTGCGCAGCAGGTCGACCGCTGCCCGCGCGTCGGACACGTGCACCGACTCCTCACCCCACGAACCCTCGTTATAAGCGCCCATTTGCAGCCAGGCGGCTTCCCGCCCCCCTACTGCCACGAGCTTGCTGACGTTGAGCCGGACGGCGAGCCGCCCGACCGCGTCGTGCTCGGCGAGTGACTCCTCGCCGAGCTCGGCCATCTGCCCGAGCACCGCCCACGTACGCCGCCCCTTGCCCATCGCCACGAGTGCGCGCAGCGCAGCCCGCATGGACTCGGGGTTCGCGTTGTAGGCGTCGTTGACGACCGTCACGCCGTCCGCGCGCTCGGTGACCTCCATGCGCCAGCGGGAGAGCGTGCCTGCCTCGGAGAGCGCGGACGCGATCTCGTCTGCGGGCATGCCCGACTCATGGGCGACGGCGGCCGCGGCGAGCGCGTTCGACACGTGGTGCTCACCGTACAGCCGCAGGATCACGTCGCTGCACCCGGAGGGTGTGCGAAGGGTGAAGGCGGGGCGACCGTCGTCGGTGAGCCGGACGTTCTCGGCACGGATGTCCGCCTCGGCGGACTCGCCGAAGAAGACCACACGGGCCTTGGTACGCGACTCCATCGCACGTACGTACGAGTCATCGGCGTTGAGGATCGCGATGCCGCCCTCGCTCGCGTCGGGCAGCGACTCGACCATCTCGCCCTTGGCCTCCGCGATCTTCTCGCGGCCGCCGAACTCGCCGATGTGCGCGCTGCCGACGTTCAGGACGAGCCCGATGCGCGGCGGGGTGAGCCGGGTGAGGTAGCGGATGTGGCCGACGCCGCGTGCCCCCATCTCCAGGACGAGGTGCCGGGTGCCGGGCTCGGCCCGCAGCGCGGTCAGCGGCAGGCCGATCTCGTTGTTGAGGTTGCCCTCGGGCCACACCGTCGGGCCGCTGCGCTGCAGCAGCTGCGCGATGAGGTCCTTGGTGCTGGTCTTGCCCGCCGAGCCCGTGAGGGCCACGACGTCCACGCCCAGCCGCCGGACGACCTCGCGGGCCAGCGCGCCGAGCGCCGCCACGACGTCGTCGACGACGATCGCGGGTACGCCGACGGGGCGGGCGGCCAGCACGGCCGCCGCGCCTGCCTCCACCGCCTTGGCCGCGAAGTCGTGCCCGTCGACGCGCTCGCCGGCGAACGCGGCGAACAGCGCGCCGTCGGTCACGGCACGCGAGTCGATGACGACGGGCCCGGTGACCTGGGCCGAGTCATCCGGTATGTCGTGCGGCCGCCCGCCGACGATGCCGGCGATCTCGGCGACGGACAGGGAGATCACAGGTCACCTCCGGCCGGGGGCAGGAGATGCCGAAGTGGGGGTTGTGCGCGCATGGCGGTGTGTCATCCCTGGTGATCGTGGTGCTGCGATTTCAGTGAGTTCTCGATGGCCTCGCGCAGCACCTGGCGGTCGTCGAAGGGGCGTACCACTCCGGCGATGTCCTGGCCCTGCTCGTGGCCCTTGCCGGCGACGATGACGGTGTCGCCGGGCTCAGCGCGGGCGACCGCGGCGGCGATGGCTGCGGCCCGGTCCTCCTCGACCAGGACGGTGCCGCGCTCGTGGGACGGCACCTCGGCGGCGCCCGCAAGCATGGTGGCGAGGATCGCGAGCGGGTCCTCGGAACGGGGGTTGTCACTGGTGAGCACCGCGGTGTCGGCGAGCCGGGCGACCGCGGCGCCCATCGGCATGCGCTTGCTGCGGTCGCGGTCGCCGCCGCAGCCCAGCACGGCGTGCAGGCGGCCGTCGGTGACCTTGCGCAGTGCGCGCAGGACCGATTCGACAGCGTCCGTCTTGTGCGCGTAGTCGACCACCGCGAGGTAGCCCTGGCCCGCGTCCACCCGCTCCAGGCGGCCGGGGACGCCGGGCACGGCGGCCACGCCGTCGGCGGCGGTCTGCGGGTCGACGCCGGCCACCACGAGGGCCGTGATGGCGGCCAGCGAGTTGGCGACGTTGAACGGACCCGGGATCGGGGACGCGGCCTGCACGACCACGCCGTCCGGGCCGTGCACGGTGAACGTCGAGCCCAGCGTGCCGACCTCGACGTCGGCGGCGCGCCAGTCGGCGTCCGGGTGACCCTCGGCGGAGAACGTGGTGACCGGCACCTCGGACTCGCCCTCGATGAGCCGGCGGCCGTACTCGTCGTCGAAGTTCACCACGCCGAGCCGGGACCGGGCCTTGGTGAACAGCTTCGCCTTGGCCTGGAAGTAGTCCTCCATGCCCGTGTGGAACTCCATGTGTTCCGGGCTGAGGTTGTTGAAGACCGCCACGTCGAACACGCAGCCGTCGACCCGGCCGAGCACGAGGGCGTGGCTGGAGACCTCCATGGCCACGGACTTCACGCCGCGCTCGCGCATCACCGCGAAGAGCGCCTGCAGGTCGGTGGCCTCGGGCGTGGTGCGCTCCGACTTCAGCCGCTCGTCGCCGATGCGCGACTCGACCGTGCCGATCAGGCCCGTCAGCCCGCCGCCGGACTTCTGCGCCGCGGCCCGCAGGCCGCCGTCGATGAGGTACGCGGTGGTGGTCTTGCCGGAGGTGCCGGTGATGCCGATCTGCAGCAGCTCGGCGCCCGGGTCACCGTAGATCGACACCGCCAGGGCGCCCATGCGGCCCCGCGGGTTGTCGACGGTGAGGACCGGCAGCCCCGTCGCGGCGGCCCGCTCGGTGCCCGCGGGGTCGGTCAGGATCGCGGCGGCGCCCAGCTCGACGGCCTGTGCGGCGAAGTCGGCGCCGTGGAAGCGGGCACCGGGCAGCGCGGCGTAGATGTCACCGGGACGCACCGCGCGGGAGTCGTGCGTGATGCCGGTGACCGCGGCCTCCGCCGCCGGCACGGCCGTGCCCAGCTGGTGTGCCAGGTCCGCCAGCGGAATCGGGCGGACGCGCTCGGGGCGGGGCGGGCCGGGGTGTTTGCCGGGGCCGTCCTGCTGGGCATTGGGGGACTGATCAGCATGTGACACGGCGGTGAGCGTACCGGGCCCATGGGCCTCGGGGCGAAGCGAGGGACGCGGCCGTGCGTGGTTGCCCCCGTCCGGAGTGATCGTCATCACGCCCCGCCTCATTCGCCCGGCTTGAAGGTGACCGGCAGCCGCGGCGCCTCGGCACCGGTCGGCGGCACCTGGAGCGACTTCAGCGCGAACTGCATGACCTGCTTGTAGATCGGGCCGCAGACCTGGCCGCCGAAGTAGCTGCCCCTGGTCGGGTTCTGTACGGCGCAGTAGACGGTGATGCGGGGCTTGTCGGCGGGTGCGAAACCGGCGAAGGAGGCCGTGTACCCGTGGTACCGGCCGGTCTTCGGATCCACCCGGTTGGAGGTGCCGGTCTTGCCGCCGACCCGGTAGCCGGGGATCTTCGCGGCGGTGCCGGTGCCCTCCTGGTCGTCGACCACCGATTCGAGCATCCGGGCGAGCGTCTTCGCGGTCTTCGGGCTCACCACGCGGGTCTTCTTCGGCTCGGGCGCGGCGACGTACCGGCCGTCGGGGCCCTTCGTGCCGCGGACGAGCGTGGGGGCGATCCGTTCGCCGTCGTTGGCGATGGTGGAGTACACGGAGGCGGCCTGCACGGCGTTGAGCGAGAGGCCCTGCCCGAAGGGGATCGTGTACTGCTGCGAGGTGCTCCAGTCCTGCGGCTTGGCGAGGATGCCCGGCGTCTCGCCGGGGAAGCCCAGCCCGGTCGGCTGCCCGATGCCGAACTTCCGCAGGTAGGAGTAGAGCACCTGGTTGGCCTGGCGCTGGGTCTTGCCGAGCTGTTCGACCGACAGGATGGTGCCGATGTTGCTGGACTTGGCGAGCACGCCGTTGAGCGTGAGGTGCCAGGTCGGGTGGTCGATGTCGTCGGCGAAGAGCCGGTCGCCGCGGTGCAGCCGGTTCGGCACGGTGACGTGCGTGGCGGGGGTCGCCGCGCCCTCCTCCAGGACGGCCGCCAGCGACATCAGCTTGCTGGTCGAACCTGGCTCGAAAGCATCGCTCAGCGCGGCGTTCCCGAGCGCGTCGGCGTCGGACCGGGTGATGTCGTTCGGGTCGAAGGCGGGGGCGTTGGCCAGTGCCAGGATCTCGCCGGTCTTCGTGTCCTGGACGACGACGTAGCCCCGGTCCGCCTTGGACTTCTCGACCTGCTTGCTGATGGCCTGCTGCGCGGCCCACTGGATGTCCCGGTCCAGGGTGAGCTCGACGTCCGTACCGGGCACAGCGGGGTGCTCCTGGGTGTCGGCGGTGGGCACCCGGCGGCCGCCGGACTGGGCGTAGACGAGCTTGCCGTTCTTGCCCGCCAGCTTCTTGTCCAGCATGGCTTCGAGGCCGCCGGCGCCCTTGCCGTCGGAGTTCATGAAGCCGAGCACCCCGGAGGCCAGGTCCTTGTTCGGGTAGACCCGCTTGCTGTGCTCGTCGGCGAAGATCCCGAGCAGGACGTTGGGCCGCGGCCGGCTCTTGGGCGCGGCCTGCGCCTTGGCGTCCAGCGCGGTCCGCAGGTCCTTGATCTGCTTCCAGACCTGGGGGCTCTGGCGGCGCGCGAGGAGGACGTACCGGGACCGGGACTTGGAGAGCTTTTCGGCCAGTTCCTTCTGGGGCTCGCCGAGGATCGGTGCGAGCAGCGCGGCCGCCTTCTGCGGCGCGTCATCGATCTTGATCTTGTCGGGCGCCAGCAGGCTGGGGTCGGCGGTGATGTCGTACGCGTCCACGCTGGTGGCCAGGTCGACGCCGTCCCGGTCGGTGATCGCGCCGCGCTCGGCGGCGAGCGTGACCGGCACGTAGCGGTTGACGTTGGCCTTGGCCGCGTACGCGTCGGCGTTCACCGCCTGCACCTGGAAGAGCCGTACCGCGAAGACCAGCATGACCAGCGTCAGCGCCACGGCCACCAGGCGGAGCCGGGGGCGCGGGCTGCCGAGCCGGAGCGCCGCGGGCGCGGCCGTACGGGGGCGGGGCGGCCGGGGCGGGGTCGCGCGCTTCTTGGCGGCGGGG
>NZ_PQSQ01000030.1 GCF_002920575.1 Streptomyces sp. Ru73 | reverse complement strand
GTACGGGGCCGGGAGCGGTCTTCATCAGACCGCATTCCGGCGGCACCGGGCCGGAGGCAGGCGGAATCGGGCCGCGGAACGCCGGGGCCGGTACGGCGGGGCCGGTGTCCCTCACCCCTTCACCGCCCCCGAGGTGAGTCCGCCGACGGCCTTGCGCTGGAGGAAGAGGAAGAGGACCAGGATGGGGAGGGCGAAGAGGGAGGCGGCGGCCATGGTGGCGCCCCAGTCGTCGCCGAAGTTGGTCTGGAAGCCGGAGAGCCACAGGGGCAGGGTCTGCGCCTCGGTCTGCTTGTTGAGGATGAGGACGAGGGGGAACTCGTTCCAGGCGGTGATGAAGCCGAAGAGCGAGGTGGCCATCAGCCCGGGCGCGAGCAGCGGAAGGATGACCCGGACGAACGCCTGGACGCGGGAGCAGCCGTCGACCATGGCGGACTCCTCCAGCTCCTTGGGCACGGCCGCGATGTAGCCGCGGAGCGTGAGGATCGTGAAGGGCAGCACCATCACCATGTAGAAGACGGTGAGCGGTACGAGGCTGTTCAGCAGGGCGGCGTCCCGGACGATCATGTAGATCGCGATGACCATGACTTCCCAGGGCGCCATCTGGGCGATCATGAAGGTGAGGATGACGCCGCGGCGTCCCTTGAAACGCATCCGGGCGATCGCGAAGGACGCGAGCAGCGCGATGACCAGGGACATGCCGACCGCGAGGACGGTGACGGTGACGGAGTTGCCGACATAGGTCCAGAAGTGCGGGGCGCCGACGGCGGTCCGGAAGTGTTCCAGGGTCGGGGTGAGCGGGAACCACACCGGGTCCTCGCTGATGATGTCGCCGGTCGGCTTCAGCGCCGTACTGAACATCCAGTAGACGGGGAAGAGGAAGCCGGCGGTGAGGACCAGGGCCGTGGCGTTGGGCCAGACCCGGCCGAAGAGCGTGCGCTTCATCGCTCGTCCTCCTCTTGCCGCAGCACGATGCGGAGGTAGTACGACGTGAGGGCGAGCAGGATGAGGATGGTCAGCAGGGAGACGGCGGCGCCCATGCCGTAGTGCTGGTTGCCCATGCCCTCGATGTAGGCGTAGACGGGCAGGATCTCGGTGAGCCGGTCGGGGCCGCCCTCGTTGATGGCGAACACCTGGGTGAACGCCTTGAAGACCCAGATGACTTCGAGGAAGGTCGTCGCGTAGAGGAACGGCCTGATGAACGGCAGGGTGACCGAGGTGAAGCCCTTCCAGACGCCGGCCCCGTCCAGGGCGGCCGCCTCGTACAGCTCCTTGGGGATCGTGGTCGTCGCGGCGTAGAGGTTGATCGCGACGAACGGCACGGACTGCCAGACGATCAGCACGGTGATCACGAAGAAGGTGGAGAACTGGCTGCCGGTCCAGTTGAAGGCCGCCATGCCGTGCCATCCGAGGTGGTCCAGTACCCAGTTGACGACGCCGAAGCGCTGGGCGAAGAGCCACTGGTAGACGGTGGTGGCGGCGATGACGGGCATGGCCCAGGCGAGGACCAGGCCGAACATGAGGGTGAACCGCATCCGGCGGCCGAGCCGCGCGAGGAGCAGCCCGACGAGGGTGCCGACGGCCATGATGAGGACGACGTTGGCGGCGGTGAAGAGGATGGAGCGGAGGGTGACCTGCCAGAATTCGGCGTTGCCGAGGATCTGGCGGTAGTTGGCGACGCCGTTCCACTCCGTGGCGTGCTGGATCAGCTGCCCCATGTTGAGGTTCTGGAAGGACAGCACGCCGTTGGTGAGCATCGGGTAGCCGAGGAAGACCACCGTGACGGCGAGGGCCGGCAGCAGCAGGAGGTACGGTGCCCGGCCTGCCGCCCGTGCGCGGGCCCGGGACGGTGACCGGTGCGGTCCGCCGGTCCGCTGCTTCCGCACGGTGCCGGGCGGCTCCCCGGCCCGTCTGGTCTGTACTGACATGGCTGCCATCTCGTTCGCGCCCTCCCCGGTGGTGCGTCCGCCGGGGGACGCGGGCCGTCCCCCGGCGGATGCCGGTGCTTACTGCTGCTGGCCGAGCCGCTTGTTGAACTCGCCCTCGACCTGCCGGGCGGCGTCCGCGGCGTCCTTTCCGTTGAGGACGGCGGTCATGTACGTCTTGATGGGGTTGGGCGGGTTCTCCACGGCGCCCCATTCGGGGATGAGCGGGGTGGTGCCGCCGCCCTCGACGGCGGGGGCGGCCGCCTCGCCGGCGGGGTTGCCCTTCAGTGCGCTCTGCAGCGACTCCTTGTTGGGGATGACGCCGCCCTCCTTGGCGAGCTGTCCCTCGAACTTGTCGGAGAGCGCGATCTTCAGGAACTCCTTGGCCAGGTCCTGCTTCTGGCTGCCCGCAGCGACGGCGAGGTTGGAGCCGCCGAGGAAGACGCCCTCGGGCTTGCCGGCGGTCTCACCCGGGATGGTGAAGTAGCCGATGTCCTTCTCGATCTTCGGGTTGGCCTTGATCGCGATGCCCGACTCCCAGCCCATGCCGATGAACGCGCCGGTCTTCCCCTTGGCGAAGACCTCGCCCTGCTGCGGGGTGGCCTCGTCCTTGTCCTTGGGTGCCTTGCTGAAGGACTGGTACTGCTTGTAGATGTCCATGGCCTTGGCGACCTTGGGGTCGGCGAGGTTGGAGACCCACTTGCCGCCCTGCTTCTTCACCAGGTCGGCCTGGGTGCCGATGGTGAGGCCGTCGAAGAAGTACCAGTTCTGGCCGGGCAGGTAGAGCGGCTCGGCGTCGGTCTTCTTCTGGATCTTCGCCAGGTCCGCGAAGAACTCGGTGCGGGTCTTCGGGGTGCCCTTGATGCCGGCCTCGGCCCAGATCCTCTTGTTGTAGATCACCACGCGGTTGGCGGCGAACCAGGGAGCGGCGTACTGCTTGCCCTGGTAGACGGCCGACTTGTTGAGGGACGGCGTCCAGTCGGCGCCGATCTCCTTCTTCAGGTCGTCCAGTTCGGCGAGGCCCGAGGTCTTGGCGTAGGCCGGGGTCTGGGTGTTGCCGACCTCCAGGACGTCGGGCGGGTTCTCCTCGGAGAGCGCTGTGGTGATCTTCTGCTGAATGCCGTTCCACTTCTGGATTTCGATCTTCAGCTTGGCGCCGGTCTTCTTCTCGAAGGCCGCCTTGACGTCCTTGGTCCAGCCGGGCGGGGTGGAGCCGTCCATGGCCCATACGGTGAGCGTCTTGTCGTCCGCCCCCGCCGACTCGCCGGACCCGCAGGCCGCGACACTTACCAGCATTCCCGCGACAGCTGTCGCCGCGATCAGCCCACGCTTCACAGCACACTCCCCTAATGGCTGGGTGTGGTCTTTAATGGTTTAGACCAGTGCCCGCAGCTTGGCCTAGACCTTTAGGGGTGTCAAGAGGTGTATAAGAGTCGCAGTCGGCTCCGTTACCGGACCGACATCCGGCATGCGCGGACCTGCGAGGGAGCATCGGCACCGCACCCGTGCCACGATGTGAGCCGCTACGTACGGAGGAGCCGGTGACGACAGCACGAGTGGAGTCGGAAGGGCGGGCAATGGAGACCGACGGGGCCGGAGCGGAGTCCGGCGGCGGAGCCGCGCGCACCACCCGTGTGCCCAAGTACTACCGGCTCAAGCGGCACTTGCTGGAGATCACCGAGACCCTGCCGCCGGGCACGCCGGTACCGCCCGAGCGCACCCTGGCCGCGGAGTTCGACACCTCCCGGACCACCGTCCGGCAGGCCCTGCAGGAACTGGTCGTCGAAGGACGGCTGGAGCGCATCCAGGGCAAGGGCACCTTCGTCGCCAAGCCCAAGGTCTCCCAGGCCCTGCAACTGACCTCCTACACCGAGGACATGCGCGCCCAGGGCCTGGAGCCCACCTCGCAGCTGCTGGACATCGGGTACGTCACCGCCGACGACCGGCTGGCCGGGCTGCTGGACATAGCGGCCGGCGGCCGGGTGCTGCGGATCGAGCGGCTGCGGCTGGCCAGCGGCGAGCCGATGGCCATCGAGACCACCCATCTCTCGGCCAAGCGCTTCCCCGCGCTCCGCCGGAACCTGGTGAAGTACACCTCGCTCTACACCGCGCTCGCCGAGGTCTACGACGTCCGCCCGGCGGAGGCCGAGGAGACCATCGAGACCTCGCTCGCCACGCCGCGCGAGGCCGGGCTGCTGGGCACCGACGTCGGCCTGCCGATGCTGCTGCTCTCCCGGCACTCCCTGGACCGCGAGGGCCGCCCTGTGGAGTGGGTGCGCTCGGTCTACCGCGGCGACCGGTACAAGTTCGTGGCCAGGCTGCAGCGGCCGGACGACTAGGCGGGCCGGGGCTCTGACACCCAAACCGTATCCGTACCGATATGCGGACGGTGGGTGACGTCCCCCGCTGCGCGCGCTTAGATTTCCTGGCCTCTACAGAGTGATCGTCAGGGATGGAGCAGCGGATATGACAGAGCCAGCCGAAACACCCCGATCCGGGCCGATCATCACGCCCACCCGTGTGGTGGCCGGCCTGTGCCTGCTCGCTCCGTTCGTGGCCATGCTGTGGGTGAGTTCGTACGCGAAGGTCGAACCGACCCTGATCGGCATCCCGTTCTTCTACTGGTACCAGATGCTCTGGGTGCTGATCTCGACGGCGCTGACGATGGTCGCGTACAAGCTCGTGCAGCGTGAGCAGCGCGCCCTGCGCGCCCGCAAGGGGGGTGCGGGCAAGTGAAGGACGGCATCAACGGCGTGGCACTCGCCGTCTTCGTCTTCTTCTTCCTCGCCGTGACGGTCATGGGCTTCATGGCCGCGCGCTGGCGCAAGGCCGAGCAGTCCGCGAACCTCGACGAGTGGGGCCTGGGCGGCCGCAGCTTCGGCACGTGGGTGACGTGGTTCCTGCTCGGCGGTGACCTGTACACCGCTTACACGTTCGTGGCCGTGCCCGCGGCGATCTACGCGGCCGGCGCCGCCGGCTTCTTCGCCGTGCCGTACACGATCCTCGTCTACCCGCTGATCTTCACCTTCCTGCCCCGGCTGTGGTCGGTGTCGCACAAGCACGGGTACGTCACCACCTCGGACTTCGTGCGCGGCCGCTTCGGCTCCAAGGCGCTGTCGCTGGCCGTGGCGCTGACCGGCATCCTCGCCACGATGCCGTACATCGCCCTCCAGCTCGTCGGCATCCAGGCGGTGCTGGACGTGATGGGCGTCGGCGGCGGCGAGAGCACGAACTGGTTC
Organism: Streptomyces sp. Ru73; assembly: GCF_002920575.1. GTDB lineage: Bacteria > Actinomycetota > Actinomycetes > Streptomycetales > Streptomycetaceae > Streptomyces. Next base: position 68,587 of record NZ_PQSQ01000030.1, on the reverse strand, counting down.
ATCAAGGACCTGCCGCTGCTCATCGCGTTCGGCGTGCTGGCCGCTTACACCTACTCCTCGGGCCTGCGCGCGCCCGCGCTGATCGCGTTCGTCAAGGACGGCCTGATCTACCTCGTCATCGCCGTCGCGATCATCTACATCCCGATCAAGCTGGGCGGCTTCGACCACATCTTCCACGTGGCGGGCGACGCCTTCGCGCAGAAGAACCCGGCCACGGGCAAGCCGCGCGGCGAGCTGGCGAGCGGGCCCAACGCGCAGTGGGCGTACGCGACGCTGGCGCTCGGCTCGGCGCTGGCGCTGTTCATGTACCCGCACTCGATCACCGCGACGCTCTCCTCGCAGAGCCGCAACGTGATCCGCCGCAACACCACCATCCTGCCGCTGTACTCCCTGATGCTCGGCCTCCTCGCACTGCTGGGCTTCATGGCCATCGCGGCCGGCATCAAGGTGCAGAACGGCCAGCTGGCGATTCCGCAGCTGTTCGAGAACATGTTCCCCGACTGGTTCACGGGCGTGGCGTTCGCCGCGATCGGCATCGGCGCGCTGGTGCCGGCGGCCATCATGTCGATCGCCGCGGCGAACCTCTTCACCCGCAACATCTACAAGGACTTCCTCAAGCCCGGCGCGACGCCCGCGCAGGAGCACAAGGTCGCCAAGATCGTGTCGCTGCTGGTGAAGGTCGGCGCGCTGGCGTTCGTCCTGACGATGGACAAGACGGTGGCCATCAACTTCCAGCTGCTGGGCGGCATCTGGATCCTGCAGACCATGCCGGCGCTGGTGGGCGGCCTGTTCACCCGCTGGTTCCACCGCTGGGCGCTGCTGGCCGGCTGGGCGGTCGGCATGGTGTACGGCACGGTCGCGGCGTACGGCGTGGCCAGCCCGACGCAGAAGCACTTCGGCGGGTCGAGCGCGGAGATCCCCGGCATCGGCGAGATCGGCTACATCGGCCTGACCGCGTTCGTGCTGAACGTCCTGGTGACGCTGGTGCTCACGGTCGTCCTGCGGGCCGTGAAGGCCCCCGCGGGCGTCGACGAGACCTCCCCCGAGGACTACACCGCGGACGCCGGCGACAAGGGCGTCCAGGTCGACCTGCCCCCGGCCACAGCGGGCTCCGCACACTGAGCCACGCGCACTTCCGAGAACGACGGGCCGCCGGTGAAAACCGGCGGCCCGTCGTCGTACCCGCGGTGCACACTGACGGCCATGGACTTTTCGATCAGGCGGATCCGTACGGAGGAACACGAGCGGCTCGGCGAGATCACCGGGCAGGCGTATCTCGGTGACGGGTTCCTGGACTTCGGCGAGAGCGACGGGTATCTGCGCGAGCTGCGGGACGTGGCGCGCCGGGCAGCCGAGGCGGAGGTGCTGGTGGCCGTGGCGGACGCCGGTGAGCTGCTGGGCGGGGTGACGTTCGTGCCGGCGGGCGGCCCGTGGGCGGACATCGCGCGGCCGGGCGAGGCGGAGTTCCGGATGCTGGCGGTGGCGCAGGAGGCGCGCGGCCGGGGCGTGGGCGAGGCGCTGGTGCGGGCGTGCGTGGAGCGGGCGCGGGCCGCGGAGGGCTGCGTACGGCTGGTGCTGTCCACACAGCAGTCGATGCGCGACGCGCACCGGATCTACGCGCGGCTGGGCTTCGCGCGCACGCCGGAGCGGGACTGGGAGCCGGTGCCGGGTCTCCCGGCGCTGCACACGTACGCCCTGGAGCTCGGCGCCTGAGCCCCAGCGGGCCGGCCCGTCCGGGCGCGGCACACGGCCACCGGCGTAGCGCTCGGCACCGGCCCCCGTACGCACCGTGGCAGCGCGACACAAGATATGGGTGCGGTAGCGGAAGGCGGCACAAGATGTATGCTCGTCTCCGCTGTCGCCGCAGGGGAATCCGGTGCGAATCCGGAACTGTCCCGCAACGGTGTGCTGAGTGGGCTTTTGTGCGCACTTGCGAGTCCGAGGACCTGCCGACGGTACGCCCGCGGCCGTCCCGGCACGGGCGTCGAGACGTCCGGGCTTCGTGGGTTGGGCCGGTGGACGCCGCGTGGTGTGCCCGCGTGCCCGGAAGGGCGTCCGGCGCGGCTGCCCGTGAGCCTCCGTCACCCCTCCCCCGGCCCAGCCGAGTGAGGAGAGCACAAGGTGACCATCGCGCCAGCGGAGTCAGCACAACAGGCGCAGCCCGCCGACGAGGCACGGCCGGCCGCCGCGCAGCCCGGCGACGGCCCCGGCACGGCCCTGCTGCGCACCCTGACCGCCCTCACCGCCGACCTCCCCGCGACCGACCCGGGCAAGGTCGCGGCGGCGGCGCTGCGCGGCCGCAACGCCCGCTCGGACGAGGCGGAGCTGCGGGGGCTGGCCATGGAGGCCGCCGCCGGACTGATCGGCGACGAGCCGCAGTACTCCAAGCTGGCCGCGCGGCTGCTGACGGCCGCCATCGCCGAGGAGGCCGCGAGCCAGGGCGCCACGGGCTTCGCCGCCTCGGTCGCCACGGGCCATCGCGAGGGGCTGATCGCCGACGGCACCGCCGAGTTCGTGCGGACGCACGCGGCGCGGCTGGACGCCCTGGTGGACGCGGCCCTCGCGGACGGCGCCGACGACCGCTTCGGCTACTTCGGGCTGCGCACGGTCCACTCCCGCTACCTGCTGCGCCACCCGCTGACCCGCAAGGTCATCGAGACGCCGCAGCACTTCCTGCTGCGGGTCGCGTGCGGGCTGGCCGAGGACCACTCCGAGCGCGCGCTCGCGGACGTCGCGGAGCTGTACGGGCTGACGAGCACCCTCTCCTACCTGCCGTCCTCCCCCACGCTCTTCAACTCCGGCACCCGCCACCCGCAGATGTCCTCCTGCTACCTGCTGGACTCGCCGCTGGACGAGCTGGACTCGATCTACGACCGGTACCACCAGGTCGCGCGGCTCTCGAAGCACGCGGGCGGCATCGGCCTGTCGTACTCCCGCATCCGGGCCCGCGGTTCGCTGATCCGCGGCACCAACGGGCACTCCAACGGCATCGTGCCGTTCCTGCGCACGCTGGACGCCTCGGTGGCCGCGGTGAACCAGGGCGGCCGCCGCAAGGGCGCGGCCTGCGTGTACCTGGAGACCTGGCACGCGGACCTGGAGGAGTTCCTGGAGCTGCGGGACAACACCGGCGAGGACGCGCGGCGCACCCACAACCTGAACATCGCGCACTGGATCCCGGACGAGTTCATGCGCCGGGTCGAGGCGGACGCGGACTGGTCACTGTTCTCGCCGGCGGACGTGCCGGACCTGGTGGACCTGTGGGGCGCGGAGTTCGACGCCGCGTACCGGAAGGCCGAGGCCGAGGGGAAGGCCGTCAAGGCGGTGCCGGCCCGCACCCTGTACGCGCGGATGATGCGGACGCTGGCCCAGACCGGCAACGGCTGGATGACCTTCAAGGACGCCGCCAACCGCACCGCGAACCAGACGGCGGAGCCGGGCCGGGTCGTGCACTCCTCGAACCTGTGCACGGAGATCCTGGAGGTCACGGACGACTCCGAGACGGCCGTGTGCAACCTCGGCTCCGTCAACCTCGCCGCCCACCTCGCCGAGGAGGCCGCCGGCCCGGAGGAGGCGATGGACTGGGAGAAGCTGGACGCGACCGTCCGCACGGCCGTGACCTTCCTCGACCGCGTCGTGGACATCAACTTCTACCCGACCGAGCAGGCCGGCGCCTCCAACTCCCGCTGGCGGCCGGTGGGTCTGGGCCTGATGGGCCTCCAGGACGTCTTCTTCCGCCTCCGCCTGCCGTTCGACTCGCCCGAGGCGCGCGAGCTGTCCACCCGGATCTCCGAGCGGATCATGCTCGCGGCGTACGAGGCGTCGGCCGACCTCGCCGAGCGGCACGGGCCGCACCCGAACTGGTCCGCGACCCGCACCGCACGCGGCGTGCTGCACCCGGACCACTACCCGAACGCGGAGCCGCGCTGGGCGGACCGCTGGGCTGCGCTGCGGGACCGCATCGCGCGCACCGGGATGCGCAACTCGCTGCTGCTGGCCATCGCGCCGACCGCGACCATCGCCTCCATCGCCGGCGTGTACGAGTGCATCGAGCCGCAGGTCTCCAACCTCTTCAAGCGCGAGACGCTGAGCGGGGAGTTCCTGCAGGTCAACGCGTACCTGGTGGAGGACCTGAAGAAGGCCGGCAGCTGGGACGCGCGCACCCGTGAGGCGCTGCGCGAGGGCAACGGTTCGGTGCAGGACGTGCCGTGGATCCCCGAGGAGATCCGGGCGCTGTACCGCACGGCCTGGGAGATCCCGCAGCGCGCCCTGATCGACATGGCGGCGGACCGCACGCCGTACCTGGACCAGAGCCAGTCCCTGAACCTCTTCATGGCGGCGCCGACCATCGGCAAGCTCAGCTCGATGTACGCCTACGCCTGGAAGCGCGGCATCAAGACCACCTACTACCTGCGGTCGCGCCCGGCCACCCGGATCGCCCAGTCCGCACGCGGTACGGCTGCCGCCGCCACCGCCCCCGTCCCCGTCCCCCAGCAGGCGACCGACCCCGAGGCGATCGCCTGCTCCCTGGAAAACCCCGAGTCCTGCGAGGCATGCCAGTGACCACCGCCGCCGAGAAGACCACCGTCAGCACCGCCGGGGGAACCGTGAAGAACCTCCTCGACCCGGGCTTCGAGCTGACCCTGCGGCCCATGCGGTACCCGGACTTCTACGACCGCTACCGGGACGCGATCAAGAACACCTGGACCGTGGAGGAGGTCGACCTCCACTCCGACGTGGCCGACCTCGCCAAGCTCTCGCCGGGCGAGCAGCACCTGATCGGCCGGCTGGTCGCCTTCTTCGCGACCGGCGACTCGATCGTGGCCAACAACCTGGTCCTCACGCTCTACAAGCACATCAACTCCCCCGAGGCGCGTCTCTACTTGAGCCGTCAGCTCTTCGAGGAGGCGGTGCACGTCCAGTTCTACCTGACGCTGCTGGACACCTATCTGCCCGACCCGGACGACCGCGCGGCCGCGTTCGCCGCCGTCGAGAACATCCCCTCCATCCGCGAGAAGGCCCAGTTCTGCTTCCGGTGGATGGACCACGTGGAGGAGATCGAGCGGCTGGAGACCAAGGCGGACCGCCGCCGCTTCCTGCTGAACCTGATCTGCTTCGCGGCCTGCATCGAGGGGCTGTTCTTCTACGGCGCGTTCGCGTACGTGTACTGGTTCCGCTCGCGCGGCCTGCTGCACGGCCTGGCCACCGGCACCAACTGGGTGTTCCGTGACGAGACCATGCACATGGACTTCGCGTTCTCGGTCGTGGACACGGTCCGCGAGGAGGAGCCCGACCTCTTCGACGACGCGCTGGAGCAGCAGGTCACCGCCATGCTGAAGGAGGCGGTCGAGGCCGAGCTGCAGTTCGCGCACGACCTGTGCGGCGACGGCCTGGCGGGCATGAACACCGACTCGATGCGCGAGTACCTGCAGTGCGTGGCCGACCAGCGGCTGCGGCGGCTCGGGTTCGCGCCGGTGTACGGCTCGGAGAACCCGTTCTCCTTCATGGAGCTGCAGAACGTCCAGGAGCTGACGAACTTCTTCGAGCGCCGCGCGTCCGCCTACCAGGTCGCGGTCGAGGGCTCGGTCTCCTTCGACGACGAGTTCTAGAGCCTCCGGACGCGCGAGGCCGTCCCCCGGGCGAGGTGATGCGCCCGTTCGGGGGACGGCCGGCGCGGCGTGCGGTGCGGGCCCGTCAGTCGTTGGGGACGACGGGGTAGCGCGGCTCGCGCTCCGCCATCTGCTTCAGCACGTCCTTGCGCTCGCGCTTGGAGAGCCGGTCGATGTAGAGGTAGCCGTAGAGGTGGTCGGTCTCGTGCTGGAGGCAGCGCGCGAAGTAGCCGGTGCCCTCGACGGCGATGGGGTTGCCCTGCGCGTCCTGGCCGCGGACCACGGCGTAGTCGGGGCGGGCCAGCTCGGCGTAGGCGCCGGGCACCGACAGGCAGCCCTCGTTGGAGTCGTCCAGCACCCGGCGCTCGGCGGGCAGCTCGTCCAGCTTGGGGTTGCAGACCACGCCGACGTGGCGTACGCCCTGGTCGTCCATGCAGTCGTAGACGAAGACCTTCAGGTCGACGCCGATCTGGTTGGCGGCCAGGCCCACGCCCTCGGCGGTGCGCTGGGAGGCGAACATGTCGTCGATGAGCTTGGCCAGCTCGTCGTCGAACTCGGTGACGTCCTTGCACTCCTTGTGCAGCACCGGATTGCCGACCACGGTGATCGGGCGGGAGGTGCCGCGCTCGCGGTACGCCTTCTCGCGCGCGTCCGCGTCGGTCACGTCATCGATGAACTCGCCGTCCACCTGCTGCTCGCCGTCCTGATCAAACACCTGCTGCTGCGCCATGTCCGCCGCACGCCTTCCGCGATTTTCCGCAAAGATTCTTCTTAGCTGCCCGTACAGGGTACGGGGACCGGCCGGGCGCCCGCCGACGGAACCGGCCCGGACTCAGCAGACCTCTTCCAGGTCCCGCCACTCACGGGTGTCCGGGCTGTCGGCCACCCAGCCGTCCAGCAGGCCCCGCACCAGCCCGGCGGGCGCGGCGATGCCGCACTCGCGCTCGGGCACCCACAGGGAGCCGGAGCCGGCCGTGCGGTGCCCCAGCGGGCCCGGGTGGCCCGGCTCACTGTGGTCGTGCGGGTCGAGGTGCGCGCCGTCGCCCTCGTCGCTGGGCATCCGGCTCTCGGAGCAGGTGCGGCAGAGCAGGCGGACGGAGGAGGACCAGTCCTCGGCCGCGTACCCGGCGTCCGCGGCCAGCCGCTCCAGCGCGTCCCGGTCGGCCTCGCCCGCCGCCTCCAGCAGGACGACCCAGGTGGGCACCGGGGAGGGCGCCCACAGCTCGATCTCGTCGAAGACCGGGTAGGCGGGCCCGGCCGTGGTGGTGCGCTCGCCGTGCGGGACGCCGTCGTGCAGCACGACCTCGCCCCAGCGGCGCCCGGAGGACGGCAGCGGGATGGAGAGCACCTCGATGCGGGCCGGGTCCAGCCGGCGGCCCCAGACGACCTCGGCCTCGCCCTCGGGCGAGAGGCGGACGGCGGCGCTGCCCAGCTGCATGCCGCGCGGCTCCCCGGAGGGCGCGCCCTCGCCGGGCACGTGGAGGCCGTACGCCTGCCAGGCGCGGCGGGCCAGCGGCCAGTCCTGCAGCGCGGTGGCCGCGATGCCGACGTTCCACCAGTCGGGCGCTCCGGCTTCGCGGTCCAGCAGGGCGACGGCCCGGAGCCCCGCGGTGCGGGCCTGCTCCCAGTCGTGCCGGAACTTGTGCAGCAGGGCGAGGTTGAACCACGACTCGGACAGCCACGGCTCCATGTCGGCGGCACGGGTGAGCAGCGCGCCCGCGTCCTCGTAACGGCCGTCGCCGATCAGCGTGAAAGCGCGGTCGGTCGCCTGCCGCCACGAGGCGGAGGGCCGGTGCCGTACCTTGCCGAAGATCCTCACGATTCCCGCCTGCCGATTGCGTCCTTGGTGCCGTCCGGCGGACGGCCGAGGGGCTCACTCGACAACCTGCCACAGTTTGCCGCCGGGCTCAGCCCGATGGCCGGTGCCCCCTGCTGCTCCTTGCCTTGCGCAGCCCCCCTGAACCCCGCTTTTCGGGGCTCTCTTCGCATCCAACCATGCCCATATCCGGGACCGCTCATTACCCATCGGTTCTGTGACCTTGAACCGGTACCCCGATACGCCGCGGCTATCCCCCGGCGCCCCTCCCGCACTCGGGTGGTGCCGCCGCTCAGGCCGGGCCGAGCGGCCGGGACAGCACCCGCGCGAGGGCCTCCACCACCCGGGGCTCGAAGTCCTGCGCGGTCGACAGGCGCAGCCGCTCCAGGGCGCGCAGCGTGCCGCCGGGGCCACCGTCGCCGCCCGCGAGGTCGTCGTAGGCGTTCACGGTGCGCACGATGCGGGCCGGGAGCGGCTGGTCACGGAACGGGTCGGCCTGCCGCTCCACGATCATCGCGACCTCGGCGGGCACCCCGGTCTGGCGGACGACGGCCCCGCCGAGCAGGGCGATCCTGCGCTGCTCGGCGGGCGGCAGGCCGGCCGTGGCACCGCCGGTCACCGGGTCGACCAGGGAGAGCTGGCCGATGTCGTGCATCAGGGCCGCGTACTCCAGGACGCCCAAGTCGGCCTCGCCCAGTCCCAGTTCCCGGCCCACGGCGCGGCTGAGGACGGCGACCCGGCGGGCGTGCCCCTGCGGGGTGTAACCGGCGATCTCGGTGGCGCGGGCGAGGGAGGCGATGGTCTGCCGGTAGGTGGCCCGGACGGCGGCGTAGCGCCGGAAGGAGAACTGGGTGAGCAGCAGCGGCAGGCAGAAGACGGGCAGCGCCCAGAGCCCGGCGACGGCCGTGGCCAGGGCGATGACCAGGCCCGTCGCGCAGATCGCCGAGCCGATGCCGAGCAGGGAGCGCAGCTCGTCGCGGAGCAGCGGGCCGTACGGCCAGCCGGTGCGGGCCTTGGCGAGCGCGGCGGCGAGCACGGCGTCGCACAGGGCGGTGAGCGCGAGCAGGCCGAGGAGGTAGCAGGTGTAGTACGTGCCGTCGCCGATCCAGGCGGCCAGCCGGCCGGTGGTGTAGAGCGGCTGGAAGCAGGTGGCGGCGAAGCCGACGGTCAGGACGCGGCGCGCGATGTGGTCCAGCGCGGGGCCGCGGCCGAGCGCCACGTGGGGGACGAGGCCGACGAGCCCGGCCGCGACGACGACGGCGACGGTCTGCAGGACGCCGTGCGAGGTGGGGCGGCCGCCGACCTCGCCGAGCAGGGCGTAGGCCAGGGCTCCGGCGACGCCGAGCGGGGCGCTCTCGCGGTCGCCGGGCAGCGCGCCCGCACCGCCGCGCGCGGGCGGTCCCGCGCCCCAGCGGGCCAGCTCGCCGACCGCTATGAGGGCGCCGAAGGCCAGCGCGATGCCGGGGTCGGACAGGCCGCGCCAGAGCGTGTGGCCCAGCGCCAGGCAGGCCAGCGCGCCGGCCGCCGCGTAGACGAGGGCGACGGCGGCGGGCGTGCCGGTGCGGTGCGGGACGGCGAACGCGTCGCCGTGCCCCGTGGCGGCGCTCACCGCTCACCGCCGGCGGACCCGGGCCGCGGGGCGGCCGCGGTGCCCGGGACGGCGGCCGTACCGTGCGGGGGCACGGCGTCCGGTGTGTCGGGGCGCCTGCGGAGGGGGACGCGCGCCGGGCGCGCGGCCGGCGCGGCGGGTCCGTCCGCGCCCGCTGTCACGACCCCGGGCTGCCAGCCGTGCCGGGCGAGCGCGGCTACCAGGGCCCGGACCATGCGCGGGTCGAGCTGGGCGCCCGCGCTGCGGCGCAGCTCGGCGACGGCGGCGGCGACCGGGCGGGCGCGGCGGTAGGAGCGGGTGGAGGTCATCGCGTCGAAGGCGTCGGCGACCGCGACCACCCGGGCGAATTCGGGGATCTCCCGTCCCCGCAGGCCGTAGGGGTAGCCCTTGCCGTCCATCCGTTCGTGGTGGTGCAGGATCGCGGCCCTGGCCTCGCCGAGGAAGCCGATCCCACGGACGATCTCGTGGCCGTACTCCGGATGGAGCTCGATGACGCGGCGCTCCTCGGGGGTGAGCGGGCCGTCCTTGCGCAGCAGCCGGGTGGGCACCCCGAGCTTGCCGACGTCGTGCAGGATGCCGGCGAAGCGGATCACTTCGAGGCGGTCCTCGGACATGCCGAGCTCGCGGGCGATCATGACGGAGGCGCGGCCGACGCGCTCGCTGTGCCCGCGGGTGTAGCGGTCCTTGAGGTCGACGGCCTGCACGAGGGCGCGGATGGTGGCCTGGTGGGCCGCGCGTTCGCGGTGGTACTGCGCGAAGACCCAGCAGGAGATGTACATGGGCAGCAGGACGAGCAGGGCCGCCGGCGGGCCGTACGAGCTGCGCCAGAGGACGGCCATCATCAGTCCGGCCAGGCCGTGCACCAGGTGCGGGGCGAGCGAGCGGAGCAGCAGGCCGCGCCAGGCGGTGCGCGCGGGGTGCCGCTCGGCGGCGATCAGGACGCCGCCGTCCAGCGCCGCGAGGACGGTGCAGAAGACCGCGGTGGCCGCCGCTGCGGGCAGCAGCGCCCAGGGGAACTCGGGGGTGAGCACGGCCCGGCTGCCGCCCGCGCCGAAGACCTGCGCGGCTGCCCGGGCGGCCAGCGCCAGCTCGGCGGCGTGCCAGACGCGGCGCGCGGTGGCCGAGCGCTCCTCGGTGGGGGCGAGCAGCGCGCCCGGCAGCGCGACCAGCGCCGCTGCCGCCGGCGGCAGCAGGAAGACCCCGGCGAGCAGCACGGGGCAGCCCCACCGGGGCGGCATGCCGTCGCGGTATCCGGGTGCGCCGCCGGGGCGGGACCTGGCCCGGGTGAGCGTGCGGGTCAGCGGGCAGTCCCGGATGCGCTCGCAGGCGGCGTAGAGCACGGCGAGCAGGGCCACGGTGGGCCAGGGGGTGCCCGCTGCGGGCAGGACGGCGGGGGCGGCACAGGCGGCCGCCGCCCCTACGGCACCTCCGATGTACGCGTACGCGGCCACGGGCAGCTGCCGCATGGCGCCTCCTCCCCACGGCTCCCGGATCCGGTGAGCTTAGAAGGCGTCGGCGGCGCGTGCGGGCGCATCGGCGGATTGGGCGGGGCTCGCGCGCCCGCCCTCACCCGATGGAGTGATCCGGCGCGCTATTCGGCGCGTGCGGCCTCGGTGGGTGCATCGGCGTCGGTCGGACCGGGCTGATGGCCCGGCCCCTCCGCTGCGCCGGACTCCTGCTGGGCCTGCTCCAGCACGCTCTTCTCGGGCACGGTCTCGCCGGCCCGGATGAGCTCGATCCGCCCCATGACCTTCGACCGCAGGTCGGCGGGGACGTCGTCGTGGCCGCAGCAGCGCTTCACGAGCTTCTTCACGGCCTGCTCCAGGCCGTACTTCTCCAGGCAGGGCGAGCACTCGTCGAAGTGCTCCTCGAACTTGGTGCACTCCCCGTCCGGCATCTCGCGGTCGAGATACTCGTACAGGTGGTCAAGGACCTCGGAGCAGTCCGTCTCGTGCGGGTCTCCGCAGCTCATGATGCCGAGCCTTTCCGATCGTGCGGCTGCTTCGCCGACGTAGCCGCAGCACCCGCTCCGGCCGGGACCAGCCCGCGGTCCCGGGCGTAGTCCTCCAGCATGCCGCGCAGCTGCCGGCGGCCACGGTGCAGGCGGGACATCACCGTGCCGATGGGGGTTCCCATGATGTCGGCGATCTCCTTGTACGCAAAGCCCTCTACGTCCGCGAGATAGACCGCTATACGGAATTCCTCGGGAATCGCCTGCAGGGCCTCCTTCACGTCCGAGTCCGGCAGGTGGTCCAGCGCCTGCGACTCCGCTGAGCGCAGACCGGTGGACATGTGCGACTCGGCGCGCGCCAGCTGCCAGTCCTCGATCTCCTCGGCCGCGCTGCGCTGCGGCTCCCGCTGCTTCTTGCGGTAGGAGTTGATGAAGGTATTGGTCAGGATGCGGTACAGCCAGGCCTTGAGGTTGGTGCCCTCACGGAACTGGTGGAAGGACGCGTACGCCTTGGCATACGTCTCCTGCACCAGGTCTTCCGCGTCCGCCGGATTGCGCGTCATGCGCAGGGCTGCGGAGTACATCTGGTCCAGGAAGGTCAGCGCGTCGCGCTCGAAGCGCGCATTGCGCTCGGCCTCCGACTCGCCCGTCGTCCGCGTGCGGGCAGCCTCCGCCTGGTCCTCGTTGCGTGCTTGTGCCGTGCCGTCGGTCCCTGCGTCGGTACCGGTGACCGGACCCACCTCCTCCAACACCGTGCCGGATCCGGATGCGGACCCGCTCGAATCGGAGAATAGACGACGATCCGGTACCACCGCCGCTCCGGCCGTGACGTGGCGTCCCGGCTGGACCTGTGCCTGCGGCACCGTCCAGGTCGGACCCTGCGGTCGGGCCGGGCATGCGATCCCCATGCGGTGGACTCCCATTCCTCGTGCGTGCCAATACGTGGCTGCCTACGCCACGCACAACAGAGGAGGACCGCCGGGCATTCCCGCACCCGGAACGGGGTCGCGCGGGATCAGTCCGGCAGCCCGACCAGCCACTCGGCGGCGGCCTCCACGATCAGCATGAGGGCCTCGTCCTGGCCGATGGGCGCCTTCTTCGGCACCGCGAAGCCGTGATCGGCGTGCGGCACCTCGACGATCTCCGTGCCGCCCGGGAACTCCTCGGGGCGTCCGAAGGGGTCACGGCCGCCCTGGATCACCAGCGTGGGCACGCCGGCACCCGTCAGCTCCTCGGCTCGGGACTTCTCGGGCCTGCCCGGCGGGTGCAACGGGAAGCTGAGGGCGAGGACGGCGTGCGCGCCCAGCTCCCGCGCCGTACGGCAGGCCACCCGCGCCCCGGCACTGCGCCCGCCCGCGACCACCGGCAGGCCGGGCTTCCGCAGCGCGGGCCACAGGGCCGTCCAGGCCGTGTCCAGGGTCTTCGGCGCGGGCGCCAGCTTCTTGCCCGCCACCCGCCAGGGCTGCTCCACGAGGGCCACGGTGACGCCGCGCTCCGGGAGCGACGCGGCCAGCGCCGCCAGGTCCCGTGCCTCGATGCCGCCGCCGGCCCCGTGGCTCACGGCGAGCACGGAGCGGGCCGTGCCCTGCGCCTCGTGCCAGGTGATCCGGGCGTCGCCCGCCGGTGTGCCGACCGTCTCGCTCTCACTCATGGGGCCATCCTGCCCCGGCCGGCCCGCTGGACGGGCCGGCGGCCGGTCAGAAGAGCGTTTCCTCCTCCGGCGCGGGCAGCTCCTTCACGAGCTCGGGGCTGTTGTTGCGGACGTTGCTGACCTCGGTGGAGACCGGGTAGGCACGCATCATCCCGGCGGGCGGCGGCGCGAGCAGCTCGCGCAGCTCCTCGACGTCCGTGGTGGCCGGGTTCAGCCAGGCGTCCCAGCGGTCCGGCGGCAGGACCAGCGGCATCCGGGGGTGGATGTCGGCGAGCGACTGCGGGCCGGGGCCGCCGGACGCGCCGGCCAGCGGCGTGGTCTCGGCGGCGGTGGTGACCACGGAGCAGGTCGCCCACCAGGCCTGCGGGTGGTCCGGGGGCAGCGTCGGGTCGCGCCAGAACTCGTACAGCCCGGCCATCGCCATCACGGAGCCGTCGGCCGGGGTGACGAAGTACGGCTGCTTGCGGGGCCGCTTCTTGCGTCCCTGCTCCTCCAGCTGCCGCTCCCCCGCGCCGGTCACCCACTCGAAGTAGCCGTCGCCGGGCAGCAGGCAGCGGCGGGCCGCGAAGGGCTTGCGGAAGGACGGCTTCTCGTGGACCGTCTCCGCCCTGGCGTTGATCATCTTCACGCCGACGTCGGGTGATTTTGCCCACGACGGCACCAGGCCCCACTTCAGTGGCCGCAGCTGGCGAACCGGACGCCGGTCATCCGCGTCTTTGACGGGGCGTTCGAGCACCGCGTAGACGTTCTTGGTGGGGGCGACATTCCAGTCGGGAGCGAGGGTCTCCTCGGGCTCCCACTTCTCGACCTCGAAGATCCCCACCAGATCCTCGGGCCGCCTGCTCGCCGCATACCGTCCGCACATGTATGCCACAGTGCCACGCCACACCTAGGGGAGAGATGGACACGGATCACATCACCGACGTATGGGACCGGGTTTTCGCCACCCAGCCCGATCCGTCCCTGTGGCTGGTCGTGGTCACCGGCCTCGTCGCCCTGGCGGTGGTGGTCCCCTACGGCGCCTGGCGGATGGCCCGTAACGCCATCACCATCGCGCACGAGGGCGGGCACGGCCTCGTGGCCCTGCTGACCGGCCGGAAGCTGGACGGCATCCGTCTGCACTCCGACACCTCGGGGCTGACCGTCAGCCGCGGCAAGCCGCACGGCCTCGGCATGATCCTGACCGCGGCGGCGGGCTACATCGCCCCCTCGTTGCTCGGCCTGGCCGGGGCCGCGCTGCTCGCCGCCGGGCACATCACGGCGCTGCTGTGGGGCGCGACGGCCCTGCTGCTGGCGATGCTGGTGATGACCCGGAACGCGTACGGCGTGCTGACGGTGGTGCTGGCCGGTGCGGCCTTCTTCCTGGTCTCCTGGCTGACCACGGCGGAGGTGCAGGCGGCGTTCGCGTACGCGGTGGTGTGGTTCCTGCTGCTGGGCGGGGTGCGGCCGCCGTTCGAGATCCAGAGCAAGCGGCGGCGCTCCGGAGGACAGGTGGACTCCGACCCGGACCAGCTGGCGCGGCTGACGAACGTGCCGGCCGCCGTCTGGCTGGGCCTCTTCCACGTGGTGACGCTCTGCTCACTCATCGGCGGCGGCCGCTGGCTGCTCAACCTGTGAGCCGAACCCGCGGGGTGCGGCCGGGCGGTCCGCGCACTGTTGCTTTACCAGTGCCATGTTTCGTACAGGTTGCGACCCATTTGATCAAGATCCGCACCTCTGGTGAGCCATTAAAGTGAGCTGCATGACCGAGAGCCCCGCACACTCCGCCCTCTGGCCAGCCCCCACCGCGCCCGGGGCGGTCGACGCGACCGTCACCGTGCCCGGGTCCAAGTCGGTCACCAACCGTGGCCTGGTCCTGGCCGCCCTCTCCTCCGAACCCGGCTGGCTGCGCCGCCCGCTGCGCTCCCGCGACACCCTCCTGATGGCGCAGGCGCTGCGCACCATGGGCGTGGGCATCGAGGAGACCATCTCCTCCAGCTCCGACCCGGCCGGGGAGCCGGGCGGCGGTGAGGCGTGGCGCGTGATCCCCGCCGGGCTGCGCGGCCCGGCCACCGTGGACGTGGGCAACGCCGGCACGGTCATGCGCTTCCTGCCGCCGGTCGCGACGCTGGCCGACGGCCCGATCCGCTTCGACGGCGACCCCCGGTCGTACGAGCGTCCGCTGGGCGGCGTGATCGACGGCCTGCGCGCCCTCGGCGCACGCATCGACGACGACAACCGCGGCGCCCTCCCGATGACCGTGCACGGCAGCGGCGGGCTGGACGGCGGCCGGGTCGAGATCGACGCGTCCTCCTCCTCGCAGTTCGTCAGCGCGCTGCTGCTGTCGGCGCCGCGCTTCAACCAGGGCGTGGAGGTGCGGCACGTCGGCGAGACGCTGCCGTCCATGCCGCACATCCGGATGACCGTGGACATGCTGCGGACCGCCGGCGCGCAGGTGGACACCCCGGAGTCCGGCGGGGAGCCGAACGTCTGGCGGGTCACCCCGGGCGCGCTGCTCGGCCGCGACCTGGTCGTCGAGCCCGACCTGTCCAACGCCCAGCCGTTCCTGGCGGCCGCGCTGGTCACCGGCGGCCGGGTCACCATCCCCGACTGGCCCGAGCACACCACTCAGCCGGGCGACGCGCTGCGCGAGATCTTCACCGAAATGGGCGGTTCCTGCGAGCTGACCGAGCAGGGCCTCACCTTCACCGGCAGCGGCCGGATCCACGGCATCGACATCGACCTGGGCGAGGTCGGCGAGCTGACCCCGGGCATCGCGGCCGTCGCGGCCCTCGCGGACTCCGAGTCCGTACTGCGCGGCGTCGCGCACCTGCGGCTGCACGAGACCGACCGGCTCGCGGCGCTCACCAAGGAGATCAACGGCCTGGGCGGCGACGTCACCGAGACCGCCGACGGGCTGCGCATCCGGCCGCGCCCGCTGCACGGCGGCGTGTTCCACACCTACGACGACCACCGCATGGCCACCGCGGGCGCGATCATCGGGCTGGCCGTCGACGGCGTCGAGGTGGAGAACGTCGCCACCACGGCCAAGACCCTGCCGGACTTCCCCGAGATGTGGACGGACATGCTCAGTCCCGCGGCGGCCACCGCCCGGAGAGCCTGAGAGTCCACGCCATGCGCCGCTACGGCAAGCACACCGACGAGGACGACGTCCGGGTCCGCCCCAACCGCAAGGGCAACCGTCCGCGTACGAACATCCGGCCCAAGCACGAGGACGCCAGCGAGGGCCTGGTCCTCACCGTGGACCGGGGCCGCATCACCTGCCTGATCGAGGACCGCACGGTCACCGCGATGAAGGCGCGCGAGCTGGGCCGCAAGGGCGTGGTGGTCGGCGACCGGGTCATGGTCGTCGGCGACCTCTCCGGCGCCAAGGACACCCTCGCCCGCATCGTCCGGGTCCAGCCGCGCACGTCCGTGCTGCGGCGCACGGCGGACGACGACGACCCGTTCGAGCGGGTGGTGGTCGCCAACGCCGACCAGCTGGCGATCGTCACGGCCCTCGCCGACCCCGAGCCGCGGCCCCGGCTGATCGACCGGTGCCTGGTCGCCGCGTACGACGCGGGCCTGGAGCCGCTGCTCGTGCTCACCAAGTCCGACCTGGCGCCGCCGGACACCCTGCTGGAGTCCTACGGCACGCTCGGCGTCCCGTACGTCGTCACCAACCGCGACGAGCTGGCCGACGGCACGGCCGCCGACCGGGTGCGCGAACGTCTGGCGGGCCGGATGACGGCCTTCGTGGGGCACTCGGGCGTGGGCAAGACGACGCTGGTCAACGCGCTGGTACCGGAGCGGAAGCGGGCCACGGGGCACGTGAACGCGGTCACCGGGCGCGGCCGGCACACCACCACCTCGGCGCTGGCCCTGCCGCTGCCGCACGAGGCGGGCGGCTGGGTGATCGACACGCCCGGCGTGCGCTCCTTCGGGCTGCACCACATCGACCCCTCGCGGGTGATCCACGCCTTCCCCGACCTGGAGCCGGGCACGGCCGACTGCCCGCGCGCCTGCAGCCACGACGAGCCGGACTGTGCGCTGGACCAATGGGTCGCCGAAGGGCACGCCGATCCGGCCCGGCTGTACTCGCTGCGGCGCCTGCTGGCCACCCGGGAGCGGCGCGAGGGCGACTGACGGCCCGCCACATCACCGCGCCCGGCGGGGAAAAGGTGCCTGCCGCGAGCCGCTGGTAACTGCATAATCACATCAGGCACGGGCTCTCAGTACGGGCGAAGCGGTCGCCGGACTCACGGAGGCAAACTGATGGCGTGGCTGCTCGTCGTGGTGGCGGGACTGTTGGAGACGGGCTTCGCGGTGTGCCTGAAGCTCTCGCACGGGTTCACCCGGCTGTGGCCCACGATCGCCTTCTGCGCCTTCGCACTCGGCAGCTTCGGACTGCTGACGCTGTCGCTGAAGAAGCTGGACGTGGGCCCGGCGTACGCGGTGTGGACCGGTCTGGGCGCGGCCGGCACCGCGATCTACGGCATGGTCTTCCTCGGGGACGTGGTGTCGACCCTGAAGATCGTCTCGATCACGCTGGTGATCGCGGGCGCCATCGGGCTGCAGTTCTCCGGCTCCGCGCACTGACCGGCCGGGCCGCGGTCAGCGCCCGGCCGGATGCCGCGGCAGCCCCGCGAACGCGCCGCGCACCAGCCGCCCGACCTCCTCGGGATCGGCGGGCGCGACCACGCAGGAGAGTGTGAGGCGGACCGCCGCCGTGCACGCGCTGCCCAGCTCGGTCAGCTCCTCCTTGGGCCAGTCCGCCTCCAGCGCGGCCACCGCCCGGTCGCTGAACCGGCCGACCAGCTCGCTCGGTCCGGGCAGCGGCGCCTCCACCGGCGGCGGCGCCATGGGGAAGCCGGTACGGGGCCCCGGCACCGGCGGCGGGAGCGACTGGTCGGCGGGCGAGGGCAGCCGCTCGTTCCAGCAGCCGGTCAGCACGGCCCGTACCAGGGGGTTGGCCTTAGCGGTACGCAGTGTCCAGTCGGCCGCGGCCGCCAGCCGGGCCGGCGCCTCCTCGGGCACGGCGGCCGGGCCGCCCGCACCGGCCGCGGCCTCCCCGTCCTCGGCCGGCACTCCCCCGGCGGGCCGGGACAGGATGCGCTCCACGCCCGCCAGGTAGCCCTCGGTCTCCCGGCGCACGAGGGCGCGCGCGAGCCCCTGCTTGCTGCCGAACTCGTTGTAGAGCGTCTGCCGGGAGACTCCGGCAGCGGCGGCGACATCCACCATCCGGACGCCTGCCCAGGGCCGCACTTCGAGCGCCGCGTAGGCGGCGTCCAGTAAGGAATCACGCGCTGCGGGCATCGTCGCCTCCCAGGCCGTAGTGCCCATATGGCCTTGTGTGCGCACAGAATTGACGCCCCGCCAGGTGGTGTCAAGGCTCCGGACGGAAGGTCTGCGGGCGGGTGCGGAAGGGTACTCAGGAGGGCGCCACGTCCGCCGGCCGCCGCGGGGTTTTCCGTGCTCAGGCGCCGAGAAAGATAGTGTGCGCACATGGCCGACTACCACGATGATCTCCGTCTCGCCCACGTCCTCGCGGACGCCGCGGACGCCGCGACCATGGAACGGTTCAAGGCGCTCGACCTGAAGGTGGAGACCAAACCGGACATGACGCCGGTGAGCGAGGCCGACAAGGCGGCCGAGGAGCTGATCCGCGGCCAGCTCGCGCGGGCCCGGCCGCGGGACGCGGTGCTCGGCGAGGAGTTCGGCTCGGAGGGCGCGGGTCCGCGCCGCTGGATCATCGACCCGATCGACGGCACGAAGAACTACGTGCGCGGGGTGCCCGTGTGGGCCACCCTGATCGCCCTGATGGAGCGCGGCGAGGGCGGCGACCGTCCGGTCGTGGGCGTGGTCTCGGCGCCCGCGCTGCACCGCCGCTGGTGGGCCGCCGAGGGGCTGGGCGCCTACTCCGGCCGCAGCCTGACCTCCGCCCAGCGTCTCCAGGTGTCCAGCGTGGCGCGCATCCAGGACGCCTCGTTCGCCTACTCCTCGCTCACCGGCTGGGAGGAGCTCGGCATGATGGGCGGCTTCCTGAACCTCTCGCGCGAGGTGTGGCGCACCCGTGCGTACGGCGACTTCTGGCCCTACATGATGGTCGCCGAGGGCTCGGTGGACATCTGTGCGGAGCCGGAGCTGTCGCTGTGGGACATGGCCGCATGCGCCGTTGTCGTACAGGAGGCCGGCGGACGTTTCACGTCGCTGGACGGGACCCCGGGCCCGCACGGCGGCAACGCCGCCGCCTCCAACGGGCTGCTCCACGACGACCTGCTGGGCCACCTGCGGGGCTGAGCGCCGCCACCGTCCGCGATCACTCCCGCGGGATCTCAAACGGCGCCTTGGGGCGCGTGACCGGCCGACCGGCCTTCACGCGCCCCTTGTCGCGTGCCACGGAGCATGTGAACATGAGAATCCCCCCGCTTGTGCATTTGTGAAATCTTTCTCCAGGCGCTTCCGGCGCCGGGAATTCCGCCGGGGGTTCACCAAGGAGGTGGCTCCACTCCATGCCCATGTACGTCAGGGACGCCATGAGCACGGTGGTCCTCACCATCGGGCCCGCACACACACTCCGGCAGGCGGCACATCTGATGGCGGCGCGGCGCGTCGGCGCCGCCGTCGTCCTCGACACCGACGCCGGAGGGCTCGGCATCCTCACCGAGCGCGACATCCTCAATTCCCTCGGCGCCGGGGAGAACCCCGACCACGAGACCGCTCAGAGCCACACCACGACCGATGTGGTCTTCGCGGCGCCGGAATGGACGCTGGACGAGGCCGCCACCGCCATGGTGCGCGGCGGCTTCCGCCACCTGATCGTCCTGGACGACCGGGAGCCGGTCGGCGTGGTGTCCGTACGCGACATCATGCGCTGCCGCGCGGCCGTCCGGGAGCGGACGGCGGCGGCCGTACCGGTCTGACACCGGCGGGCCGGCCGCGGCGCCGGCCCGCCGGTCAGCCCCTGACAAGCCGAGGAGGCCGGACACCCGAGGGTGTCCGGCCTCCTGTGTCCGGGGTGAAGGGGCCCCGGACGCGACGCGGGCCGCGCAGGCGGCGTCCGGTCAGCCGCGCAGGGCCTGGACCGCGGCCTCCAGCCGCTTGCCGTAGTCCGCGTCCGCCTTGCGGAAGTTCTCGATGGCGCGCTGCGCGATCTCCTCGCGCGACACCTTCGAGATGAAGCCCGCCAGGTTGTTGATCAGGCGCTCCTTCTCGTCCTCCGACATCAGGCGGTAGAGGTTGCCCGCCTGCACGAAGTCGTCGTCCTCGGCGTGCGAGGGCGCCGCCAGCTCACCGGTCTGGCCGCTGACCGGCAGCGGCTGCCACAGCGCACGGCCGGTCTCGGCCGGGCCGCCGAAGCTGTTGGGCTCGTAGTTCTTCTGCCCGCCGTGGCGGCCGTCGTAGAGCGCGCCGTCCCGGCCGTGGCTGCGCGCCTCGGCGGCGTGCGGGCGGTTCACCGGCAGGTGGTCGGCGTTGATGCCGACGCGGTAGCGGTGCGCGTCGCCGTACGCGAAGAGCCGGCCCTGCAGCATCTTGTCGGGCGAGGGGCCGATGCCCGGCACGAAGTGGTGCGGGGAGAAGATCGACTGCTCGACCTCGGCGAAGATGTTCTGCGGGTTGCGGTTCAGCTCCAGCTTGCCGATCTCGATGACCGGGTAGTCCGCGTGCGGCCACACCTTGGTCAGGTCGAACGGGTTGAAGCGGTAGTTCGCGGCCTCCGCCGCGGGCATGATCTGCACGCCGACGGTCCAGGTCGGGAAGTCGCCGCGCTCGATCGCCTCGCGCAGGTCACGCTGGTGGCTGTCGGGGTCCTTGCCCGCGAGGACCTCCGCCTCCTCCGTCGTGAGGTTCTTGATGCCCTGGTCGGTCTTGAAGTGGTACTTGACCCAGAAGACCTCGCCGGCCTCGTTGTTCCACTGGAAGGTGTGCGAGCCGAAGCCGTCCATGTGGCGGTACGAGGCGGGGATACCGCGGTCGCCGAACAGCCAGGTCACCTGGTGGGTGGACTCGGGGCTCAGGCTCCAGAAGTCCCAGACGTTGTCCGCCTCCTGCGAGCCGGTGTACGGGTCGCGCTTCTGGGTGTGGATGAAGTCCGGGAACTTGATGGCGTCCTTGATGAAGAACACCGGGGTGTTGTTGCCGACGAGGTCGTAGTTGCCCTCCTCGGTGTAGAACTTCAGCGCGAAGCCACGGGGGTCGCGCACGGCGTCGGCCGCGCCGAGGTTGCCCGCGACGGTCGAGAAGCGCAGGAACGTCTCGGTCTGCTTGCCGACCTCGGAGAGGAACTTCGCGCGGGTGTACTTGGTCACATCCGCGGTGACGGTGAAGGTGCCGTACGCGCCGGCGCCGCGGGCGTGCACGACGCGCTCCGGGATCCGCTCACGGTTGAAGTGCGCGAGCTTCTCGATCAACAGCTGGTCCTGGATCAGACCCGGGCCACCGGTGCCGGCCGTCTCGCTGTTCTGGTTGTCCGCGACCGGAGCACCGGACTCGGTGGTCAGCGGTCCGGTAATGCTCTCTACCGACACGTGCGCCTCCTCATCAATACCTGTCCTTGGCTTGCGCCGTACCCGATCCTACATTGGACAATGTCTAAGTCAAGAAGGGTGTGACTTTGAGAAGGAGGTGAAACCCGTACCTCGTCCGGCACTGGAACCCGCTGGTACCCTGGCTGATATCTGACTGATGGGTGATTGGCATGAGTGACCTGCTCGAACGACTCCGGGGACGCGGCTGGCGGCTGACCGCACAGCGCCGCGTCGTCGCCGAGGTCCTGAACGGGGACCACGTCCACTACACCGCCGACGAGGTGCACGCGCGGGCTTCCGAGCGCCTGCCGGAGATCTCCCGCGCGACCGTCTACAACACCCTCGGCGAGCTCGTCTCGCTCGGCGAGGTGCTGGAGGTCAGCACGGACGGCCGTGCGAAGCGGTACGACCCCAACGCCCACCACGACCACCACCACCTCGTCTGCTCCCGCTGCGGCACCATCCGTGACGTGCACATCGCGAGCGACCCGATGGCGGCCCTGCCCGAGCCGGAACGATTCGGCTTCGACGTCTCGGAGGTCTCGGTGACCTACCGCGGCATCTGTCCGAACTGCGCGAGCGCCTGACCGGCGAACCACCGCACCCCCTTCCGCAGCGCCGATCCTCACAGCCCGCCGCCTTCCGCGGCGGGCTTTCCGGCATGTCGGCCGGATCCGTTCCCCCGCACGCCCCTTCCTGTTTCTGACGGCTCGTCATATCGTGCGCGCGCCACCCCCACGGCTGCCCGGGACCGCCGCGGCAGCCCGCCCGACTCCGCGAGGAGCACACCGTGGGAGAGCCGCACCCGCCGACACCGTCCGCCGTCCCGCGCCCGGCAGCGCCCGGGCCGCATCCCCCCGCCGCCGCGCCCGCCCTGCGTGCCAGGGCGCTCGGCCGCTCCTTCGGGCGCGGCCGGAAGGCGGTCACCGCGCTCGGCCCGCTCGACCTCGACGTCGCGCCGGGCGAGTTCGTCTGCCTCGTGGGCCCCTCGGGCTGCGGCAAGTCCACCCTGCTGCGGATCGCCGCCGGGCTGCTCCGGCCCGGCACGGGCGAGCTGGAGATCCGCGCCACGGGCGCCCACCCGGCCGCGATGATCTTCCAGGACTACGGGATCTACGACTGGAAGTCCGTGCTGGCCAATGTCCGCTTCGGCCTGGACGTCCAGCGCGTGCCCCGCAAGGAGGCCGATGCACGGGCCCGCTCCTGGCTGGCCCGGATGGGCCTCGCGGAGTTCGCCGACGCGTATCCGGCGGCGCTCTCCGGCGGCATGCGCCAGCGCGTGGCCATCGCCCGCGCGCTCGCCGTGGAGCCCGAGATCCTGCTCATGGACGAGCCCTTCGCCGCCCTGGACGCCCAGTTGCGCACGATCCTCCAGGACGAGCTGCTGGGCCTCACCCAGCACACCCGTACCACCACCCTCTTCATCACGCACAGCCTCGAGGAAGCCCTCGTCCTCGGCGACCGGGTCCTGGTGATGTCGGCGCGGCCCGGCCGCATCATCGCCGAGCGCCGCCCGCCCTTCGGCCGCCCCCGCAGCGGAGCGGTGCGCGCGGCGCCGGAGTTCACCGCGCTCAAGACCGAGCTGTGGGAGCTGCTGCGCGGCGAGGTCGACGGCGGCGCCGGTACGGAGGCGGTGCCCGCATGACGCTCACCGACCGCCCGGCGCCGCGCGAGACCGTCCTCGTCCGCCGCCCCGGCCCCCAGGAACTGCACCCGCGCCGCACCCACCGCAGGCGCCGCACCCTGGAAGGCGCCCTCGCGCTCGCCGTCCCGGCCGCCCTGGTCCTGCTGTGGCAGCTCGCCGCGGCCGGGGGCTGGATCGACGCCCGGATCTACCCGGCACCCACCACGATCCTGGCCGACGGCTGGGACCGGGCGCTGGCCGGCGCGCTGTGGCCGGACGTCTGGGCCACCCTCCGGCGGGTCCTCGCCGGCTACGCCGCAGGCACCGCGGCCGGCTATGCGCTGGGCCTGCTGATGGGCTCGCTCGCCCTGGTACGCGCCGCCCTGGAGCCGCTGCTGGACGCGCTGTACGTCGTACCGAAGCTCGCCCTGCTGCCGGTCTTCCTGAACATGTTCGGGCTCGGTGAGGGACCGCAGGTCGCGCTGGTCGCGGCCACCGTCTTCTTCTTCGTGTGGATCTCCACCATGGCGGCGGTGCTCGCCGTGCCGGCCGGGCACCGCGACGCCGGCCGGGTCTTCGGCGCGGGCGCCTGGCAGATGTTCCGGCACGTGCTGCTTCCGGCGTCGCTGCCCGCCGTGCTGGTCGGCGCGCGGATCGCGGCCGGCGTCGCGGTCCTGGTGATCGTCGCCTCGGAGCAGATCGCCGCCGCCGACGGGCTCGGCCACCTGATCTTCGACTCGCGCGCCCTGTTCCAGAACGACGTGATGTTCGTCGGCATCGTCTGCGTCGCCGTACTCGGCGTGCTCTTCTCCGAACTGGTGCGGCTGGCCGGCCGGTTCCTCACCCCCTGGGCGCCGCGCGACCGCGGCCGGGCCCAGAGCTGAGCCCGAAGGCACCCAGGCCGTAAGCCCACACGCCGCAAGCCCTCATGCCGTACGGAGGCCCCATGCGTCGCCGCACCACAGCGCTCGCCGCCCTGTCCGCCGTGCTCGTCCTCGCGGCGGGCTGTACCGCCGGGGAGCAGTCCGCCACCGCCACCAAGCCCCGCACCATCACGCCGGTCGCCGGCTGCGGCGCCCGTGCCTGGACCGACCCCGCCGACCTGGCGGCCGACCGCGGGCCCGCCCGGTGCGAGAAGGGCGCGCCGGCCGCCCGGCCCCTGAAGAAGCGGCGTTCCCTCACCCTCGCGCTGGGCACGCTGAACGCCGAGTACGTCGCGCCCGTCCGCACGGCGCTCGCCAAGGGTGAGTTCGCGAAGGAGGGGCTGGACGTCCACCTGAAGGTGCTGCCCACCCCGGAGGCGCTGCCGCTGCTGGCCAAGGGTGACATGGACGTGCTGTGGGCGGCGCCGGAGGCCGCCGTCCTCAACGGCATCGCGGGCGGCTTCGACATCCGCTGGGTGGCCGGGAACTTCTCCCCCGGCCCGCGGTCGAAGAGCGGCCTGTGGGTCCGGCTCCGGCACGGGGAGACGGCCCGGTCGGCGTCGCTGAAGGGCGCCACGCTCGGGACGATGATCGGCAAGGGGTCGGTGATCATGTATCCGATGGACCGGTCCTTCGCCCGGCACGGCGCCCGGCTGGACTCCGTGACCTTTCAGCAGCTCGGCTCCGCCGACGTGCTGACCGCGCTGACCGGCGGCGGCGTGGACGCCGCCTGGCTGCTGGACCCGGTCTGGCGAACGGTCGACGGCGACAAGCGGTACGCGTTCCTCGGCGGGCAGCCGCAGGGCGAACCCCTCGGCGGCGCGCTGTACGGCCCGAACCTGCTGCAGCGGGACCCGGACGCCGGCGTCGCCTTCCTCCGCGCGTACATCCGTACCGTCAACACGTACTTCCGCGGCGACTACAAGGCCGACCGGGCGTTCGTCGCTGAGCTGGCGAAGCTGCTGAAGGTGGACGCCGGCACGCTCACCGCGGTGCCGTCGCTGCGGATGGACTGGGAGATCCGGAAGGGCACGGCCGGCCGTCTGCAGCGCGCGTACCGCGACGCGGGCGTCACCAAGGGGGCGCCCGTCCCGGAGAGCCGGCTCGTGGACCGCGCCTTCTACGCGGAGGCGGTCGGCCACCGGCCCTGAGGCCCCCCCTGCGACAAGAGGCCGTGAACATGACGAAGGCCCGGATCCGAGGATCCGGGCCTTCGTCTTCAGTAGCGGGGACAGGATTTGAACCTGCGACCTCTGGGTTATGAGCCCAGCGAGCTACCGAGCTGCTCCACCCCGCGCCGTTGTGTTCACAACTCTAACCCCAAGCCGACGACCAGCGCAAATCCGTGCTCGGGAGCCCGTGCGCACCGGGCGTCCGGCCGGCCCCGAGGGGCCGGCCGGACTCAGGCGCTCAGCTCCGCCTTGAGCGCTTCGCTCAGCCGGGAGGCACGCTGAGTGACCTCCGGCGGGCCCAGCTCCACGGCCCGCGCGCACCACCGCTGGCTCTCCGCGAGCGCGCCCCGCCGGGCGGCCAGCAGGGCGAGCCGCAGCGCCGCGCGGCCGTGCCCGGCCTCGGCGGCCCGCGTCCACCACAGGGCGGCCTCCGGAAGGCTGCCCTCGCGGGCCAGCAGCAGCCCGAGGTTGAAGGCCGCGTTGCGGCTGCCGGCCTCGGCCGCCGCGCGGTACCAGTCGGCGGCCGCCGCGGCGTCCCCGCGGGACGCGGCGAGCATGCCCATCCGCACCTGGGCACCGCGGTGCCCCTGCTCGGCGGCGCGCTCGTACCACTCCTCGCTCTCGCCCCCGGACTCCTCCGGGCCGCGGGCCTCGCGGTCCAGCAGCGCCGCGAGCCGGTACGCCGCCTCGGCGCTGCCCGCGCCCGCGGCCAGCCGCAGGTACCGCTCCGCGTCCTGCCACTCGCCGTCCCGCAGGAAGGAGAGGGCGGCCTGCAGCGCGGCCTCGGTGTGCCCGGCGTCGGCGGCCTGCTGGTACCACTTGCGCGAGGTGCGCTCGGCGCCCCGGCCCGCGTGCAGGATGCCGAGGTTGAACGCGGCGTCCACGCTGCCGGCCTCGGCCGCCTTGCAGAACCACGGCTCGGCGCCGGCCGCGTCGCCCCGCTGCAGCAGCAGCACGGCGAGCGCGTTGGACGCCTCCCGGTGGCCCGCGTAGGCGGCCCGGCGGTACCACTGCTCGCTGCGGCCGTCACTGCCCTGCTGGGCGCAGAGCAGGCCGATGTTGTACGCGCCGTTGACGTCGCCGGCCTCCAGCGCCGCGCGGTACCAGCGCTCGGCGGTCTGCAGCTCGCCGCGGTCGGCGTGCAGCGCGCCCAGCGCGTTGGCGGCGTTGCCGTCGCCGTCCTGGGCGGCGCGCCGCCACCACTCGGCCGCGCTCTCCTCGTCGCCGGCGTCCTTGAGCAGGAAGCCGAGCGCGCACGCGGCGCGCGGCTCGCCGTCCTTGGCCGCGATCAGGTACCAGCGCCCGGCCTCCTTCAGCTCGCCGCGCTGCTCCAGGAGCGTGCCGAGGTGCAGCGCCGCCCTGCGGTGGCCGCGGGCCGCCGCCTGGCGGTACCACTGCTCGGCCGCCGCGCGCGGCTCGGCGTGCTCGCCGTACGCCGAGCCGTCGGCCTCCCGCTCGTCCAGGATGCGCGCGAGGCGGTAGGCGGCTTCGCGGTGGCCGCGTTCGGCGGCGGCCACGAACCACCGCTCGGCGCCCTCCTCGCCGCGGTGGTCGAGCAGGTCGGCCAGCGCGTAGGCGCCCAGGCAGTGGCCGGACTCGGCGGCCTGGCGCAGCCAGTACTCGGCGGCGGGCTCGTCGCCGCGCTCGCGGTAGTGCCGGCCGAGCGCGTGGGCGGCTGCGGCGGATCCGGCGACGGCGGCGATGCGCCACCAGCCGGCCGCCTCGTCGGCGTAACCGCGCTGGTGCAGCAGGACCCCGAGGTTGTTGGCGGCCGCCCGGTCGCCCGCTACGGTGGCGGCACGCAGACAGGGTTCGGCTCCGTCCAGGTCGCCGCGGCGCAGCAGCATCGCACCGAGCATGCTCGCCGCTGCCGGATCACCGCCGGCGGCCGCCTTGCGGTGGCCCGCCTCGTCCAGCAGCTCGGCGGCCTCGGGCGGTTCCGCCGGCCCGTCCGCTTCCGTCGTCCCGGCCATGGCCGGCGGCAGCTCGGATTCGCGCCCGTCGTCGGGCGCATGCACAAATGGTCCTGTCTCCAACAACCTTGCCTTGTCCCCCATAAGGGCCATCGTCGCACCACCCGAAGCCCGGGTACACCTGGTATACCGCAGCCAGTGAGGTCACTTCAGCGTTTTGTCGACTTCCCGACACGACGACATCCAAACGCTTGGAACCTGAGTCTCCCCAATGCGGGTGGTTTAACGCGCACATATCTGACGGCACACATGACGAAGGCCCGGATCCGAGGATCCGGGCCTTCGTTCTGCAGTAGCGGGGACAGGATTTGAACCTGCGACCTCTGGGTTATGAGCCCAGCGAGCTACCGAGCTGCTCCACCCCGCGCCGTTGTGTATCCAAGGTACCACGGCGCGGAGGTGAAGCCGTAATCGGCGCTCAGCCGCCCTGTCCGCTCCCCTTGTCGCCGCCGCCCTTGTCGGACGAACCGCCCTTCTGCTCCGCCTTCTTCTCGGCGGCGGCCGCCCGGTCCAGCGCGGACTTCAGCTTCTTCTGCGCCTCGCCGTACGCGCTCCACTCGCCGTCCCGGCGGGCCTTCTCGCTGTCCTCCCACGCCTGCTGGGCGTCGTCCAGCGCGTCCTGGACGCTCTGGTCCGTGGGCGGCGTGCTGCTGCCCTGGTCCGGCGGCGAGGTCTCCTCGTCACCGTCGCCGATGTTCGGCGCCTTCTTGCCGAAGACCACGTCCAGCGCCTCGCCCAGGCTGTCCTCGAAGGCCGCCTTGTTCCCGTAGGAGACGAGGACCTTCTTCAGCAGCGGGTAGTTGGTGCCGGCGCCCCTCAGGTAGACCGGCTCGACGTACAGCAGGCCGCCGTCCAGGGGGACGGTGAGCAGGTTGCCGTACTCGATCTCCGAGTCGCCCTTCTTGAGGATGTTGAGCGTCTTGGCGACCGTGTCGTCGGAGTTGAACTTCGACTGCACCTGCTGCGGGCCCGGGACCGTCGTCTCGGACGGGAGCTTGAGGATTCTGATCTTCCCGTAGTCCGGACTCTTGGCATTGGCGTCGACCGCCATGAACGCGCCCAGGTTGTCCCGCTTGTTCGGCGTGAACGTCGTCGTCAGCGAGAACGTCTGGTTCTTCTGGTCCGGCATCTTCATGCTGAGGTAGTACGGCGGAACCGCGGTCGCCGACTTGGTCGTCGGGTCGTTCGGGATCTGCCAGCGCTCGCTGCCGGTGTAGAAGGTGTTCGCGTCGGTGACGTGGTACGTGGTCAGCAGCTGGCGCTGCACCTTGAAGAGGTCCTGCGGGTACCGCAGGTGCTCCATCAGTTGGTTGCTGATCTTCGACTTGGGCTCGACCGTGCCGGGGAAGGCCTTCATCCAGGTCTTCAGGACCGGGTCCTTCTTGTCCCACTGGTAGAGCTTGACCGAGCCGTCGTACGCGTCGACCGTCGCCTTGACGGAGTTGCGGATGTAGTTGACCTGGTTCTGCTGGGCCACCACCGCGCGCTGGCCGTCGGTCAGCGAGTCCGCCGTGGAGTCGCCGAGCGTGGTCCGCGAGGAGTACGGATAGCCGTTGCTCGTGGTGTACGCGTCCACGATCCACTTGATGCGGCCGTCGACCACCGCCGGGTAGGCGTCGCCGTCGATGGTGAGCCACGGCGCGACCGACTCCACGCGCTCCTTGGGCGTGCGGTTGTACAGGATGCGCGAGCCGTCGCCGATGGCGCCCGAGTACAGGATCTGCGGCTCACCGAAGGCCACGGCGTACGCCGCGCGGTTGACCGGGTTGGAGAGGTCCACCCCGCTCTTGCCCTTGTAGCTGTAGCTCTTCTCGCCGCTGTCGTCGGAGTAGTCCAGCTCCTGCTGCGGGCCGCCGACGATCGAGTACTGCGTGGTCTTCTCGCCGTAGTAGATGCGCTGCTCGTGCTTCGGCAGGTGGCCCTTGGCGGGGAGGTTCTTCTCGGTGTAGTCCGGCTCGCCGCCGTTGACCGTGCCGGTGCCCTTGGCCGTGACCGCGCCGTACCCGTGGGTGTACTTGAAGTGGTCGTTGATCCAGTTGCGCTCGGGGATGCCGGCGATGTTCAGCTCGCGCAGGCCGATGACGGTGTCCTGCTCCTTGCCGTCCTTGTCCTTGTACCGGTCGACGTCGAGCGTGGCGGGGAACTGGTAGTACCCACGGACCTGTTGCTGCTGCTGGAAGGTGGGCGAGACGACGTTCGGGTCCAGCAGGCGCATGCTCGCCGTGGTGTCCGCGTCGCCCCGCAGCCGCTCGTTGTCCGCCTTGTCCTTGGGCTTGTAGTCACCCTTGTAGCCGGTGACCTTGGAGCCGTCGATGCCGTAGGCGTCCCGCGTGGCCTTGATGTTCTCCTTGATGTACGGAGCTTCCTTGGCCTGCTCGTTCGGCTGGACCTGGAACTTCTGCACGATGGCCGGGTACAGCCCGCCGATCAGCACGGCGGAGAGCACCATCAGGCCGAAGCCGATCACCGGCAGCTGCCAGGTCCGCCGCCACAGGGTCGCGAAGAACAGCACGGCACAGATGGCCGCGATGAAGAAGAGGATGGTCTTCGCCGGCAGGTAGGCGTGCGCGTCGACGTACCGCAGGCCCGTCCAGCCCTCGGCGGACTTCAGCCCGCTGGACTTCACCGCGAGGCCGTACCTGTCCAGCCAGTACGCCATCGCCTTGAGCGACACGAAGATGCCCAGCAGCACCGACAGGTGGCCGGTGGCCGCCGCGGTGGCGCGCGATCCCGGGCTCGTGACGCGCAGGCCGCCGTAGAGGTAGTGCGTGAGCGCCGCGGCGATCAGGCACAGCACCACGCAGGCGAAGCCGAAGCTCAGCAGGAAGCGGAACCACGGCAGGTCGAAGGCGTAGAAGGAGATGTCCTCGTGGAACTGCGGGTCCTTCTGGCCGAACGGCACGCCGTTGACCCACTGCAGCCAGGTGCGCCACTGACTGGAGGCGGACGCGCCGGCGATCAGGCCGACCAGCGCGGTGACCGCGATCAGCACCCACTTCTTGTACGGCGCGATGCTCATCCGGTAGCGGTCCAGGCTCTGCTGCTCCAGCGACATCGCGCTGAGCGGCGGGCGGAGCCGGTGGGCCAGCCAGACGTTGACCCCGATGGCCGCGGCCATCAGCACGCCGAAGAAGAAGAACAGACCGACCTTGGTCCACAGCGTGGTGGTGAAGACGGAGGAGTACCGCACCGAGCGGTACCACTGCCAATCGGTCCAGAACCCGGAGAACATCACGAAGAGCATGGCCAGCACAGCCAGCACGCCCAGCGTCAAAAGCCCGGTCCGCATCCGCCGGGACGGGCGGCCCACTCTCGTCCGTGGCCCCGATGGGCCTGAGCCGCGGTCCGGCATCTGGAAAGCCAAGGTGCGCACCTCGAAGTTCGCTGTCGTATGAAGCGGGCCCGGCGATACTAGGACCCACTGTTGCAACTTACTAAGGCTTTACCCGGTTCCCGTTTTCCGGGAAGTTCAGGGCACGATATTCCACATGACCAACCTCCCCGTGGACGGCACCCCTCTCGCCGCCGACCCGCTGACCCGCGCCGTGCTCGAAATCGACGAGTACGCGGCCGGGATCGGCTGGGACCAGCCCGCCCGACTCTTCGCCCTCGTCGACACCGCGCGCCTGCGTGACGAGGAACCCGCGCTCGCCGCCCAGCTGGGCATCGACGAGAACGCCGACGCCTCCCTGACCCCCGTCGAGCAGGACGAGGTGCCCGCCACCGTCCCGCTCGACGAATTCCTCGCCACCATCGCCTGGCCCGACGCGGTGACCGGCTGCGCCATGACCGTGGAGCGGCTGATGCTGCCGCCGTCCGCCGAGGAGTCCGTGCCGGCCGGCATGGACGAGGAGGCGCTCGCCAAGTGGGTCGCCGAGCACCCCGACCGCCAGGAGGTGCGGATGACCGTGGCGGTCCTGCGGGACGGCCGGCGCGAGTCGGCGCTGCGGCTGCGCGAGAAGGACTCCACCGCCGAGGTCCTCACGGGCGCCGACCTGGTGCCGGGCCTCGCGGAGGCGCTCACGGCCACGTTCGAGGAGTAGGGAGCTCCTCGGCGCCTCCAGGGAGCGTGGGCTTCTCGGGGGCTTCTCGGGGTGTTCCAGGAGCAAGGGCTCCTTGGAGCCTTCGAGGAGCTGGGGCTTCTCGGGGTCTCCTAGGAGCTAGGGCCTCTCGGAGTCTTCGAGGAGCGCAGGGCTTCTCGGAGTCCTCCAGGAGCAAGGGCTTCCTGGAGTGAGCGTGCCGGGCGCCTACGGGGGAGCCTGGTGTCGCGGGGGGGGCTGACTCTCGGGGGCTGGGCGCCGGGCCCGAGCGCCCGGGGCCGGGTGCCGGGCGCCGTGCGGGCGGGGCGGGGGCGCCCGGAAGCGCGCCCCGGTACGGACCCGAGGAGCCGCGCCGCTGTCAGGAGCTCTTGGCGGGCGTGCAGCTCGGCAGGTCCTTGACGTCGCCCTTGCGGATCTTCGTCAGGGCCTGCATCGCGTCGTGGATGGTGTTCACCTTGACGAGGCGCAGCCCGTCCGGGGTGTCCTTGGCCGCCGTCGCGCAGTTGTCCTTCGGCGTGAGGAAGTACTCCGCGCCCTTGTCGCGGGCCGCGACGATCTTCATGGAGATGCCGCCGATCGGCCCGACCACGCCCTTGTCGTCGATGGTCCCCGTACCCGCGACGAACTTCCCGCCGGTGAGGTCGGTGGGCGTGAGCTTGTCGACGATCCCGAGGGCGAACATCAGGCCCGCGCTCGGACCGCCGACGTCGGCGAGCTTGATGTCGATGTGGAACGGGAACGTGTGGTCGAGCCCGGCCTGGATGCCGACGATGGCCCGGCCGTCGGTGGCCTTCTTGGTCGTCAGCGAGACCTCGCGGCCGCCGGACGGCTTCTCGCCCTTCTTCTCCGCGGCGGCCGCTTCCTTGGCCGGGACCAGCGTGAAGGTGACCTTGTCGCCCGGCTCGTGCTTCGTGACCAGCCCGGCGACGTCGGCCGGCTGCCGTACGGCCTTGCCGTCGACCGCCTTGATCACATCGCCGGCGTGTAGCGTGCCGTCGGCCGGGGTGTCCTTCATGACGGAGGCGACCACGACCTGGGAGCTGACCGGGACGTGCAGCTCCTTCAGGGCCGCCACCTTGGCGCTCTCCTGGGACTGGCTGAACTCCTCGGCGTTCTCCTGGTCGGCCTGCTCGGCGGTCTGGTTGTCCGGGTAGAGCGTCTTGTGCGGGACCACGGCGCTGTCGTGCGCCAGCCAGCCGTACGCCGCCTCGAAGAGGTTCATCCGGTAGTCCGGGCCGGTGACGCGGACCGTCGTCATGTTGAGGTGGCCGGTCGTCGGATACGTCTTGCGGCCGTCGATCTGCAGCACCGGCTCACCGGCGTGGTCGCCCAGGGTGTTGACCGTCGGCCCCGGCGTCATCTGCGCGTACGGCACGGGGATCAGCACTCCGGCGCACAGCAGTGCGATCAGCATGAGGGTCGAGGCGAGGAGCGTCGCGGTCCGGCGTGGCATGGAACGACAGTACGGGACGGGTATGACAAGCGGCCCGCGGGGCCGTCCGTACGGGTCCCGTCACGCGCCGACGGCTCAGGCGGCGTCCGAATGCGCCTTCGGCCGTGCGTCCTCGGGCCGGTCCCGCGCGTCCTCGGACCGCTCCATCGCCTCGCGGAACCGGGCGTATCCGGCCAGCTCGGCGACGTCACCGATCTTGCGGTTACGCGTCGTCCAACTGCTCCACACCGTGGCGGCCAGCGCGGCGAGAAGCGGAATCAGCAACCAGAGGAGCGCACCCATAGCGGCCTCCCGACCCCTTGTACAACCGCAACGACGAATAAGCAGATTAACCATCCGACAGCTCAACGCTCATGCCCGGGGGCGGGTTACGCAACCGGAGGACGGTGTCGGCTGTACGGCTGATCAACGGGCGTCTGCGGCGGGGCGCCCATGGGGAGCGCGTACCCACTTCGCGGCAGCTCACTGCCCCCATGCGCCCCTCGAATACGCCATTACCGCCTTCTTGACGCCTTCCGGTCCGTTACGCCTTCCGGGTGAGGACGTCTCCCGGCCGTTCGAAGGCGCGCGGGTCCACCGCGGGACTGGCTCCCTCAGGCGCCGCGGGGGCTGCCGCCCCTCAGAAGACGGCGCTACGCACCGACCCATTCTTCGGTGCCGTCCGAGAACGTCTGGTGCTTCCAGATCGGCACCTCGTGCTTGAGGTCGTCGATGAGCCGTCTGCACGCCTCGAAGGCCTCCGCCCGGTGCGGGCAGGACACCGCGACGACGACCGCGAGGTCCCCGATGGCCAGGTCGCCCACCCGGTGCACCGCGGCCAGCGCGCGTACGGGGAAGTCCGCCGCCACCTTCTCCGCGACCCGGCGCAGCTCCGCCTCGGCCGAGGGGTGCGCGGAGTAGCCGAGCCCGTCGACGTCCGCGCCGCCGTCGTGCGAGCGGACGGTGCCGACGAACAGGGCGGTCCCGCCGGCCGCCGCGTCTCCGACGGCCGTGAACACCTCGTCCACGGACAGCGGCGTGTCCCGGATGCCCAGCAGCCGGATCGGATCCGCGGTCCCCTGCTCACCGGGGTGGTCGGGGCGCGGCGACGGGTGGTGGTTCGTACCAGACATGCGCCCATCGTGCCCCAAGGACGGGGCGCTGGGGAATGGCTGGTTTCACCTGGTGTACGGACCGCCGTATGGAGGGTCCTACCAGTCCGTAGGGGTACTGGCGCCGCGTACGGACGACGCGTTCCCGCCGTCCGGAGGGAGCCACCGCTTCCGTACGGTCCCCGGCACGCACGGGGCACGGGTGGCCCCGTGGGGCGCCGAGCGGCCGTCGCCCGTCCGCTTCGGGGGCGTCGGCCGGAGCGCTCAGAGGCGCCGCCGGGCCTTTCGGGCGCGGCGCACGAGGGCCGCGGTACCCAGGAGGGCGACGGTCGCGCCCGCGGCTCCGGCGGCGGTGGCGTCCTTGCGGCCCAGCCGGCGCCCGGCCACGGTGTGCCGCCCCGCGACCTCCTCCAGGAGCTCGGCGAGCACCTCCTCATTGGTCCAGCGGGGCCGCCAGCCCGCCTCGTGCAGCCGGCTGCCGCTGACCACCCACGGGTGCATCGTGTACGCCAGGTCGCCGGCGGGCGACGGCGTGAGCCCGATGCGGTGCAGCCGGGCGGCGGCCCCGAGGGCGACGGAGGACGGCAGCTCCATCCGGCGGATGCCGCTGAGCTCCTCGACCTCCTCCTGCTCCAGCCAGCCGTCGCAGCCGACCGCGAGCTCGCCCTCGACCTTCTCCAGGGCCGCGTACTGCAGCGCGCTGACCAGGTCCTCCACGTGGCAGAACTGCCACATGGGGCGGGAGCCGGCCACGACCAGGAGGCGCGGCGACTCGAAGTAACGGGTCAGTGCCGTGTCGGTGCCGCCCACGAGGACGGTGGGGCGCAGCACCGTGACGTTCAGCCCGGGGTGGGCACGCGGCGCACGGTGGGCGAGGCGTTCGATCTCCAGGAGATCGCCGACCCCGGTGGCATCTGCGGTGGCGCGCAGCTCGGCGTCCTCGGAGAGCGGGACGTCGTTGTCGGGCAGCGCCCCGTAGACCATCGCGGAGGTGCACAGCACGACCCGGTGCACGCCGGCCGCCGCGGCCGCCGTCAGGACGGTCTGGGTGCCGCGCACGTTGTACGCGGTCCGGGCGGCCGGGTCGGTCTCCAGGTCCAGGTCGAGCGCCAGGTGGACGACGACGTCGGCGCCCCGGAGCTTCTCGGCGATGGCGGGGTCGCGGACGTCCAGTACGTGCCAGTCGGCGCCCTCCTCGTCGCCCCGCCGCTCGTCGATGGCGACGACCCGCTTGACCTCGTCGGACGCCAGCAGGGCGCGGGTCAGGAGCGCGCCGGTGCCGGCGGCGGCGCCGGTGACCGCCACGACGGGGCGGCGCTGCGGCGGGACCGCGGCGGCCACGGTCGTCTCGGGCGACTTCTCGGGCGTCTTCTCGGGGTCCGCAGCGGCGTTTCGCGCTGCGCGAACGGTCGGATCTGGGGAACTCACCGGGCGTCTCCAGCGGTTGTCTTCAGTACGTATGCGCACCGGCGCGTACGGACCAGCGTGCGTCCATCCTGCCGCAGGCACCCCGACAGCCAAGCACCCAGCCCCTGAGCGGCGCGGGGTGTCACAGAGGCGCTTCGGACCGTCTTCTCCGCGGCCGCGGAGAACGGCCGGGCACCCTCTAGGCTGGAAGGGAATGTCGGGCAGCCGCCGTCGGCCCGGGGCCGGCGGCCCTACGAGCCGAGGAAACCCGTGAGTGACAACCCATTCGGATTCGGCCTTCCGCCGGAGGAGCCGGAGGACGGCGACAACGGCAAGCAGAAGGGCGGCCAGGGAGGTGGCCAGGGCCCCGCGAATCCGTTCGGGTTCGGTGGCGGGAGCGGCGGCGCGGACAACCCGTTCGCGGCGCTCTTCGGCGGCATGGGCGGGCCCGGGGGCCAGATGAACCCCGGCGATCTCGGAGCCGCGTTCCAGAAGCTGGGCCAGATGCTCTCCTACGAGGGCGGCCCGGTGAACTGGGAGATGGCCAAGGACATCGCCCGGCAGACGGTGGCGCAGGGCGCCCCGGACGGCAGCAAGGACGCCAGTGTGGCGCCCGGTGAGCGCGCGGCCGTCGAGGAGGCGGTGCGCCTCGCCGACCTGTGGCTGGACGGCGTGACGTCGCTGCCGTCGGGTGCGGGCAGCGTGGTCGCCTGGAGCCGTGCCGAGTGGGTCGAGGAGACCCTCCCGGTCTGGCGCGAGCTGGTCGACCCGGTCGCCGAGCGCGTCGGCGCCGCGATGGGCGACGTGCTCCCCGAGGAGATGCAGGCCATGGCGGGCCCGCTGCTCGGGATGATGCGCTCCATGGGCGGCGCGATGTTCGGTACGCAGATCGGGCAGGCGCTCGGCACCCTGGCCGGCGAGGTCGTCGGCTCCACGGACGTCGGGCTGCCGCTGGGGCCGGCCGGGAAGGCCGCCCTGCTGCCGGGCAACATCGAGGCGCTCGGCTCGGGCCTGGGCGTGCCGCCCGAGGAGGTGCGGCTGTACCTGGCCCTGCGCGAGGCCGCCCACCAGCGTCTCTTCGCGCACGTACCGTGGCTGCGCTCGCACCTCTTCGGCGCGGTCGAGGGCTACGCGCGCGGCATCAAGGTCGACACCAGCAAGCTGGAGGACGCGGTCGGCCAGCTCGACCCGGCCCACCCTGAGCAGCTGCAGGACGCGCTCCAGCAGGGCATGTTCCAGCCCGAGGACACCCCCGAGCAGAAGGCCGCGCTGGCCCGCCTGGAGACGGCCCTGGCGCTCGTCGAGGGCTGGGTGGACGCGGTGGTGCACGCGGCCGCCGCGCCGCACCTGCCGTCGGCCGACGCCCTGCGTGAAACGTTGCGGCGGCGCCGGGCGACCGGTGGCCCTGCCGAGCAGACCTTCGCCACCCTGATCGGCCTGGAGCTGCGTCCGCGTCGGCTGCGGGACGCCTCGCGGCTGTGGGCCTCGCTCACGGACGCGCGCGGCCTGGACGGCCGGGACGCCCTGTGGTCGCACCCGGACATGCTGCCCACGGCGCAGGACCTGGACGACCCGGACGGCTTCGTCCACCGCGAGCAGCTGGACTTCTCCGAGCTGGACGCGATGCTCGGCGAGGCGGCGAAGGGCAAGGGCACTGCCGAGGGCGGCACGCCCGACCTGACCAAGCGCGAGGGCGCCGAGGGCGAGCGCCCCGAGGGCGGCGCCACGGAGCGCGAGGACGGCGACGAGGGCGACGGCGGCAAGTGACCGTGAGCCTTCATGAGGACGCGGCGCGGGTCCTCAAGGAGTGGCCCGCGCCCGACCCCGGCCAGGAGCGGCTGCGCCTGGACTACCTGGACCATCTGGCCGCGCACCCGGACGGCATGTGGAAGCCCTGCGGCGACGGGCACCTCACGGCGAGCGCCCTGGTGATCGACCCGTCACGCGGCCGGGTCCTGCTCACGCTGCACAAGAAGCTGCGGATGTGGCTCCAGATGGGCGGCCACTGCGAGCCCGAGGACGCCACGCTGGCGGACGCGGCGCTGCGCGAGGCGCGCGAGGAGTCCGGGATCACTCGGGGCCTGACGCTGCTGCCGGGCGGCCCGGTGCGCCTGGACCGCCACCACACGCCCTGTGCCTGGCATCTGGACGTGCAGTACGCCGCGCTGGCCCCCGAGGACGCCATGGAGGCGATCAGCGACGAGTCGCTGGACCTGCGCTGGTTCCCGTACGCCGAGGTGCCGGACGTGGCCGACGAGTCGGTGGTCCGGCTCGTGGAGCGGACCAGGGCGCTGCTGTAGGACGCTGCGGGACGAGGTGAGCGGGGCCCGGCACCGGGAAGGTGCCGGGCCCGCTCACGTGCCCTCAGAGGGCTTCCTGCCGGTCCTGGGGCGCACGCCGGACCGGCGGATGCCCGGTCAGT
This sequence comes from Streptomyces sp. Ru73, assembly GCF_002920575.1. Taxonomy (GTDB): domain Bacteria; phylum Actinomycetota; class Actinomycetes; order Streptomycetales; family Streptomycetaceae; genus Streptomyces. The sequence continues at coordinate 31,342 of NZ_PQSQ01000030.1, read as the reverse complement.
TGGTGAAGATGTTGCCCTGGTTCTGCCCGCGGGCGCCGTGCTGCCCCATGCCGTACTGAGCGGCGAGGCCCGACCCGATGACCGCGTTCTGCGGCGGCAGCAGCTCGCTGGGCTGTACGAGCGCGTAGCCCTGCCCGAGGAAGCTGAGCTCCCAGCCCTCGCCGGTGCTGCCGCGGCGCCGCCACACCCCCGAGGAATGCGTCTGCGCCTGCATCTGGACGCGCAGCGAGGTCGACCAGGCGACCACCGCGTCCGCGTCAGCGTTGGCGTACTTGTCCGGCGTGACCTGCAGCATCAGCGGCTGCCCGGACGTCATCAGCGCGACCTTGCCCCGCCCGGAGATGTTGAGCTGGTACTTGCCGGTGCCCGAGATGCCGTACTGGCTGTCCACGGAGATGACCTCCCAGTGGAGCGTGGAGTCCAGCGCGAGCACGTAGTTGCTGTCGACGGTCAGCCCGTCGTGGTCGACGTCCACGAGGTGCACGTGCTGGGCGAGGTTGGCCAGGTAGACCGTGCCCTGCCCGGAGACGCGCATCAGGTCCAGGCCCTCGCCGGCCCGGGCGCGCCGCCGCTGCTGGTGCGGGGTCTGGTACTCCCCGTCGAATTCGAGCAGCCCCTGGTAGGCGACCATCGTGCCCTTACGGGCCAGCAGGTCCTCGTGGCCGGTCATCGCGACCCGCAGCAGCTGCGGGTTCTGGAGCGCGTACCGGTCCTGGGTCTGCGCCTCTGTGTAGGCGAAAAGCGGGCTCTGCATGGTTACGGAAGTCCTCCCCCTCAGCCCCGGGCCCGGAGCCGGTCGGCGCTGTCCTCGCTGGGCTGTACGACCACGAAGCCCTGGCCGGAGAAGCCGAGCTGGTACGCCTCGCCGCTGCCGCGCCCGATCATCGAGGACGCCTTGAAGCTGCGCTTGCCCTTCATCTTCAGGTTCGTCGACCAGGCCACGAGCGCGTCCGGGTCCACGTAGGTCTCGTCCTCGCCGCGGCCGCAGTCGACGACGATCGGGGTGCCGCGCGAGGTCAGCGCGACCCAACCGGTGCCCGCGATCCCCACGTTGAACAATCCCTGTCCCGCGAACTTCGCCATCCCCTTGACGCGCTGCACGCCCCACTGGAGGTGCGCGTCGAAGGCGAGCAGGTTCGTGCCGTTCACGGAGATCGCGTCGTCGTTCAGGTTGAGGCACACGACGTCCGCACCGTAGTCGGCGAGGTAGAGCAGGCCGTCGCCGCTGGCCTTCATGAGGGGCGCGCCCTCGCCGGTCAGCCACTGCGAGGCCATCTGGCGCACGGCGGGCGGGTTCGGCTCGTACTGGACGAAGCCTTCGTAGGCGACCATCGAGCCGGTGCGGCAGAAGACGTCCTGGCCGCTCTGCATCGCGATCTTCACCATCGCACTGCCGTGGTTCTCCATGCGGGCCGCGGGTGCGGTCGGGGCGTAGCCCGAAAGCTGCTGCTGAGTCATGACGGGCTCCCTTAGACCTCGTAGGGCTGGACGACGATGAAGTTGCCGGGGGCGCCCCGGAACTGGAGGTTGACGGATTCGCCCGAGTGCCCCGGGTACGCGCTGCGGCGCAGCCGCACCTGGCTGGAGATGATCACCTGTGACCCGGCGGACCAGGCGACGATGGCGTTGGCGTCCGCGAAGGTGGTCGGCGTGACCGGCAGGACGACCGGCGTGCCGGCGGTCTTCACCACGACCGTGCCGGTGCCCTGGAACTGCATGGTGAACAGCGCGCCTCCGGGGATGCCGTGCCCTTCGATACGGCGCACTTCGTGCTGCAGCGACTCGTCGAAGGCCAGCACGCTCTCGGCGCTGACGCAGATCGCGTCCCCCTGGAGCTCGATGGGGTGCACATGGGCGCTGTTCTCCGCGAAGAACACCTGGCCCTGCCCGGAGCAGCGCATCAGCTGCATCTCCTGGCCGGTGGCGTTGCCCACGATGCGGCCGCGGAAGCCGGCTCCCTTGTAGCTGAAGTCGACCTTGCCCTGGTAGAGCACCATGCTGCCCTGGCGGGCCAGTACGGGCTGTCCGTCGACGCCGAGGTCGGCGCGGATCAGCTTCTCGCTCTGCGGGGTCCAGCGCTGCCCGGTGGCGGCCTCCCGGTACTTCTGGAGCGACGCCTCCAGGCCCGCGCCGGCGCCCTGCGGCACGGCGTACTGCCCGCCGGCCTGCGGTCCGGGCTGCCCGTAGGCGGGCGGCTGCTGCCCGTACGGAGCGGGCGGCGCCTGCTGCCCCGGGTACGGCGCGGGCGCTCCATGAGGAGCGGGTTGCCCCGGCGCACCATAAGGGGCCTGCGGCGGGGGCGTGGCGGCGGGCGGCGCCATGGGCGCGGCGATGGTCTGCGCCGCGTGCATCTGCGCCTGCTGGTCGGGCTGCGGGAAGCCCTGCTGCGGCGCCATGGGCTGCTGGGGCGCCGGGGGCGGGGCGGGGGCCTGCGGCTGCTGCGGCACGTCCTGCGGGGCGACGGGCTCCGGCTGCGTGGCGTGCGGCGGGGCGGGCGCCGGGGCCGGCTGCTGGGCCGGGACGCCGAAGTCGGGGGCCGGGGGCGGGGCCGCGGCGGCCGGCGCCGGTTCGGCGGCTGCCGGCGGCGCGAAGGCGGGCGCCGGCTCGGCCGCGGCGGGCGGCGCGAAACCGGGTGCGGCGTCCGGCTGCGGCGCGGCCTCGGCCTCCTCGGCGACCTCGCCGCCGAAGTTCTTCAGCAGCGCGTCCAGTCCGCCGTCGAAGCCCTGCCCGACGGCGGCGAAGCGCCACACGTCCTTCATGTAGAAGTCGCCGAGCATGACGGCGCGCTCGGTGCTGAACTCCGCCCCCGTGAACGAGTACCGCGCGACCTCCTGCCCGCCGGCGACGATCCGGATGTACCCCGGGCCGATCTGCGACATCTGGCCGGCGCCGTCGATGGTGGCGGTGAAGGACAGCTTCTGGATGTGCTGCGGGATGCGGTCGAGCGTGACACGGAAGGACTGCGTGTCACCGGCCTGGGGGCCGAGCAGCTGGAGGGACTCCTCGGGCGACTTCGGCTGGTTGAAGAAGATGAAGTACCGGTCGTCGGAAAGCCGTTCGTCGGCGTCCAGCCCGAAGCAGCTGATGTCGAAGGTCAGACCGGGGGCGGCGATCTGTACGCCCACGTACAGATCGGTCCCCGCGGTCAGGTCACTGATCCTGGCCTTGTGGCCCCGTTGGAATTCCCTGGCCATACGTAACGACCGTCCCCCATCCGAGCTTGATTGCCTTGCGCGTCAGGCTAACGGCTGAGCCTGACGGGGCACGATGGCGGGGCTCGACGGTTTGGTCACGAAAGTCCCCGGGCGCGGCCTGCCCTCGCGCGGCCCAATGGGGGCAGTGGGGCGGGCACGCGGGCAGTGCGGCGGGCACGCGGGCCATGGGGCGGGCGTGCGGGCCCGGCCGCGCTCACCGCCGCGCGTACGAGGCCGGGTGCGGGTGCGTCCGGCTCACTCGCTGCGCGCGGCGGGCAGGTGCGGCAGCCGGCCTGCGGCGACCACCCCTTCCAGGTAGCCGCGCGCCCGCTCCGTACGGGGGTAGGCCGTCAGCAGCTCCCAGAAGCCGGCACCGTGCCCGGGGACGAGCAGGTGGGCCAGCTCGTGCAGCAGCACGTAGTCGATGACGTACTCCGGCATGCCCTGCAGCCGGTGCGAGAGCCGGATGCTGCCCTCGGCCGGGGTGCACGATCCCCAGCGGGTGTTCTGGTTGGTGACCCAGCGCACCGAAGCGGGGCGGGCCCGGCCGCCCAGGTACTGGCCCGACAGCCGCTCGGCACGCTCGGCCAGCTCGTCGTCGCCCAGTATCCGCTTGCTCTCCTGCGCGGCCAGCTTGTCCAGCATGACCGTGACCCAGCGGCGCTCCTCGGCCTCCGACATCCGGGCCGGGATCAGGACGACGGTCCGGTCGCCCTCGCGGTACGCCGAGACGGTGCGCCTCCGCCGTGAGCTTCTGCGCACCTCGACCGCGCTGGTCGTGGAGCCGCTGCTCTGCGGGCTCGCATCAGACCTGCGCTGCGGGGCGGCGGCACGGTGCAGTGGGTCGGCGGGCACGCCCCGACGTTACCTGCTGGCGCCGCGCGAAGTCCCGTCCATGAGCCGGGTCGCGGGGGAAACCCTCCATGCCGGGTACGGAGACGCGCCGCACCAGTACGACTAATCCCGCTACCTGTGGATAACTTCGGATGCCGAATCCGGCGTTGCCGCATGCTCGATGCGTACGACAGATCCGGACCTCCGCGAAGGACCGGAAGGCACCACCGCGGAGTCAGTCCTCGACGCACCGCACGACCGACCGACTGCACCGATCACACCGATCCGCACCGCATCCACGGGGGACGACATGCGGCACTCACGCCCACCCACTCAACGGACACTTCCCTCTCCTCTTCCTTCCCCTCCCTGTTCTTCTCCCTCCCCTTCGTCGGCCTCTTCCCCTTCCCCTTCCCCTTCCTCTTCCGCTTCCTCGCCTTCTTCGTCCAGGCGCTCGGGCGCCGTCCCGCTACCGCGGCCGATGCTCAAGCCGGCTCTGCGGCGTGGCTGGCGGGACCGGGCCACCGTGCGCTTCGGCGTCGCCCCGGCTCATGCCGTGGTGGTGGGCCCGGTGGACGGGGCGACCGGCAGTCTGCTGGACCTGATCGACGGCACCCGGAGCATCGAGGAGCTGGAGCGTGAGGCCAAGGCGCTGCAGCTGCCGCCGGGGCATGCCCGGGAGCTCGTCGGCCGGCTGGACGCCGCCGGGCTGCTGGACTCTCCGGCTCCTGGCGCCCCGGCTGCCGAGGCGCTCCAGGCCGATCTCCCCGCGTTCGACCGCCTACGCCCGGACCTGGCCGCCCTGTCCGTATGCCATCGCGACGGGACGGGTGCGGACGAACGGCTGTGGGCACGTCGCTCGGCGCGGGTGCGCGTGCGCGGCACGGGCCGGGTGGGAGCGTCGATCGCGGCGCTGCTCTCGGCGGCGGGCGTGGGCCAGGTGGAGGTGCTGGACGGCGGCCGGGTCGAGCCGTGGGACGTGCTGCCCGCCGGCTTCTCCCCCGACCGCGTCGGCGAACGCCGGGACGTCTCAGCACGTCGCCTGGTCAATGAGTACTCCCCGTGGGCCCGACGCCCCCACGCGTCACTCCGCTCGGCACACGGCGCATCACTCGGCTCGGCACCCTGCGCGTCGCTCGACGGCCCGCCACCGGGCGACCCGCCGCTCGCCCTGACCGTGCTCGCCCCGCGGGACGGCCTGGCGGCGTACGCTCCCGATCCGCGGCTCGCCGAGTCACTCGTCGCCACGGGCATGCCTCATCTGTACGTGGGCGTGATCGAGGCGACGGGGGTCGTGGGGCCGCTGGTGCTCCCCGGTGACACGGCGTGCGCCGGCTGCTGGGAGCTGCGCCGTACGGACGTCGAGCCGGCCTGGCTCCGGCTGCTGGCCCAGTGGCGCTCCGGGCGGGCGTCTCCGGTCGTGCCCGCGTGCGACGCGGCGCTCGCGACGACGGTGGCCGGTCTCGCCGCCACGCAGGTTCTGACCTACCTGGACGGGTATTTACCGCCCTGTACCGGCGCACGGACGGAGCTTGCGCTCCCCTGTATGAGCTGGAACATCGATCAGATCGAGGCTCACCCCGAGTGCGCCTGTGGCGCGGCGCGCTCCCCTGCCACCGCAGCCGCCTCGGATCCTCGTCCCCGACACGCCACAATGACCGAGTAACCCCACCCGGGGCAGGAGCGAGTTGGAGGGCACATGCGGACACCGCACCGACTGCACACGGCCGCCCTCCCCGGCTCGCCGACGAGCCCCACCCGATCGCCACGGCCTCCTCAACCGCCACGCCCCACTCGACCGATACGAACCACTCGACCGTTACGAACCCCTAGACCGACACGAACCACTCGACCGTTACGACCGACTCGAACCGCTCAGCCGACCCGTCGGGCCGGAGCAGCCGGTTCGACCGGACCGACCGCCCTGATGGACCCGCATGCTGACCCTGGATCCGAGTGCTGACCTACTGGCCGTTGGATCCGAGTACTGACCTCACGCGTCCCGTGGGAACTACGTACCCCGCCGGGACCGGGACCTAGGAGGACGCGCACATGTCTGATCTGCCGCGCAAGGCCGTCGTGCGGACGGCCAAGCTCGCCGCCCTCCCCCTGGGCTTCGCCGGACGCACCGCGCTGGGGCTGGGCAAGCGCATCGGCGGCCGTCCGGCGGAGATGATCGCCACCGAGCTCCAGCAGCGCACCGCCGAGCAGCTGTTCGCGACCCTGGGCCAGCTCAAGGGCGGGGCGATGAAGTTCGGGCAGGCGCTGTCGGTCTTCGAGTCGGCGCTGCCGGAGGAGATCGCCGGGCCCTACCGCGCCGCCCTGACCAAGCTGCAGGAGGCGGCCCCGCCGCTGCCGTCCGCCACCGTGCACTCGGTGCTCGCCCAGCGGCTGGGTGAGGACTGGCGGGAGCTGTTCGCGGAGTTCGACGACAAGCCGTCGGCTGCTGCGTCGATCGGCCAGGTGCACCGGGCGGTGTGGCACGACGGCCGTGAGGTCGCGGTGAAGGTGCAGTATCCGGGGGCGGGCGAGGCGCTGCTGTCCGACCTCGCTCAACTGGGGCGGTTCGCCCGCCTGCTGGGGCCCCTGGTGCCCGGCATGGACGTCAAGCCGCTGATCACGGAGCTGCGCGACCGGGTCTCGGAGGAGCTGGACTACGGCCTGGAGGCGGCGGCCCAGCGTACGTATGCCGAGGAGTTCGCCGACGACCCGGACGTACTGGTGCCGGCCGTGGTCCACCAGGGCGACGAGGTGCTGGTCACGGAGTGGATGGAGGGCGTGCCCCTCTCCGAGGTGATCTCGGGCGGGACTCAGGAAGAGCGGAACCGCGCGGGGCAGCTGCTGGCCCGCTTCCTCTTCTCCGGCACGGCTCGTACGGGCCTGCTGCACGCCGACCCGCATCCGGGCAACTTCCGGCTGCTGACCGGTGACGCGCCCGACGGGCCGCCGGAGAAGTGGCGGCTGGGGGTGCTGGACTTCGGCACGGTCGACCGGCTGCCGGACGGGCTGCCGCCCACGATCGGTACGTCGCTGCGGATGACGCTGGACGGCCGGGCCGACGAGGTCTATGAGCTGCTGTGCGAGGAGGGGTTCGTCAAGGAGTCGATCGAGCTGGAGCCGGACGCGGTACTGGACTACCTGCTGCCGATCATCGAGCCGGCGCAGGCGGAGGAGTTCACCTTCACGCGGGGCTGGATGCGCAACCAGGCGGCCCGGATCGCCGACCCCCGCTCCCCCGCCTACCAGCTGGGCAAGCAGCTGAACCTCCCGCCTGCTTACCTCTTGATACACCGGGTGACGCTGAGCACGATCGGTGTCCTGTGCCAGCTGGGCGCGACGGTCCGGCTCAGGGACGAACTGACCACCTGGCTACCGGGCTTCGTCCACCCCGCGCCGGTCCCCGTGCCCGATCCCGACTCCGACTCCGAGTCCGAGCCCGCGTCGGCATCCGCGGCGGCGTCGGCCGGGGTTCCCGCTCAGTCCGACCGTGACAGCAGCCCCGAGACCAGGGAGGAGGACGACACCGAGGAGACCTCTGCCTGACCCCTTACCCCTCGTCTCTCGCCCCTGGACTCTCACGGTCGGGTGCCGTACTCCACGGCGCACGACCGCCTGCCCCGTCCCTCACCGCGGGACTCCGCTCCTCACCGCGGGACTCCGCCTCGCCGCCTACGTACGCCCGCTGCCCGCGCAGGGGCTCGGGTCAGTCGGCAGCCGGTCCGTCAGGCCCGGTGAGGGTCACCACCAGGCCGAGTCCAGGCGGGACTCGATCGCGCGCAGGTGGGTGCGGGCGCAGGTGTGGCAGAAGTAGTGGCGGGTGCCGTTCTCGACGGAGCAGGTCCAGGTCGCCGGGGTGCCGTGCGCCACCGCACCGCACCGGGCGCAGACCGTGCTCTCCCCCGATCTGAACGTTTCTCCGCCCCCGGACGCTTCGTCCGTTCCGGCGGTCGTGTCCGTTCTGAGGGTTCCGCCCTCCCGGTCGGTTTCGCCTGTCAACTCCGCCCGCTCATGCGTCTCGTCGTCCACTGCCCGACGATATCCCCGCCAAGGCCGCCAATACGTGCACAACGCACCGGTAAAGCGAGGCGTGTCGAAGCACGGGTCCGTCCATTCGGCGCACGGGCCGGCAGCCCGGGCGCACGGTTCACCCCACGGGTGCATCAGCCATTCATCGGGCGCACGGGGCGGCGGCCATGGCGCACGTTTCCGTATTCCGCTCCGCCCACCTCGTCCGGTCACCGCGTCGGCCATCGCGTCGGTCACCGCGCCGGCCTCCGCCCGCGGAATGCGCAGAGCGCGCCGCACTGCCCCGGGAGGGCGTGCGACGCGCTACAGGTCGGAAAAGGGACGGGGGACGGTCACTGCATGACGGCCATGGCCAGCGCGCGGCGGGCGCGGAGCGAGACGCGCTCGGCGCGGCGCTGCATGCGGCGGGCGGTGGCGAGCCGGTGGGCTCTGCGTTCCGTCTCGGCCTGCCGCAACCGCTCATGGATATGCGCACGGGCCAGGGCTTCTGGGATGAGTTGCATTTCTCGGGTCCTGTTCTGACGACGCTCGTTCGCGCCGGAGTTCGCGGGGGTGGGCATGTCGGTGAGGGATGGGTTCATCGTCGGGTCCTGCTTCTGGGGGTCCCGGGTGGCGGGACGGTCGATCGTTCCTGTGCCGGTGGTGTTCATGCCGCGACCGGGTTCTTGCGCGGACGGCCACGCGGGCGCTTCCGGGGGACGACGACGCCCTGGACGAACAGCTCGCCGCCCCAGACGCCCCAGGGCTCGCGGCGGTCCTTGGCGCCGGCCAGGCAGGCCTCGCGCACCGGGCAGGTCTGGCACAGCGACTTGGCGTACTCGACGTCGGCCGGCGACTCGGCGAAGAAGACCTCCGGGTCGTAGGTGCGGCACGGGACGGCGGCGCCGAGGCGGTCGATCTCGTCGTCGAGCTCGGTGAGGGGCAGCAAGGAGTTCTCCTGGGGGTCGGGCGGAGGAATCAGGTCGGTGGCGACGGACGGGGTGTGCGTCTTGAGTTGCACGGTGGTGTGTTCCTCGTCTGTTCGGCCCGGCTGGTGGCTGGGCTGTCGTATGGCGTCCCCCGCCGGCTGCGGAGGGACAAACAAAAGGGCCGCGGATCCCGGTGTGGGTTCCGCGGCCCTGGAAGGTGCCGACCTGATCTCGCCGATCAGGCTGGATCACTCCAGGGTTCGAGGCCGCGGAAGGCCCACATGTCGTTCTGCTGCGTGGCGTACTCGGTCGTGGCGTACTGCGTCCGGGATTCGGCACCATTGGCCGCCGCAAAGGCAAAGGCATGCGCGTCTGCCGCTGCTGCTACCTCAGGTGCCTCGGTCGGTCGCTCGCTGCGCTCGCGAATCGGAAGAATCGCGAGGGAAGCCGGGCGCACGGCCGCGACGCCGGACGGACGGACGGAACCGGACAGGCCGGCTCCGGACAGACCGGTGCCACGGAGCGAAGAGCCGAGCGGGCAGGTGGCGACGACCGAGAGATCGGTCATTTTCTGGGTCTCGATGAAGCTGATCACTGGTCTCGCCTCCTTTCGGCGTCTTCGGGGACCGATCGGGACCGGTCCGGGTTGTTCAGTACAGCACGAATCCAACGGTTCTCGGAAGGCCCGTTGTCTCCGTGCTTCCGAAGGCTATGGGGATGCGCTCCGCGCGCGCAAACTATTTTTCCGACGAGTTTTCCGTGTCACCGGAAGCGTTCCCCGGAAGCCTTCATTCCGCAGTCTCCTCGTCACCTCCGGCCCGGTCCGCCGCGAGTTCTCCACCGGGGAGTTCTTCCCCCGCGCACAGGGCCAGGACGTCGGCGCCGAATCTGCGGAGCTTGCGCCTTACTACTCCAGGGATGCCCGCCAGCTCCTGTTCGGTTCCCGGAACGGCCTCGGCTATCGCCATGAGTGTCTTGTCGGTGAAGACGCAGAATGCCGGCTGGCCCAGCGCGGCGGCCTGCGCCTCGCGCCAGTCCCGCAGCCGCTCGTACAGCCCCTCGTCCAGCTCGGAGGGGCAGTCCTCGCAGCGCATGAGCTTGATCTCACCGCCGTCGGAGAGCACCCGGCCGCACACCCGGCAGCGGATCGGCCCGCGGCGCTTGCGCCGGGCCGCCTCCCGCTCCTCGCCCCGGCCCGCCGCGCCGCCGACGCCGCGCTCGATGCCGCCGCCCCCGCCGGGCGAGCGGTGTCCCGCAGCGCCCGCGCCCGTCCGCAGCGCCTTCAGGAAGCGGCTGGGGCTCCGGTGGGCGCGACCGCCGGGAGAGCGCGAGAGGGCCCAGGAGAGGCTCAGGTGGCGGCGCGCGCGGGTGATGCCGACGTACAGCAGGCGGCGCTCCTCCTCCAGCTGCTCGTCCGTCTTCGCGTACGTGATCGGCAGCATGCCGTCGGTGAGGCCGACCAGGAAGACCGCGTCCCACTCCAGACCCTTGGCGGCGTGCAGCGAGGCCAGCGTCACGCCGTCGACCGTCGGGGCGTGCTGGGCACTGGCCCGCTCGTCGAGCTCGGCGACCAGGTCGGCGAGGGTGGCCTCGGGACGCGCCCGCGCGAAGTCCTCGGCGAGCCGGACCAGCGCCGCCAGCGACTCCCAGCGGTCGCGCACGGCACCGGACCCGGCGGGCGGCCGGTCGCCCCAGCCCATCTCGCTGAGCACGGCCCGCACCTCGGAGGGCAGGTCCTGGGCGTCGTCCAGCAGGGTGTCGTTGCCGCCGAAGCGGGCGGCGGCGCGCAGCTTGTGCCCCGCCTCGCGCACCTCGGGGCGCTCGAAGAACCGCTCGGCCCCGCGCAGCTGGTACGGCACGCCCGCGTCGGCCAGCGCCTGCTCGTACACCTCGGACTGGGCGTTGATCCGGAACAGGACGGCTATCTCGCCGGCGGGCACGCCGGAGGCGATGAGGTCGCGGATGCGGCGGGCGGTGCCCTCGGCCTCGGCGGGCTCGTCGCCGTACTCGACGTGGACCGGCTCCGGGCCCGCCTCGCGCTGGGAGATCAGCTCCAGGCGGTGCTCGGCGGCGCGGCCACGGGCCTGGGCGAGGAGGCCGTTGGCGAGGTGGACGATCTGCGGGCTGGAGCGGTAGTCGCGGACCAGCTTCACGACGGTCGCGCCGGGGTGGCGGGTGCGGAAGTTCAGCAGGTGGTCGGGGGTGGCGCCGGTGAAGCTGTAGATCGTCTGGCTGGCGTCGCCGACCACGCAGAGGCTGTCGCGGTCGCCGAGCCACAGCTCCAGCAGGCGCTGCTGGAGGGGGCTGACGTCCTGGTACTCGTCGACGACGAAGTGCTGGTACTGGGCGCGGACCTGCTCGGCGATGTCCGGGCGCTCCTGGAGCACGCCGACCGTGAGCAGCAGCACGTCCTCGAAGTCGATGACGCCGCGCTCGCGCTTGAGGTCTTCGTAGGTGCGGTAGATCTGGGCGATCTCGGCGGGGTCGCGGGGCGCCTCGCGGGTGGCCTTGACGACGGCGGCGGGGTAGTCCGCCGGCACGGTCTGGGTGACCTTGGACCACTCGATCTCGCCGGTGACGTCGCGCAGCTCGGTGCGGTCCAGCCGGATGCCGCAGCGGACGCCGGCCTCGGCGACCAGCTGGACCTTGCGCTCCAGCAGCCGCGGGACCTCGCCGCCGACGGCCTTGGGCCAGAAGTACTGGAGCTGGCGCAGTGCGGCGGAGTGGAACGTGCGGGCCTGGACGCCTGCGGCGCCGAGCTGGCGCAGCCGGCCGCGCATCTCGCCCGCCGCGCGGTTGGTGAAGGTGACGGCGAGGACGGTGTTCGGCTGGAGGATGCCCGCGCGGACGCCGTAGGCGATGCGGTGGGTGATCGCGCGGGTCTTGCCCGTGCCCGCACCGGCCAGCACGCAGACGGGACCGTGCAGCGCGGTGGCGACCTCGCGCTGCTCGGGGTCGAGCCCTTCCAGCACCGCGTCGGCGTCCGCCGGGGCGGCGGGGAAGTTCGACGTCTGCGGTGCGTGCGGGAAGAGGGTGGGGTCCGATGCTGCTGTCACCCCGCCATGCTGCCAGGTCCCCGGCGGCGGCCGGGAATGTTGTCCACAGCCGCGGCCGATGGTCGTACTTTTGCGCAGGCCCGGAAGGGGGCCGGCATGTTCGGGGCGGGAAGTGCCCGAACGGGGCGGGAAGGGGACCTGCGCGCGCCGCCGGAGGGCCGGGAATGGTCCGGGGTAGGTGCGCGTTGAACCACTGCGGTCGCGGCAATCCGCCGCGGTCACGCCGAGCAGCACCAAGCTGAGCAGCAAGAAGGAGCGCGAGACTCATGGCGGGCACTGTCACGATGTACAGCACCACCTGGTGCGGTTACTGCCGTCGGCTCAAGGGCCAGATGGACCGCGAGGGCATCGCGTACACCGAGATCAACATCGAGCAGGACCCCGAGTCCGCGAAGTACGTGGAGACCGTGAACGACGGCAACCAGCTGGTGCCGACCGTCGTCGTGGTCCCCGAGGGCGGCGGCGAGCAGCACGCGATGGGCAACCCGCCGCTCGCGTGGATCAAGGAGAAGCTCGGCGCCTGAGGCCCGCGCACGCCATTGCGCGGCCCGCGCTGTGAGGCCGGACACGCAGAGGGCCGGAACCGTACGGTTCCGGCCCTCGCGCACGTCTGCGGCCGTCAGGGCTTCGGCAGCGGCTTCCCGTACCAGAGCTCGATCAGGCGGGCCGCGATGGAGATGCCGTAGGGCGGCAGCACCTCGCCCGACTCGAAGGCCTTGCGCAGGTCGTCGCGGGAGAACCAGCGGGCCTCCTCGATCTCCTCGCCGTCCACCTGGATCTCGGGCTGCGTGGCACGGGCCATGAAGCCGAGCATCAGGCTGGACGGGAAGGGCCAGGGCTGGCTGGCGACGTACTCGACGTCCCCGACGACCACGCCGGCCTCTTCGTAGACCTCGCGGCGCACCGACTGCTCGATGGACTCGCCCGGCTCCACGAAGCCGGCGAGCGTGGAGAACCGGCCTTCGGGCCAGTGCACCTGGCGGCCCAGGAGCGCGCGGTCCTCCTCGTCGGTGACGAGCATGATCACGGCCGGGTCGGTACGCGGGTAGTGCTCGGCGCCGCAGGCCGGGCAGCGGCGGATGTGGCCCGCCGCCGCGATGACCGTGCGCTCGCCGCAGCGCGAGCAGAAGCGGTGCAGCCGCTGCCAGTTCTCCAGCGCGACGGCGTGCACGAGGAGGCCGGCGTCGCGCTCGGAGAGCAGCAGTCCGGCCTCGCGCAGCCCGGCAGGGCGCGCGGACTGGTCCATGCGCCCCGGCAGGGAGTCCTTCTGCAGTGCGAAGTAGCGGACGCCGTCCTCGTCCTGCCCGAGGTAGTACCGGTGGGTCTCGGTCATCGGCGCCTCGAAGGAGGGCGTCATGACCAGTTCGGTGCGGCCGTCGGGGGTGTCGTCCACGAGGGCCTGACCGCCGGAGACCACGAAGACGCGCGTCGTCGGGTGGCTCCATGCAGCGGCGAGCCAGGCCTCGTCGAGTCGGTGGTGCGCGCTGCGGTCGATGCCGCTGTCGGCGCTGAAGGTGATGGGCCGGTGTGCGTCGTGATCGGTCCGGGTGGTCACTGGAGTTTCCAACTCCCCCTGTGCGAGAGATGCGGGCTGCGTACGTATGCGGGGCGCGGGCCGGCGGGAGGCCGCGACCGTGGCGGTCGGGTCATGCCGGGCGCCAGTTCTCCGCCAGGTCGCCCCACAGGTACGCCGCGGTCTCGACGCCCTTCAGGAGCAGGTCCAGCTCGACCTTCTCGTTGGGCGCGTGCCAGCCGTCGGAGGGCACGGAGATGCCGAGGAAGAGCACCGGGGCGCCGAGGGCGTCCTGGAGGTCGGCGGCGGGCCCCGAGCCGCCCTCACGGGTGAAGCGGATCTTCTGCTCGAAGGCCCGGCCCATGGCGCGGGCGACCGACTGCAGGGCGGGGTGGTCCAGCGGGGTCAGGCAGGGCCTGGTGGCGCCCCAGAAGGTGATGTCGTGCCGGATGCCTGGGGGCAGCCGGTCGGCGACCCAGGAGCGGACGGCCTGCTGGACCGCTGCGGCGTCCTGGCCCGCGACGAGCCGGAACGACAGCTTCAGCTGGGCTCGGGCGGGCACGATGGTCTTGCCGCCGGGGCCCTGGTAGCCGCCGCCGATGCCGTTGACCTCGGCCGTGGGGCGGGCCCAGATGCGTTCCAGTACCGAGTAGCCCGCCTCGCCGAGGGCGGCGTGCGAATGGGCCGTACGCAGCCACTGGTCCTCGTCGAAGGGCAGCTCGGCGAAGAGCTCGCGCTCCCGCTCGGTCAGCTCGATCACGCCGTCGTAGAAGCCGGGGATCGCGACCCTGCGGTCCGCGTCGTGCAGGGCAGCGGCCAGCCGGGCCGCCTCGGTGGCGGGGTTCGGCACGGCGCCGCCGAAGGAGCCGGAGTGGATGTCCTGGTCGGGCCCGTACAGGTCGATCTGGCAGTCGGTGAGGCCGCGCATGCCCGTGCATACGGTCGGGGTGTCCTCGGCCCACATGCCGGTGTCGGAGACGATCACGGCGTCGCACGCGAGGCGGTGCGCGTGCTTCGCGATCAGGGCGGGGAAGTTCGGCGAGCCGGACTCCTCCTCACCCTCGATGAGCAGCTTCAGGTTGACGGCGGGCGCGCTGCGTCCCGTGGCGGCGAGGTGCGCGCGCACCCCTAGGGTGTGGAAGAAGACCTGGCCCTTGTCGTCGGCGGCGCCGCGCGCGTAGAGCCTGCCGTCCGTGATGTGCGGCTCGAAGGGGTCGGTGTGCCAGCCGTCCTCGGGGGCTGCGGGCTGCACGTCGTGGTGGCCGTAGACGAGCACCGTCGGGGCGTCCGGGTCGCCGGACGGCCACTCGGCGAACACCGCGGGCAGGCCCTCGGTCTCCCAGACCTCGGCGGTCGGGAAGCCGGTCTCGGTGAGCTTGGCGACCAGCCATTCGGCGCTGCGGCGTACATCGGGTGCGTGGCCGGGGTCGGCCGACACGGAGGGGATGCGCAGCCAGGCGCCGAGGTCTTCGAGGAAGGCGTCACGTCGGCTGCTGATGTACGTGCGGACAGCGCTGTCCGGGGTGCTGCTCATACCCCTGAGCCTATCGGCCCGCATGGGTCGTACGGTCGCCGGTCTCACCTCCGTGACCCGCCGGGTACGCCTGGTCACCGTCGTGAGCGCCGCCGGCTGCGGTCGTGTCGCCGCTGCCGCCGGGCTCCTCGCCGAGCAGGATGCGCTCCAGCTCGCGACGGCCCGGGAGGTGGGCCGGACGCACCAGCTCGCCGCTGCGGACGTACAGGAAGGCGGCGCGCACCGCGGCGAGCGGGACGCCGCGCCGCTCGGCCCAGGCGAGGCGGTACAGGGCCAGCTGGAGCGGGTCGGCGTCCTGGCTGCGGCCGGTCTTCCAGTCGACGATCTCGTAGCGGGGACCGTCGTAGCCGTCCGCCGCCTGTGGGTCGGGGTCGAGGCGGTAGACGGCGTCGATGCGGCCGCGAATGAGGCGGCCCGCGAGGGTGAGCTGGACGGGGACCTCCACTCTGTGCGGCGTGCGCTGCGCATACGGGGTGCGGGCGAACGCCTCCTTCAGTGCGGCGAGGTCCCGCTCGTCGGCGATGCCGTCCCCGTCCGGCTCCTCGGGGTCGCCGCCGGGCAGCTCCTCGGGGCCCAGCATCGGCAGCGTCAGCTCCTCGAAGCGGGACTCCACCCAGGCGTGGAAGCGGGTGCCGCGGCGCGCTGCGGGCTGCGGCGGGCGGGGCATCGGCCGGGCCAGCTCGCGCGCGAAGCCGTCCGGGTCGGCGGCCAGCCGCATCATCTGCGAGGCACTGAGCGAGGAGGGCAGCGGTACGTCCTGGACGCGGGCCCGGGAGCGGCGCAGCTCGCCCGCCAGCGCGTCGAGGTCGCGGTCCCAGGAGGCGACGGTCCGCCGCTCCTCGGGGGTCAGCGAGGCCGCGGCGTCGGCGGCGTCGCCGTCCCGCGCTGCCGGTATGGCGGCGCCGGGCGCGGTGCGCGCGGGGTGGCCGGGGTGCGAGGCGTCGTCCGGGGCGCCGTACGCCTCGTCCTCGGCATACGGGTCGTTGTACGGGTCCTCGGCGTACGTGTCCTCGCAGGGCTCGTCGTACGGGTCGCCGTGGGCCTCGTCGGGGTCTTCGGCGTACGGATCCCCGTACCGCTCCTCGTCCTCGTACGCGGGCTCCTCGGCCGGCCAGTCGGGGTCGTCCGGCGGGCCGGCCGGGCCCTGCGGCGGCTCGGCGGGCTCCGAGGGGGCCGCAGGGGTGCCGCCCTCCAGGTGCCGCACCCTGGCCAGTACGGCCTCCGCCGCGGCCCG
The DNA here is from genome assembly GCF_002920575.1 of Streptomyces sp. Ru73. Lineage (GTDB taxonomy): Bacteria > Actinomycetota > Actinomycetes > Streptomycetales > Streptomycetaceae > Streptomyces. The sequence goes on along the minus strand of NZ_PQSQ01000030.1, from coordinate 15,043 downwards.
GCGCCGGGCCATGGCCTCCGGGTCCAGCGGGAGCGGCCACTCCCCCGTGGCGTCGTCGGCGGCGGCCACGAGGGCGGGGTTCTCCGCGTCCTCCTCGGGCGGGTCGGCCCACTCCTCGACCTCGCCGTGGCCCGCCTCGCAGTGCGCGCGCAGCGCGTCCAGGAAGGCGGACGGGCCGCGCGGCCTCTTCTGGTCGGGCCCCCACCAGTGGCCGGAGCCGAGCAGGAGCGAGCGGGGGCGGGTGAACGTGACGTACCCGAGGCGCAGCTCCTCGGTGGCCTGGTGGTCCTTCATCGCCTCCTTGAAGGCCTTCAGGCCGCGGCTGTCCCACTCGGGCACGTCCGGCAGGGTGTCGGCGTCGCCGCGCAGGGCGTGCGGCAGCACCTTGGCCTGGCTGGTCCAGGACTCGCGCGCCTGGCCGCTGGGGAACTGCTTCTCGACCAGTCCCGGTACGGCGACGACGTCCCACTCCAGGCCCTTGGACTTGTGCGCGGTCAGCACCTTGACGGTGTTCTCGCCGCCCGGGAGGGAGCTGTCCAGGCCCTTCTCGTGCTGCACGGCCGTGCGGAGGAACCCGAGGAAGGCCAGCAGCGTCGCCTCGCCGTCCAGGGCGGCGAACCCCGCGGCGATGTCGAGGAAGGAGCCCAGGGTCTCGCGACGGCGCGCGGCCAGGGCGTGCGGGGAGGCGGACAGCTCGACATCGAGCCCCGTGGTGGCCAGGACCCGGTGCAGCACGTCCATCAGGGGGTCGCCGAGGGAGCGGCGCAGCTCACGCAGCTCGGCGGCGAGGTGCGCGAAGCGGACCCGGGCGGCGGCCGAGAAGGGCAGCCCGGCCCCCGGCTCGTCCTCCCCGGGGGCGCCGGGGTCCGTGCCGAGGAACGTGTCCAGGGCGTCGGCGAGCGAGATCACCTCGGCCGGGTCGGTGCCCTCCACGGCCTCGGCGAGGCGCCGCTCGGGGTCGTTGGAGGGGTCGTCGCGGTGGACGAGTGTCCGGGCGAGACGGCCCAGCAGGGCGAGGTCCCGGGGGCCGATGCGCCAGCGCGGCCCGACGAGGAGGCGGACCAGGGCGGCGTTGGCCGTGGGGTCCTGCAGCACCTCGCAGACGGCGACCAGGTCGGCGACCTCCGGAAGGTGCAGCAGGCCGGAGAGGCCCACCACCTCCACCGGGATGTCGCGGGCCACCAGCTCGCCCTGGATGCGCGCGAAATCGCCGGCCGTGCGGCACAGGACGGCGATCTCGCCGGGCGGCGTGCCGGTACGGACCAGGTGGGCCAGGGAGTCGGCGAGCCAGCGCATCTCGTCGGCGTGGGTGGGCAGCAGGGCGCAGCGCACGATGCCGTCGCGCTCCGCGCCGGGCGCGGGGCGAAGCGCCTCGACGCCTTCGTGGCGCTCGCGCAACGGGGCCGCCAGGCCGTTGGCGAGGTCCAGGAGGCGGCCGCCGCTGCGGCGGTTCTCACTGAGCGCGAAGCGGCGCGCCGGGGTGCCGTCGGCGAACGGGAAGTGCCGGGGGAAGTCGTCGAGGTTGGCGACGGAGGCGCCGCGCCAGCCGTAGATGGCCTGGCAGGGGTCGCCGACGGCGGTGACGGCGTGCCCCGTGCCCCCGCCGAAGAGCCCGGAGAGCAGCAGGCGCTGGGCCACGGAGGTGTCCTGGTACTCGTCCAGCAGGACGACGGCGAACTCCTCGCGCAGCAGCCGGCCCACCTCGGGGCGCGTGGTGGCGAGCGTGGCGGAGAGGGCGATCTGGTCGCCGAAGTCGAGGAGGTCGCGGCGGCGCTTCTCGCCGCGGTACGCCTCGACCAGTTCGAGCAGCTCCAGGCGGCCCTGCACCGCCTCGGGGACCTTGCGCAGCTCGGCGTTGCTGAGCTTGGCGGCGCCGAGCTCGGCGAGCAGCCTCGTGTCGTACGCGCGCAGCTCCTCGGGGGTGACGAGGTGCTCGGCCAGCTCCCCGTCGAGGGCGAGCAGGTCCTCCACGAGGGCGGGCAGCGAGGTGGTGAGCGCGGGATACGGGCCCGGCGCCTCGCGCAGCACCCGGGCTGCGAGCTGGAAGCGGGTGGCGTCGGCGAGCAGCCGGGCGCTGGGCTCGATCCCGATGCGCAGGCCGTGGTCCTTCAGGAGCTGGCCGGCGAAGGCGTGGTACGTGGAGATGCGGGGCTCGCCGGGGGCGTCGTCGGCGCTCCCGTGGCCGGGCGGCGCCGGGTCGGGGTCGGTCACGCCGGCGGCGAGCAGGGCGGCGCGCACCCGCTCGGCCAGCTCGCCGGCGGCCTTGTTGGTGAACGTCAGGCCGAGGACCTGCTCGGGGGCGACCTGTCCGGTGCCCACCAGCCACACCACCCGGGCGGCCATGACCGTCGTCTTGCCGGAACCGGCGCCGGCCACGATCACCTGCGGGGCGGGCGGCGCGGTGATACAGGCCAGCTGCTCCGGGGTGAACGGGATGCCCAGCAGCTGCTTGAGCTGCTCGGGGTCGGTGATGCGTGCGGACACGTCCGAGACCGTAACGGGCGGCACTGACAACGTGGCAAAACAGCCGGTCAGTGGGGCGGACCGTCACTCGACGACGTGCTGTCCCTCGGGCCGTGCCGAGCAGGAGCTCTTGAAGGCGCAGTGCGTGCAGTGCTTACCGGTCGAGGGGACGAAGCGCTCCTCCAGGACACGCCCCGCTGCCGTGGCCAGCAGCTCGCCGACCCACTCGCCCTCCAGGGGCTGCTGGGCCTGCACCACGGGGAGCGCGTCGCCGCCGTCCTTCTTGGCGGCGCCCTGCCGCAGATGCACCAGCTCCGCTCCCCCGGGCTGCGGGGTGCGGCCCCCGAAGACCTCGTCGACGGCGCCCTCCCGTACCGCGAGCTGGTACACGGCGAGCTGCGGATGCCGGGCCACCTCGGGGCCGGTCGGCCTGCTCTTGCCGGTCTTGAAGTCCACGACGTACGCGCGGCCGTCCGCGTCGGCCTCGACGCGGTCCATGCTGCCGCGGATGCGGACCGCGTACTCCTCGTCCGTCCCGGCCCGCAGCGTGACGTCGAAGCCGTGCTCGGTGGCGACCGTGGTGCGGCCGAGCTCCTCGCGCTCCATGACGTGCCAGCGCAGGAAGCGCTCCAGGGCGGCGCGCGCGTTGTCCTTCTCCTGCCGCGACTTCCAGGGCGCATCGAAGGCCAGCGCGTCCCACACCGAGTCCAGCCGCTCCATCAGGACGGCGAGGTCGGCGGGGGTACGGCCGGAGGCGACCTCGTCGGCCAGCACGTGCACCACGTTGCCGAAGCCCTGGGCCGCGGTCGCGGGCGCGTCCGCCTTGACCTCCCGGCCCAGGAACCACTGGAGCGCGCAGGCGTTCGCGAGCTGGTCGAGCGCGCTGCCCGAGAGGGCCACGGGGGTGTCCGGGTCGCGCAGCGGTACGGAGCTGTGCGTCGGCTCGTACAGGCCCCACCAGCGGTACGGATGCGCGGCGGGCACCAGGGGTCGGCCCTCCTCGTCCCGGAGCGCGGCCAGCCGGGCCAGCCGCTCCACGGCGGCCGTGCGCAGCGCTTCGGAGGCCGCGGGGTCCACGATCGTGGCGCGCAGCTCGGCCACGAGCGCGGCGACCGACAGGGGGCGGCGCGGGCGACCGGTGACGTCCACCGGGTCGACGCCCAGCTCGCTGAGGAAGCGGGAGGGCTGGTCGCCGTCGTCGGCGGCGGCCTTCACGGCGGTGACGACCAGGCGCTCCCGGGCGCGGGTCGCCGCCACGTAGAACAGCCGGCGCTCCTCGGCGAGCAGCGCCCCGGGGGTGAGCGGTGCGGCAAGGCCGTCCCGGCCGATCCGGTCGGCCTCCAGGAGCGAGCCGCGGCGGCGCAGGTCGGGCCAGAGCCCTTCCTGTACGCCGGCGACCACGACGAGGCGCCACTCCAGGCCCTTGGAGCGGTGCGCGGTCATCAGGCGCACCGCGTCGGGGCGCACCGTACGGCGGGTCAGCGTGTCGGCCGCGATGTCCTGGTTGTCCAGCTCCTCCAGGAAGTTCAGGGCGCCCCGGCCGCCGGTGCGCTCCTCGGCGCGCGCCGCGGTCTCGAAGAGGGCGACCACGGCGTCCAGGTCGCGGTCGGCGTTGCGGCCCGCGGCGCCGCCGCGCCGGGCGGCCCGTTCGAGCCGCCCCGGCCAGGGGGTGCCGTCCCACAGCTCCCACAGGGCCTGCTCGGCGGTGCCGCCGCCGGCGAGCAGCTCGCGGGCCTTGCGCAGCAGCAGCCCGAGCCGCTGGGCGCCGCGCGCGTAGGCCGGGTCGTGCGCCACGAGGCGTTCGGGCTCGTCCAGCGCCTCGGCGATCAGCACGTCCGAGGGGCGCGGCACGGCCTGTCCTGCGGCCCGCTCCTCCTCCCGGAGGGCCCGCCCGAGCCGCCGCAGGTCGGCGGCGTCCATCCCGCCGAGCGGCGAGGTGAGCAGCTCCATGGCCACCTCGGGGGCGATCCGGGTGTACGCGGCCGGGGCGTCGGTCGCGTCAGAGCCCGGGGCCCCGGCGTCGGCGGACTCGTCGCTCGCGTCGGCCCCGGCGGGCGTCACGGTCCCCTCCGCGGCCTCGTCCGGAGCCCCGGCCTCCCCGGCACCCTCGTCACCCGCCGGCTCGTCCTCGGCCTCGTCCAGCGCGTCCTGGACCGCGGCCAGCTCGTCCTGGGGCCCGTACAGCCCCTCCCCGGCGTCCGCGCCCGTCCCGTGCGTCACCGGGGCGTCCGTCGCCGCCACCCGCAGCGCCAGCAGCAGCGGGGCGACCGCGGGCTCGTGGCGCAGCGGGAGGTCGTCGCCGTCGATGTCGAGGGGGACGCCGGCCGAGGTGAGGGCGCGGCGTACGGACGGGATCGAGCGGCCGCCGGCGCGCACCAGGACGGCCATGTCCTGCCAGGGGACGCCGTCCTCCAGGTGGGCCCTGCGGAGGATGTCGGCGATGTTGTCCAGCTCGGCGCCGGCCGTCGGGTACGTGTACACCTCGACCCGGCCGCCGTCCCGCACCGGTTCCGGCTCGCGGTGCTCCCTGACCTGGCGCGCCGGCAGCCGGTTGAGCGGCATGCGCCGGGTGAGCAGCCGGGTGGCGGCGACCAGCGCGGCACCCGAACGGCGGGCGGTGCGCAGCACCTGTACGGGCGCGGGCGTGCCGTCCGCGCGCCGGAAGGTCTCCGGGAAGTCGAGGATGCCGTTGATGTCGGCACCCCGGAACGCGTAGACGGACTGGTCGGGGTCGCCGAAGGCGACCAGGGTGCGGCCGCCGCCCGCCCCGGGGCGCGCGGGCCCGTGGTTCCCGGCGAGCGCGCGCAGCAGCCGGACCTGCGCGGCATCGGTGTCCTGGTACTCGTCGACGAAGACCGCGTCGTACCGGCGCGCCAGCTCGGCCGCCACCTCGGGGCGCTCGGCGAGCAGCACCGCGCGGTGCACCAGCTCGGCGTAGTCCAGCACGCCCTGGGCGTCCAGCACGTCGAGGTACTCGGCGAGGAAGCCGGCGGCGGCGCCCCAGTCGGGCCGCCCCGTACGGCGCGCGAAGTCGCCGAGCGCGTCCGGGCCGAGGCCCAGCTCGCGGCTGCGCGCGAGCACGGCGCGCACCTCGTCGGCGAAGCCGCGGGTGGTCAGACAGGCGCGCAGCTCGTCCGGCCAGCCGACCAGCGCGCGGTCCTCGCGGGCCAGCTCGGCCTGGCCCGCCAGCAGCTCGCGGACGACGAGGTCCTGCTCGGGGCCGGAGAGCAGGCGCAGCGGGTCGGCGAAGAGGTCGGCGTCCTGATGGGCGCGGACCAGCGCGTAACAGAAGGAGTGGAAGGTGGTGGCCTGCGGGCCGCCCGTCCGGTGCACGGGGGCAGGCGCGGGCGCGCCGCCGGCGTCACGCGCCCTGTTGCCCTCGCCGGGTGCCTCCTCGCCCTCGCCGGGTGCCGCGCCGTCCGCGTACGGCGTGTCCGGCCCGTCCGGGGGCTCGTGGCTCAGCCGGGCCGCCATCCGGTCGCGCAGCTCCACGGCGGCCTTGCGGCTGAAGGTGAGGACGAGGATCCGCTCCGGGTCGGTGCCCTCGCGCACCCGCCGGGTGACCGCCTCGACGAGCGTCGTGGTCTTGCCCGTACCGGGACCGGCGAGCACCAGCAGCGGGCCGTCCTCGTGGTCAACCACCGCGCGCTGGCGTGCGTCCAAGGCAGGAGGACGGACCGCCTCCGGGCGCGTGCGGACCAGGCGGTACGCGCCGGGGGCATCCCGGCGCGCCGGCCGCGGGTACGGCCGGGGCTCCGGAATCGCCGAGGGGGAGGAACTCACGTGGATCGCCTGTGCAGGGGTCTGGGGTGCGGTTGCGGTGGTACTGGGGTCCTGGTGTGCGGATGCGGTGGAGACGGGTGTCCGGCGAGTGATGCCGGGCGCCCGGTCTGCGGTGATGCTGGTGTTACGGACAAGGATTGCCGATGCGAGCGGTGCTGAAGTGTGAGGTGGTATGGGTGGTGGTGTCCGTCGTGGTGGCTGCGCCCGACGCTACGCCACGCGGCGCACGAGCCGCAGCGCGTCCCGCGACGGGACGGCGGGAACGGGCGGCCGCGCGCACCTCGTACGCGCCCCCGGGAGCAGTGTGCTCAGTCCGCGCCGCCCGGAGCGCCGCCCGCGCCCGGCTCGCTGCCGTCCCACCGTGCCCGCGCCATGTCCAGCCGCGGCATCGTGCGCTCCTCGCGGGAGCCGGCCGTGCGCGTCGGCTCGCGCAGCGGCGTGCCCTCGGTGCGGTAGTGCTGGAGCGCGCGCCGCTCGCTGCCCGGCAGCAGGACGCCGTCCGCGCGGACGACGCGCCACCACGGCACGGCGCCGCCGTACAGCGCCATCACGCGTCCCACCTGCCGCGGCCCGCCGTCACCGAGGTACTCGGCGACGTCCCCGTAGGTCATCACCCGGCCCGGCGGAATCCGCTCGGCCACGTCGAGCACGCGGTCCGCGTACTCCGGCAGCTCGCCGCCCGGGGCGCCACTCCCGCTCTCTCCGGTCCCACTCATTCGGCCCATCCTGCCGCACGCCACCGACAACGCCCCTCGTTCCCCGCCACGGCGGTGACGGCGCGTGCACGGACGGCCGACGCGGCGTACGCTGCGCTTCCCGCGCCCCCGAAATGCACCCTGATGCCCCCCTCCGCACCAGGGCCGTGCCACCATCTTCCGGGCGGTGACTGGTGATACGAGATCAAGAAGAGACGGCTGAGCAGCATCAGAGCGCGGCGCCTCCAGGGGAGGCGGGCGCTCCTGAGGCGCTGCCGCGGTCCGGGGGCAGCACCGCCGACCACGGCTCCACAGGATCCGACAGCAGCGACACCGACCACACGCCCCGGCCCGACACCGGGGCCGAGACCGACGGAACGAGCAAGAGGAAGCCGGAGCAGCAGGACCAGCCGGAGCAGACACCGGGACAGCCGCTACGACGGGGAAGGGCTTCCACGACCGACATGGCAAGTACGACCGAGCAGGCCGGGCGGGCCGACGTGCCCGAGGGCACGGGGGCTGCCGCCGGCCGCACTCCGAAGGACGAGCGCCCGCCACCGGGTGCGTCGCGCGACGACGCCTCAGGGCAGGACGCCGACAGACCGGGCGCCGCGAAGGTCCCCCGTACGGAGCGGACCGACCGCCCCGACAGGGCGGGCCGTGCCGCCGGCGAGTGCCCCGGCAGCGAGTTCCACGTCGACCACGTCTCGGGTGACGAGCCGCTGCTGCCCGCACGTGTGCACCGCCCCTTCGACCTGCTGCGCTTCCTGCTCGGCATCGTCGGGATCGCGCTGGTCCTGGGGCTGGCGACGTTCGCGCACGGCACGACGCAGGGCCTGGAGAACGACATCGGCAAGGGGGCCGGACAGGCGCCCCAGCTACTGATCACCTTCGCCGGACTGACCGCGAGCATTGCGGTACTGATCGTTCCGGTGGCGTTCGCGATCGAACGGCTGATCAAACGGGACGGCCTCCGGATCGCGGACGGCGTACTCGCGGCCGTACTGGCCCACGGGGTGTCGCTCGCGACGGACCTCTGGGTGGCCGAGGCCGCGCCGGAGTCCATCCGGGACGCGCTCACCCAGCCGCTGGGCAACGGGGCCATCACCGCCCCCGTGCACAGTTACCTCGCACCCGTCATCGCCTACATGACGGCCGTCGGCATGTCCCGTAGGCCGCGCTGGCGCGTGGCCATGTGGTGCGTGCTGCTGCTCGACGCCTTCGCGGTGCTCGTCGGCCGGTACACCACGCCGTTCGCCATCGTCACGACCGTGCTGATCGGGTACACGGTCGCCTTCGGCACGCTGTACGCGGTCGGCTCCCCGAACGTCCGGCCCACCGGCCAGAACCTCCTCGCCGGCCTGCGCCGCGTCGGCTTCCGGCCGGTCAGCGCGCTGCGCGCGGAGGACACCGCGTACCCGGAGCACTCCGACCGCGGCCGCCGGTACATCGTCACCCTGGAGGACGGCCCGCCCATCGACGTCACCGTCGTGGACCGGGAGCAGCAGGCGCAGGGCTTCTTCTACCGCGTGTGGCGGCGGCTCTCCTTGCGCGGCATCAACCAGCGCCGCAGCCTCCAGTCGCTGCGCCAGGCGCTGGAGCAGGAGGCGCTGCTGGCGTACGCGGCGATCGCCGCCGGGGCGAACGCGCCGAAGCTGATCGCCACCTCCGAGCTGGGCCCGGACGCCGTGATGCTCGTGTACGAGCACGTCGGGGGCCGCACCCTGGACGCGCTCGCGGACGACGAGATCACCGACGAGCTGATGGACAACGCCTGGCAGCAGGTCGCCGCGCTGCAGTCGCGACGCATCGCGCACCGGCGGCTGGTCGGTGACGCGCTGCTGGTGGATCGTTCCGGCACGGTCGTCCTGACCGATCTGCGCGGCGGCGAGATCGCCGCCGGTGACGTGGTGCTGCGGATGGACGTCGCGCAGCTGCTCACCACGCTGGGCCTGCGGGTCGGCGCGGAGCGCAGCGTGCAGGCGGCGGTCGAGGTGCTCGGCCCGGACGCGGTGGCGGACAGCCTGCCGCTGCTGCAGCCGATCGCGCTCAGCCGGACGACCAGGGCCACGCTGCGCCACCTGGCCAGGGAACGGGCCAAGCGGGAGCGTGAGGCCGTCCTGGCGGCCTCCCAGGCGGCCAAGGCCGCCAAGGCGGCCGAGGGCCGCACGGACCGCAAGACGCTGCGCGCCGAGAAGAACGCCGAGAAGCGGGCGCTGGACGAGGCGATGGAGGAGGCCCGCGAGGAGGACCTGCTCTCCCAGATCCGCCGCCAGGTGCTCCTGATCCGGCCGACCGCACCGGTGGAACCGGCCAAACTGGAGCGGATCAGCCCGCGCACGCTGGTCAGCTGGATCGCGGGCGCCTTCGCCGCGTACTTCCTGCTCTCGCAGCTCACCCACGTGAAGTTCGACCAGGTCATCGGCGAGGCGAACTGGGGCTGGGTGGCGGCCGCGCTGGTCTTCTCGGCGCTGACCTACATCGCGGCGGCGCTCAGCCTGCTCGGCTTCGTCCCCGAGAAGGTCTCCTTCCTCCGGACGGTGATCGCACAGGTCGCGGGCAACTTCGTGAAGCTGGTCGCGCCGGCCGCGGTGGGCGGCGTGGCGCTCAACGCGCGCTTCCTGCAGCGGGCCGGCATCCGGCCGGGCCTCGCGGTGGCGAGCGTGGGCGCTTCCCAGCTGTTCGGTCTCGGCAGCCACATCCTGCTGCTGCTGACCTTCGGCTATCTGACCGGTACGGAACGCACGCCGTCGCTGTCGCCGTCCCGTACGGTCATCGCCGGCCTGCTGACGGCGGCGGTGCTGGCCCTGGTGGTCACGGCCATCCCGGCGCTGCGCAAGTTCGTCGTCACCCGGGTGCGGTCGCTGTTCGCCGGTGTGGTGCCGCGCATGCTCGACGTGCTGCAGCGGCCGAAGAAGCTGGTCACCGGCATCGGCGGGATGCTGCTGCTGACGGCGGCGAACGTGATGTGCCTGGACGCCTCGATCCGCGCCTTCGGGGGCGGCGACCAGATCTCCTACGCGAGCATCGCGGTCGTCTTCCTCGCGGGCAACGCGCTCGGCTCGGCGGCACCCACGCCGGGCGGCGTCGGCGCCGTGGAACTGGCCCTGACCGGTCTGCTGACGGCTGCCGGGCTGGGCAGTGACACGGCCCTGTCGGCGGTGCTGCTGTTCCGGCTGATGACGTTCTGGCTGCCGGTCCTGCCGGGCTGGCTGTCCTTCACGTTCCTGACGCGCAAGGGAGCGCTGTGACGCGCCCGGCGGGCCGGGAAGCGCGGTGATCGAAGGCGTACGGAGGCAGGCGGCACGCGCCTCCTCCGTACGCAGCGGCACGCGCCGTCTCCGTACGCAGCGGGGCGCGGCCCCTTCGTACACGGCGCGGCGCGGCCCCTCCGTACGCAGCGGGCCGCGCGTCCCGTAGATCGGCCGGTCAGTCGTCCCAGAAGGGGCGGGCGCGGGCCGCGGCCGCCGCGATCTCCGCGCCGTCCAGCGGCGTGAAGGTCAGGTCCACGCCCAGCAGGGGCCACTTCACCGCCAGTTCGAAGAGCTGCGGCGGGGGCAGCGGCCACAGCCAGAGCGCGTACTCGCTGTCGATGTTCTCGCCGGAGCTGCCGCCGCCCTCCTCGTTCAGGCTCAGCACCGGCCGGTCCGGGCGCTGTCCCGGCCACTCGTCCTCGTCGTCGCGCTCGTCGACGGTGGTCACCACGGAGCCGTCAGCGAAGCGCACCCCGAAGCGCAGCAGCCCGTCCGGGTGCCGGCCCTGCGCGGCCGCTGCCTCCGCCTCTGCGACCTGCCAGGGGTCGTCGTCGTACCCCCAGATCCCGCGGGAGACCAGCGCCCACTCCTCGCGGCTCATGCCGGGGCGGCGCCGGGCGCGCAGCCGCAGCCGGATCTCCACGCCGTCCGCGTAGGCGACTGCCTGGGTCGCGACGATGGCGAGGTGGTCGTTGCGGGCCAGCACCCGCTCCAGCGGCACGATGCCGCCGATGATGTCCTCGGGCGCGCCCTCCCAGGGCACGCGGTCGAACCCCGTCTCCTCGATGGGCTCTTCGTCTCTCGGCCGCGGCGGCGGGAAGAAGTCGTCCATGCGGCAACGGTACGGCGGTGCCATCAGGCCGCGGTACCGGTTTACGGCGCGGCCGGAAAGCCCCGCGCCCGCGCGGCGCCCTGGCGTCCCCGGGCGCACCCGCCCGCGCGGAACCGGTGGCACGAGCGCTTCCGTACGCCCGTCGGCGCACACCCGCAGCCGCACGCCCCGGCACCCGCTCAGCATGCGGAAGGCCCGTCCGCATCGCGGACGGGCCTTCCTGCGCTCCAGTGGGCGCGGACGGTCAGTAGACCGGCTTCTCCGGCTCGATCTGGTTGACCCAGCCGATGACGCCGCCACCGACGTGCACCGCGTCCGAGAAGCCCGCGGACTTCAGGACCGCGAGGACCTCGGCGGAGCGGACGCCCGTCTTGCAGTGCAGGACGATCTTCTTGTCCTGCGGCAGGTCCTGGAGGGCGTTGCCCATCAGGAACTCGTTCTTCGGGATCAGCTTGGCGCCGGGGATCGAGACGATCTCGTACTCGTTCGGCTCGCGGACGTCGATGATCTCGATCTTCTCGTCGCCGTCGATCATCTCCTTGAGCTGCTTCGGAGTGATCGTCGAGCCGAGCGCCGCCTCCTGGGCCTCGTCCGACACGACGCCGCAGAAGGCCTCGTAGTCGATGAGCTCGGTGACGGTGGCGTTCGGGCCGCAGACCGCGCAGTTCGGGTCCTTGCGGACCTTGACCTGGCGGTAGGTCATCTCCAGCGCGTCGTAGATCATCAGACGACCGACCAGCGGGTCACCGATGCCGGCGAGCAGCTTGATGGCCTCGTTGACCTGGATGGAGCCGATCGAGGCGCACAGCACGCCGAGGACGCCGCCCTCGGCGCAGGAGGGCACCATGCCCGGCGGCGGGGGCTCCGGGTACAGGCAGCGGTAGCAGGGACCGTGCTCGGACCAGAAGACCGACGCCTGGCCGTCGAAGCGGTAGATCGAGCCCCACACGTACGGCTTGTTCAGCAGCACGCAGGCGTCGTTCACCAAGTAACGGGTGGCGAAGTTGTCCGTACCGTCGACGATCAGGTCGTACTGCGCGAAGAGGTCCATGACGTTGGAGGAGTCAAGGCGCTCTTGGTGCAGGTTGACCGTGACGTACGGGTTGATGCCGAGGACGCTGTCCTTGGCGGACTCCGCCTTGGAGCGGCCGATGTCCGCCTGGCTGTGGATGATCTGGCGCTGCAGGTTCGACTCGTCGACCTCGTCGAACTCCACGATGCCGAGCGTGCCCACGCCCGCCGCGGCCAGGTACATCAGCGCGGGCGAGCCCAGGCCACCGGCGCCGACACACAGCACCTTGGCGTTCTTCAGCCGCTTCTGCCCGTCCATCCCGACATCAGGGATGATCAGGTGGCGGGAGTACCTGCGGACCTCGTCGACGGTGAGCTCCGAAGCGGGCTCTACCAGGGGTGGCAGCGACACGGGGACTCCGTTGGTCGGTAATTCATTACGGTGGTTCTTCCCGTAACACTGCCACGCCCTTCTTCATTCCGAGACACCCGGTCCGATTCGCGAGACGAATTCGTCCCAGTACCCGGGCAGCGTCTGCCAGGCGTCCCCGCCACCCGTGTCCCGGTGATCGGTGAAGAAGACGGTGCCGGCGCCCTGCCAGCGGGCGATGCGCAGCGCCTCCTCCAGGTGGGTGCGGGGCACCCCGTGCACCAGATGGCAGAACCGCTCGGGCGGATGGTCGGCGGTCCACTCCGCCACCTGTGACCAGCGGTATTCCGTCCACGGACCGGCGAAGGTGACCAGCTGGTCGGCGCACTCCGCGTACCCGGCGCAGGGGTGCGCGCCGTGCCGGAAGACGAGGTACGCGTCGTCCCTCAGGGCCCGCAGCGTGGTGGCGACGCGGCGGGTCTCGGCGAGGTGTGTCCGCTCTGTGGGACAGCGGTCCAGGATGAAGCCGTCCACGCCGTACCAGTCGAGGTACCGGTGCGCCTCGGAGATCAGCTCGCCGAAGCTCCGGTCACCGTGCGCCGCGTCCAGATGGCCGAGCAGCCGGGGCCGCCGCCCGCCCGCGAAGCCGGCCGGCGCCCCGGCGGCCTCCCGGAGCCGGCCCGCCGCCTCCAGGCAGTGCGGATCCGGCCGCGAGCCGGGCCCGTCGGCGACGTTCAGCACCGCCCAGTGCAGCGGTCCGCCGCCGTACGGATGCGGGCCCTCCCGGGCCAGCCGGCGCAGCTCGCCCCACTCGGCAGGGGCGAGCAGCGGATGTCCGTAGCCGGGGACGCCGACCCCGAACGGGCCGGCGCCGAGGGCCGCCGTCAGGCTCGGGGTCGGCGCGGTCAGATGCGACATGCGGCCTCCATCCAGATGTCGGCGAGCGACTCCTCCAGCCCGATGCGCGGGCGCCAGCCGAGCCGGTCGCGGGCGGTGCGGACGTCGGCCTGCTGCCAGCTGCCGCAGCCGTCCGGGTACGGGTAGGCGGGCAGCCCCGCGCCGTGGTGGTCGCCGCCCTGGCCCGGGATCGGAACGCGCCCGGGGGCATGGCCGGGCGGCGCGTCGAGCTCGTGCAGCGCGCCGCCGAACCCGGCGACCCTGGCGAGCACGGCGGCGGCCTCACGAAGACGTACGGCCTTGCCGGTGCCGATGTTCACCACTCCCTGGGCGGCGGACAGCGAGGCGGCGTGCACGGCGCGCGCCACGTCGCGTACATCGACGAAGTCGCGCTGCACGCCGAGGCCGCCGAGCTTCAGCTCGCCCTCGCCGGACTGGATGGCGCGGCGCATCGCCTCGGCGAGCCGGCCCAGCGGGGACCCGGCCGGCGTGCCGGGGCCGACCGGCGAGAACACCCGCAGCACGACCGCGTCCAGACCGGAGCCCAGGACCAGCTCGGTGGCCGCGAGCTTGCTCACGCCGTACGGGCCGCCGGGACGCGGCACGGCGTCCTCGGCCGTGGAGGAGCCGGGCTGCGAGGGCCCGTACTCGGAAGCGCAGCCGAGGTGCACCAGACGGGCGCCGCATCCGCTGCGCCGGAGTGACTCGCAGATCGTGGCGACCGCGACGGTGTTGTGCCGGGTCAGGTCGCGGGCGCCGCCGCGGGTCGCGCCCGCGCAGTTGATCACGACGCCCGGGTGCACCGCGTCGAGGAAGCGGGTGAGCGCGCCGGGACTGCCCGTGGCCAGGTCGAAGCGGACGTCGGCGTCGTCGCCGCGGCCGAGCGCGGTGAGCTGGACGGCGGGGTCGGCGAGCAGCCGGTCGGCGACGTGCCGGCCGAGGTACCCGTTGGCACCGACAAGCAGAACCCTCATCGCGCGGCCCCCAGTTCTCGGGCGGCCGGAACGGCGGCGGACTGCTCCCGTACGGCCGGGAGAGCTGCGGCCGGCTCTCGTACGAGCGGACCTCGTACGGCGTGGTGGACGGTCATCTGCGAGGGCTCCTCAGAGGGGGTCGTGAAGGGTCGAAGGAGGGAGCGGGGGGTGGCGGCTACGCGGCTCGGGAGTCGCGTGGTTCAGGGGGCGGTCGCCGCGGACGGGCCGGGCGGCGGGGTGGGGGCGTCGGGCCGGAGCGTGGCCGTGCCGGGCGCCGCTGAGTGCGCCGACGCGCCGGTCAAGGCGCGCAGCCCGTACGCCAACAGACCGAGCGCTGCGGCGGTGCAGGCGGCTGCCGGGACGACGGCGGGGCCGAGCAGCCCGGCCGCCTCGGTCACGGGCCGGGCCACCGCCTCCAGCCCCGGGAGCCGCCCGGCGGGGAGCGTGGCGAGGGCCACCGCCTCCAGCGCGCCGGCGGCGGCCAGGCCGGCGCCCGCCGCGGCCGGGAAACCGTGAACGGTCAGGAGGCGGGCGAGGAAGAGCAGCGCGGCGAGCGCCAGGGCAGCGGCGAAGGGGCCGAGCGCGGCGGGCGACAGCCGGGCGGGACCGGTACCGGACGTACCGGTCAGCAGGCCGGCGGCGGCCAGCAGCACTGCGGCCGCGCCCAGGAAGAGCAGCACCGTGCCGACCAGCAGGGGCCGCATGCGGTCGGCGAACTCGCCGAGGCCGCGGCTGGCCGCGAGCCGGCGCCGTCCCTGTACGGC